>CAVDFQ010000007.1:0-79219 GCA_963608065.1 bacterium
GATGCAGCACCGGATACTCTTTCCACTCCTTCTCCAGACTCTCCATCGCAAGACCCCCGAAAAGTTCCTTCTTCCCGCTGAAATACGCCTCCATCGTGGACACGAGAAGGCTCTTCCCGAAGCGGCGCGGACGGCTCAGGAAATAATATTGACCTGTGGAGACTAGGTTATAAATCAGCGCTGTCTTGTCGACGTACGCAAAACCGTCCTTTCTGATCTTCTCAAAGCTTTGTATTCCAATCGGGTACAACATACGGCAGTCATTTTCTCGTTATCGGCTCAGTATCAGCAGACTTCCGCCCGCCACCGAAACCCGTCACCACAAAGATATAAAAAAGCAGTGAATACATAAGACATCCTGTACGAAAACTGCCCCGCGTTCCTGCTGATGGCTCTTTTTGTAAAAGAGTTCAGTTCCAACATATTCCCTTTCCTGTTGGGATATGTCATACTCTTCTGTCCGGAGCACATTGCGGGCAGCGGAGCACCACAAAAAAGAGGATCACCCCCCAGGGTCACCCTCTTAAAGTGCTAAGTTATTGTCTTCGCGTCACAAAGCGGAACACCACACTATTTCTCGAGATGGAGAGTCAGCTCGAAGGTGGTGGTGGAGTTCCAGAGAGGCAGCAGATCGGAAGGCTTGGAGATGCCGAGCAGGCTGAAGCCCATAGTGATGTACATTCCGTTCTCGCCTTTTTTGAGCTCTTCCACAATGGCATCGAGCTTCGTAGGGTCAGAAAGCAGCGCACGCACGAGCGGATCGAGAGAATCCTTGTCCAGATAGATGTCCAGCGCACTTTCAGTCAGTGTGTACTTGAGATCCACACCCTCATTGATGACCCCTGCGGCGATAGCTGCAAGTTCGATCACATTTACGCCGTAATCGGCGAGCTTGGCCAGCTTCGACAGGTCGAAAGAAACAGGTTTTCCCTGACTCGCCGCTATCTCCGCCGCATTAGGAACCACATAAAAGACGTCGCCGCCGATGTACCAGAAAGCGTAGTTGGCCGCAGGAGAAGCAATCCAGTCGTTCGAGCCATCCTTGGCGTGAGTCGTAGCCGGATAGTAAGCGGTCTTGGACTCCTTATCGATATCGGGAGAATACATTCCCACTTTTTCCGGAGTGTAATACTCGGCTGTGATATTGCCGTTCTCGAGGAAAGTGACCTTGTTCAGCACATCGGCCACAATCATTCCGCCCCACATATTTGCCAGCGGGCAGACGGTAGTGGAGAGTCTCTTGTTCACGGCCTCGTCAGCGACAACCCATTTGAGCTCAAGAGGTCCGGGAAGAGGAGTCTGACCGTTTTCCATCAGGCCGGCATTCCTCTTAAGATTCCAGGTACCGCACAGAGCCGCATTCTTGACCTTGATCTCGGCCTGAAGAGTAATCTTGCCTTCGGTAGTGATATTACCCTGCACGTAGAGGTCGTATACCTCCCGACTGGCCGAGCTGCGTGGAAGCACGACCGACGGATGAGTAAGTGCAGTCTCACAGGAGAAATCGTAAGAAGTATCTTCGACCTTGCTCAGAGCCGCTTTCGCGGAGACTGAGCCGTAGCCCGGGATGAGATTCTCCATCACAAGCATCCCTTCGGTCTTGCTGACAGCGGTCAGCTGTACATTTCCGCTTGTGGCGGCGACACCGTTTACAGTGGCGGTTACGGCACCGGATGCGACCTCTGCTTTATCGTAAGGGATGTTTTTCCAGGAATAGTCTTCCTTCTGGCAGGACACTGCAAAACTCAGGGATGCAATAAGCGCCATCGCGCCCAATGTTCTGATTTTCATAATTTTATTTCTTTAGATAATACCTTGCTTTTCAAAAAACCCTGCAAAGTAACACCAAAATCCCCGAAACGCCAAATACTTAAACGTAAAAAGGATAGCCTTTACAGACTATCCTTTATTCCTAATGTCGCCTCACGGACGCTGAGCCGGAGCATCGACAAGCCCCAGGGACCGCAAGCGGAAGCTCCGGGGACCGCAAGCGAGCGCTGAGCCTGTCGAAGCGACTAAGCGAGCCTCTTCTCGAGACGGCTGCGGATCGCGGCGATGAAATCTGCGGAATTCTTCACCACAGGGGTGACACCCTCCATCAGATTCGCGAGGTCCTTGGTCACGATACCCTCATTCAGAGTATCGAAGCAGGCCGCCTCAAGCTGGTCGGCATAATTCATCAGCTCGGGGATGGAGTCCATCTCTCCCCTCTTGCGGAACGCGCCGCTCCAGGCGAAAATCGTCGCGATCGGGTTGGTGGAAGTCTCCTCGCCCGCCAGATACTTGTAGTAATGGCGTGTCACAGTACCGTGGGCAGCCTCATACTCGTACTTGCCGTCCGGGCTCACGAGCACTGAAGTCATCATAGCCAGGGAACCGAAGGCCGTGGAGACCATATCGCTCATCACGTCACCGTCATAGTTCTTGCAGGCCCAGATGAAACCGCCCTCGCTGCGCATGACGCGGGCGACCGCATCATCGATCAGAGTATAGAAATACTCAATGCCGGCAGCGGCGAAACGCTCCTTATACTCCTCGAATACCTCCTCGAAAATCTCGCGGAAACGTCCGTCGTACTTCTTCGAGATGGTATCCTTCGTGGCGAACCAGATGCTCTGCTTCAGGTCGAGAGCATATTTGAAGCAGGCGTGTGCGAAGGAACGTATGGAAGCGTCGGTGTTATGCATACCCTGGAGGACGCCCGGGCCCTTGAAAGTATGGACCACCTGCTCCTCCCTCTTGCCGCTCTCACCCTCGAAGATGAGCTTGGCTGTGCCCGGCTCATCCACCCTGATGTCGATGCTCTTATAGACATCACCGTAGGCGTGACGGGCGATGGTGATAGGCTTCTTCCAGAACTTCACCGCAGGATGGATGGATGGGATGGTGATAGGGGTGCGGAACACCGTTCCGTCCATCATCGAACGGATGGTTCCGTTCGGGCTCTTCCACATCTGATGCAGCTTGTACTCCGTCATACGCTTGGCGTTAGGAGTGATGGTGGCGCACTTCACGGCCACACCGTACTTCTTCGCGGCGTTCGCGGAATCTATGGTGACCTGGTCGCCGGTATTGTCGCGGTTCACGAGGCCCAGATCATAGTATTCTGTCTTGAGGTCGACGAAAGGCAGGATAAGCTCGTCCTTTATCATCTTCCACAGGATTCTTGTCATCTCGTCACCGTCCATCTCCACGATAGGGGTGATCATCTGAATCTTTTTCATAAAATTTTGATTTATAAGATGTTATTATTTACTCTTCTGTGCTGCGTAATAGTTCATAAGACAGCCGTCAGCAAGGATCTCGCGCTCGTCGGCGGTCAGGTTACGGAAGTGCAGATGTATGTCCTTCACCCCTGCGTCGCAGATGACCTTGGCGTCGATCTCCTCCTTGCCGGAGAGAATGGCCTCGCGGATGCCCCTGATGAACACGAAGTCGCCCGGCTTGTAGTCGAAAGCGGTCTGAGGGTCGATCGTGAACGGAACTATGCCCCAGTTTATGCAGTTGCTGCGGTAGCGCTTCGTCGCGTACTCATAGCAGATATTGGCATCGCCGCCCAGAACCTTCTGGCAGGATGCCGCCTGCTCGCGCGCGGAACCGTCACCCGGCTTGTTCGCGAACACGCAGGAGCCGAAGGATGTGTCCGAAGCCTGAGCGGAGACCTTGGCGAGGGCCTCAGCCACGTGGGCCGGCACCTTGCCTTCTCTGCGCTCGCGGTCTTCCTGCCGGATTCTCTTGCAGATGCCCACATACTCCGGAACCCGACGCGAAAGCGTGAACTCGGAGAGCTTGATCGGGTTCGAACGGTAGCTGGATGTCTCGCCGGACGGGATGAGCTCGTCGGTGGTGGTGACAGGGTCGTGGATGACCGCCGCCAGTTCGAGGAGCATATTGTCCTGCATAGGATACATCTTAGGCCAGTCCTTGATGTTCGGGCCGTAACGCAGCTCCACGGAAGGGTCGGCGTGGCCGTAGCCGTTGTAAACGCGGCTCTTGTAGATGCGGTCGTCAAATGAATACGGCGCGTGAGTGTCGTTGTACTCGATGTCCGTGGCTGCGGTGATGACTCCGCCACTAGCCGCTGTAGCAGCGATGGAGCGGGCATCCATCAGGCAGACGAGCGAGATCTGTCCCTGACCCGGCTTGGAACCCTCGCGGTTCGGGAAGTTGCGGGTGGTGTGGCGGATGGACAGACCGTTATTGGCCGGCACATCGCCGGCTCCGAAGCAAGGACCGCAGAACGCAGGCTTGATGACTACGCCCGCCTCGAGCAGCTCCTCGGCTATGCGGTTGCGTGTGGTCGCGAGGTACACCGGAGTGGACTGAGGGTAAGCGGACATCGTGAAGTAGTCGTTGCCTATGGTCTTGCCCTTCAGGATGGCGGCAGCCTCGCTGAGGTTCTCGTAAGTTCCGCCCGAGCAGCCGGCGATGAGCGCCTGGTCAGCGACGGCCTTGCCGTCACGCAGCTTGCCTACGAGGTCGATGGAGATCTTGTCTCCGAAGCGCTTGCGCGCGTCCGCCTCGACTGCCTCGAGTATGGCCTTCGGGTTCTTCCGGAACTCGTGGATGGTGTATGCGTTCGATGGATGGAACGGCAGGGCGATCATCGCCTCCTGCTGCGAGAGGTCGATTCTGATCATACTGTCGTAGTACGCGACCTCGCCGGGAGCGAGACAGCGGTATGCCTGAGGACGTCCGTGCATCCTGTAGTATTCCTCGACCTTCCCGTCCGTGATCCAGATGGAGCTCAGACAGGTGGTCTCGGTGGTCATCACGTCGATGCCGTTGCGGAAGTCGATGGAGAGGTTTTCCACGCCCGGGCCGGCAAATTCGAGCACCTTGTTCTTCACGAAACCGTTCTCGAACACCGCCTTCACGAGGGAGATGGCCACATCGTGCGGACCGACACCCTTCTTAGGCTTGCCTTCGAGCCATACCAGAACCACTTCAGGAGCGTTGATGTCCCAGGTGTTCCTGAGGAGCTGCTTCACGAGCTCGCCGCCGCCTTCGCCCACACCCATACAGCCGAGAGAGCCGTAGCGCGTATGGCTGTCGGAGCCGAGAACCATATGGCCGCACTCGGCGATGGCCTCGCGGGTGTACTGATGTATGACTGCCTGATTTGCGGGCACATAGATACCGCCGTATTTCTTGGCGGCCGACAGACCGAACACGTGGTCGTCCTCATTGATGGTTCCGCCCACAGCGCAGAGCGAGTTGTGGCAGTTCGTCATAGCGTAAGGCAGCGGGAACTTTTCGAGACCGCTTGCACGCGCAGTCTGGATAATGCCCACATAGGTAATGTCGTGGGAAACCATCGCATCGAAGCGTATGCGCATCTTCTTACCCTTGGAACCGTCTACGTCGTGCGAACGCAGGATCCTGTAAGCGATGGTATTTTCGCGGGCCTGCTCTGCAGAAGGCATTCCGGCGGCATCTTTGATAAGCGTCCTGCCGTTTTTAAGATAAACACCTTGTGGAATCAGTTCTTCCATAAAGAAATAATGTTATTGGTTTATAATGTTAGTGATAAATATAGTCAGCGAAAGCATATCGGCGCTTCCTCCGGGAGATATGTTCTCCGAAATGAATTCTCTGTTAAGCTCCTCCAGCGCGCTGATACTGAAGTCCCCGCAAAGCTTCGCCGAAACTTCCTTCACCCGGGCGAGCGTCTGCGCGGAGGTCCTGTGCAGGATATTAGTATCGTCCAGAGAGGACATTATGCGCAGCAGCGTGCGGTGGTTCCTGTACGGATCGCCCCGCAGCGAACGGTAGAAAGGCAGCCAGTCTTCGAAAAGAGAGGGGTAGCCGCGCATAGCATTGTCAAGCGCCCCGCCCACTCTGTATGAGCGTCTTACATCCGCCCCGTGAGTACCTTCCGCCTGCGGGATGCCGCTCGCAAGAAGCGAAATGACGCGCTGCAGATTCTTCGCGTTGAGTTCTTCTTCTCCCGAGCCCAGAAGAGATGCCGCCGCGCTGACAGCCAGGCCGATGCAGAAAAGCGCACCCTTGTGCGTGTTCACTCCGCCAGTCGCTTCGAGCATAGCCTTTTCCGCCCGTATGCCTATGCTGCGGACGCTTTCCGCGTCAGCTCTCTCATAAGAGCGGACGGCTATCTCCGTAAAAAACGGACGCAGAGCCGCTATCCCCTCTGACATAAGAGCGTAGTCCATATCGGAGTGCGCGCCGCTGTCCGCACGGTCCACCAGACCCGGCTTCGGAGTAGTGTCAAGCTCCTCGCGCAGAGCCTTCTGGGCCAGGTGCGAAAGCAGATGCGGAAGCGTAGTCGGGTAAGCCATCAAAGCGGCCGCGGCGAAATCGCCGACGTCCAATCCCGCTCTGACCCCACTCGCGCTCACCGGTCTGCCGTCTTGCTCAAGCCTCGGAATTTCGACAAACTCCACCCCGCGCTCCGGCAGCAGAGCCGCCATCCGGGCATTGTACAGACGCGTGAGAGCGTCCTCCGGCTCGCTCCCCGCGAAGCGGCGCGTTGCGCCCAATGCGGGGGCTATATGCCTTGCGAATATGTCCAGGTCGAGATCCATATATGCGAGGGTCGCATCGTCCGCCTTTTTCAGGAAGTAGGTCGGGAACGTGGCTGCGGAGACGGCATAATCGCTTCCCTTGCATACAGTCACGTTGCCTATCCCCTCACAGCCCCTGCGGATCATCTCGAGCCTTTCCCCGGACGGGAAGACTGAGCGGTCCTCCTTCACGGCGATGACATAGAGCCTGTCCACCTGCGAGGCGGCCTGCTGCACCAGATAGCGGTGACCGCGAGTGAAAGGATTGGCATTCATCACTATGACTCCGGCGCTGCCTCCGCACTTGAGTGAGGAGAGGTACTTCTCGTATTCCCTGAGAGCGTCAGAGCCTGTCTCCATAAGGATGGCCGCATCGGATGAGCCCAGAAGAGTGAAGCCCAGGCTGGCGAAGATGCTGCGGTTCGAAGGCTTGGTGAAAAGGCGTATGGTGTCATAGCCCCTTTCGCGCCCGAGGGCGAGAAGAGCGGAGATGAGCTTCGCGGTAAGGCCTTCCGAACGGGCCTCCTCGCTGACGGCCACACATTTTATGAGATTGCCTTCCAGGCCGCCCCCCGCCAGAATCCTGTCCCCTTCCTCATCTTCGCTGACGGTCACGTATGTGTCCATCGGGGCATAGCGCAGGCCGTTCCGGGCGAGGAAGTCCTCCACGCGGCGGCGCACTGAAGAAAGGGAGAGCGGAACCGTATTTATGAAGAATCTACCGCACATAGGCATCTATCATCTCGCCGATCCTCCTCAGGAGTTCCTCCTGAGTGTGCGTGCGGTTTCTCATACAATACGCGGCCGTATTACCGCAGAGCAGGCAGCCCCTCGGGGCCTTGCCGACTGCGGTCCTGGATACGGGGATGCCGTCGGAGCCGATCACGTCCAGATCGAAAAGCCGCCCGAGAGGATGGCTGTCCTCTATACGGCAAGTCTCCGCCTTGGCCTGAAGGCAAGGCAGAGACGTGACCATATAGGCTTCATATCCTGTGGGCAGGTCCCGCAGCTCGAGTGTCACCATACTGCGGCCGAAAGCGGAAACCATCGCCGTCACGGCCGCCTGGGCTGTTATCAGAGATGCTGAATCACGCTTGACGCTGCCCGGCATTATGACGGTGAGGGATACGAGGGTTCCTTCAGGATAATCCCGCAGATAATCCTTCTGGCGAAGCGCCCTCGCTTCGCGGCTCGCAAGCAGCTCTTCAAGCGTGATCCCCATACGGAACGCGCCTAGTCTTCGATATTCATTATGACATCCTGCACCGTGCCCTCGCGGTTCATCACGACGCCTACCACCTTGTCGCCGAACGGCAGTGGGTCAGGTGTGCCTATCTGCTCGAGAGCCAGGTCTTTGAGCGCATTGATATCCACTACCTTCATCCCGGCGGCACGGAGCCTTCCGGCGATTTCGCCCCGGCGCGGATTCACGGCTATACCGTACTCCGTCACGACCACATCGACTGTGGAACCCGGAGTGATGAGGGTGGTGACTTCATCCACTACGCAAGGGATTCTCCCGCGCAGAAGCGGACATACTATGATGGAGAGGGCGGAGTCCGCAGCAGTGTCAGGATGGCCTCCCACGGCACCCCGGATGACACCGTCGCTGCCCACAAGAACGTTCACGTTGAAGTTCACGTCCACCTCGAGGGCGGAAAGGATCACTATGTCCAGATAATGCACGGCTGAGCCGGACTCGTCCGCCGCAGCGTATTCATTTGCCGAGACACCCTTGTGGAACGGATCGTTCTTTATGGATTCGGCCGCCACGCGGTCGAAGGACTGCACGTCGATGAGCCTTTCGATGAGGCCTTCTTCGTGCATCTTCACCATATGGGCCGTGATGCCGCCGAGAGCGAAGCTGGCGTGGATGCCTTTTTCAAGCATCTTCTCCCTGATGTATTTTACCGCCGCGAGGGATGCGCCGCCCGAGCCGGTCTGAATGGAGAAGCCTTCCTTGAAGTAGCCGCTGTTTATTATGACATCGGCGGCGCTCATCGCGAGGAGTATGTCGCGAGGGTTCTTCGTGTCGCGGATGGCGCCGGAGGAAATCTTCGACGAGTCTCCCACGGAATCCACGAGGACCACGAAGTCCACATCGTGCTCGGAGATGGAGTTAGGGGTGTTCGGGTAGTCCACGAGGTCGTCTGTGATTATGACCACCTTGTCCGCATACTGGGCGTCAGGCTTGGCGTAGCCGAGCGAGCCGCAGATGGACTTGGCGTGCTCTGAGCGGGAGTAGCCGCTTGCGTTTCCGGCAGGATCACTGGAAGAGGCTCCGAGGAAGGCCACGTCTATGTGCAGGTCTGCAGTGGCGATGGCGCTGCCGCGGCCGCCGTGGCTGCGGAACACTACAGGTTCCTTCATAAGGCCGTGCGATATCTCCCTGGCCAGTTCGCCACGAAGTCCTGAAGTGGAAATCTTCGTTATGACACCGTTTCTTATGTGCTCAATGAGGGGAGCGTGCACGTCGGAGAGGCTGGAAGCTGCCAGATGCAGATTCTTGAAGCCCATCTGCGCGAGCTTGTCCACTACCATATTCACTACCTTGTCGCCGCCGCGGAAATGGTGGTGGAAGGAGATGGTCATCCCGTCCTTCAGGCCGCTTCTCGTTATGGCCTCTTCGAGGGTGACTACCTTATGGTCGGCTTTCTGAAGGTCCTTGCGGAATACGGTGTTCTTTACGGTCTCACCGGAATAGACCTCTTTGCCCATAGCGGCAGCGATCCTGCGGATGCCGTCCGCCCTGTCTTTCAAACTACTCATAAACTTCTTCCTTTGAGATGATACCTGAAGCGACGGCAAGGTCGATGGTGTGCTGCGCTCTGATGACTACGGGACGGTCCACCATCTTGCCGTTCAGAGAAATGACTCCGGAGCCCTTCTGCTCGGCCTCCCTGATGGCGGCGAGGATCTTTCTCGCCTTCTCTATGGCCTTCCCGCTCGGGGCGAACACTTCGTTGACTATCCGGATCTGACGAGGGTTGATGATGGACTTGCCGTCGAAACCGAGCGTCTTTATGAGTTCCACTTCCTTGCGGAAAGACTCCATATCGTCCAGATTCGAGAATACGGTATCGAGGGCATATACCCCGGCCGCGCGTGCGGCCACCACTATGGTCTGGCGGGCATAGAGCAGCTCGTCTCCGCCCGGGGTGCGCTGGGTCTTGAGGCTCGCGCAGTAGTCTTCGGCGCCCAGGGCGATACCCATCATACGCTTCGAGGCCTTGGCGATGGCGAAAGCGTTGCAGATGCCTTCCGCGCTTTCGATGGCGGCCATTATCTTCGTTCTTCCGAGGCAGCCGATTTCATTCTCCACCTTCACGATTTCAGCCTCGAGCTCGCGGACTTCGTCAGCGGTCTCGGTCTTAGGCATACGTATTACCTGCACGCCGGCCTTCACCACAGCCTCCACGTCCTTGCGGCCGTAAGGGGTGCTGAGAGGGTTTATGCGCACTACCATCTCTATGTCACCGTAATCGATGGACTTGAGGGCATTGTACACGAGCAGACGGGCGGCATCCTTCTCCGCCATAGTGACGGAATCCTCCAGGTCCAGCATAATGGAGTCCGGCCTGTAAATGTAAGCGTCCTGCATCATTCCCGGGTTGTTTCCCGGAATGAACATCATAGTTCTTCTCAATCTGTCTTCCATAATCCTGATCTCTTTATGCCCAAACATCCTTGCCGGTGGCGCGTACTGCGGCGGCCGTGACTCTGGCGCGTATGGTGCAGTCGCGGGCCCCCTTGTCTACGGCCTTCACGTCGGCGTCTTCGATGCCGAGTCCCGTGAGGGTCTCTGTAATGACTGTGCGGATCTGCCTTCCGAACTGGGCGGCGACGGTGCTGTCGAGTTCGATATGCAGGCCCTTGGTTTCAGCCGGAGCTATCCGGATCATTATATCTCCAGATTCGAGCGTTCCGGCGGCAGCATTTTTCAAATCCATTTCAAATCGTTTTAGTGAATTATGTGCAGTTATCTGCAAACCGTTTTTATAGTGTGACAAATGTAATACACTTTTTTCTTACGGGCAAGACTTTGCCTATAATTATAAACAAAAAGTGCGCAGGAGGATTTCAGATTGTAAGGAATCTGGCTCTTATAAAGGTTTAAGTGATACAGAACGAAGCCCTTGCGGGATCGCTTCGGCACAAAAAGGGAGATGCACTCCGGCAGAGGATCGCTCAGGCAGAGGCGGGCGCTACGCCTACAGCATCCGCCTGCGCTTAAAGACGAACCAGAGCGAGAGCACCACGAGCAGCATCACCAGGACGATGAAGAGCCAGGCCAGAGGAAGCCGGGCGAAAGGCAGGGTGACGTTCATCCCGTAGAAGCTTGCCACGAGTGTGGCAGGCATCAGAAGCAGGGACACCAGTGTGAATATCTTCATCACCCGGCTCTGGTCGAGATTGATGAGGCCCAGGACGGTGTCCTGGAGATATTCGAGACGCTCGAAGTTGAAGTTCGTGTGGTTTATCAGGGAAGCTATGTCCTGCAGGAGGACATTCAGCCTCTGGTCGTATTTCTTCGGATAGCGGCCGCTCTTCATTATGTTCGAGATGAGCCGCTGCTTGTCCACCACATTCTCGCGTACCACCATCGTGTTCTCCTGGAGCTGGTTTATGTCCAGGATGAAGTCCTCGTTAATCTGCTCCTGCTGGTTTATCCTGCGGCTGAAGCGCGCGGTGTCCTTCGAGAGGATCTCGACTATGTCCGCGTCGAGGTCGACTCTCTGGTCCATTATGGCGAGGAAGATGGCAAAGCCGTTAGGAAAGAGGGAGGGCCGCGCCATAAGCTTCATCTGCAGGGTGTTGAAGCTTCGCAGCGGAACTTCGCGCAGAGTGGCGAGAGTCTCCCCTGCTATCGTGAAGGACACGGGGTCGGACTTGAACTCGTCATCGGAAGGAGTAAGGTAGTTCGTATTCGCGTAGATGGCCCTGTCGTCCTCGGAGAAACGGGACGAACTCTCGATCTCCTCGGCCGTGGCACGGCTCTGGATTTCAGTTCCGAGAAAAGTCTCGACGGCCCTCTTCTCATCTCCGTCCGGGTCCAGAAGGTCTATCCAGAGGACATCTTCCTTCTTGAGGGTGCCGAAATCGGCTATGGCCTGAGAAACGTCCACCTGGCCGTCGTGTCTGTAGAAAATATTGATCATTTCTCTTCCTGATTTCCCGGCAAGTCTGTCGGATGATACGCGCGTAACCCGCCGGCTCTACAGATAGGCCGGCGCGCAAAGGTAATAAAAAGAATCGGAAAAAGGCACAAGAATGCCGTTACTAAACGATTCCCAGCAGAATGTTCAGTCCTATCAGAATCAGAACTGCGCCTCCGGCAAGTTCGGCTCTCTTGCCGAGCCTGTGCCCGAGCCTGTGCCCGAAGAACATACCCGTAAAGACGGAAAGGAAGGTCACCAGAAAGACTGCGGCAGTATCCAGTACTATATCGTGCATTTCCAGCTGGCCCATAGACAGGGAGACCCCCACGGCGAGGCCGTCGATGCTCGTCGCGACAGCTCCCAGAATCACCGCTCCAAGCCCGTTCAGGTTCCTCACCTCGCATTCCTCCCGGAGAGACTCGAGTATCATCGAGCCGCCCACATAGAGCAGAAGCAGGAAGCCGATCCAGTGCGCCGCCTTCTGCACATAGCCGATGAAAAGGTCTCCGAAAAGGTAGCCGGAAAGGAGCAGTCCCGCCTGCACGATGCCGAAGACAAGGGCGATGGGAGATACGCTTCTCCATTCCACCTTGTCGAGGGTGACACTGGAACAGACACAGACTGCAAAGCAGTCAGCGCAGAGGGATAGGGCCAGGACAATGACTCCAAGAACTTCTAGAAATGTCATTATGGCTTGAATATCTGTCTGTTAAGCAGCGAGCGACCCAGCGTGAGAGAGTCGGCGTATTCGAGGTCGGCCCCGAAGCCGAGTCCGCGCGCGAGCGTCGTCACCTTCACTCCGAGCGGGGAGACCTGACGGTAGATGTAGAAGGAGGTGGTCTCCCCCTCCACGTCTCCGCTGAGCGCAAGTATCAGCTCAGCAGGATTATCCCCTGAGCCGAGGGCGGAGAGCCTGCCGACAAGTTCCCTTATGGTGAGATCCGACGGCCCCACGCCGCCAATCGGCGAAATGATGCCGCCCAGAACGTGATATACGCCACGGTATTGGCCGGTGGCCTCGATGCTCATCACGTCCCGCACGCTTTCCACTACGCAGATGGTGCGATGGTCGCGGGAGGCGTCGGAGCAGATGGCGCAGCGCTCCCCGTCTGAAATCATCCGGCAGTCGCTGCAGTAGAGAGCGTTGTCGGAGAGAGCGCGGATGGCGTCCGCGAAATGGTGGACATTCTCCTTTGGCTGCGACAGAAGGTGCAGGGCAAGACGCAGTGCGCTCCTCTCCCCCACTCCGGGAAGGGAAGAAATGGCCTCCACGGCGTCCGACAGCAGGCGGGAAGGATACTGTTCTTTCATCGTCACCGGCCGGACTTGTATGCGTCCACAGCTTCACGGACGTGCCCGTAACGCAGGAGAAGCTCCTTGGCGCGGCCGTAGTCAGTGATGCCTGTTTCGGACATTATCATTCTGGTCCCCCGGTCCACGAGCTTGAGGTTAGTCAGCTGCATATCGAGCATCTTGTTGCCCTTCACGTGCCCAAGACGGATCATCACGGAGGTGGATATCATATTCAGCACGAGCTTCTGTGCGGTTCCCGCCTTCATCCTGGTGCTTCCGGTCACGAATTCCGGACCGACCACCACCTCTATCGGGCACTCGCAGGCGGCGGCTACCGGGCTGCCCTCGTTGCAGGTGATGCATCCTGTGAGCATCCCTCTGGAACGGGCCTCTTTCAGGGCTCCGATCACATAGGGAGTAGTGCCCGAAGCGGCGATGCCGACCACGGTATCATTTATGCCCGGGTGATAGGGCTGAAGGTCGTTCCATCCGCCTTCCGGCTCGTCCTCCGCGCCTTCCACGGCCGTGCGTATGGCTCCGTCGCCGCCTGCCATCATACCTACGAAGACATCTCCGCAGCCATAGGTGGGCAGGATCTCGGAAGCGTCCACTATGCCGAGCCTTCCGCTTGTGCCGGCTCCGAGGTAGAATACCCTACCGCCCTTCTCTGCTCTCGGGACTATGCCCTCCACGAGCTTCTCTATCTGCGGGATGGCCTTCTCCACCGCTGCAGGCACACATTTGTCTTCGGAATTGATGCCGCGCAGGATCTGCAGAACGCTCATCTTGTCCAGATTGTCGTAGTGCGAGGATTGTTCGGTAGTTCTCATCAGATTTCGCCTTTATGATATTTCACAAGTCCTTCTGCCGGAGCGGCTATGATCTCTGAAAAACGGATGCCGTACTCGGAAGCCACCTTGCGCAGAGCCTTCCGGTTATGATAGCCGAAGCCGCCCACCACGCCGACAGGATATTTCGTTATGTCGTACTGTTTCAGGGCTCTTTCGATGAAGTTGCGGAAGTTTCCGTCCACCAGGGTGCGGACATACTCGCTCCTGTCGTATCTTTCGAGAATCCACGGGGCGAAGCTGCCGAGATATTTTGAAGGTGCGGCGCTCTTATAGACATTCTGAACCACAGTCATATAGTCCACGGTAAAGTCAGATGCGAACTCGGAAGACACCGGCTCAGGGACCAGTCCTTTCAGGAAATCGGCCATAAAGAGCTTTCCGAGACAGGCTCCTCCGCCCTCGTCTCCGAGGATGAAACCTGCGGAACGGACATTTTTCACCACTTTCTCACCATCGAAGAAGCAGCTGTTGGACCCTGTCCCGAGGATGGTCGCGATGCCCGGGGCGTGTCCGCAGACGGCGCGGGCGGCCGCCAGAAGATCGGAAGCGTACTCCATCACTGCCTGCGGAAAGAAGCCCGAAAGAGTTTCGTGCAGCGCCGCTGCGGACGCGGGAACGCTTTCTCCCGGCTGTACGATAAGCCCGGCGGCATAGAAATGCACCTGCGTAACCGCCTCGTTTCCGGGGTTCAGAGCTGCCGCGGCCTCGTTTACGATTTCTCTTATGGCATCCGGAGGCATAACCGCGAAGTTCATTCCCGCTGTCTTGACATTGGAGATTTTTCCTGATTCAGATACGGAGCACCAGTCAGTTTTGGTAGCGCCGCTGTCGACGATGATTATCATATTGTATTAATTTTAGCCCACAAATATATCCAATTTCTCAGAAAGTGCAGAGCTCTGCGCGCAAAAAGATATCACTCCACGTACACCCCGTGCCGCCGCCAGTGCAGATAACCTACGACTGCCGACAGGGTGTAGAAGGCATAGAGGGCAGTCATTCCATAGAGTCCCTGTCCCGCGCAGAGCAGCGTGGAGCAGAGATCGGCGGCGATCCAGAGCCACCATTGGCCGATGTGCGAACGCGACAGCCACCACGTGGCTATGGCGCTGAGCACGGCCACGCAAGCGTCCGGAACAGGCATCGGATCTGAGAGCGCGCGCAGCAGAAGCACGAGGGCCGCAGTACCCGCCACGAGCAGGCACGCGCTCAGAAGCAGAACGCGGAGCTTTAGCGGACGCAGGTGCAGAGCGTCTTCCGCCGCCTGTGAGGCGGAGAGTCTCTTTTCGTCCCGCGTCCAGGCGTAGAGGCCCCAGAAGGATATGAGCACGTAATAGACATTCAGCCCCATAGACGCCCAGAGCGCTTCCCGGGCGAAGACTACGACGGCCGCGACACCTGTCAGCACGCCCACAGCCCACATCAGACGGCTCTGACGGATTTCGAGCACGATGTAGACGAGTCCGGTGACGAGAGTGAATATCTCCCAGAAGTCCATCTACTTCTCTGTTACGGGGACGGCTATAGGATTCGAGTATATGCCGAGGAAGATGTCCTTCAGCCTGTCGGGGTCGGCGTCCTGATACTTGTTCAGAGACTCGAGACGCTCGTCGAAGGCCACCAGCTGCTCATCGCTGTACTTGTCCTCGAAGGCTCTGCTGCCGTAGCGCAGATCGTGCGCGATGTAATGGTTCGGATAGAGCCTGAACGCCGCGCTGATGCGGGCATCGAGCAGATTGGCCACCTTCCTGTGGAACTGCACGTTAGGCACGCCGTCGAAGGCTCTCAGGTCCGCCTCGGTCACAGGATCGCAGAACTCGATGTGCACGCGGCCCTTCGGCTGCATCAGACCGGTCAGGATGCTGTTCAGGTCCTCGCCGGGCTTTTTTATGTAGGTGCCGCCGCTGCCGGTGACGTAAAGTTCCAGAGCCTTGAGCACATCGCAGGGTTCCCACTCATAGGACACGCTCACAGGCATTATGTTCAGCTCCGAGAGCGATGTGACGCGGTCGCCTGTACCGCTCATTCCGAACATCTTCACTATGCCCTGGTCGGTGCGGTCTATCCCGTCCTTGGTGCGTCCGTTGCGCTGGGCTATCCAGACGGACTGACGCTTGTCCAGAAGGGTATAGCGGAGGTACTCCGACAGGAGGAGGGAACTGTTGTAGAAGTCGCGCGGGGTGACGCCATCCCTCTCGACGCGGAACATCTTGTTGCTCTTTCCGATGTCTATGAGGAGCTGACCCTGCATCAGGTTCGCGCCGAAGGTGATCTCGGTGGTATCGTGTCCCCTCAGATAGAGCGCATACTGCATCAGGCTGGAATCCAGCACGATGTCGCGATGGTTGCTCACGAAGAGATAGCGTCTGTCCGGGTCTATCTTCTCCGCTCCGCCGAAAGTGAAACCGGTGGTGCTCCGCTCTATGACCTGTTCGTTGAAGGCCTTCATCACGCCCAGCTGGAAGTCCGAGATGCTGCGGAAGGACAGCAGCAGAGCCCTGACCTGCTCCACAGGTGTGCCCGGAAAAAGGTACGAGGCCAGCATAGAGAACGACGGATGGGCGGCGATGCGCGCCATAGCGGCGGGCACTTCAGCGTCGCGGTAAGGACGCATTGACTCGAAACGTGCGGTATCCATATTTTATTTATTTCTTTCTTTCGTCTATGAACTTGACAGGCTTGCGGCTCTTCGCCGGGAAGTTTATGGCGGCTATCTCCGCGGCGGAGCAGATTTCGATGGAAGGCGCCACGCGGATGCGGGAGCGGAAACGGTCCTTCAGTTCCTTCACCACATCGAAGTGCGGGTCGTATTTCAGTCCGGCCTTCACCAGTACATCGTCCGTGCCCGCATCGGAGTTCCGGACTATGACTACGTAGTTGTCGATGTATTCGGTATTGTCCAGGACATCGTTTATGGCCGGCGGATAGAGGGTCGTGCCCTTCAGCTTGATCATATTGTTCTTGCGTCCCAGAAGCGGCGAGAGGCGATAGGACCATCTGCCGCAGGCGCACCGGGCCGTGTGCTTCACACTGATGTCCCCCGTACGGAAACGCAGCAGAGGCATAGCTTCCACTCCGAGCGTGGTGACGACCACCTCGCCCGGCTGCCCGTCCGGCACCGGTTTTCCGTCCTCGCCGATGATCTCCACTATTATGAGCTCGGGATGCACGTGTCCGCCGCAGCCGCATTCGCACTCGCTGAAGGTAGCGCCCATCTCGGTGGAGGAATATGTGGCATAGAGCTGCACCTCAGGCCATTTCTCGTGGATGCGGCGGCCGAGCAGGTTCAGGCTGAAGTCCTGTTCGCGCAGGCCCTCGCCTATGCCGATGATCTTCTTTATGCTGCTGTGTCTGTAGTCGATTCCGTGCGCCTCGGCATATTCGATGAGTTTCAGGATGAACGAAGGCACGCACATTATGGCGTCCGGACGGAAACGGCGTACCGTGTCCCACTGAAGCTCCGGAATACCGTTTCCCACGCGTATCACTCCCGCTCCCATCTTCCTGAGACCCAGAAAGTAAGCGAGTCCCGCCATGAAGCGTTTGTCTATGGTGGTCATCAGCTGGAGCACGCTGTTCTCGTCGAGTCCCGCGCAGCGGAAGGATTTCGCCTCGTTATAGGCCAGGCGGTCCAGGTCCGCGTCCGTGCAGCCGAAAAGCACCGGCTCGCCCAGCGTCCCCGAAGTCGTGATATAGTCGATTATCTTGCTTCGCGGCACGCAGCAGAAGTCGTCATTGTAGAGCTGAAGGTCCTTCTTCTCCGTGAACGGGAGGCGTTCGAGGTCCTCCAGATGCCTTATCCCGCTGATGTCGATGCCGTGCTCGGAGAACATCCGCCTGTAGTAGCGCGAGTTCCCGTTCAGATACTCCAGAGCCTTGTGCAGCAGCTCTTCCTGGTACGCCTTGATCTCTTCGGGCGTTTTGAATTCTATATCCATACTCATATTCTCTTCGGCCGGCTTTCAGCCGTCCAATCTTTTTCTTTCCACTTCTCCCCCCCTCCTCCTCCGAGGGCCCGGGGCAAGCGGCGGTCCCTTCTCTTCTCTATCTACGCCTATCTCGCCGCCGGGAGCTCAGCTCCGGACAGCTCCGGGAACAGCCTCCCGAGCCAGTCCACGAAGAGCCGCATCCAGCCCCGCGTCTGAGCGCTGCCCAGCTCATCGTTAGACCCGAACCCGTGTCCGCCTGTTTCGAAGCGCCGGTACTCGTGCGGCACTCCCCGGGCTGTGAGTGCAGAATCCAGCAGAGCTGAATTCTGCCAATCCACCACCCGGTCATCTTCCGTGTTCAGCAGGAACACCGGCGGACAGTCGTCCCTGACCTTCTTTTCCACTGAGAGCGAGTCCCTCATACTTCCCGAATAGACTCTACCCTCTCCGAGCAGCCCCCTGCGGGAGCGGCGGTGGACATACGGCTCATCCATCGTGACCACAGGATAGAGCGCCGCGACGAAATCCGGCTTCAGACTTGTCCGCGACGGTGCCCCTGTCTGCCCCTTCGGGAAATCCGTATCGAAAAAGCACGCGGAGCACATCGCCAGATGTCCTCCCGCCGAGAAGCCCATCACACCCAGCTTCTCCGGTGCGGGCTCTCCCGCGGCCCCGCTGCGCACCAGGCTTATGGCCCTCTGCAGGTCGGCTATCATATCCGGATGGCTCTTCCCCCGGAACACCAGTCCCCTGTGGAAGATGAACGGAGTGATGCCGCCCACCCGGTATGAAAGCACGTAGGCGCTTATCCCCGCAGCATTCAGCTGCCTGGCGACCAGCTTGCCCTCGTTGTCGATGTCCAGCCAGTAATAGCTGCCGCCCGGACAGACTATCACCGAGATGGAGGAACCCTCGCAGGGATATGCGGTCAGCAGAGCCTGAGAGGCGTGGTGTCTTGTCCCCTCTCCCCAGATTCTTATCGTCTGCGCGTTCAGCTGAAACGCGGCCAGCAGGACCGCCACCGGCAAGGCAGCCCTCAGTATCAAGCCCATCTCTTCCTCCCCTATCTCCCCAGCATTCTGTCCACTTCGTCCCTTGTAAGCTGACGGTATTTGTGTGCGGGATCCGCACCGAAATCCACCTCGAAGTATTCCTCGTCGTAGAAAGAAAGCTTGGAGTTCGTGCAGGGATTACACTCCACGAAACATATATCTTTCAGCTCAAGCCCCTTGGCCTGACATATCTGCTCCGCGAGGGAACGGGAGGCATAGGTCACGGAGGTCCCGGGATTGTCCTGATAGAGTTCCGTCACTATGACGTAAGTCTTCCCGTCCGCGCGGCGGACCTTCAGTCCGCAGCTCGACGGCATATCCCACTGTCCCTTGAAAGGGAATATCTCATCGTAATAGTCAGGAGATACTTTCATATTGCGTTCTGCGTATTGTCTGATTTCTTTATTACTCTCACCACGTCCCTGCCGAAGGAACGGTTAGCCAGCTTCCGGTCACGCGGACGGTAAGTGCCGTCCTCCATCTCGCGCATAGCCACCTGACAGAAGAGACGGAACATCTTCTGCTCCTGGCTCTCGTCGCTGTAGAAGCTCTTCCAGGCGTAGTCGTAGAGCTCCTGAAGCCGCTCGGCGCTCATATGCTTAGGGTGGAAAACCACCTGTCCGGCATTGTAATGGTCCCAGTCGAAGTCGAAGATGCGGCCCTGACGCAGGAGGTCATCGTAGCCCTTCGTATGAGGGAACGGGGTCATCACCGTGAATTCCGCCAGGTCGAGGTCGATCTCCCCGAGGAAGTCTATGAGCCGCTTGATGTCGTCTTCCGTCTGGTTGTCCAGGCCCAGAAGGATGGTCCCCTCCACGCCTATGCCGTAGTCGTGATAGCGCTTGACCCTTTCCTTGATATAGTCGGATGTGTCATAGACCGCCTGATACACATACCAGGCTCCGGCCTTCGCGGCGAGGTCGAGCACCTCGGGGTCATCCTCTATGGTATGGCTTATCCATTTCTTTTTCAGAGGGGCTATGGCGGTGAAGAGTTCCTTCTCCCACTGCTTGTTCTGCGCCAGGGAGTTGTCCACTATGAAGAGACGGTTGTTGTCGATGCCGGCCATATCCTCCACCACCTTGTCTATCGGACGCGGTCTGAACACGCGGCCGCCCAGATACGAGACCGCGCAGGGATAGCAGCTGAAGCGGCAGCCCCGGCTCGCGTGGAAGAGATCCACCATCTGCACACCCTTGTGATTGTAGAGCTCACGCTTGTAAAGGTCTCTGCGGCAAGGTCCCACGAGTTCTATGTCGGGCTGTCGGCCCATATAGTTATAGACCTTCTGCAGCCTGCCGTTCACCCAGTCCTGCATCACGGCCTCCATCCTGCCTTCGGATTCTCCCAGGAAGACGCTGTCCATATGCTCGACCATCTCTTCGGCGTGGAGCATAGTGGAGATGCCTCCGGCCATACAGAGCTTGCCCCTCTTGTGGAACTCCTCGGCGATCTTCCAGCCCCGCTTGACCTGGGTGCTGAGCATCATCGAGATGGCTACGCCGTCGCATTCCTTCTCGAAGTCTATCGCCTCGACGTTCTCGTCCGTGAAGAACACGTCCACCCACTCAGGCAGTGTGGCGGCGAAAGCCACAGGGCCGTGAGGCGGAAGATTGAAAGTGGTCTGTCCCTTGAGCTTCTCCCAGCGGGGATAAATCAGATGCAGTTTAAATGGCTTCATATTATATCATTAGCTATTTCATTTCTCAATGCGGTGCTTCCCTCCACGGCCTCGGCAGTCTCTATCGCGGTCATCGGAACTCCCCCTATACCGTGCATATTCACGTTCTGCCCCGTAAGGAACAGATTCTTGACCTTGGTGCGTACTGAAAGACGTGAGAGCGCAAGATAGTTAAAATCTTTCGCATAACCATAGATGGAACCGCGCGGAGTGCCGTACCAGTCGCGAAAAGTCAGGGGCGAAGCCGCAAAACGCTCCGTTACGCAGCCGCCGTCGGCGATCTGCGGCAATGCTGCAGAGGCCAAAAAGCAGAGTTCCTCCATCCTGTCCCGTTTCCAGGCGGCGTAGCCCGCAGAGCGTCTGAAACGTCCGCAGTCCTCCCAGGCCTCGACCCGGGCGAAGTCCATAGGACTCAGCAGAGTAAGGTGCGAGGCGCTCCCATCCTCGCCGGGCGTCATAAATATGCTCACGCCGGCAGGCCAGAGCGGAGTCTGAGCCGTCTTCCATACGGAACTGTAATCCCTGTAGACGAATATCGGATGCGCTATGAAGGGGACCGTGCCGGGAGAGGTACGCAGATAGACCTTGAAGGCGGAATTCGTCAGCGGGATCTCCTTCAGGCGCGTGACGTAGCCTCGGGGGAAAGTCCCTTCGGGAAGTCTGCGCATAAGTTCCAGCGGATGGATATCCGACACATAGCCGGAGGCGGAAAAGCTCCTTCCGTCACCTGTACGCACGGACACCACCCTGCGCTCCTCCACCTGTATCTCCGTCACTTCCGCTCCGGTGAGCACTTCTCCGCCGTGGGAGCGTATGACTTCTGCGAGCCCCTCGGCGAGAGAGTCGCTCCCGTTTACGAAACGGCAGGACTGCTCGATGAAAAGCACGGAGGCCATTATGTGAAGGTATGCCGGGGTCTTGTCCTCGACTCCGGCGTACATAGGGGCGAGAAAAGCCAGAAGGGACCGCAGACGCTCATCCGCGACTTTCCCGGCGATGAAGCGCGAAGCGCAAGAAAGGAATTCCTCGGAATGACGCTCCCCGCCATCCTCCTCTGCGCCGCCCGGCTGCATATAGAAAAGGCTCTCCTCCCTCGAAAGGCTGTAAAGGGCATCCATATAAGATGATATCCCCTCCCTTTCTGCGGGAAAGACAGAAATCAGATAATCCGTCAGGGCCTTCCGGCCGCAAGGCAGCTCATAGCGGGAGGAATCGGAAAGGAAATGCACTGTGGCGAGGGCATCATTGGACGCGACCTCCGGGCGCAGTCCGAGATAAGTGCACAGACGGTCGAGGACGGCTCCGCTGCCGAAGCCCCCTGCCACGTGCATTCCGGTCTCGTATTTCTCGCCGCCCCGCACGAAGCATTGCAGTCCGCCGCCTATGGAGGCGTTCTTTTCGAGCACCGTAACCTTGTGTCCGCGCACGGCGAGCAGCGCTCCCGTGAAGAGTCCGCCCATACCGCCGCCTATGACGATGCAGTCCCGCTCTGTGTTTCCTTCGCTCATACTTCCGTCTGCAGATGAATTACGCTGTAATAACCGCTCCAGGGCGCTTGGGGATCATCCTGAGAGCTTCCCTGAAGGAAATGGAGGTTCGCCGGGGCATTCGCGCAGGCGACTGCAATCTCGTGCAGCTCGGCATCCCGCTCGTAGGCGAACACCTCCGTGTCCGGATGCGTGAGGGCCATAAGGAAGGCCACTTCACCCTGCGAGCTTCCGTCCATCACGACAGCCGTGCAGCCGGACGGCAGAGAGTCCACTGTCTGCCGGAGCTTCCCGAGGTCGGAAAGAGAGCGCTTGGCCCTGCTTTCCACCTCGCTACCCTTATAGAGATACTGGCTTCTGACGAGCGGAAGCCAATACTGCGCATCCTCCCTTTCGCGGCGGATCTGCGCATAATGCTCCCTGTAGAATTTCCGGAAACCGGAGGTCCGCTCGCGGGAAGTGCTTCCGTAACGGGTATCATCGGCACTTACTCTGCGTCCCACCTCCACATAGATTTTCCCCGGACGGAGCATGAAATCCGTCTTCGGCAGTACATGCCCGACACCGTGCAGGAATACCGGCAGTATGTCCAGCCCGAGCTCCTGGGCCACGTGGAACGCTCCGCGATGGAATCTCCCTATGCTGCAGTCCTCAGAGCGGCTTCCTTCGGGGAATATCATTATGGAATAGCCTCTGGAGGCAAGTTCTCGCAGTTTCGGCAGAGCATCCTCCATCCCGTCGTCGGCCGGAACGAACTCGGCGCGGTGGATGAGGGCAGCGTAGAGAGGGTTGTTCCACACCCATTTGTTTGTCACCAGCACCATCTTGGGAGTCAGCATCAGCAGGCACATAATGTCCAGATGTGACTGGTGGTTGCTGATTATGACCGCCGGAGTGGAGAAGTCCTCGCCGCCATCGTTGCGCAGCTCGAACTCAGTCCCCGGCACCCTGCGTATCACGAAGCGCGAGAATCCGCAGAGCACCCTATGGAGCCATTTTTCTTTCCATCTGCGTCTCGGTCCGAGCGCGAAGACGAGCATCGCGAGCGGCGAGACTATCAGGGTCACGAGCAGGAAGAACGAGAACGCGAAAAAGCTCCGAAGCCACCGCAGCAGCGTCACAGGCATCTGCCGCGGCCGTTTCCCGTGCTTGAGCGTCAGGTAGCGGAAAATCCACTCCGGCAGGAAGCAGGCCATCACCACCACCACGAACATTCCGAGGATGGTGATTTCGGCGAGCGAGCGCATAGCCGGGTGCCCCGAGATGATCAGAGTGCCTATGCCGATGAACATCAGTATCGCGGATATCAGCACGCTCTCGCTTCTGTCCGACAGAGAGCGTTTCCCGGTAGCGTACTCCTTCATCAGCCCCTCCGTTATATATATGGTGTAGTCGTCACCCTGACCGAAGATGAAAGTCGCGAGCACTATGCTCACTATATTGAACTGGAGGCCGAGCAGATTCATTATGCCCAGAATCCAGACCCAGCCGACCATCAGCGGCAGGAACGAAAGCAGCGCAAGTTCCAGACTCCCGAAGGAGAGCCAGAGGAAGAAGAATACCGCGAGACTGCACATCGCGAGCACCATATCGAAGTCCTGCGAGAGCGAAGCTACGAGCGAGCTGACCACCTTACCCATATCGGCGGAGGAGAAATCCTCCCGGGTGAGCAGCTCGGGCGTTTCGCGCACAGATTCCAGGAACGGGGCGAAAGCGCTTTGCGAGAAGCCCAGGGACTGTGCGCACTCCTGCAGCTCAGCGATGCTCGAGGCGTGTTCTTTCCAGAAGGCCGGCCATCGGCCGTCCAATACGGCCCTCTCCTCCTCATCCTCCGGCAGGAGCGAAGCCACCACAGAGGCGGAACCCATCTGCTCCAGACTTCCCGCAAGCAGGTCCAGGTCCGCCTGCTGCTGAGGGGTCATATAATTTATATGGTGAAGGTCCGTATCGAAAGACTCTCCTCCCTTGCCGCTGACAAGTATCGCTATGGTCACAGCCACTATGGCCCAAGGCGCGGCACGGCGCACCCTCCCTCTCTGTCCGGGAGGCCTCGCCGCCTTCCGGCGGTTCTTCTCCCCCACCGAGGTCTTCACGGGCCTTGCGAAAAGAGGCATAACTATGAGCACGAAAAGAATGGTGCCCACCAGCATAAAGGAGCCGAAGAGGGCAAGATCGTGCATAGCCTTGGCCTTCAAGAAGATAAGACAGAGGAAGGCGCTGACGGTGGTGATGTTTCCGGTCAGAAGCGGAGATACCATATCCCGGAGCGTGAGGCGGTTGTCCCGCGTATCGCGCAGATAGTGCATAAAATGCAGGGGGTAGTTTGCCGCTATGCCCACTATTATGGAGCCCAGGCCCAGCACTATTATGGAGATGCTGTCTTTGATAAGTCCTATGAGGCCCAGAGAGAATACGCCCGCGAAGACAAGGGACAGGGCTATCCAGAGTATGTATTTGAAGTTGCGGAACGAAAGGCCCAGAACCAGCAGAATACCCACTACAGCCAGTGCCACGGCCCAGATGCTGTCCACCTTGATGCGGTGTGCATTGGTCGCCGCGATAAGAGGCGACCCCACTGCGGACACGCTGATACCGGGGCAGCGCTGCTCGAGCTGCTCACCCACCTGCGAGAGCATCTGAGAAAGCTGCTCGTTCTGCATTGACTCGCTCTCGCCGTGCGGGGAGTCGAAGAATATCAGTCCTACGGGCTTTTCGGAGTGCAGGAGATGACCGTCCACTATGCGGTAGCCGGTATTGCTGCCCGCCTGCGCAAGGCGGCTGAGCACAGGGGTGAAGAGGTGGAGCGGGTCATAAGGCATAGTGGTCGCGAGGAAGGCCCCCTGCGGCAGTGCCAGAAGGCGTCTGTCCGCTTCCAGCTGCTGCCGCACATAGCCGGGAACTGCGAGCAGCGAGTCCATCCTCTCGTAGTCCTGCTCACGCAGGAAACTCGGGTAGCGGGTCTGGACCTGCGCTATGAGTTCGAGGGCGGAGGACTCGTCCACGGTCGCGCTCATATCCGGAACGCTCATCAGGGAGTCTGTCTCGTACCAGAGATTCTCGAAGCAGTCCATCGCCGCGATAAGGGCCTGCTCGGAGCTTCCGGCCCCGGAACCATACTCGGGGTCAAGCTCCGGAGCACCGCTCCCCGCCACCGCGCTGCTGTCATAGCGGAAGATCACCGCGATGCGGCTCTGCTCGTTCAGCTGTGAGAAGAACTCCACCTCGTCGCTGTTGCGCTTGTCTATGGGCAGGAATTCGGAGATGTCCTCCTCGTAATGCAGACTGCAGAGCGAATATAGGCAGAGGGCTACCGTCGCCGCGAGCACCGAGAGCGTCAGGGCCTTCCGGCACGAGAGGAAGTCATAGAGCGCGAGGAAAAACCTAACCATTCTTCTTCAGTTTTCTATACGCCGCAAGAGGCGCTCCGTAGAAGATAGCCCCGAAGCAGAGCGCTGTGTTCAGGGCGGTTATGCGCATAAAATCGGCGAAGGGACGGAAGTGGGAGACCCGGTCTTCGGGATAGCAGACCCTGATGTCCGAGGGAATCAGCTCCACTCCGTGCCACGCGGCATACACCAGAAGCTCGAGCTCGGCTTCGTAGCGGGCCGTGATATGCTTCAGGCCGTAAATCCGGTGTAGCGGATAGACGCGGAAACCGGACTGGGTGTCGGGAAGGCTCCTGCCTGTCTGCAGACGGAACCAGAAATTCGAGAAGCGGTTCGCAAAGGTATTGCCGCGAGGCATATTGTCCGCAGCGAGGCTTCGGCTGCCTACGACGAAGGCTTCGGGGTGTTCGCCCGAGAGGGTGCAGAGCACGGGGATGTCCTCCGGAAAGTGCTGGGAGTCAGCGTCTATGGTGACGCAGTGCGTATAGCCTTCGCTTCGGGCTCTTTCGAAGCCGGTGCGCAGCGCGGCCCCCTTGCCGAGGTTGCGGCTGTGCTGAATCACCTCTACGGGAACACCCTGAAGCAGGCTTGCGGCGGGGATAGAACTGCCGTCGTCCACCACTATCACGTCACTGCACTGCTGCAGAGTCCTCTCCACCACATCGCGGAGAGTCCCGGGATTGTTATATGTGGGAATTATTATGCAGAATTCCATAGGTCTCTTTTTTCAGAACGCTTCGCTCACCAGCGTGAGTGAGAGTTTGCAAAGTACATCGTGTTCATCCCCCAGAGGCGTGAGCACCGCCGAGACGGAAACCGCCGCGCCGCCGTCCTTAAAGGAAACGATCCTGTAGAGGAGCTCGGGGGTGACGTCCGGATAGACAGGGCCGACGAATTTGACGCGGCGCATCTCCTTGACATAGAGACGTCTGCCGGTATATGCAGAAAGCAGTTCCGAGAGCATCTGCACTATGCAGACACCCGGGACTATGGGCTGTTCCGGGAAATGGCAGCGGAAGATGAAATGCTCCGGATTGAGCCTGAGTCCATAGGTCCCGGTCCCGTCCTTCATATCGGAGGAAAGGACGGTGAAAAAGCTACCATTCAATACCATAATCGCCGTTTACAGAGACATTCGATACGCTTATTTCTGTGCTGTTGCCGGAAGGGTCGTTCATCACCATACTCCTCAGAAGGCCGGTGGAAGGGTCGAAATTCAGCACTATCGAGGCGAACAGGCGCTGCAGGTCCTTGCGCACGGGCCGCATTTCAGCCACCCAGACAGAGCCCAGATCGGTGAATGTCGTGCGGAACACTCTGGAGTCCCTGAGGCTCTCCCCGCTCATACAGCCCATTATCAGATCGGCTATACCCTTGTAGTTCCGGCTCGTGGAGGCATCGCTCACGCTTCGGCCTGCGGCGGACTCCACAGTCACTGTGCCGCCGTTTATGGTCATCACATATGCGGTAGGCTCCACATACTCCCAGCGGAGTTTAGAGTCTTTCTCGAAGTACATCACCCCGGAGGACTTCATCTCGTCGGCGAGAAGAGACATTCTGCGGACCTGGACGAAGTCGCACTTCATAGTCCTCATCTCCGAGGCGGCCGCTGTGATTTTCTTCAGCATCCTGTCCGTGGCGGACTGCTGCGCCTGGCTCGCGATAGCCGCAGAGTTCCCCGCCTGCAGAGGAGTCCCGAGCGCCGCCGTCAGGGCGCAAATCATCATCAATTTTCTCATAATCATCATCTTGCTATCAGCACACAGCCCAGAAGTATCAGCAATATTCCTACCCAGCGTACCAGGGGCACCTGCTCTCCGAAAATGAAGATGGCCGCCAGCATACCCATCACGTAACTGAGCGAACTCATAGGGTATGCGATGCTGAACGGGAAATGCTTGAGTATATAGAACCACAGCAGAGACGCAGTCAGAAAGGAGAGTCCGCAGCCGAGCCACCACCAGTTGGTGAGCTGGGAGACGAAAAACTTCCACTTCCAGACAAAGTCCCCCATCCTGGCGAGAGCCAGTTTCAGAAAGACCTGCCCAAGCGCGAGGAACACGCTCTGAATCAGTGCTATAGGTACTATCTTCCACATATTCGTCATTCGACTGCTCCGCAGTCAATAGTCAATTCTGTATCACGGCTGCTCCGCAGCCATAATGCAATGCCGCACCCTCTCCTCAACTTTTACAGAGCAGCACCAGGGAGCAGTGCCTTCTTTCCGCTATGTTCACTACCGCTAAGACCTTCCCGCAGCGGAGCTGTTCTCCCGGAGCGGAAATCAGCGCCGGAGGGATCGTCCCCCTCGAGAGGCAGTGGCACGCGGCATAGACTCCCAGGGCCGGAGCGGAGAAACAGTCTCCGAAAACCGGCCTGTAGCGAAGGAGTGCCGGCGGCCCCCCCGGAAATATATCGCCCAGAAAAGCATAGTCTGCGTCAGCCTCGCTACCGTCCATACCCGTCATCACGGCTCCCACATCCTCCATCTTCAGCGCGTTTTCCTCCAGCATCCTGCGGAGCGCGGAGCGGATTTCTTCAGCGCCGGGGCGGCTCTTGCTCCATACTCCCCCGAGAGAGCAGAGGGACCCATCCGAGGCCTCGTCAGACAGCAGCAATGACACTGCGGCTTCGCTGCATATGTCACCTTCCGGCAGGAAGCCGGCCTTGCGCATAAACGTATGGAATACCGGGGTCATCTCGTCGTGGGCGCCGACCAGGGCGCTGTGGATCCTGCCGAGACGCAGCTGCAGGAAGGCATCGTAGAGAGCGCAGTCAAAAGAGAGATGCTTCTGCGAATAGGTCGAGTTGTAGCCGTGCGACTTGGTATGTATGCTTATCAGAGAAGAGGTCGTGTTGTGGGTGGACTGCATAAACTGCGTAGGCTTCAGAAGACTTTCGCCCTCGCGCACCATAGCGTCCAGAAATAGTTCGGTATTCTCCACGCTGCCGAAGCCTGTTCCCGTTATGATCGCGTCGGGATGCTCTATCCCTCCCTTTGCAAGTGCGGTGAGGGAGGTGGCGAGAGCGCGTTTCAGGAGCTTCCCCATACGGCGGGCCTCGCCTGCGGAGATGAACTGTCTGAAATCCGGGTCCGTGCAGCGTACATAGTTCTCCTTGAAGCTCAGCGGAGCATCCATCCAGTCCTCGCACAGAGGCTTCTGAATGGAAATCTGTTCCGCAGAGAGTACGTGTATCCTTTTCATCATAGGGCCGAGATCACAAGTGAGGAGTCATTTCCTCCGAAACCGAAAGAGTTGCACAGAACGTGCCTGAGTGGGGTTCCGCGCGAGATGTTCATATTCGGCCTCACCGCCACTTCCGCCATAGGGGTGCTCCAGCCGTAATTCACCGGAAGGAAATGCCCGAGCAGCGCAAGCAGGCAGATGACGCTCTCTATGGCTCCGGAAGCGCTTGTGGTATGGCCCGTTATGGACTTAGTGGAGGACATCGGAGGCAGCTTCTCCCCGAAAAGGCGCAGCATGGCGTGACTCTCGCTGAGGTCATTGTTCGGCGTGCCTGTGCCGTGGGCATTTATGTAATCTATATCCTGAGGCCGCAGACCCGCATCGTCCAGAGCCTTGCACATAGCCAGATACGCCCCTTCCCCGTCCGGAGATGAGGCCGTCTGGTGGAAGGCGTCGCAGGCGTTGCCGTAGCCCGAAAGCCGTGCGAGCGGAGTGGCGCCGCGTCTGCGGAGCGAATCCTGTGACTCGAGCACCAGAAAGGCGGCGCCCTCGCCGAGATTCAGTCCGGCCCTGTCCGCATCGAAGGGACGGCAGGGTCTGCGGTCGAGAATCATCAGGGTGTTGAAGCCGTTCAGGTGGAAGCGCGTGATGCACTCTGCTCCCCCCGCGACCACGATCTCCGCCTCGCCCGCACGGATCATCTCTGCGGCGAGTCCGATGGCATTAGCAGCCGAAGAGCAGGCCGTGGAGATGGTGTCTATGAAAGCGAAATCTCCGAAATGATCCGCGATCATCTCCGAGCAGGAGCCGCAATCGTGCGTGCGCAGGTAAGCGTTCTTGCTGTCGTTTTCTATAAAGTCGAGATAGCAGTTCTCGCTCCTGTCCATTCCTCCCACCGTCGTGCCCGAGATGAAGCCTGCGGAGCGCAGAGCGTCCCGCGACAACCCTGCTTTCTTCAGGGCTTCGCCCAATGCCATCATCCCCTGCAGGGCCGTTCTGGTGGTGATTTCATTCTCGGGAATCCCGAGCCTTTCACACATCTGAGCGTCAGAGAGCTTGACCTCCCCCACTGGGAAATCGCGATGGCCGGTCTGAAGGTATCTGACCGGGGCGATGCCGCTATTTCCGGCAAGCAGGGTGGAGAGGACCTCCTGAAAGCAGAGTCCCGCAGCACAGACGATGCCGCTGCCGCTGATGTAGACGGAACGGGAATCAGGCATTATTTCGTGCGGTTTTTCTGAATGTAATCAGCCATCACGTTGATGGACTTGAATATCTCCTTGCCCTTCGAAGGGTCCTGAAGCTTGATGCCGTAGTTCTTTTCCATCAGCACGATGAGCTCGAGGGCATCGATGGAATCGAGTCCGAGACCCTCGCCGAAAAGCGGAGCGTCGTTATCGATATCTTCCGGTCTGACATCTTCGAGATTAAGGACATCGATGATTTCTTCCTTAAGTTTTGCAATCAGTTCTTCCATAACAGTGTATCTTTTTTTTATTAATGTATTCATTCGTTATCTTCGCGGGGGGGGGGGGGCGCTGCCTCAGGCGTCTTCCGGGTCAGGACGCAGGGCCGCGAACATCTTCCGGATATCCTTTTCGAGAGCCTCCCGGCTTTCTCCCCTCCTGGCCAGCGCCGTGAAGCCCCCGAACTCTTCAGCCGAGAAGCAGTCCAGCCAGCCGAAAAGCACGGAGAAAGTGACATCGTCATCGAAAGCCTCGGCGATGACCTGTGCCATCAGCGCGGCATCGCGCTCCGCCAGAACATAGAAGCAGCTCTCTCCCCGGTAATGGTTGCGGATGCATATTTCGCCCGTGACTATGTTCGGAAGCGTATATACGAAAATGGCCGGACTCGGGAAATAAGCCTGCGCATCTTCTATGGTATTCTGATAGTTTCTGTCCGCGCAGAGCGAGGAAGTGCGCCCGAAAAGCAGCACAGCCCTGTCTTCGCGGTACTCCCCCTCCCCCGGACGGGTTTCGCCCTCTTCCCTGAGAAGAAGCTCCGAGCAGAGGAAGCCCAGTTTCGAGAGGCCGTCCATCTTGAAGAATTTCGGCCAGTCTCCCACACGGGCGTGATATATGTCCGAAAGCAGCTGCGCCCCGCAGCTGGAGCTGCAGGCCCCGGACCTGACCCCGCCAACCAGCAGGGAATCCGGCATTATCGCTGTCCATTTCCTCATATCTCTTCCTCCTTTCTGTATAGCAGGGCCGCATTGCTGCCGCCGAAGCCTGAAATCAGTTTTATGAACGAGCGGCGCGCTGTGGTCCTGTCCGAAGCACTGATATTGACCGGGCGGGAAACGCCCGGGCGGGCGTATCCCCTGGTGGCGAGGACGCAGCCGTGCTCTACTGAGCGCATCGCGAGTATGCTTTCGAGCAGGCCGGCGGCTCCCATCGTGTGGCCGTAGCAGCCTTTCAGTCCGGTGACGGGCACGTCGAGCAGACCGGCGCGGTCGATGGCGATGGACTCCATCTCGTCGTTGTAGGCGGTCGCCGTGCCGTGTACATTTATGAACGCGAGCTCGTCTGGGGTGCAGTAACGCAGCATCTGCCTCAGTACCAGCAGACTGCCTTCGCCTGTACGGGACGGGCCGCTGATGTGGTTCGCGTCATTTCTGGAGGCTCCTGCCACCAGGGTCCAGTCTCCGTTCTCTGCCTTGTCCACAGCCTTGAGCACCATCGCAGCGGCGGCTTCGCCGGGGTTGAGTCCCTTCCTGTCGGCATCGAACGGGCGGCAAGGCTCGTCGGAGAGGGCCTTGAAGGAAAGGAAACCCGAATAAATGAACTCCGACTGCTCGTCCGCGCCCACCACGACGGCAGTGTCGTAACGGCCGCTGCGCAAAGCTCGAAGTGCCTGAATCTGAGCACTTACACCCGAGATGCAGGCGTTGCAGACCACAAGCGGAGCATTCGGATTGCGGAAGAATCCGCTCACCGCGCGTGCCGCCACGCCAGGAAGCTCTCTGCTGCGCGGCAGATCGGGATCCGCTCCGCCGAGCATCGAGACATTTGCCTTCGTAGTGGAAATGATGAACAGGGTGCGGGCGTGCGAAGCATCAATCCCTGCGGCCGCCACTGCGTCCGATGCGGCCATAATGCACAGGCCCTCGAAGAAGCTGTACCCCTCTCCTATGCCTCTGCGCTCCCTTTCGGACTTTATCTTTTCGCGGTCGAGGCGGGACATCACCACGCTTTCCGAGCGCTTCCCCATACCGTCATAACGGCGGACCGCGCTTTCACCCGAGTGCACGGCGGCGTAATTCTCCTCCGAGCTCATTCCCAGGGGAGAGATTATGCAGTCGGCTGCACATATCACTGTTCTGCGATCCATTTCTTCTTCCAATTCTCAAAAAACTCCGGAGCTGCCCAGAGAAGATTGTTTTCCAGGTCCGTAAACACCTGTACGCTGCGTCCCGTAGCGGCGGTCATCCCCGTCTCCTTATCCTTTATCTCGTAGTCGAACACCAGCTTGGCGGCTTCGCAGGGGCACCACACGGCACTTACCACAGCCTTGCGGCCAAATGTCAGGGGATGGAGGAACTTCACCGATATGTCCACCAGCGGGACATAACATCCCGAGGCATAGATATCCAGATATCCGAGTCCGTATTCGGCGCCGAAAGCCTCGCGGGCATCCTCGAAATACTTGATGTAGTTCCCGTGCCACACTATCTTCATCGAATCCACATCGCTGAAACGGATTTCGATTTCCTTTTCCGTCCTGAGTTCCCTGTACTGAGCCATATCACGCTTTCTCTATGTCGCTGAGGGCTATCTTCAGCCTGGATTCTGCTATGAGAGCATCACCGGCCTTCACCGTGGCGTTTGCCATCACTATGTTGAAGACCTCCTCTATGACTTCCATCGTAGTCTCTATGGTCTCCCCGACCACAGGGGTCCTGTATGCCCTGAAGCTGTCGATGGCACCGATGAAGCCGAGCTTCACCTTGCCTTCGCAGCCCCGGCTTATGTAGCCCATCCTCGCTGCGCAGGTCTGGGCTATGTTCTCGTTCAGTCCGGACACGGAAAGACGCCCCCCGTCCACGAAGATGTTATCTTCGCGCACTGAAAGAGCGGTCGTCACCCTGTCCCTCGAGAAGGATGTCATTCTGTCCACCATCACGAAGGGCGGACGCTGAGGCAGCAGCTCCTGTATGTCGATACATTCCGGTTCTGTCATTGCGGAATCTCCCAAAAATCATAATAGTTGAACCACTGGTAAGGATAGAGTCTCACCGTCTCCTCCAGCCTGTCGGCGAATTCCTGGGCAAGGACCGCTATCCTCTGCCTGACAGGCAGGGCGGCCGGCGCTTCCAGAAGATATTCGTAAACCTTGTAGGCTCCGCCTCTTTCGCGCATATTGAAAACGGCGAGCAGCTGCACTTCCTTCTGGGCCGCGAGCGAGAACGGGCCCGCCGGGAAGAGGGCGTCGTCGCCGAAAAAGCTGCACCTGATGCTTTTCTGCGAGCCGAAGAGCCTGTCTCCCGTCATACTTACCACTTCTCCCCTGTTCAGGGCGGCGTTCAGCTCGAAAAGGGCCGTCATCGTGCCGTCCATCCGGACGAGGTTGATATTGTGTCTGCCCATAATGGAGCTGCGGTATCTCATCATCACCTCGGTCTCGCCCGCATAGACCAGCCCGTTCACCTTTTTGTCTGAGGTCAGCAGGTATCCCGTCATCTCGAAGTTTCCCACGTGCGAGCTGAGCTGCACGAAGCCGCCTTCACGATGCATCAGGTCTGCGAAATGGTCCGGCTCGGAATTGATGAGGGTAAACTTGCGCCCGGCGTATGCCGCATATCTGTCTATGATGATCTTCCCGAAGCAGAAATGGTTCCCATAGACGCTGAAAAAGGATTTCAGATGGCCATAGCCGAGCCTGCGGCGGAAGAAACGGTAGGAGGCGAGGTAGCCTTTGTGGCTGAAGAGCATATAGAACGGCACCACCGCGGCCATCACCCCGTAGAAAACGCGCCTGTCCACGACTTTCATCATCGCGACAAGCGAACGTATCATCCAGGGAAGGCCGTCGCTGCGGCCGCTCCAGAGGGGTGAGGGAGCGGATGGGCCTTCCGGAGTGTCGCTCCGGGAAAGCTCGCGCTTCGCACCTTCTGCATCCTCCGGGCGGTCCGGCTGCCGAATGTCCTTATGTTCCTCCATCCTGCAGGACAGCTTTATGCCGAAAGTTTCTTTTCCAGGTAGTCGCAGAATTTGCTGAAAGTGGTGACTCCTGCCATCTCCTCGGCCTTGATCTTCACGCCGAAATTCTTCTCGACTATGACTACGATGTCGATGAAGTCGAGGCTGTCTATCCCCAGGTCTTTCTTCAGAAGCGCGTCATCCGTGATTTTAACCTCATCGATCTCCAGGTCCTCCACCATAAAATCGCGGACCTTCTTCTCTATCTCTTTTCTATCCATATATTTGTGTTACTTTATCTTGCAGACCATTATGCTGTGCCCCTGCCCGAGGCCGTCGTAAATCTTCTCGACTTCCATCCCCGCCTTTTTCACCAGGGCTTCCATCGCCTCGGAGTGGTACATCTTGCTGTTCCCGTTCGCGATGGCGGTGAAGTAGAGGCTGGTCATCGTGAGGCAGAGGGTGGCAGGCTCGAATCTCTGGCGGTCCCAGAAAGTCTCCATTATGTAGAGGCGGGACCCTCTGTCCATAGCTTCCACGGCCCGGCTGAGTATGTTGTAGATTTCATCTTCGGAGAAGCAGTCCAGGAACTGGCTCATCCAGATGGCATCCGGATGCTGCCCCTGAGGGAAGCGGGCCTGAGGATCCAGAAGATTTATGCCGTAGCCCTCGATTCTGTCAGCGCCCTTCTTCCCGGCCGTCTGGGCGCGCATCATCGCGCACTGCTGAGGCAGGTCGAGTATGGTCACTTTCACCTGAGGGTCATAATCCACGCAGCGCAGGGCCCAGCGGCCGGTATTGCCGCCCACGTCCATAAGAGTGCGGGTGCTATGCTCGCCGAAAACTATCTTGAGTGCCTCGTCGAATGAGTGGTCGGAGTAGAAATGGTCGAATCCGAACCAGCTCTTCTGCACCTGCTCCGGGAGCTGAGAAAGGGCCTCATATACCGTAGGCCAGTCACCGAAATGCCTCAAGCCTGCGGGCTTGCCTGTCTTCAGAGCCTCTTCGAGGTCGAACCAGCCGATGTAGTTCACGTCGTGGTTGAAATCTATGTTCACTCTCGTGGCGGGATCGTTAAGAAGGAACCAGCCTGTCTTCGAGAGTGTGAAGCGCTCGCTGTCCTTGTCCAGCAGCACGGTCCCGATGGAAAGGGAAGCCTCCGTGAGGACTTTCACGGCATAGAGGGAGAGCTTTGTGGCCTCGGCTATCTCTTCCTGGGTCATACCTCTGTCGCTGTCGCGCAGAAGATCGAGGATGCCGAATTTCAGCATCAGACGGGAGGCCTGGAATATGACAGGTCCCCAGGCTATGAATTCCGCAAGCCTCTGGGCCTCTCGTGCGTTGAGCTGTTCTTTTGTGTAAGTTTTTTCAAGGGCTGGTGACAGGTACATCTTATATTCTTTTGATTACGAGTGCGCTGTTAGTTCCTCCGAAGCCGAAGGAATTGGATAGAATCACGTCAAGTTTCTGCTCCCTGGTCTTCGCGGCTATGCGGAGTTTCGAGGAGTGTTCGTCCGGATGCTCGAAATTTATGTTAGGCGCGATGAAGTCGTTGCGCAGCATCAGGATGCTGTAGACTATCTCGCTGGCTCCCGCCATCCAGCATTCGTGGCCGGTCATGGATTTGGTGGAGCTTATCCAGGCTTTGCGGCCTTCGAAGAGTCTTGCGAGGGCGATAGCCTCGAACATATCCCCCTGAGGGGTGGATGTGGCGTGGGCGTTTATGTAGTCCACTTCGTCGGCGCTGACCCGGGCATCTTTCAGGGCACGGCTCATAGCGAGGAAGGACGCGTCCGAATTCGGCTGGGAGATGCCTCCCGACCCGTTCGAAGAGAAGCCGTAGCCGCAGATTTCGGCGAGAATCTTCGCTCCCCTTTTCACCGCGTGCTCGTAGTCTTCCAGCACGAGTGCGGCCGCTCCGCCGCTCGGCACGAGCCCGTCGCGGTCCCGGTCGAAAGGGCGGGAAGCCCCGGAGGGGTCGTCCACCCTGGTGGAAAAGGCCGAGAGGGCATCGAAAGAGGCCATAGAGTAATGGTTCACCTCTTGCGCTCCTCCGCACAGAACCATATCCTGGAGTCCCTGACGGATAAGCATATATCCTAGACCTATGGAGTGGCTTCCGCTTGCGCAGGCGGCGCTTACGGTGAAGTTCGCCCCACGCAGATGGAAGATTGTGCTGATGTTCATATTCACGGTGGAGTTCATCGACTGGAAGATCAGCCCCGAACCCAGCATAGCGGAGTCCTTGTGCTCTTCCATCAGACGCGCGGTCTCGATTACCGGCACCGACGAGGAGTCGTTGCCGAAGATGACCCCCACCTCATTCGCATAGAGATAGTCTTCGTCTATCCCTGCGGCGGCGAACGCATCACGCGACGCCATATATGCATATTCCGCCTCTTCGGGCATTCCCACTCTCTGACGACGGTCCAGCAGTCCCTTCAGGGCCGGACGCGGCACGATGCCGGTGAGCGGAGAACGGTAGCCGTACTCCCTGCGGATTTCTTCTATGCCTATGCCGGAGCGACCCGCGAAAAGCGAGTCTCTCACGGCATCGGGACTCTGGCCCAGGCATCCCCAGATGCCGATTCCCGTCACTACGACTCTTCTTTCTACCATTCGATGCTGAAGCGTATGCCGACTCCCGACAGGCTGTTGTTTTTCACGGTGCAGACGGAACCGGACGAATAGTCGCAGTACTCGAGGCCGGAGATGTATTTACCTACTATCGAGAGCGCGAATGCGAATTTGCTTGAGGATGCGAAACGCAGACCGGCTCCCGCCTCGCCGTATGCGCCCAGATCGTCTCCCACATAGGAGCCCAGACGTGCGGTGAACATCGGGGAGACCTTGGAGTGGCCGTTGAATATGTAGCGGGTGGAGGCGAATAGCGGCATTATGGCGTAGTCTTCATTTCCCTCGATTCCGAAGCCGAGACCCACATACACATTGTCCGAATAATAGGCTCCGTGGGTCATCGACAGGGCGATGGAAGTCGGGGAGTCGCTGAAATGGAAAGTGTTTTCCTGCTCGACCATCGCAGCGTAACCGTGCGGCACGCGGATGGACTTTTGTGCGGTAGCTGTGGTCGCAAGCAGCGAAATGGCCGCTACGATGAGAATCATTTTTTTCATAATAAACCTGTTTAAGAGTAAATGATTTAGTATTAAGTATATAGACCGCCATTCACCGAGATGGTCTGTCCGGTGATGTAGGCAGCGTCTTCTGATACGAGGAAGCCCGCAAGCGCGGCCACCTCTTCGGGTCTGCCGAAGCGGCCGGCGGGAATCATCTTCTTGAGTTCCTTCTCGTCGAGGTCCTTCGTCATATCCGTGGAGATGAAACCGGGGGCTATGGCATTCACGGTTATGCCGCGAGGCGCGACTTCCTGGGCGAGAGCTTTCATAGCCCCGATGAGGGCCGCCTTCGCCGCGGAATAATTGGCCTGGCCCGGCAGGCCTTTCACGCCGGAGAGCGAGGCCATATTCACTATGCGGCCCCAGCGTGATGTCATCATATTTTTCAGCAGACGGCGGGTGACGTGGAAGAAACCGCCGAGAGTAGTATTCAGAACAGAGTCCCATTCAGCATCCTGCATAAAGACGAGGAGCTGGTCACGGCGGATGCCGGCGTTGTTTATCAGAACTGCTATATAGTCGTCCGGATGCCTTTCCTGCCACTTTTCGAGCGCATCCTCCACGGCCTGTCCATCGGCTACGTCAAAAGGCAGGAGTTCGGAGGTGCCGCCCTCCGCCGCGATGAGCGCGGCCGTCTCTTCGGCTGCCGCAGTATTCGAATTATAATTAATGACCACAGGGTAGCCGCGACGTGCAAGCTCCACGCACACCGCCCGGCCTATTCCTCTGGACCCTCCGGTCACCAACGCATAACGGCTCATAAGCTAATTGTCAATTAATCGACAAAAATAGTAAAAAAATCGTATCCCCCAAAAATCAACGGCAGTCCGTCCTGGGCTGCGTCCGGTTCCGAACCCTAAAAAAAAGATGACCCTCGTGAGGGTCATCCCTATTACAGAACTTCGAGGAGCTCGACTTTGAAGATGAGCGCCGCGCAAGGCGGAATCGCGCCCTGGGCGCCCTGCTCGCCGTAAGCGAGCTGATAAGGGATGTAGAGTTCCCACACGGAGCCTTCGGTCATAAGCTGCAGGGCCTCCGTCCATCCGGCGATCACCTGATTCACACCGAACACGGCCGGCTCATTGCGGTCATAAGAGCTGTCGAACTTCATCCCGTTCACAAGCGTACCCTCATAGTGGCAGCGCACCTTGTCCCTCGGTCCGGGCTTCTTTCCGTTGCCTTCTTTTATCACCTTGTACTGCAGTCCGCTACCGAGTGTCTTCACTCCTTCCTTTTCGGCATTGGCCTTGAGGTAGGTCTCGCCCTCCTCCTTGAACGCGGCAGCCATAGCGCCCTGCTCTTCCTTCATACGGGCTTCGGTCTCGCTGAAGAACTTATCGAGAATCTTCCCGGCCTCTTCGTAAGAAAGCCGGCTCTGAAAGCCGCCCATAAGGTCACGTAGACCGGAGGTGAAAGAGTCGAAATCCAGAGAGTCCACACCTGACTCCCTGAGGTTGTGTGCAATGCTCATTCCGAGAGCATAACTGAGTTTGTCCATATCTGAAATCAAATTTGTATTTCTATCGTGCTCCGAAGCGTCTTCCCGTCATCTCCGGAAGGGTTCCCTACTAAAACATAAAGCTCAGGCCGCCGGAGAACGTGAAGAATCCTCCGGAAGGCTCGAAAACGGAACTTGAGCCGTACCCGTCAAAAGAATAAAGGCCGTGATTATCCGTGAAGCGGTAGTGGAACGCCGGAGTGATGTTCAGGCAGAAGCGCCAGATGCGGTAATTGAGGCGCAGGCCCAGATCAGCGGTAAGACCGAATCGGCGGGCATCGCTCCACTCCTTTTCTCCCGTGATATAGTCCGGGGTCACTCCTACGAAGAATTCATAGCGGCTGACGATGCCGGAGATGAAACTCGCTATAAGGCTCTGCGGGTTATCCGCGACATTCTCGGGATGGAAGACGGCGGAGCTGACCATCCCCTCGAGGCCGTTCAGCAGAAGGTCCTCGAAACCGGCCAGGGGGGAGCGGTAGGCGAAGGCGATCGGGACACCTATCACCTGCTCGCTGCCGCACAGCTCCGGGATGTACTGCGCGGCTATCTTGAAGCCAAGCCCCTTGAAGTTGTAATGGCTGTATTTCAGCTCATACATTATCTCCGCGCCATAAGCATTGCTCTTCAGAGCGCCCATCATCCCCACGGAGAATTCCACTTCTTCGTTAAGCAGTGCTATGTCGGCTTTCCGTTTTTCCTGTTCGGTCAAGTCTGAGCGGAGCGTCTGTGCCGAAACCGCTGTGCAGCATACCAGAGCCAGCAGTACGCCTATAGTTTTTCTGATCATAGCTGTAACAATCATTTCTTATCTTGTTATTCCAAGTCCGGCAAAGATAAGCCTTTTTCCATCACCCGCAAAATGCACAGCCGTCCCTGAGGGGGGGGGGGGGGAGAGAGGCAAGGAAGGGTCAGCGGACTGCCGAGGATTCAAAGTGGCGCACCATAAAGCGTGAATATGTGTACCTAAACCCGGAGCCTACCGTAGGCGTGTTGCGTCATGGTCTAAACTGAAAGAACATCACTTTCCATTAAAAATTGTAGATTCTCAGAAAAAAAAGCTAACTTCGCAGGTAGCGACGACAACTATTGATAACCTATTAAATCTAAAACAAATGAAGCGATTTATCTTATTTTTGGCGAGCCTTTCACTCTTGGTCTATGGATGCGCAAATATTGTTCAAACAGATGACTTTGTGCGCCATAATGATTCTGGAACGAAATCTTATCTGATTTCACCCGAAGAAGCGTTGGATAATTTAACGGGCTTTCTTTCTTCTCTTGAAGAACTACAAACAAGAGCCCTCTCCCTCACCGTTGATGATATAATTCCTATCAATTCGTATAAGGACGCTACCAGAAGCATTGGGAACACGACAACCCTTTATGCCGTAAACTTTCCGGACGACGAAGGATATGCTCTTCTTTCTGCAGATAGCAGAGTACCGGAGACTGTAGTAGCTTTTATTGAGCACGGGAGCGTAACGATTGAAGATTTTGAGCCATACAGCTCGTTTGAGATGGATTCCGATGATGATATTACGGAAGAAATGTATAATGAACTGTGCGAGGCCGGATATGTCGGGTCACAAGAAGGAACGGGGGCTATTATTCAGTTATGTAATCGCTATGCTCAGTTTATGATAGACAATGGTGAGGAGTTTCCCGACAACCCCAATCCAGGGCATTGGTATGTATCAGATATCGTTGAACACAAAATGACCACCACGTGGACGCAATCTTCGCCATTCAACTTACATTGCCCTTATGTCGGATTGCTTAAACGGGAGAAGGCTCCTGCAGGGTGCGTTCCTATTGCATTAGGACAGATAATAGCTTATCACGAGTACCCGAGTATATCAATATCCGGTACGGTTATAGATTATGATATCATCAAAGGAGTGCAATCCTATAGCACCTCATCCGACAAATGGATGGCAAGCAGTTTCATAAAAGTTTTATCAAGTTCCTTTAACTGCAATGTTCTTTACGGCAAAGTATTTGGATACACATTTGGGTTTGCCTTGCCGCAGAACGCAAAACGCACATTGGAGAATTTGGGATATGACAACGTATCGCTAGATTGGGGTTATGGCGAAACAAAGGTTATAACCTCGATAGATAATAATTGCCCTGTGTTCATATCGGCTATCGCAGGCATCATGAGCGGTCATGCCTGGGTGATTGATGGTTATATTAAAAGTAAATACATCGACGGTAATGGGGTTGTAACCGACAGTAAATATTATGTGCACTGCAATTGGGGATGGAATGGCCAGAATAATGGTTATTTCGTTTCTGGAGTTTTCAAAACAGACAGGCCCGTTTTCTATGACGACACGTCTTTATCAAATAGCGAAACCGAAGATTATTGGTATTTATTTAACACTATAACTTATGACAACCCTAATGAGTAAAAACAGATTGCCAATCATAGCAATAACGACTGGTGCCCTTCTATTTTTTGCATCGTGCGATCTTTGGGAAACGAAAGTGTGTAAATCATATGTGACAACCTATGTCAGACTGAACAGTTTCTCTCTTGAACCCGCCGCCGGCTCTTCAAGAATAGATGCGATTATCGGGAACAGGTCTGAAGCACTTTCCTTCGACTGTCATTTCCTGTCGAAAGGTGACAATCTGAGAAGATATGAAGAGTATTGCAGAAAGCGTGGAGATGTTTCATATGAGCAGAGAGTCTTAGTACATAAAGGAGGGTCCATCTTTACCGGACCGACATATCTGACGGAAGACTTTGTTTCTGTAGCGGTCATATCGGATACCGATTATGACGAGTCACATCCGGCAGGAACAAACCTCAGCGACATTTGCAGATTTATGGCTTTTTCTCCTTATCCGTTCATTGCAAGCGGATATCGTAACCGGTTCGATTATGGGACCTCCAGTATTTCCGAAGAATTCCGCGAATTCGCAAAAGCCAATTATGGTTCTCTTCCGGATGAGGAATTCGCCTGTCACCCTATAGATAAACCATTGTCAGATGTCACCCTTGAGGATCTGAAGCTGTTAGGTCTGGACTATCCAAAATGCCTATTCGGCCTACTCTTGGAAAAAAGGCCCTCTTCTTCTGGAGAACACACGATAAGCGTGAAGATAGTCAGCGAGAGCGGGAAGAGTTACAGTGCATCCACCATTGTGACTTTCTGAAGATCGTATTCTAACGTAAGCGAACAGTCGCGCCTGCGCCAGTTCACGCCCCCGAGCCTGTCGAGGGGACCGTCGGAGAGAGAGGAGCCGCAAAATAAAAAGAGGATGACCCTGACGGGTCACCCTCTCTAATAAATCCTGAGGACTCAGCCTCAGATATTCCTTAGAATCTGTAGGAGATACCGAGATTCAGATAAGTGACGGTGCCGACGCTGCACTCGGCGGAAACACCGAAATTGTCAGTAAAGAAATAGCGGCAGCCGACAAGCTCGGCGTAAGCGAAGCCGAGGCTCGTGTCGCTTTTCTTCTCATTGCCGTCCACTCCCCCTGCGGCAGAAGAGACTGAACCTTTGGTCTTCGAGTAGCTGAACTGCATACCGAGCATCGTTCCGGCGTGCACCTCGAAAGAATCAGTGATATTCAGACCGTAAGTCGCGCGTGGCATCACGGTGAAATAATGATATTTGGTGCTGTTTTTTGCAGTCACCCCGCTGACGCTTACGGAATCTGACGATTTATCTCCGTAGAGTCCGGCATATCCGCCCACGGTAAAGTGGCCCTTCCACCAGTGATTGATGAGTACATAGTCGGCTGCGGCATTTGCGCCGACACCGGGAAGCAGGCCCAGATAGGCGCTTGCCGTTATGCTGCCTACAGGATCCGGGCCCTCGATGGCTCTTGCCTGGAAAGAGGTGGAGAACAGAAGCAGACTGGCCGCTGCGATAGAAAGTAATTTCTTCATAATCATTTGATTAATTAGTGGCTAAAAAGCCGTTGTCATTTATGAATTACTTTAAAAAGTGATAAAGGTGAAAAACGTCCCCGGCGCACCGGGGCATTTCTCACCTCACAGTCCGGATAGGATTAAGCCTTGCCTTCGGAGCCGAGAACGTCCACGATCTTGTGCTCGTAGAGCTTTTTCATCTCGTCACGTGCAGGTCCGAGGTATTTGCGCGGATCGAACTCGCCCGGCTTCTCGTTGAAGACCTTGCGGATGGCGGCGGTCATAGCGAGACGGCTGTCGGAGTCGATGTTAATCTTGCAGACGGCACTCTTCGCGGCCTCGCGGAGCTGCTCCTCAGGGATACCTACAGCATCAGGAAGCTTGCCGCCGTTAGCGTTGATGATGTCCACATACTCCTGCGGAACAGAGGACGAGCCGTGCAGAACGATAGGGAAGCCCGGGAGCTTCTTCTCGATCTCGTGGAGAACGTCGAAAGCGAGCGGCGGAGGTACGAGACGGCCTGTCTTAGGGTCTCTGGTGCACTGCTCAGGCTTGAACTTGTATGCGCCGTGGGAGGTGCCGATGGAGATGGCGAGGGAGTCGCAGCCTGTGCGTGTGGCGAAGTCGATGACTTCCTCAGGCTTGGTGTAGTGGGACTCCTCAGCGGCAACCTCATCCTCTACACCGGCGAGAACGCCGAGCTCGGCCTCTACGGTGACATCATATTTGTGGGCGTACTCCACAACCTTCTTCGTGAGGGCGATATTCTCCTCGTAAGGAAGAGAGGAACCGTCGATCATAACGGAAGAGAAGCCCATATCCACGCAGCTCTTGCAGAGCTCGAAGGAGTCACCGTGGTCCAGATGCAGGACGATCTGAGGTTTCTCCCAGCCGAGTTCCTTCGCATACTCCACAGCACCTTCCGCCATATAGCGCAGAAGGGTCTGGTTCGCGTAGTTGCGCGCGCCCTTGCTGACCTGCAGGATCACCGGAGACTTGGTCTCGGCGCTAGCCTGGATGATGGCCTGGAGCTGTTCCATATTGTTGAAGTTGAAAGCCGGGATGGCATAGCCGCCCTTGATTGCCTTTGCGAACATCTCACGAGTGTTCACAAGGCCGATTTCTTTATAAGATACCATAACTTTTAAGGTTAAACATTTACCAACAACACGAGTCCCGCAGCAGGCCGCGCTTTCCAGCACCGGGCGGGAACCCGGACACATTTTTTCAAATCGCGCAAATTTAGTTATTTTTGCGGAAATAAACCACTTAATGAGCAATAAAGTTCTCATCTTCTGCGCGCCTTCGGGCTCAGGGAAAAGCACCATAGTCAGGCACATACTGTCTCTCCATCCGGAGATAGAATTCTCCGTGTCAGCCACCTCGAGACTTCCCCGGGGCGATGAGCAGAACGGTAAGGAGTACTATTTCTTCACCCCGGAGGAATTCCGCCGCCTGATTTCTGAAGACAGTTTCGTAGAATACGAAGAAGTCTATCCCGGACGCTTCTACGGCACGCTGAAGAAAGAGGTCGAGCGCATCTGGGCTAAAGGGCACAGCCTCGTCTTCGATGTGGACGTGAAGGGCGGAGTGAATCTGAAGAGATATTTCGGAGACAGGGCTCTGTCGGTATTCATAGGAGTGCCGGACCCTTCGGTGCTGCGCGAAAGACTCACGGCCCGGGGCACCGACTCCCCCGAAGAAATCGAGAAGCGGCTGCAGAAGGCGGCGGAAGAAACCCTCTACGCCCCGCAGTTCGACACGATTCTTATGAACGGCGAGCTGTCCGAAGCCTTCCGCGAAGCCGAGAAACTCGTCGATGACTTCCTGAAACGCCCGTAGTCCGCCACTCTACAAGAGGAAAACCAAGACTTCCCCACTCACTACATAATGAACATAGCGGTGTACTCGGGGTCCTTCGACCCCCTTCACATCGGCCATCTGGCCATAATGGAATGCCTTACCCGGGAACGCGAATTCGACTGGGTATATCTGGTCATTTCCCCGCAGAACCCGCTGAAAGACTCCTCCAAGGCACTTTCAGCCCGCAAAAGGTATGAGGAGGCGGTGGAAGCCGTGCGCCGTCACCCGGAGCTCCACGTATGGGTGGACGACATAGAGATGAATATGGAGCCGCCCCACTACACCATCCGCACCCTCGATGCACTGAAAAAGCGCGAACCCGCAAACAAATTCACCCTGGTCATCGGCGCGGACAATCTGGAGAACATCCACCTGTGGAGAGACAGCGCGCGTCTGCTCTCGGAATACGGCGTGGTGGTCTATCCGCGAAAAGGTTACGATGCCGACAGCATCCGGGCTCAGCTCCAGAAGGAAAGCCTGCACTTCCCCACCCCATACGTGATGGACGCGTGGGAGACCCGGATTATGGACGGAGCGCTCAGCATCGAGGAGATCTTCGAGCGGCTATACAACATCCGCGTGATAGACGCGCCCATAGTCGATATCTCCTCCACCGAAATCCGTCAGGCGCAGGAAAGGGGCGAGGATATGTCCGAGTATCTGATGTAGTCACTTAAAGCGGCGGAGCGCCCTCCCGCTGCGAATCTTCGTACCACATAAAAAAGAGGATGACCCTTTTTGGTCACCCCCCCCCTTTTTTTCATTCTGAGACTTCTCTACTACTGCTCGTCCGGAGCTTCAGGTCCGTTGTCAGCAGGCCCCTGAGGACCGTACTGAGGTCCCTGCGGACCGTCCTGCGGACCCTGCGGACCGCCCTGGGCAGCCTTGGCCATATCCTCGGACGCGGCGTGCCAGGCAGCCTCGAGAGCCGAGTTAGCGCTGTCTATGGCAGCTATGTCCTTCGCCTCCACGGCTTTCTTCAGCTCGGCGCAGGCGCTCTCGATGGCGCTCTTCTTGTCGGCAGGAATCTTGTCGCCGTACTCCTTGAGATTCTTCTCGGTCTGGAATACCATAGCGTCGCCATTGTTTATCTTGTCGATACGCTCCTTGGCCTCCTTGTCCGCAGCCTCATTGGCCTTGGCCTCATCACGCATCCTCCGGATTTCCTCCTCGCTCAGGCCGCTCGAAGCGGTGATGCGGATGTTCTGCGCCTTGCCTGTAGCCTTGTCGGTGGCGGAGACGTTGAGTATGCCGTTCGCGTCGATATCGAAGCTCACCTCGATCTGAGGGATTCCGCGCGGTGCCGGAGCTATGCCGTCGAGGTTGAACTCGCCGATAAGCTTGTTGTCCTTCGCCATCGGGCGCTCACCCTGGAGCACGCGGATCTGTACGGACGGCTGATTGTCAGCGGCGGTGGAGAACACCTGACTCTTCTTTGCAGGGATGGTGGTGTTCGCGTCGATGAGCTTGGTCATCACGCCGCCGAGGGTCTCTATACCGAGAGAAAGCGGGGTGACATCCAGAAGGAGAACATCCTTCACGTCGCCGGCGAGCACGCCGCCCTGGATGGATGCACCGATGGCCACAACCTCGTCCGGGTTCACGCTCTTGTTAGGCTCCTTGCCGAAGAAGTTCTTGACGATTTCCTGAACCTTAGGGATACGTGTGGAACCGCCGACGAGCAGAACCTCGTCTATGTCTGACGGCTTCAGGTGAGCATCCTCGAGGGCCTTGCGGCAAGGCTCGACGGTGCGGTTGAAGAGGCCGTCGCAGAGCATCTCGAACTTGGCCCTGGTGAGGGTCTTCACAAGGTGCTTAGGAATGCCGTCCACAGGCATTATGTAAGGCAGGTTGATCTCTGCGGAAGTCTGGTTAGAGAGCTCGATCTTAGCCTTCTCGGCAGCTTCCTTAAGTCTCTGGAGCGCCATAGGGTCCTTCTTGAGGTCGATCCCGTGGTTCTCGGAAGCGAATTCGGAAGCGAGCCAGTCGATGATGGCCTGGTCGAAATCGTCACCTCCGAGGTGGGTGTCACCGTTAGTGGAGCGGACTTCGAACACACCGTCGCCGAGTTCCAGGATGGAGATATCGAAAGTACCGCCGCCGAGGTCGAACACAGCTATCTTCGAATTCTTGTCTTTCTTGTCCAGACCGTAGGCGAGGGCCGCCGCAGTAGGCTCGTTTATGATTCGCTTCACGTCCAGACCCGCGATCTTGCCGGCCTCCTTGGTGGCCTGACGCTGGCTGTCGGAGAAGTATGCCGGCACTGTGATGACAGCCTCGGTGACTTCCTGACGGAGATAGTCTTCCGCCGTCTTCTTCATCTTCTGGAGGATGATGGCCGAAATCTCCTGAGGAGTATAAGGATGGCCGTTAATGTCCACGCGCGGAGTATTGTTTTCGCCCTTTATGACCTTATACGGGACTCTTTCGATCTCCTTTGTGACCTGATCGTAGGTCTCGCCCATAAAGCGCTTGATGGAATATACGGTATTGTGAGGGTTGGTGATGGCCTGACGCTTGGCAGGATTACCGACCTTCCTCTCTCCGCCGTCCGTGAAAGCGACTACGGAAGGAGTAGTCCTCTCACCTTCGTTATTGATGATGACCGTAGGCTGATTACCTTCCATTACTGCTACGCAGGAGTTAGTTGTACCGAGGTCAATTCCGATGATTTTTCCCATAATTGTATTTTCTTTTACTTATTGTCTCTCTATTTTCCGTGCCCGGCTCATCCGGAGCACGCCGGGACATACAACCAATGTTGTGCCAAGAGCGTTTTCTGCCAATTTGTCATAAAAAACCGTATCTTTGCTGACAGAAACCTTTCTGATATGGAATACAGGACACTGACAGAGACAGAATTCGCAGACCTGAGCGCGCGCATCCTGTACGAAGACAACCATCTTCTCATCGTGAACAAGCGCTCGGGAGAAATCACCCAGGGCGACAGGACCGGCGACGAGTGCCTCGCGGACAGCTACAAGGCGTTCATCGCGCAGCGCGACTCCAAGCCCGGAAAGGTCTATCTCGGCATCCCGCACCGCCTCGACCGTCCCGTGAGCGGCATCTGCGTGCTCGCCAAGACGAGCAAGGCGCTCGAAAGGCTCTCGGAGATGCTGCGCGAGGGACGCGTCCACAAGCTCTACTGGGCGCTCTGCTGCGCGAAGCCCGAGCCCGCCGAAGGACTGCTCGAAGACTACATAGTCCGCAACGAAAAGCAGAACAAATCCTACATAGTCCCTGCGGCCGCTGACGCGTCCAATCCCGCCCCACCCCGTCCCGGGGCCAAGCTCGCCCGCCTGCGCTACCGCTGCCGGAAAAGCACAGACAGGTATCACCTCGTGGAAGTCGAGCTGCTCACCGGGCGACATCACCAGATCCGCTGCCAGCTCAGCCATCTGGGCTGCTGCATAAAGGGGGACCTGAAATACGGGGCCCCAAGGTCCAATCCTGACGGAGGGATCTGCCTACAGGCGCACGAGATACGTTTCGAGCATCCGGTAAGACACAGCGAAGTGCACGTCGTCGCCCCCGTCCCCGAAGGATGGAAAGGCATCTGACTCTTTACGCTGCGATCTCCCCTGCTGCGGAAGGCTCCCTCAGCCTTTCCGCCTTGCTTTCCTTCAGCCATTCCACCGGAGTGTAGCCGGTGAAAGTTCTGAAAGCGCTTATGAAACTCACGGCAGTGTGGAACCCGCAGCCGGAGTATATGTCTTTCAGTTTCAGCTGCGGATGCATTTTCCATAGCATCTGCGAATGCGCCACCCTGTATCTGTTCACAAGATTGCAGAAATTGTTTCCCGTCACCCTGTTTATGGATCTGGAGATATAGGCCCTGTTCGAGAGCATGGCATCGGCGAGGTCCGCTATGGAGAAATTTTCATCCAGATACGGCTTGTGCTCCACCATATATTTCTCTATGCGCTCATACATTGCCTTCATCTTGGCCTGTACTCTCGCCGAACTCTCCACGGCTTCTCCCGTCATCATATTCCGTATCTGCAGACTCTTCCTCTCGCCGAGATACACTATGGATGCATCTGCCGATTTCCTGTAAGCCCCGTACACCGAGGCCGAGGCGGCAAGCAGGGCGAGGGTCAGCAGAAGAGCGGAGAGAGCGGGAGGAGCGGTGCCACAAAGCAGCCCCAGACAGACGGAGGCGAGAAGCAGCAGGGCATAGCAGTGCGAGGCATAATCCTCCATCGCATATCTGACCGACTTGCTGCGGAAAAGGGACTTGATGTCCTCATATCTCATCTTCAGACACATACAGCTATGTCCCATCACACATCCCAGCACGAGCAGGGAAAAGATTTCCGTCTTTCTGCCATAAGTCCCGGTCAGAGCGAGCAGGAAGGCCGACAGGACGCATAGCGCGGCGAATACCGTGACGGAAAGCAGGGTGTATTTCCTCTTCCCGGAATACGAATGGGGGCTGAGCAGAAGAACAGCGGCGGCAACCTGCAGATTCAGCAGCGGCGCGCGGCCTTCCGGCCGCGCCCCCGCGCACAGGTCCGCCACTGTCAGGAGCAGGAACAGGGAGAGGGCAGCAATTCTTATGACGGAAGATGTCTGTTTCCTGATCAGGCTTCCGCTGCGGTAATCTCTTACGGACAGGCAGACGAGTAGAACGATGGCCGGCACCGCCAGGCCACAATAAAGAATGTACTTCATAATCATTTGGTTAAATTGTTTAAGGCCCAAATATCCGCAAAAACTCCCTTCCCGGCCGCAGCCGTGAAGGGAGTTTTTTTTAATTCCGTATATCTTTTTTAAATCAGCGTCAGTCTTTCGGAGAAACCTCTGCCTGCGGGGTTTCAGCAGCCTCTTTCCGGCCGCGTCTGAGCGCCTTCACTCCTTTCATGGCCTCGAAACCTCGGCCGTAAACTCCGCTTACGGAAGAGACGGACATAAACACGTCGGGGTCGATGGTCTTCACGTAACGCAGGAAGATGGCAAGATCCGCCTTGCGGGTGATGACCATAAGCACCTGTGCGGGAGTCTTCGTATACCAGCCTTCCCCGTTGAGCACCGTAACCCCCCTGTGAAGGTCGCGGGTGATGGCATCGGCCAGTTCAGATGACTTCTTCGAAAGGATGAAAAGCTGGACGGACTGCTTGGAGCCGGAAAGCACCATATCCAGTACGGTGCTGTTCACAGTGATGAGTATCAGACCGTACACTATGTTCACCAGCTTTTCGGTAAAAGGCAGGAGCTCTCCGGAGGGTGTGTAGGACGGGATCAGTATGGAAGAGCAGATTATGACCACATCTATCCAGAGTATCATACGCCCCGGTGACACCCCGCGGTACTTGTTCACTATCAGCGCGATGATATCGGTTCCTCCGGTACTTCCGCCTACAGACATAGTAAGCCCTATGCCGGTACCCACGAGGATGCCACCCATAATGGTGCTCATAAGCTTGCCGTTGTCTATGCTCAGTACCTGTATGAAGTCGGCGGGAATGATGTCCTGAAACACATTCAGCCCTATGGAAGCCAGGATGACCGCATAGACGGTCTTGCCCCCGAAGCCTTTTCCCAGAAGGAAAAGCGCGATGATGAGCAGAGCCGCATTTATCACGAAGTAGGAATAACCCACCTTGATGAATCCGGACGTGGCGTACTGTATGATGGAGGAGATACCGGTGACTCCGCCGCCGATGAGATTGTTGGATATCAGAAAGATGGTCCAGCCCAGCACATACAGCAGTATACCCAGGGTAATTATCGCATACTCTTTCACGGTATGCAGCAAAGATGTCTTCAGGACGGTCATTGGTTATTTATTTGTAAGTTCTTTCTTCTTGCGTTTCAGGCCTGTCTTTATCTCTTCGAAGCCCTCGCCATAGACATTGCTGGTCACGGACACCGACATAAAGGCACGCGGGTCCAGTTCCTTGATGACTGAAGCGAGGCCGGGGAACTGCTTCTGGCTTATGAGGATGAGCAGCAGGTTCTTGTCCTGCTTGGTATACCAGCCCTGGGCTCTTAGGATGGTGACGCCGCGGTCCATATTGTTTATGATATGGTCCGCGATTTCTTCATACTTTTCCGAGAACACGAGCAGCTGGTAAGAGGACTTCTTGCCGCCCACCACGAAATCTATCATCAGACTGAAGGTTATGACCTCTTCAAGACCGTAGATCATATCCTTGAAAGATCTGTCCGGGAGGAAGAGGAGCATACAGATGACCACCAGGTCCATCACCACGAAGGCGGTGCTCAGGGATACGGGCCAGTACTTGTTCACCATAAGCGCCACGATGTCCGTACCGCCGGTGCTTCCGCCGAAACGCAGGACAAGTCCTATGCCCAGAGCCTCGAAGACTCCCGCGATGACCGGGATGATCACCCTCTCCTCCACGAAGAAGAAGCTGCCGGGGACGCAGTGGATGGCCGTCCATCCGGCCACGACTTCCATAAGGAGGGTGGACATCGCGATGCAGTAGATGGTCTTGAAGCCGAAGCCGATGCCCATAAAGAACACGGCCGCTATGATGAGGACGGCATTCAAGGCCAGGTAAGAGTACTGGGCGGCGATGAAACCGCCGGTGGCATACTGGATTACGGTGCACAGACCCATCATTCCGCCGGCGGACATTCCATTCGGAATCATAAAGCTCTCCCACGCCACGGCGAAGAAGAAACAGGCCACCGTCAGAGCGATGTAATCGAACAGTGTTTTCTTGAGGTCAATCTTTATTTTCATTTAATCACCACATTAACGATTCTTCCGGGAACGACTATGACTTTCACTATAGTCTTGTCAGCCACATACTTGGCTGTCTGCGGACAGGACCTGACCTGGGCCTCTACCTGCGCGGGGGCAAGGTTCTTCGGGAGTGACAGGCTGAAACGGGTCTTGCCGTTGAAGGATACGGGATAGCTGAAGCTGTCCTCTACAGTGTAAGCTTCGACATATTCGGGGAAGGTCGCGAAGCTGATGCTCTCCTCGTGGCCGAGCATCTCCCAGATTTCCTCGCAGATGTGAGGAGCGAACGGAGAGAGCAGCACAGCGAGCGGAGAGAGCACGGCGCGTTTATGGCAATCCAGAGCGCTGAGTTCGTTGACAGCGATCATAAACGCGCTGATGACGGTATTGTACGAGAAGGCCTTTATGTCGGCCTCTTCTTTTGCGATGAGACGGTGCAGCACCTTGAGCTCGGACGGAAGCGGGTCATCATCTGTCACGAGGAAGGTTTCCTTGTCGAAGTAGAGCCGCCAGAATTTGCGCAGGAAGCGGTGTACGCCGTCTATGCCCTTGGTATCCCACGGCTTGGACTGCTCCACAGGGCCGAGGAACATTTCGTAGAGGCGGAGAGTATCCGCTCCGTACCTCTCGCAGATGTCGTCCGGGTTCACCACGTTGTACATTGACTTGCTCATCTTCTCGATGGCCCAGCCGCATATGTATTCGCCATCCTCGAGGATGAACTGCGCATCGGCGTATTCGGGCCTCCAGGCCTTGAAGGCTTCCGTATCCAGGCGGTCGTTGTGGACTATATTCACGTCCACGTGGATCTCGGTGGTCTCATACTCATCCTTGAGGCCGCAGGAGACGAAGGTGTTCGTGCCCACGATTCTGTACACGAAGCTGGAGCGGCCCTGAATCATTCCCTGGTTTATGAGCTTGGCGAACGGCTCGCTCTCGCATACATAGCCGAGATCATAGAGGAACTTGTTCCAGAAACGGGAGTAGATGAGGTGGCCCGTCGCGTGTTCCGTGCCTCCGACATAGAGGTCCACATTGCGCCAGTATCCATCGGCCTCCCTGCCCACGAGAGCATCCCCGTTATGAGGGTCCATATATCTGAGATAATAGGCGCTGGAGCCCGCAAATCCCGGCATAGTGCTGAGTTCCAGAGGATAGCCGTGCCAGGTCCAGTTCTTGGCGCCGGCAAGCGGCGGCCTGCCGTCGGAGGAAGGCTTGAAGGATTCCATCTCAGGCAGCCTAAGAGGGAGCTCGCTCTCGGGCAGCGGACAGGCGATGCCGTCCCTGTAGTAGATCGGGAAAGGCTCTCCCCAGTATCTCTGACGGGAGAAGATGGCGTCACGCAGTCTCCAGTTTGTCTTGCGGCGGCCCAGACCGTGGGCTTCCACATAGTCCTTTGCGACCTCTATGGCCTGCTTTACCGGCATTCCGTTCAGGAAGCCGGAGTTGCACATTATGCCTTCCTTGGCATCGAAACTCTCCTCGCTCACGTCGCAGCCCTCGATGAGGGGTATGATCGGTAGAGAGAATTTCTTCGCGAAGGCATAGTCACGGCTGTCGTGGGCCGGAACCGCCATAATGGCTCCGGTGCCGTAACCGGCGAGCACATATTCCGAAACCCAGATAGGGATCTTCTCGCCGGAAAGAGGGTTTATGCCGTAAGAACCGGTAAATACGCCGGTCACCGACCTGGTCTGCGCGATGCGTTCACGTTCGGTCTTCTTGGCTGCGGAGCGGACGTAGTCCGCGACCTGAGTCTCGTAGCCTTTAGCGGTAAGCTGTCCGACCAGAGAGCTCTCCGGGGCGAGCACCATAAAAGTGACTCCGAAGACTGTGTCAGCGCGGGTGGTGAAGATGGTGACAGGCAGGTGGCGTCCGTCGCAGACGGTATCGAAGACCATCTCGGTGCCCTCGGAGCGTCCTATCCAGTTACGCTGCATCTCCTTCAGAGAGTCGGTCCATTCGAGCGAGTCGAGCGAGTCGAGCAGACGGGACGCGTATGCCGAGACGCGGAGCTGCCACTGCTTCATCTTTTTCTGCTCCACAGGGAAACCGCCCCTGACGGAGAGGCCGTCCTTCACCTCGTCATTCGCGAGGACGGTTCCGAGCCCTTCGCACCAGTTCACGGAGGTTTCGCCCTGATAAGCTATGCGGTAACGCATCAGAATGTCCGCCCTGCGCTTCTCGTCGAAAGACTGCCACTGCTGTGCGGTGAAATCTTCGCCCTCACTGCACGCGGCGTGTGCGGCTGCGCTGCCGCCCTGCTCGAAGAGGGAGAAAAGCTCGGAAATCGGCCGGGCCTTGTCGTGGTCCAGGCTGTACCAGCTGTCGAACATCTTGAGGAACGCCCACTGGGTCCATTTGTAGAAGCCGGGGTCACAGGTCCGCACTTCCCTGTCCCAGTCGTAGGAGAAACCTATCCTGTCCAGCTGGGTGCGGTAGCGTGCGATGTTCTCGGAAGTGGTCTTCTCCGGATGCTGTCCGGTCTGGATGGCGTACTGCTCGGCCGGCAGTCCGAAGGCGTCGTATCCCATAGGATGGAGGACATTGAAGCCCTTCAGACGCTTGTAGCGGGCATAGATGTCACTGGCGATATATCCCAGCGGATGGCCCACGTGCAGTCCCGCCCCTGAAGGGTACGGGAACATATCCAGAACATAGTATTTCTTCTTGCTGCTGTCTTCCTTTACGGCAAAGGTCTTTTCCTCGGCCCAGCGCTTCTGCCACTTGCTTTCGATCGCTCTGAAATCGTACTCCATAATTATTTTCTTGTCAATCTGAATTCCACATACACCGACATCGCGGTCTTCACTTTCTTGCCCTTCAGCCTTCCGGGCTTCCAGTCCGGGGACGCGGAGATGACCCTTACGGCCTCGTCATCCAGGGAGGTATGGACTCCCCTGCGCACCTTCACATCGGTCATCTTGCCCTTCTCGTCTATGATGAAGTCCACCAGCACACGGCCCTGTATGCCGTTCTCCACCGCATAGTCCGGATATTTGAGGTAGGCATATACCCAGCGCTGCATAAAGCGGCTGATGTCCGTACTGCCCATAAAAGTCGGCTTGTAGTCACAGTCGTAATAGTCCACTACGTCTTTCCGGGATGCTGAAGCTTTCTTTTTCAGTTCCTGCGAAGGGTCGAACTGCGGGGCCCTCCCGTTGAGTGCCGAGACTGTGAAACTGTACAGATACTCCAGTTCCCTCTCCATAGCCTCGTACTGTATGATGCTTGCGCTGTCCCGGTCGCTGCCGTACTCGGGATAGAGTCCCGTGGTGAAGAACACGGACGGAATCTGCGCGGCGTAGAAACTGCGGTGGTCGGACGGGAGCGGCTCCCTGTAGACTATCTCGGGAGTGATGGGCTGGAGCGTGGAGTTCACGGCATTCACAATATCGTTCACGTCGGGATTTGAGGAAGTGAAGGCGTAGAATGCCCTGTCTCCCCCGCCGAGAATGTCGAGATTGACCATAAAGTCTATCTTGTCCGCGTCCTTGAAGGCCCTGTTGAGGAAATACCAGGACCCGGCGTTGCCCTCAAGCGAGGCCCCGAAGCCGATAAGCAGCACGGAACGCTTGAGCAGCACGGAATTGGTCTGAAGGATACGTCCGAGCTCCATCAGCATCGCGAGGCCGGAGGCGTTGCCGTTAGCCCCATAGTAGATTTTCGTGCGCACCTCTCCGTCCACATTGACTTCACGCGTGCCGATATTGTCCATTCGGGCCCCTATGACCACATATCTGTCCCTCAGGGCGGGATCATAGCCCCGGATGTAGCCTATGACATTGCGGGAGACGAGGGTGTCGCCGTCGGGACGTTTGAGCCCGAAAATGTCCCCGTCGGATGCGGAGAGAATGTCTATGCAGTAGCCTTCAAGTGTCCGGGTCAGGTACTGCGCAGCCAGTCTTTCGCCTTCCGATCCGGCAGCGCGTCCTTCGAGCGAGGCAGCGGAGATATAGGATATGTGATTTTTCAGCGAGGCTATCACTTCGCTGTCGTCTATTTCATTATATGAAGTGCTGCGGTACTGGGCGGAAAGGGAGGCCTGCAAGCCGAGCAGAAGCGCGATAAGGGCGAGAAATCTCTTCATAATCCTTACTGTCCGTTGACGAATATCCAGGCGTCGGCAGAGCACTTCTTCGCCGCGCGAAGTCCGCTCAGGCGGGAGTAGAACTCCTGCGGATCGTCAGACTGACAGGCTGTCACCACGCTGAAGCCGTTTCTGAGACGGAATATGGCCGGTTTCGACTCGGCGGGGAGCTTGCGGACGAACGCATCGGCATTGGTTCTTTCGGAGAAGGTGCCCAGTATGACGTAATATTTCTTTTCGAGCCCTACGCTCGAGAGTCCGCGGGCCTCATCGGGAGTGCGGAGAAGCATACCGCAGCTACGGATGGAGTCCATGGCGGCAAGCGAGTCGGCAAGGTGTTTCTGCGCCTTTGCAAGCGAGTCGAGTCTGGCCTGCTCGGTCCTCCGGCGAAGGGCGAGCAGCACCTTCTTCTGCTCTATTATGTCAGAAGTAGGCCGCCCCGCGAGCGAGCGGAACATATCGCAGCTGCACAAGATGCAGAGGCAGATGGCCAAAAGGCTGAAACTTAAACACTTCGTTCGCATAGTCCGAGAATCCATATTCTGCAAAGTTAAGTAATCTTCCGTCCCTTTCCAAAAATATGTATCTTTGCGCAAGCCCCTGACGGGGATGACAGAATAAGTGAAGAAAGAAACAGGCATCGAATGATATACTATGAAGAAAACCATCAAGCTTGAAGCCGTCGATCCGGTGGAGATTTACGGACCCGGCAACAGGATTCTGGAGGAATTCTGCAGCTATTTCCCGGGACTGAAAGTCATCGCCAGAGGTGACGAGATCATTCTGGAGGGCGATGAAAGCAGGATAGAAGAGTTCCGGAGCCGTTTCGCAAGGCTCATAGAGATCCGTCACCGCAAGATGAACCTCACCCGCTACGATGTGGAGGATGTCTTCGACGGCGAGACAGCCGCCGACAGTTTCCGCCTGAGTCCCGACGCGGTCATCGTGCACAGCACGGACGGAAAGGCTATCCGCGCAAGGAACGCTACACAGCAGCAGATGGTCCGGGCCTATTTCGAGAATGATCTCATCTTCGCACTCGGGCCTGCCGGCACGGGGAAGACGTACATCGCCATAGCACTGGCCGTAAGAGCCCTCAAAAACAGGGAGATACGCCGCATCATACTCACCCGTCCCGCAGTGGAGGCCGGCGAGCGGCTCGGCTTCCTGCCGGGCGACCTGAAAGACAAGCTCGACCCTTACCTGCAGCCTCTCTATGACGCTCTCGGCGATATGGTGCCGCCGCGTAAGCTGCAGGAGTTCATGCAGGACGGAACTATCCAGATAGCCCCTCTCGCGTATATGCGCGGGCGCACTCTGGACCGTGCCTGCGTGATTCTGGACGAGGCGCAGAACACTAACCTCGGCCAGCTGAAGATGTTCCTGACGCGAATGGGCTGCAACGCTAAATTCATAGTCACCGGCGACGCGAGCCAAGTGGACCTCCCGCACCGCGAAGACTCGGGTCTGCTGCGCGGAGTGTCGCTGCTCGAGAGCATAAAGGGCGTGAGCATCATACGTTTCTCCAGCGAGGACATCGTCCGCCATCCGCTCGTGGGCAAGATAGTGAAAGCCTTCGACGACCGGAGTGAGTGAGCCTCAAGCAGGATGAGCGGGACTCAGGCATAGTGAAACTCAATCATCGGAGCGAAGATTACACCGGAAAGCAAAAAGAAGGCGCCGGGCTTTCCGCCCGACGCCTTCCAATTTCTGTACAGAAAGGACTCTTACTCAACCTTCCCCGTCGATACCACGTCGTAGTATTTCTGATATTTGTCGGCATACTCCTGGCTTTCCTCGCGGAAGCGGTAGCAGGCGTTCTTCAGATACTCGGCGACGCTGACCTTGACTTCGTTGTCCTTGGAAGCGTTGAAAGCCTTCTCGAACGGCTCGATGCTGCCCTTGAGGGCCTTCTCGAATTCTGTCACGAGAACTGCGTACTTGGTATCATCGAACTCGTTCTGAGCCTGCTCCTGGATGTCCACAGCCTTGTTGTAGAGAAGGATACCCTCTCCGATGTAGCCGTACTCATACTCAGGATTGATTTCAGAGCACTTGCGATAGGACTCGATGGCCTTCTCTTCGTTTCCGGTCTCCTTGTAGATGTTGCCTTCCACATAGTAGAGGGAAGCGTTGTTCGGCTCATTTGCCTTCGCCTCGTCCAGAAGGGTGAAGAGTCTGTCGAAGTTCTCGCCCGAAGTCACATAGTAGTTGATGAGACCGATGAGGATGCTCTGGCTCTGCGGGAATGCCGCGAAGCCCTGCTCGAGGGTGTTCTTGGAGCCTTCCTTGTCGCCGAGCTTGTCGAGAACGTCAGCGAGCTTGGCATAGGCGTCTCCGTCCTCACCTACATAACCGGCTGCGATGCACCTTTCGAAAAGTCCCTTGGCACGGGCGTTGTTTCCGGCCTGCCAGGCTGTGAAGCCCGCATTGTAGACTGAATTCGTATCGAGAGCGGAATAAGGTGCGGTGGCAGCCGCATTGGCGGCTTCCTCGAAGAGTTCGCTCGCCTTGTTCAGGTCGCCGAAGGTGTAGGCGTTGTAGGCGTCGTTCACGTATTTCTCGGAGATGAGCTTGATGGCAGCTGAGATGTCCTTGCCCTTCTGTCCCTTGACGTCAAGCTCCGCGGCCTTTTTGTACGCGTCGAGAGCTCCCTGAAGAGCGTTCTCGGCTACAGGCTTGGTCACCTCGACGATGGTGAGTCTGCCCGTCTCGTCGAAATAATGGTTGCAGCTTTCATAAACTTCCTTCGAATAGGCTCTTCCGCCGAGTTCCACGGTCTCCACGGACAGAGGCTTCCTGTTACCCATGACGAGGGCAATCTCCTGCTTGGAGGTTCCTACCAGAGCATTTCCTACAGGTGCATCGTAGGCATCGAGATAAGCCTGGCCCAGTTTAGTCCAAGTAGCAACCTTGGTCGCCTTCTTGGCATTGCTCGCGGCCTCTTTCGCGCTTTCGAGAGCTGATTTGGCCGCGCTTTCCGACTTAACCTGTGCATCAGCGAACTGCATAGAAGCGAGAATAGCCAATGCTAAAAAGATCTTTTTCATAATGATGCAAATAGAAGTGTTGTTAATTTCAGTTGTTGTTTTCCGGAGCATCCGCGGCTCCTTCCGGTGAGATATCCACCGCCTCAGTTTCAGCTTCAGTGCCGTCTTCTTCGGCCTTGGCGACCACGGATACGGCCGCGATGGAATCCGTTCCTCTCAAGTTGATCAGCTTCACGCCCTGGGTGGCCCTGCCTGCCACTCTGATGCTGCTGACCGCCATTCTGATAGTCATACCCGAATGATTTATGATCATAAGGTCATTGTCCTCGGTTACGCTCTTTATAGCAATAAGCGCGCCTGTCTTCTCTGTGATGTTTATGGTGCGCACTCCCTTGGCACCCCGGTTGGTGATGCGGTATTCATCCGTCTCTGAACGCTTGCCGAAGCCGTTCTCACTGACTACCAGTATGGTATGCTCAGCGGCGTCCGGCGCGTGCGGGTCACAGCTCAGAGCGCCGATGACCTCATCATCCTCATCGAGATTTATTCCGCGGACACCCATCGAGGTCCTGCCGACCTCGCGGACATCACGCTCGTTGAACCTGACGCAGCGCCCCTTGCGCGCCGCGATCATTATCTCTTCGTTTCCGTTTGTCAGAAGCGCATCCAGTAGGGAGTCGCCGTCCTTGAAGGAGATGGCCTTGATGCCCTTGTTGCGGCTGCGGTACTTGGCGTATTCGGCCAGCAGCGTACGCTTGATGATACCGCGTCTGGTGACGAGGGTGACATAATGGCCGCTGCGATACTCCTCGCTCTCTATAGACTTGGCGTTCAGATATGTACGTATCCTGTCACCCTGCTCTATGGAGATGAGGTTCTGGATGGCGCGTCCCTTCGAGGTGCGGGTCCCCTCAGGGATTTCGTAGACTTTCAGATTATAGCGCATTCCCATCTCCGTGAAGAAGATCATCGTGGAATGCATATTGGCCACATAGATGTGCTCTATGAAGTCCTCGTCGCGGGTGGCGCTCGCCTTGATGCCTACACCGCCTCTGTTCTGGGTGCGGAACTCCGTGAGAGGAGTGCGCTTGATGTAGCCCAGATGGGAGATGGTGATGACCACATCGTCATCCGCGTAGAAATCTTCAGGGTTGAAATCCTCGGCGGAGAGGGTGATTTCGCTGCGGCGCGCATCGCCGTATTTTTCCTTCATCTCCACACACTCCTGCTTGACTATCTTGAGCTGCTCCTCCTCGCTGGCGAGAATCTCCTGACAGCGGGCGATGAACTTCTCCAGCTCATCGTACTCGGCCTGAAGCTTCTCCCTTTCGAGTCCCGTGAGCTGACGCAGACGCATCTCCACGATGGCTCCCGCCTGTATCTCACTGAAGCCGAACTGCTCCATAAGAGCGGCACGGGCATCATCGACGCTCTCCGAGGCTCTGATCAGAGCGATGATCCTGTCTATGACGTCGAGGGCCTTGAGCAGACCTTCGAGGATACGTGCGCGCTTCTGTGCCTTGTCCAGATCGAATCTGGTGCGGCGCACTATCACTTCGTGACGGAAATCCACGAAATTGGCGATGATTTCCTTCAGGGAGAGCGTGCGCGGACGACCGTGCACGAGGGCTACGTTGTTTATGGAGAAACTGGACTGGAGGGCAGTGTACTTATAGAGGGTATTCAGCACCACGCTGGCGTTCGCGTCCTTCTTAAGGACGAAGACGATCCTTATGCCGTCGCGGCTGGTGAGGTCCCTGATGTCGGAGATCCCCTCTATCTTCTTGTCCTCGACCATCTCGCCGATACGCTTTATCATCTCGCTCTTGTTCACCATATAAGGCACCTCGGTGACTACTATGGTCTGACGGCCTTTCTCGTCTTCCTCTATGTCCGCCTTGGCGCGGATGACCACCCTGCCCCGGCCGGTGTTATAGGCATCGCAGATGCCCTGACGGCCCTGAATGACACCTCCGGTAGGGAAATCCGGGCCCTTTATGTACTGCATCAGGCCTTCGGTGTCTATGTCCGGGTTATCTATGTATGCGCAGATGGCGTCGCAGCACTCTCCGAGATTATGCGGGGCCATATTCGTGGCCATACCCACGGCGATGCCCGACGAACCGTTCAGAAGCAGAAGAGGGAGCTTCGTAGGAAGCACCGTAGGCTCTTCGATGGAGTCATCGAAGTTCAGCTGCATATCTACGGTATTCTTGTCGAGATCCGCGAGCACTTCCTCGGAGATCCTGGCAAGTTTGGCCTCAGTGTATCGCATAGCCGCCACCGGGTCGCCGTCCATAGAACCGAAATTACCCTGGCCGAAAATCAGCGGGTATCTCTGGTTCCAGTTCTGGGCAAGCCTGGCCATAGCATCGTAAACGCTGGAGTCGCCGTGCGGGTGGAACTTTCCGAGCACCTCACCGACGATTCTCGCGGACTTCTTCGTCTGGCCCGAGAAACTGAGCCCCAGACCGTCCATTCCGAAGAGCACTCGCCTCTGCACCGGTTTCAAGCCATCCCGAACATCCGGAAGAGCTCTGGACACGATGACCGACATCGAGTAGTCGATGTAGGCCGACCGCATTTCCTGATCTATCTCCACGGGCTCGATATAGCCGTGATTCCATTCATTCATTGTCTCTTCATTATCCATACAAACAAAACTAATGCATATAAACACGCAAAATTAGCAAAAAATATTGATATTTGCGAAGCAGAAGCAAGATTCGAAACGATGTTTATGGAAATCCGTTTTTCAGACGAAATAAACGAAATATTGGGCCTGGCGCGGGAAGAGGCGATGCGCACAGGCAGCTACGGCATAGAGATCGACCATCTTTTCCTGGGGCTCCTCAGGCACGGCGGCAACGAAGCCTGCGCGATGCTCGCGCAGCTGGGAGTGGACCTGGCGGAAGCCAAGGTTTATCTGGACTCCAGGATGCTGCTCAGCGAAAGCATACCTTACTCCAGTATGGACAAGATACGCCTTAGCAAGGGCAGCCAGAGGGTCATAAGTATCGCCGTGCTGGAGGCTACGAAACTGTGCGAGCCGCAGACGAGTCCGCTCCATCTGCTGCTCGCGATAAGCCGCGACGAGACTTCCTGCGCCCACGAGTTCCTGAAGCAGAAGGGTGTGGACACCGCTGCGCTTCTCGCCCGCATTACGGAAAGCCGCGAGAACGGCGCGGAGACGCAGACGGACTCCGCCGGCCTTACGGTCGAAGAATACGGGGCGGACCTGTGCGCATTGGCCGCCGCAGGCGCGCTGGACCCTGTGGACGGACGGCAGCAGGAGATCGGCAGGGTCATAGAGATACTCTGCCGGCGCCGTAAGAATAACGCTCTGCTGGTCGGCGAGGCCGGCGTGGGTAAGTCCGCGATCGTGGAAAGTCTCGCGCTGAAGATAGCGGAAGGCGGCATCCCCGCGCTCCGGGACAAGAGGCTGATTTCTCTGGACATAGCTTCGGTAGTGGCCGGCACGCGCTACCGGGGAGACTTCGAAAAGAGGCTCAAGGCGATCATCGCCGAGCTGCGCTCGCACCCCGAGATCATCCTGTTCATCGACGAGTTCCACACTATCGTGGGTGCCGGAGGTGCGCAGGGCAGTCTGGATGCTGCCAGTATCCTCAAGCCGGCTCTCGCCCGAGGCGAGATCCAATGCATCGGCGCGACTACACTCTCCGAGTTCTCCAGGGTGGTGAGCAAGGACGCGGCATTGAACCGCAGGTTCCAGACCGTCACCGTGGAACCGATGAGCATCGAGGAGACGATTCACGTGCTGGAGGTTCTGGAGAAGAAATATGCCGCCTACCACGGGGTCAGTTATGAGCACGATGCTCTGCTCTGCTGCGCCCGTCTGACCGACAGGTACATCTGCGACCGTGCTCTGCCGGACAAGGCGATAGACGCGATGGACGAGGCCGGAGCGATGGTGAAGATCCGCTCGGGGCGGAAAAAGAGTCCGGCGGTGAGCTGCGAAGATGTCTCGAAGGTGGTCTCGCGTATGAGCGGGGTGCCGGTGAGCAAGGTGGCAAGGAGCGAGGGGCAGAAGCTGCTGGGGATGCGCGAAAGCCTGCAGCGCTCCGTCGTGGGGCAGGAAGAGGCCATAGACTGTGTCGTGCGTGCGATCCAGCGGAGCCGGGCGGGACTGAAAGCGCCGGGCAGACCGATAGGGAGCTTCCTGTTTCTGGGGTCGACCGGAGTGGGAAAGACCAGGCTGGCGAAGTGCATAGCGGAACAGCTTTTCGATTCTGAAGACAATCTGATAAGACTCGATATGTCCGAGTATTCCGAGAAGTTCACCTCCTCGCGCCTTATCGGCGCGCCTCCGGGATATGTCGGCTACGAGGAGGGAGGACAGCTGAGCGGGAAGGTACTTCAGAAACCTTACAGCGTGGTGCTCCTGGACGAGATAGAAAAGGCTCACCCGGACATCTATAATCTTCTGCTGCAAGTCATCGACGAGGGACGGCTGACCGACGGCAACGGCCGCACGGTGGACTTCCGCAACACGGTGATCATTATGACCTCGAATGCCGGCACGCGCGAACTCGAAGAGTTCGGACGCGGAATGGGCTTCGCGGCGGCGAAGAAGAATGTGGAGGCGGAGCAGCGGGCGGTACTGGACAAGGCCGTGCGCAAGATCTTCCCTCCGGAGTTCCTCAACAGGGTGGACGAGAAGGTTTTCTTCCGGCCGCTCGGAGTTGCGCAGCTGGAGAAGATAGTGGACATCGAGCTGGAGAAACTGCGCGTCAGGGCTCTGGAGGCGGGATACCGGCTGAGCATATCGAAGTCTCTGAAGCGCTCGGTGGCCGCCGACAGCTACGACCCGTCATACGGGGCGAGACCGCTCTCGAGGGCGATTGTAAACAGGATAGAGAATCCGGTTTCGGAGTTCATAATCTCGTCCCGACCGGGCGGGGGGCCGGACGGAATCCGCACGCTGAGCGTGGGGCTGGCCGCCGACGGCAAAAGCACGATAGTGAAAGAAAAATAGTCAGAAACGATATGAAGGCATTGATTAGAATTTCAGCGGCGGCGGCACTGCTGCTCGCCCTTTGTCAGAGCGTGACGGCTCAGATCGAGCCGTCCGGGACCTATCTGTACGACAGCAGGGACGGAGAAGATCTGTTCGTGGATGTTTATGAGCCCGCAAGCGGAAGCGTGAGCGAGGGGAAGCCCGCTGTCATTTTTATGTTCGGGGGCGGATTCAAAAACGGAAGCCGGGCGGACGCATCGTACCTCCCTTGGTTCAAACTGATGAGTGACAATGGATTCCGCGTGTTCAGCATAGATTACAGGCTGGGGCTCAAGGGAGTAACTAAGGTCGGGATCTCGAATTCTTCCGTGATCTACGATGCCATCCAGCTCGCGGTGGAAGATCTTTTCCGCGCTACGGCTTTCATCGCGGAGAACGCCCGGGAGTTCGGCGTGGACCCTTCCCGCATCGTGGTCAGCGGCTCGTCGGCCGGAGCGATCAGTGCCCTCGAGGCCGACTGGGAGTGTGCCAACGATGCTCCGCTCACTTCTCTGCTGCCGGAAGGTTTCCGCTATGCCGGCGTGATTTCGTTTTCCGGAGCCGTATTCTCGAAGGAGGGGGCGGTCCGGTATGCGAAGGCTCCGGCACCTACTATGTTCCTTCACGGAACTTCTGACAGGATAGTGAATTACAAGAATACCGCCTTCCTTAGTATGAGGTTCTCGGGGAGCAGTATTCTCGTGAAGGAGTTCGAAAAGCAGGGGTACAACTACAGGATCTACCGTTTCGACGGTAACGGTCACGAGATCGCCGACGCGGACTCGATGGTCGCAAGTTTCGATGAGCAGATGAGTTTCATCGCCACGAATGTGATGAAGGGGCAGAAGCGCATAGTGGACGCTCTGGTCCGTGACCCTGCTGTCCCTGTCTCCGCCTCCGCCAAAGACGGCGTGAACAGCATCTACGCGGAATAAGCTTTCAGGTCCCCGGAGCGCCTCCGGCGCGACCTAGGGGGTCCGGGGGATACGTCCCCCGGTGATAGACAGAGGTATAGCTTTCAGGCCCCCGGAGCGCCTCCGGCGCGACCTAGGGGGTCCGGGGGATACGTCCCCCGGTGATAGACAGAGGTATAGCTTTCAGGCCCCCGGAGCGCCTCCGGCGCGACCTAGGGGGTCCGGGGGATACGTCCCCCGGTGATAGACAGAGGTATAGCTTTCAGGCCCCCGGAGCGCCTCCGGCGCGACCTAGGGGGTCCGGGGGATACGTCCCCCGGTGATAGACAGAGGTATAGCTTTCAGGCCCCCGGAGCGCCTCCGGCGCGACCTAGGGGGTCCGGGGGATACGTCCCCCGGTGATAGACAGAGGTATAGCTTTCAGGCCCCCGGAGCGCCTCCGGCGCGACCTAGGGGGTCCGGGGGATACGTCCCCCGGTGATAGACAGAGGTATAGCTTTCAGGCCTTCCTGAAAGCTATACAGGCATTATGCCCCCCGAAACCGAACGAATCGGACACGCCCAGAGTGAGATCCACCTTGCGGGCGACATTTGGAGTATAGTCCAGATCGCACTCCGGATCAGGATTATCCAGATTGATGGTCGGAGGAACCAGACCGTTCTTCAGAGCCAGCACCGTGGCGATGGCCTCGGCCGCTCCGGTAGCCCCGAACATATGCCCGTGCATAGACTTCGTGGAAGAAATATGACACTTGTAGGCGAAATCCCCGAAAGCCAGCTTGAAAGCCTTGGTCTCGGTCACATCGTTCAGCTTGGTGCCCGTACCGTGGGCGTTCACATAGACGGTGTCCTTCGCCGCATCGAAACCGGCCTCATCGAGAGCCTGCCTGATGCATCTGGACTGGGTCACCCCGTCCGGACGCGGAGCCGTGGAGTGATACGCATCGCAGGTACAGCCGTATCCCACCATCTCGGCATAGATCTTCGCACCTCTGGCGCGGGCGTGCTCATACTCTTCCAGCACCAGCACCGCCGCCCCGTCGCCCATCACGAACCCCGCACGGTCAGCATTGAAAGGCAGACAGGCGTGCTTGGGATCAGTCTCTCTGGTCAGAGCCTTGGCATTTGCGAACCCGGCTATGCCTATAGGAAGCATACTGTGGTCTGAGCCTCCGGAGATGATGGCGTCGGCGAAACCGAACTTTATGGCCCGGTAAGCCTCGCCCAGAGAATTAGTCGAAGTGGTGCAGGCCGTAACGATATTCACGCAGGGACCCTCGGCGTGATGGCGGATGGCTATGTGCCCGCCTGCGATATTCGAGATCATAGTCGGGACGAAAAGAGGCGAAACCCACTGTCCCGTAGGGTCTTCCTTCATCCTCTCCACCTCACGGGAGATGGTCGCGAAGCCGCCTATCCCGGAACCCACATAGACTCCGAGTCTCTGAGGGTCGATATTTCCGCCCTCCTCCACGGGAGCGGAGACCAGACCCGAATCCGCCACGGCCTGATTTGCAGCGGCCATAGCGTAAATCGAAAACATATCCTGTTTTCTGATGAAAGGCTTGTCTATTCCGTAATCTTCAGGATGGAAATTCTTAATGGCTCCGCCGATTTTTACCGGCAACTCGGAATCGGGATATACGGTGTCTATTCCGCAGACACCCTCTTTCAGGCTGTTCCAGAAACTTTCCACATCGTTTCCCACACAGGAAATCACTCCCAGCCCGGTCACTGCAACTCTTCTGTTCACAATAATTCAGTCTTTGGTACGGCTGCAAATATACGTATTTTTCGATATTATCATTATATTTGCGTTGATGTTCGCCCTGAATGACAAAGTGCCCGCCTACCTGCTCGGGAAAGTCGAAATCACGATGACAGTGGTATTTACCGCGCTGTTCTCCGTGGTTCTGCTTCTCATCAGCGTACCGTTCTCGCATAACGTGTGGTTCCAGCTCGCCGACAGCGAAGCCTTCGGATTCACCGTGCTCTTCTTCTTCATCGCCCTTCTGGTCGTCTGCCTGAGCAAGCGGCTTCTCTACGGAGTGGGCCGCAGCGGAGCCGCCATAACCTATCTCCACTATATCCTGTGGAATATCGGCGAGATCGCCCTGGTCTGCCTGCTCTACACAATGTTCACAGTAGAAGGCGACCGCTTCGGCATCCTCGACCTGCAGGAGCAGACCTTCGAAGTGATCTTCCTCAGCTCGCTCGTCTACTGCCTTATGTCGATGGCAGTCCCTTACACGCTCTCCGCGATGTACTTCGCCCTGAACGACAGGGACAACACCATCCGCCTGATGAATTACGGCAACGTAGTCACCGACGAAGTCATCCAGCCCCGCGAAGAGAGAAAAATCACCCTCTTCGACAACAGCGGCAACCTCAAGCTCTCGCTGAACCTCTCGAGCCTTCTGTACATCGAGTCCGACGACAACTATATAAAGGTATGGTACGTGGACAGCCACTCCACGCTGAAGCAGTATATGCTCCGCTGCAAGCTGAAGACCATCGAGGAAAGCTTCGCCGGCAGCCCCCTCATCCGCTGCCACCGGAAATACATCGTGAATATGGAGAGGGTCATCACCCTGAAAAAGGAAAAGGACGGCTACGAAGTCGAGCTTGACAACGACACTATCCAGCAGATTCCCGTGACCAAGACCTACGAGGAGAACGTGCTCGCCTACTTCAACTCTTCCGCCAGAAACATCAATTGAGCGGCCGCTTTCAGCGTCCAGTCCCGCCCTCCTCCTTCTTCTTCGTCGTCGCCGCCGCCGAGCGGAGCATCACTTCTTCCTGTGCTTGCGGCTGCTGCGCAGACGGTTCACGCTGTCCGCGACTAAGATGTCAGCCGCTATGCCCCTGATGGCCATTATGTCTAGAATCAGGGCTATGAAGGGGAAGACCGCACTGATGCGGAAGTTCACTACGCTGTGGGTGGAGACGAAATCCACCGCAAGCCAGATCTGCAGAGCGAGCGTGACGATGGCTGCAAGAACCGTGGTGCGCATCTGGAACACTCTGAACTTAAATGCATTGAGCGCGATGAGATTAAAGGCGCTGATAACGATGAGCAGTATCAGATACGGAAGGTAGGCCGTGTATCGCAGTTCCTGCGGCGAGTTCCCTTCCGAAGCGGGGATGACCGCCTTCACGCTGAAAAACATCACCGCGATGAGAACCGTCGCGATAGCTATGTAAAGTGTCTGTGCTCTCTGCCACATAATCAAGTATCATTATGGAAGTGCCCGGCAAGAGCGCACCTCCCGGTTTGCAGGGACAAAAATAGGAAATTCCACATAAAAAAACTACATTTGGACCTTCACTCAAAAGAAACAGAATATGAGAATAGCAGAATCGGAACTTATAATCAACTCGGACGGATCGGCATTCCACATCCATCTGCGTCCGGAAGAATTCGCTGACAAAGTCATCCTCGTCGGGGACCCCGGCAGAGTGGATATGGTGGGAGAATTCCTCACTGACAAGGAATTCCGCAAAGCCTCGCGCGAGTTCGTCTCCATCACAGGAAAATATCACGGACAGAGGATCACGGTACTCTCGACGGGCATCGGCACGGACAACATCGACATAGTGATGACGGAGCTGGACGCCCTCGCGAACATCGACTTCACCACCAGGACACTCAAGCCGGAGCACCGCACCCTCACGGTGCTGCGCATCGGAAGCTGCGGAGCCCTGCAGCCGGACATCCCTCTCGGCTCATTTGTCTTCTCTCACATCTCGGTGGGCTGCGACGGCCTTCTGAACTGGTATGCTGACAGGGACAAGATCGCTCTGCCGGACTTCGAGGAGGCTTTCAAGAAAGCCGTGCATTGGGACAGGCATCTGCCTGACCCTTATTTCGTGAGGGCGGACGAGGATCTCATCAGGCGCTTCGAGGACTGCACGATAAAGGGTATGACCATTTCAGCCCCGGGCTTCTACGGCCCTCAGGGCCGCGTAGTGCGCAACTCTCTGGCTATGCCGAATATGATAGAGGATTTCGAGCACTTCAGCTGGAAGGGCTACCGCATCACCAATTTCGAGATGGAAGGCTCCGCTCTCGCGGGTCTGAGCGCCCATCTGGGCCACAAGGCGGGCACGGTGTGCTGCGTGATAGCGAACCGCTATCTCAAGGCGGCCAACCCAGACTACAAGCCTGCAATCCGCAAGCTCGTGGAACTCTCTCTGAACAAGATCACTGAGGATTAGTCCCCGGCTTCCTTCAGGCGCTCGGCGTTCTCGGCCACCTGAAGATTATCGATGCATTCCTGGATATCCCCGTCCATAAAGGCGGGGAGATTGTACATCGACCAGTTTATGCGGTGGTCAGTGACACGCCCCTGCGGGTAATTGTACGTCCGGATCTTCGCGGAACGGTCACCTGTGGAGACCATAGTCTTGCGCTTCGCGGCGATGCCGTCCAGATACTTCTGATGCTCAAGATTGTACAGACGGGTCCTGAGTTCCTCCATAGCGCGGTCGAGATTCTTCAGCTGGGAGCGTTCCTCCTGGCACTGTACCACTATGCCGGAAGGGATGTGGGTGAGACGCACGGCCGAATAGGTCGTGTTCACGCCCTGACCGCCCGGACCGGATGAGCAGAAGAGGTCCTTGCGGATATCCGCCGGGTCCAGCTCGATGTCGAACTCTCCTGCCTCAGGAAAGATGGCCACTGAGGCCGCCGAGGTCTGGATTCTGCCCTGAGTCTCCGTCTGAGGGACTCTCTGCACGCGGTGCACGCCCGACTCGTATTTCATCACACCGTACACTCCGTCACTGCCGGAGAGCTTGAAAACCACCTGTTTGTATCCCCCGGACGTGCCAGGAGTCTGCTCGCTTATCTCAAGCTTCCAGCCGCGCTTCTCCGCGAACTTGGAATACATACGGAAAAGGTCTCCGGCGAAAATGGCAGCCTCGTCCCCTCCGGTGCCTCCCCGGATCTCGACCATAGCATTTTTCGAATCATCGGGGTCGGCAGGAATGAGAAGCAGCTTTATCTTCTGCTCCATCTCGGGAATCCCGGGCTCCAGACTGTTCATCTCCTCGCGGGCCATCTCGCGCAGTTCCTCATCCTTCTCGTTCATAAGGATGTCCTTCGCCGCTGCGATCTCGTCCAGCATCCTGCTGTACTCCAGACCGGCCTCTATGATGGGCTGAAGCTCCTTGTAGTCCTTGTTCAGCTGCACATATCTCTTCATATCCGACATCACGTCGGGTCTCGAAAGCTGATCCTGAAGGGATCTGTACTTGTCCTGAAGCGACAGGACCTTCTCAAGCAATGTATTGTCTGCCATATACGCTGTGTGATATCTAATCTATGTCCTTAATGTAGCAGCGGCGTCTCATATACAGCTCGTGCTCGTAGCTGCCCCAGATGTTCACCGCGCTGTTCGTCTCTATCTGGGGATTCGTGACGGCCCAGTGGTTGCCTATCTTTTTCGCCCTCTCGCTCATCTCCTTGTAGTACACGGCCGAGATGCCCTTGTTCTGCCACTCCGGGGTGGCCCCGTTGAGCATAAGGTCGGTGTACTCGTAGTCATTCATAGCTCTGAGCAGATGAATCCATCCGAAAGGGAAAAGATGCCCCTTCGCCTTCTGCAGAGCCCTGGAAATGCTCGGGAAAGAAATCCCGAAAGCCACCAGATTGTCTCTCTCGTCCAGAAGAATGGTGCTCGCCTTGTCCGAGATGAACGGGATGCAGGATTTGGCCTCCTCCTTGATTTCATCTTCCGTGAACGGGATGAAGTTATAGACAGCCGAGGCGAAGCTGTCGTTGTATATCTTGAAGAACTCCCGCACCTTGCTGCGGTCCTTCTTCATCTCGTCGATGCTGCCGAAATGGATATTGTACCTTTCCTTCACTATCTTGGCCACCCTTTCCGCCTTCTCGGGGACGCCGTGGTCCGCAGGAATCCGGTACTGGACCCAGTCGCACTCCTTGGTAAAGCCCAGGGAGGTAACCAAGTCATTGTAATAAGGATAGTTATAGATGCAGTTGAACGGCGGGATGTTCTCGAAACCCTCCAGCAGCATACCCTGCTTGCCGAGAGTGTTGTAGTAAAGCGGCCCGTGAATCTGAGTCATCCCCTCCTGCCTGCCCCAGGCTTCGGCCGTAGAAAGAAGCATACGGGCGACCTCGATGTCGTTTATGCAGTCGAACCAGCCGAAACGGATGCATTTCTTCGAGTACAGCTCGTTGTAGCGGGGGTTTATCATAGCGCAGATCCTTCCGACGACCTTCTTCCCGTCCCAGACCAGCCACATCCTGCGCCTGCAATACTTCAGAGTGGACACTTTCGTGAGCGAATGGCGCTGGTCGGAATGCAGCGCGGGCACATACTGCGGACAATCCCGGTAAAGCTCGTCCGGAAACTTGATGAAATCCCGCAAATCCCTGCGGCTTTTCACTTCCGATATGATAAATTTCTGCATCTGGTCTGGTTTTGGTACTTCGTACATCCGTAAAACTTGCAAATTTAACAAGGATTGAGCAATAACGCGGCAATTTCTCCCCTCTTTTTCATTCCGGCAGTGCGAAAAAAAGTCCCGAAGCCGCCGAAGGAGCTTTCCGCGAGAGGGACAGGCAAGACTACACTCCCGCGAGGTCCCTTATCACCACCTGCGCGCATACGCAGCCGAAAACCGCCGGCAGATAGGAGATGCTCCCGACCTGAGACTTCTTGTTCCTGCTCTCCTCGAGCACTACCGAAGAGCGCCTCGGAGGCTCCACGGAATACACGGCGGTGAAGCCCTCGCTGATGCCCAGATGATGCAGACGCTTGCGTAGCATATGCGCAAGCGGACACATCCTGGTGCGCGAGATGTCGTCTGCGCGAACCGCTGTCGCGTCAAGTTTCGCCCCGCTGCCCATCGAGCTCACAAGGCGCAGCCCGTGCGCAAGGCAATACTGTATGAGAGCAATCTTCGGACTGAGCGTGTCTATCGCGTCCACGACATAGTCCGGACTTCGTCCAATCCCGGAAAACACCTCGTCCAGAGTATCCTCGTGTACATATTTCTCCACTACCCGGATCTGTGCCTCGGGATTTATGTCCAGAAGCCGCTCCCGCAGGGCATCGGATTTCGCAGAGCCGAGAGTGGAGTGCAGGGCTATGATCTGGCGGTTCAGATTAGTCTCCCCCACCGTGTCGCAGTCCACCAGAGTGAGCTGGCCCACGCCGGCGCGCACAAGCATCTCGCAGGCGAAGCCCCCTACACCACCCAGCCCGACGACGACGACATTGGACGCCGAGAGGCGGCCGAGAGAATCTTCTCCGAGAAGCAGGCGGGTGCGCTCAGTCCACATCCGCTCTATACGCTGAAGTTGTGGTAGTGAGGGCCGAAACGCTCGAAGGCCGCGCGGTCGAGCATCTCCCTGTCGTCAGGATGGGCTATGCCGATAAGGAGTTTCGCCCTCTCCTGCAGGGACTTGCCGTAGAGGTCCACGGCGCCGTATTCGGTGACGATCCAGTGGGCGTCGGCGCGCGGGGTGACGACTCCGGCTCCGGGGTTGAGCGTAGGGACTATCTTATTCTTGCCCTTGTTTGTGCGTGAGGCGAAGGCGGTTATGGACTTGCCGCCCTCGGACATGGACGCTCCCCTGACGAATTCGAGCTGCCCGCCGGTGCCGGAGAAGATGCGCGTGCCGATGGAGTCGGCGCTGATCTGTCCGGTGAGGTCCACCTCGGTGGCGGAGTTGATGGCCTTCATATGGGGATTCTGTGCTATCACCCAAGGGTCGTTCGTGTACTTTATGTCACGCATAAGCACCTGAGGGTTGTCGTCGATGAAAGAATAGACCTCCTGGCTGCCGAGCAGGAAAGAGGCCACGACGCAGCCGCGGTCGATCTTTTTGTGCGCGCCGTTTATGACTCCCTTCTTGATGAGGCCGAGCAGGCCGTCGGCGAACATTTCCGTGTGCAGACCGAGGTTCTTATGTCCTCCGAGCTGGGCTGCGAGAGCGTTCGGTAGCGCCCCGATGCCCATCTGGATGCAGTCTCCGTCCTCCACAAGCGCCGCACAGTTCTTGCCGATGAGCACTTCCGTATCGGTCGGCCGGGCAAACTCCTTGGTGACGAGCGGAGTGTCGTCCTCGACGAGATAGTCGAAGCTGCCGATGTGGATGAGGTCGCCGTGCGCGTACGGGACATTGCGGTTCACGACCGCTATACGCAGCTGTGCGCTCTCGATGGCCGCGATGGAGCAGTCGACGGAGGTGCCGAGCGACACGTAGCCGTTCTCGTCAGGAAGAGAAACCTGCACGAGGGCCGCTCCGAGACGGATGGCTCCGCTGCGGTAGAGTTTCTGGCTCTCTCCGAGGTGCACGGGCAGGTAGTCGGCATAGCCGGAGTTTACATTGGGGCGGACATTCGGGCCTATGAAGAAGCCTTGCTCGAAGAAGATGCCTTCGTAGCGGGGCTCGCTGTACGGGGCGGGGCCTTCTGTATGGAAATGGTGGAAACGCAGGTCCTCCACTTCGCCGGCGTCGGCGCGGCGGCAGAGCGCATTGATGAGGGCGTGAGGGACGCTGGCCACACTGCTTAAATGGATGTGGCTGTGCGAGCTGATGTGGCTTACGGCTTCGTCTGCGGATACGAACGGGAGTGGGTTAGGATATGGTTTCATCGTCATTAATATTTCAAACTCGCGCAAAGATACTTCATTTTTTTTCTAATTTTGCAAGCGCTCTCGCGATGAAGGGAGCGTTATAGAGAAAAGTATTAATTATCAGCATATTATGAATACCCGAGAAGAGAAGTTGGCTCAGTTTTCGAGACTGCTCGACATTATGGACAGCCTCAGGGAGAAGTGCCCGTGGAACGCGGAACAGACTATGGAGTCCATCCGGGCTCTGACGGAGGAAGAGGTGTATGAACTGAGCGACGCGATTCTGAAAGGAGACTCCGGCGAAGTATCGAAGGAGATCGGAGACCTGTTCTACCATCTGGTGTTCTATTCGAAGATCGGCGAGGAGAAAGGGGAGTTCGACGTGGCGGACTGTATCCGCAAGGTCTGTGACAAGATGGTGTTCCGCCATCCGCACGTATTCGGGGCCGAGGAAGGAAAGGTTATGAGCGCCAAGGAGATAGCCGATACCTGGGAGCTGGTGAAAGCCAGAGAGAAGAACGGGAACAAGACCGTGATGTCGGGAATTCCGTCCTCGATGCCGGCCCTGCTGAAGGCTATGTCGATGCAGGAGAAGGCCCGGGGCTGCGGCTTCGACTGGCAGCGGAAGGAAGATGTGTGGGACAAGGTCAAGGAGGAACTCGGAGAGGCGATGGAGGCGGCCGCCGGGGACTCGCAGCAGCACGCTCAGGAGGAATTCGGGGACCTGCTTTTCGCTGTCATCAACGCCGTGCGTCTCTACGGATTCGACCCGGAAGCCGCGCTCGGAGGGGCGTGCGAAAAGTTTCGCCGCCGCTTCACCTATCTGGAGGAGAACACTATGAAGAAGGGGCGCAAGCTGACGGATATGACTCTCGGGGAGATGGACGCCATCTGGGACGAGGGCAAGGCGAAGGGACTGTAGCCTCGGTGACTATACGTCATCCGGAGAGAAGAAATCGCGGTGCGGCAGCTTCTGCGAGTACTTCTCGCGGCATTTGCGGAAGAGTTCCGAGGTGGAGCTGCTCAGACGCGGGCCGACCCAGGTGCCGGTGTTGCTGATGAAAATCCAGCATTCCCCGTCAGGATAGTACTTTATGAGGGCCGTCGTACCGGACAGGGTGCCGGTGCGGGTCCATTCGCCAGTAGGCTTGGTGTCGTTCCAGCCGAGGGCGTAGGTATTCTCGTCGAAGTATTCCGTCATCTTACGTACACTTTCCGCCGTAAGGATGTCAGGAACCTGCCCGCGGCCGTCTATGGAGGCCACGAGCAGAGCGAGCTCCGCAGACGAGGCCACCCAGGCTCCCGCGCCCGACAGGGCCCGTATGTCGTTGCCGCCGTAGCAGCGCTCCACCAGCCGTCCGGAGTTGTTGTATTCGTCCACGCTCGGGTCGTTCTCCTGCATATGGTAGCGGGTCTCGTTCGGGTATTTCTCCGCGTAATAGTTACGCGCGATATGGAAATCGCGGCAGCCGGAGCGGCGCAGCACATTCTCCTGCATCCAGGTCTCGTACGGCTCTCCCGTCACCTTCTCTATGACCATAGAAAGGATAAGATATCCCAGGTTCGAGTAGGACTGCGAAGTCCCCGGGGCGAAGGACAGGCGCTTGCTCAGCTGCGAGGTGAGCAGCTGCCGCGCATCCGGCGGAGTGTCCCATCTGTTCTGACGCATAAGGGCTCTCGTGGAGAAGAGCGGGTCGAAGGAGCCGGCCTTGAATCCGCCCTGATGCCGCAGTAGATGCTCTACGGTAATGGAGTAATAATTCTTGTCCCTGATCCGGGCCGTATAGAGGCTGTCGCAGAGAATCCCTTCGGGACCGAATACCTTGCTGTCCAGAGACAGACTTCCCCGCTCGCACAGAGTCATTATCCCCACTGCGGTGACAAGCTTCGATACCGAGGCTATCCTGAGGATGATTCCGGGGCCCATCTCCACGCCGGCCTTCTCGTCGGCCCAGCCGTAGCCCTTGGAATACACCAGAGAGTCATTTCTCATTATGGAAAGAGATGCGCCCTGAAGATTCCATCTGCTCATAAAGTTCTTAACCTGCCGGTCCAGTCCGGCCAGGTCGGAAGTGTCCGACATCTCATTGGTGAGGGTGGCGTTCAGATTTCTGAATCTTCGCTCCGGCTCACCCGCAGTGTCGCCGCTTCTGTCCCGGGTGCAGATATGCAGCGCAGCGAAGGCGGCAATCAGCGCCAGAGTTATCCCCAGCAGATGCGAAGGCCTGAGTTTCATCACCGTATGATCCCTTTTTTCCTGCCGAATTCTATGATTATGTCCGCCGTGCCCTCTATGCCGAGCACAGAAGAGTCGATGCAGAGGTCGTAATTGGCGGCTACGCCCCAGTTCCCGAAGGTCACGTAGTTATAGTAAGTCTCGCGGCTGCGGTCTTTCTTGCGTATGAGGTTCTCGGCTTCCGCTGCGCTGATACCCTCGCGCTCGGCGACGTTCCGTATGCGCTGCTCGAGAGGTGCGCTGATGAACACGTCCAGACATCCAAAGTCGCGGAGTACGTAGTCCGAAGCTCGGCCCACGAAGATGGCGTCACCCTGTGAGGCTATGGCGCGTATGGTCTCGCTCTGGATTCCGAACAGGGCGTTGTCGTTCAGATAGCTGTCGCCCGCGCTGTACTGGTTCAAGCCGCCGAAGAAAGACTGGAGGGTCAGCAGACTGGTCTTCTCGTCTCTTTTGCGGAAGAATTCGGGGCTGTAGCCGCTGTGTTCCGCAGCCTTGATTATCAATTCATTGTCATAGACTTCTATGCCCAGCTTGCGGCCGAGTGAGAGAGCCGTGCGCTTACCGCCGCTGCCGAACTGCCGTCCGATGCTTATCAATGTCCTGTGTTTCATAGGGGAGAAGAATTGTGATCTACGAATTACTGATGCTGCTGCCCAGCGAGGAAGCGTCCTCGCCGTCGGAGAGCCTGCTGAATCTTCTGAAGAGCCTGAGCACGAAGAAGAGGGTGACAAGTACGCTGACCCCGTCGGAGATAGGAAAGCTCAGCCACACACCCTTGTCCGCCCATAGGAGCGGAAGAGTGTAGATCAGCGGAATCAGGAAGATTATCTGTCGGGAAAGCGAGAGGAAGATGGAAATCTTCACCATCCCGAGGCACTGGAAGAGCGTCCCGGAAACCATACAGAAGCCCACGAAAGGTATAATCAGGTTCGCTATCCTGAGGCCTCTGACAGACAGGTCTTTGAGTACCGGGTCAGCCGTGAATATGCCGACGGCGGCCTCAGGGAATATTTCCGAAGCGACGAAGCAGAGGGTCGTGGCGAGCGTCGCCCATTTCACGGTGAGGATGAAGACTTCACGCACTCTGTGGTACTGACGGGCCCCATAGTTGTAGCCTGCGATAGGCTGCATTCCCTGGTTCAGACCCATCACTATCATAAGGAACAGGAAGGTGATGCGGTTCACTATGCCGTAGGCTCCGATGGCGAGGTCGCCGCCGTAAGTGCGGAGCTGCTGGTTTATGAACATAGACACCAGACAGGCCGCGGCATTCATCAGGAAAGGACCCAGGCCGATGGCAAGAGAAGATTTCGCTATGCGCCAGTTCAGCTGGAACAGAGGCTTGGGGAAATGCAGGAACCTGTCCCGGTTCATAAAGAAGCGGAAGGAATAGCAGAGGGACATCAGCTGACAGAGGACCGTGGCGAGCGCCGCGCCCTTGACGCCCATCCCGAAGCCGAAGATGAAGATGGGGTCGAGCACCGCATTCGAGATGACCGTGAAGAGGGTCAGGCCCATCGCGGTTTTGGGATTGCCTGAGGCGCGTATCACGCCGTTCAGTCCGAAGTACAGGTGGGTCACCACATTGCCGAGCAGGATTATGATCATATAATCCTTGGCGAAAGGCATCGTATTCTCGCTCGCTCCGAAGAAATACAGGATAGGCTCCAGGAAGGCCAGAGCCACCACGGAGAAGAGCAGACCGAATAATATGTTCAGCGAAAGGACGTTGGAGAGAACCTTCTTCGCATTGTCGTAGTTCTTCTGTCCGAGAAGCACCGATATCAGGGTCATCCCTCCGACTCCGACGAGGGTGCCGAGCGCGGATGAGAGGTTCATCAGCGGGAAGGTGACGGCAAGACCCGAGATGGCATAGGAGCCTACATCTTTCAGATGCCCGATATAGATGCTGTCGACCATATTATACAAAGAAGCCGCAGTCTGGGCAATGATACCCGGGACTGCGTACATCTTCAGGAGCGAACTTATTTTTCTGGTCCCCAGTTCCAGGGGCGCTGCTTCTGTGACTGCCATTACTCTTTCTTGGATACGATTTCGAAATCAAACCTCAACGGGCTGTACGGCGGAATCTTGCTGCCGCTTCCGTTATAGGAGTAGCCCAGACCCGAGTAGAAGAGACAGGTTCCCTTCTCCCCCACCCTCATCCGGGAAAGGGCATAGGCGAAGCCGTCGATACAGTCGTTGCCGGAAGATGTGGTCCCGAGCTTGATGTTCGTATAGTCGTCCGAATCGAAGTAAACGGCCTGGGACCCGTAAGTGGTGCCGGAATCGTAGATGTTATGGAATTTGGCCGAATCCGCTACCGTCGTGGCGAACATCTGCCCGTTAAGCAGACGTCCATAATAGTTTACATAGATGACGTCGCCGGTGACGAGGGAATCCGCATCGGCGGCGGGAGCCTGTGTCTGATTATAGTAGAAACCGTATTTCAGGGTGTCCACTCCCGGCATTATCCTCTGCGCGTATCTCGCGAGGGAGTCGTTCTCCCACTTGTAGACATCGTTGAAGCCTTCCCTGAGGTCTATGTCGTATATGAGGTTCGTGCCGGTGCATTTCTTCAGGTACTCCTCCTCCGTGTCGTAACGCGGATAGAGGTAGTTCGTGGACTGGCTTGCGGAAGCGTTCAGCCAGCCCGGTATGATGACCTTCGACTTGCCTCCCATCTTCATCCTGGCTATCGCGGCATCCAGACCGGCGGTCATACCCACGTTTCCTCTGATCATAACCTTGGGACCGTAGTAATACGACACGTCATAGGTCCCGAGCTGCTGCGAGAGAGCCTTGTCGGTGGTAGCCTGGACATTCCCGTCGAGGTCATAGGAGGTGTACTCCATATACGCGAAATAGTGGTCCTCTTCGGTCCCCGCAGTCTCTCCGTCGCCCGGAGTTTCCGATATGATGTATATTCCGGGCTCGACCCGGACCGCTTCCGGGTAATTAGTCACGAGCCAGGCGTCGAAGTATTTGCGGTTCGCATCATTCTTTCCCGTCGTCGCCGTCTTCTCGCAGGCGCAGAAAGCCAGAAGGGCCGCGAAAGAGAGCGCAATGACTGTCTTCTTCATAAAAACCATCTTTCTTATCAATTCTCTACTGTCTGTATCCATAGATGAAAAGCCAGCGGTGCATTTGCAGGAATCGTGCCCAAGCGGTTCTTGCCAAGCCCATACTTGCCGCTGAAAATTATGTAGCATTCCTCTCCCGCCCTGACTCCCTCAAGTCCCTTCTGCAGGCCTTCCATCAGAGAGCCGTCCGCCATACTGACCCTGACGGGCTGAAATACCGTCGAGTCGCTCACGTTCCAGCTCAGGGCGGGATTGTTCGTGACGAACATTTTAGTCTGGTTTATGTTGCCGGAAGTGAAATCGTAGCCGGCGTAGAGGAAGGTGACGGTGCCTCTGGAGTTCAGATCCACGTCGTCGCCCTCCGTGAGCACCAGGCGGACAGAGCCTCCGTTATACTCCACGCGGACTGCGGTGGTGTCGGCGAGGCACTTGCTGACGAAGGACTCTATCTTCGTCTCCTGATTCGCGAACATAAGCGCACGCTCCTCCTTCTTGCACGCCGCGCAGAGCGCGAGTGTCAGAAAGCAGAGCGATACCCCGGAGGCAATTTTTACAGATGCTTTCATAGAAAATCCTTACAGTTCCTTTCGATGTATCCTTCGAGTTCATCCCGGGAGGCTATGTCCCCCCCCCGGCCGAGATAGAGCCGTCCTCCGGCAGCTCGCTCGTGGCCGCCGCCGCCGAATGCGGCGCGTGCGCAGGCATTTGCGGAAACGCCCTCCTTGGAGCGTATGGAGACTCTGAAGAAGCCGTCGTCCTCGCTGAGCAGCATACTCATCCGCACGCTCCCGACGGCAAGCGGCATATTCACTATCCCCTCGGCGTCACCCTCGTGATAGTCGAAGGCCAGCTGCTCCTCGCGTGTGAAAATCATATAGGCGAGCCCGTCCGGGCAGAGCCTGAGCTTTTCGTAGAGCAGGTAGCCGATAAGGCGCACGCGGTTCTTGCCGTACGACTGATAGATGCGCGAGAGCAGATCGTCCCTGTCCACCCCCGCCGCGAGCAGGCAGGAAGCTATCCGGAGGGTGGAGGGAAAAACGGAGTTCGCGAAATTGTTCGTGTCGGTCGTCATCCCGCACATCAGGGAGCGGGCGCAGCGGGCAGGCAGCCTGGCGGCATCGCCGCAAATATCAGGGAGCTCCATAAGTATCTGATACAGAAGCTCCGAAGCTGACGAGACCTGCGTCTGCGAGAATACCAGACAGAACTGCTGCACGGAAGGTCCGAGATGATGGTCTATAAGGACCTTATCAGCACGTGCGGAGATGAGATAATCCTCCAGGTCGTCAGTCCTGTGGAAGCCCGGAGCGTCCATACAGAATATCAGATCGGAGCCCATTATCCGCTTCCGCGCCTGAAGGGGCGAGCGGCTGTAGTCCAGCACGTCGAGTCCTTCCGAAAGGAAGTCCAGACAGGCCTGGGCAGGATTCGGGAGCACCACGCAGACATCCTTTCCGCGCCGCTCGGCGAGGTA
>CAVDFQ010000008.1:0-78650 GCA_963608065.1 bacterium
CAAAATTCAACTTTTCTACCACTTTCTCCGCAATATCCCCCGAAAACGCTACATTTGTGCTTATCAGAGATAAGTTTCTATGAAAAATATACTCATAACAGGAGGGGCGGGCTTTATCGGCAGCCACGTGGTGCGGCGCTTCGTGAAGCGCTACCCCGACTATACGATAGTGAATCTGGATAAGCTGACCTATGCCGGCAACCTGGCTAATCTCAAGGACATAGAGAATGAGCCCAACTATCGTTTCGAGCGTGCGGACATCTGCGACTATGAGCGGGTGTCTGAGATTTTCTGCCGCTATGACATCGACGGGGTCATCCATCTCGCCGCGGAGAGCCACGTGGACCGAAGCATCACCGACCCGTTCTGCTTCGCGCGCACAAATGTCCTCGGAACACTGAGCCTGCTGCAGGCTGCTAAGGAGCATTGGACGCGGAGCGGCCGTATGGGCGGACTCGCCGAAGCGGAGGAGAATGGGCTGCACTGCCGCTTCCATCACGTCTCCACGGACGAGGTTTACGGTGCGCTCGCTCTTACGAAGCCCTCCGGGACTGCGGACGGCGTTTCCTGTCCCCGAGGCGGACCTTTCGGGGATGACTTCTTTACGGAAGCTACAGCCTATCAGCCACATAGCCCGTACAGCGCCTCCAAGGCCTCTTCTGACCACTTCGTCCGCGCCTTCCACGACACTTACGGGCTGCCGGTGACTGTCACGAACTGCTCGAACAACTACGGCCCTTACCAGTTCCCCGAGAAGCTCATTCCGCTTTTCATAAACAATATCTGCCTGCGCAGACCGCTTCCCGTCTATGGACGTGGAGAGAATGTGCGCGACTGGCTCTACGTGGAGGACCACGCTCGTGCGATAGATCTGGTTTTCCACCGGGGGAAAGTAGCGCAGACATATAATATAGGCGGCTGCAATGAGTGGAAGAATATCGACCTCGTAAAGCTGCTGGTCAAGACCGCAGACCGTCTGATGGACAGGCCGGAGGGCTTCAGCCTGCACCTGATTTCTTTCGTAGCCGACCGTTCGGGGCACGACCTGCGTTATGCCATCGACTCTTCGAAGATCCGGGACGAACTGGGATGGGAGCCGCAGCTGCGCTTCGAGGAGGGTATCGAGAAGACGGTGAGATGGTATCTCGAGAACCGGGAGTGGATGGAGAACATAACTTCCGGAGAGTATGAAAAGTATTATGAAACGATGTATTCACACAGATGAAAAGAATATTGGCCTGTATTGCGGCGCTTATGCTTGCCGGAGCGCCGGACTCTCTCTCAGAAGGACGTGACTCCTTTTATATGGCCCCGGAGACCGTAAGACTCGACGGGCACACTCACATCACCGTAGCCGGCAAGGAAGAAACCCGCGACGGGATGGTGCTTGAAGTCGCGCTTGAGAAGCAGACGGCAAGCGTAGGGATGTATGATTTCCAGATTCTCACCTTCAAGGGGCTGTCCTTCGAGGGCGACCTGAGCGTGGATTCCGACGGGATTATCCGGGGGTTCAGCAATGTGAGGATCAAGGGGTTCTCACCCATAAAAGTCATCTCCATCACTGGGAAAGTCACCGGGGAGGAGGCGGACATTCTCGTGCGGGGAAAGGCTGCGATGGTCTTCAACTTCACGATAAAGTACTGGAGCGGGAAGTAGCCCGGCTGCCGGGATTTTTCGAGATTTTTTACGAAAAATTTGCTTAATTTCAGAAAAGGGTGTACATTTGCAGTCCCGTCAGTGGGGTATAAATACATTCGGGGTGTGGCGCAGTTGGCTAGCGCATCTGGTTTGGGACCAGAGGGTCCAGTGTTCGAGTCACTGTACCCCGACATAAAAGAGGATGACCGAAAGGGCCATCCTCTTTTGTTTTGCAGCGCGAATCTCCCCGGCGGCCACAAAAAAGAGGCTGACTGTCAGTCCGAAAACTTTTAGTCAACCTCTAAAGGGTGCGATGTGGGGCTCGAACCCACGACAACCAGAACCACAATCTGGTGCTCTACCAACTGAACTAATCGCACCGTGTATCACACGCTGAGCGGTGTGGAGTGCAAAGGTAGCAATATTTTTTCAGCTTGCAAGAGGCCGGAGCAAAAACAGAGCAAAAACCTTCACAAAACTATGGAGCCTAAAAATCCGAGCGGGTCTTGCCCGGCTCGTAATAGACAGTCTGGGAATAATGCTCTTTCTCGGTAATGTACTGATTGTTCTGAACCTTGAACCAGTCCCATTCCACCTTCAGGTTTATGCCCTTTACTCCCGAAGGGACATAAGCGTCCACCGGGAAGGAAAGATAACCCGAGTAGCTGCTCATCTTGGTATTCGTAGGATCGACATCGAAGGTCTCGCCGAAGCCGTTGTGTTTCAGATAGAAATGCAGAGTGTCGGAATTGTCGGCAGTATCGTCGAACATCAGACGGATGCGATGCTGCGTCTTCGATTCCTGAAGCATAGATATGGTGGCGAGGACATTCAGGTAGCCGCCGCTCAGCCAGCCGGAGCTGAGGTTCACCCCGTCGGTGCCGAACCACTCGTCGGACTCGGAAGTCCTGCTCACCGGGGAGGACACGGACACGGAAGCATAATCCAGAAGCCGGATGGAATAGGTCTTCTCAGCATCCAGCTGCTCGAGGACATCGCAGGTGATGAGAATCCTGTCCAGCTTCGCATAATCGGCGTCGGCCTCATTCTCGGTCACAGTATAAGTGAGCCCTTCATCTGTGATGATGTCGGAGCCTCTGACCTGCCCCATAGTCATCGTACCGTAGAGAAGAGCGCTTTTCGAGTTGCAGCCTGTAAAGGCGAGCACAGCCGCAAGAGCGGCAAAAAGAATCTGTTTCATATATGCTAAAGTTTTTTGTGTGTTTTCCTACCGCTCGGATGGCAGACTATCTGGATATCGACCGAATCCACCTTGTACCCACGGAAACGGTGTCCCTTGAGCCGCTCCTCCACCATCGCGAGCAGCTCATCGTCAAGCACGTCCTTGTATTCGTTGTTTACGGAGTCATACAGATGCATATGCTTGAAGGTGTTCACGTCAAAATACATCTTGTTGTTCCCGCTCAGCCTGTGCTGATAGACCCCGAGAGAGGCCAGCTGCGTGAGGATGTTATACACCGAGGCCACGGAAATCCCGCGGCCGCCCTGCCGGCGTCCAATCCGCTCACACACCATATCGGCGCTCGCGTGCCCGAGCTCAAGCATCGCCTGATGGACCATAAGTCTCTGCGAAGTCGCTTTCAGCGAATGAAGCTTCAGGGTCCTGCGAAACTCCTCCATCGAGCTCGGCTGTTCTATTTCCTGATTCTGCATAACACGCAAAGATAGGCATTATTCGATAATCATCAAAATTCATTATCTTTGCGTGTTTGAAACCGGAAGTATGGAACACACGAAATGTCTTATCATCGGCGCCGGCCCGGCCGGATACACCGCCGCGATCTATGCGTCCAGAGCGGCTCTCTCCCCCGTCCTCTACGAGGGGCTTGAGCCGGGAGGACAGCTTATGACCACCACCAGAATAGAGAACTGGCCAGGCTATGAGGAAGGCATCGAAGCCTCTGTCCTTATGGGCGATATGCGCAAGCAGGCCATACGCCTCGGCGCGGACATCCGCAGAGGCAGCATCACCGCCGCCGACTTCTCAGCGAGACCTTATCAGTTCACCATTGACGGCGGCGCGCAGATCTGCGCGGATGCCGTCATCATAGCCACGGGAGCCTCCGCCCGCTACCTCGGACTGCCGTCCGAGCGCAGATTCCGCGGGATGGGAGTCTCGGCCTGCGCCACCTGCGACGGCTTTTTCTACCGCAAGCGTGATGTCGCGGTCGTGGGAGGCGGCGACACTGCGTGCGAAGAAGCCACTTATCTGGCGGGCCTCTGCCGCAAAGTCTATATGATAGTCCGCAGGGATGTCCTTCGCGCCTCCGACGCTATGCAGGCGCGGGTCAAGGCTTGCGGAAACATTGAGATCCTCTGGAACTGCAATACGCTCGAGGTCCTCGGAGACGCGGACGGAGTGACCGGCGCGAGGCTCCGCAGAAAGGATGGCGAGATTTTTGATATCAGTGTCGACGGCTTCTTTCTGGCTATCGGACACCATCCGAACTCCGAGCTTTTCTCAGGCTGGCTGGACACTGACGACCAGGGATATATCGTCACCGAAGGCAAGAGTACGAAGACCAGCCGCGAGGGCGTTTTTGCCGCAGGCGATGTACAGGACCCTACTTACCGCCAGGCCATAAATGCTGCGGCGGCGGGCTGCAGGGCGGCGCTTGATGCCGAAAGATACCTCAAGGGATTATGATAAAGGCAACATATAATGAATAAAATCCTGCGTTTCGTCGCCGTACTCTTTCTGGCGGCAAGCCTTCCCGGCTGCAAATCACAATATGAAGCTCTGCTGAACAGCCCCGACCCGGATAAGAAGTATGCCGCGGCGTTCGAGTTCTTCAACCAGGGCAAATACACGAAGGCGGCCCAGCTTTTCGAATCGCTTTCCGCCATAACGAGCGGCACCGAAAGGGACGATACCGTGCAGTACTACTGGGGACTGAGCAACTACCGGGCGAGGGACTATTACACGGCTGAGACGAACTTCTCGACCTTTATGATGAATTTCCCGAGAAGCCCTTTCGGCGAGACCGCAAGATTCCTGCGTCTGGACTGCCTCTACCGCTCCACTCTCCGCTATGAGCTGGACCAGGTTCCGACCCATACTGCCATCTCCGCCATCACGGAGTATGTGTCCGAGTATCCGGACTCCCCATACGTCGAGGTCTGCAGCAATATGCTCTCCGACCTCAACGAGCGTCTTGACCGCAAGGCCTATGAGAGCGCGAAGCTCTACTACAAGATGGAAGACTACAAGGCCGCCCAGGTGGCTCTGAGGAATGTGCTCAAGGAGGATTCGGACAATCTCTACCGCGAGGAAGTGCTCTACTATACCGCTATGGCTTCCTACAAATACGCGGAGCTCAGCGTCTATGAGAAAAAGAAGGAGCGTTATATGACCTTCGTGGACGACTACCTGAATTTCATCGGAGAATTCCCCGAGTCGGAACACCGCAGCGAGCTGGACGGCAATTACAACCGCGCCCGCAAGTTCCTCAGCTCCCTGACGGACAGCACTGACGTGGCCTCGGAGAAGAACGAAAAATAATGAAACTCTCCGCTGTCCCCGACCGGCAATCTCTGCCCCAAACATTTTGTCCACGAAAAGCCTTCCTTTTATGGGCATGGTGATGAAGGACTTGTCCTCTATCTGATAGTTCCTCCTGTTCCCATAGGATTACAGGACACAGATATCCCGGTCTGTGCCGACTTTTGGCACAGACCGTCAGGAGATGTAGAGATTTATGACTATCATTGTACAATCAAACTACAATAGGCTTTTTTATTGGAATAACGTATGATTTAACTAAATCAGCAAAACTTGCGATAAAATATTATAGCTATGTTTTTTACCTACAAGAAAGTTAAGTACAATGTAATTGATGATGCGACGGTGAGCGTCGCTGAGAACAAGAAATTTGTCGGTCCCTTAATGATTCCGGAAACTGTCGAGAAGAACGGTATCGCTTATAAGGTAATTGCTTTAGAAAAGAGAGCCTTCTCACGTAGTGGGATTACATCTGTAGTTATCCCGGGCAGTATAAAGAAGATTGCTGACTATGCGTTCAGTAACACTAGCCTTGAGGCTGTTGTCTTGGGCGAGGGAACGGCGGAGATAGGAAATCACGCTTTTGACAGTTGCAACATCTCTTCTGTTGTTATACCCTCAAGTGTGAGAACTATTGGGGATGGGGCTTTTTATAAATGTTCCGCTCTAGAAGATGTTTCTATCGTTAATCCGGAGACAATATCAAGAATCGGAGCTTCGGCTTTTGAAGGGACCCTATGGCAAGCAAAAACAAATAGTCTGATTGTCGGAAAGATTCTTGTTAACGTTGGCATTGACGCAAAAGTATATAAGATACCTGAGGGCGTTATGTCAATTTCTCCTGATGCGTTTATTAATTGTCCTTTTTTGAAAGAGGTGACTATTCCTGAAGGGATAACTAAATTGTCAGTGGGCGTATTCAATAAATCAACCTCAATAGAAAGGGTTTATTTGCCATCTTCCCTCAAATCACTTAGTGCAGATGCAGACCGTTGGTCTCAAGGTACTTTCAATAATTGTAGCTCGTTGACGGAAATCATTATCCCGGATGGCGTAGAAGAAATTGGCGCTAATTGTTTTAAGGGATGCAGATCTTTAGAAAAAATCACAATTCCCGAGACGGTGATATTTATTGGGAGTGGTGCGTTCTGCGGGTGTTCCGCCCTTAAAGAAATCACTATACCTGAAGGCATAGCAGAAATTCAACTAGAGACATTCAGCGGATGTTCTTCCCTAACATCAGTACATTTACCCAATTCGTTGACGAAAATAGACGAGTTTGCATTCAGAAGCTGCTATAGGCTATCTTCGATAATATTGCCTAAGTCTTTAAGAGAGATCGGCCAAAGAGCTTTCTGGGAGTGTTATAACCTTAAAGATATTGTACTGCCAGAGGGTTTGGAGCAGATGCGTGAAGGCTCATTTGGCTGTTGCAACAGTTTGACTTCCATCAAGATTCCGGATACTGTTGAGATAATAGAGAAAAATGCTTTCTGGAGTTGCTATGGACTCCGAGAAGTTGATGTTCCGCAAGGGGTGGCTTTAGATGAATCCTCTGTGTTTTCCAATTGCCCTAATCGGGAGAAAAAAGCAAGAAATGATCTTCCCGCTGAAGCAGTGATAGAAATTTCGTCAGACCCATTTGAATGTGACTGCTATATCAATCTTTCAGAAGCAGAAGTTTCTCCTTATATGAGTAATGAGTACTCAGATCCGTCAGATGCCGGATATGATTCAAACTCGATTGCATTCGTAGAATGGGGACGATACCGTCGGGCAACTCTTGATGATAAGGAAATCTCCCTTGACTCGCTTTTTCATCGCCCGATGGAATATTGGGGGACTCAATGGGAGGATTATATGGACGATTTTCAGAAACTGTTATCTGCCTTGAAGCCGGATTCTTATGGTGTCATAGACAGAAGAGAAAAATATAAATACTTGACCGTTTTCCACATCAATTTGAATGGCGCTCCATTTAATAAGTATTGCTTAAAGATGCTGAAGATTAATACAGGTTACGCTAATGCGCCGATAGTCAAATTGATTCCCAGTATGAGTATGACCTGCAACAAACTTATGTATTGTGGAGCTGAAATTGAAGGGGAGTATATAGAAGATTCTGGAGATCAGGGGAAACTTCAGAGGATAGTAATATATAAAGGGAAAGAAGGTTATATCAAGATAATCGGGGAATACACATATGTATAATTGCAAACCCCGGATGCTCTTAACTATGTGCCAAGATTTTAATGACATTAAGCAATTCATCGAGGAAGTGGAGGGCGAACTTTCTGATAAAATGAGGGATGAGCCCTATCCTATCAACCTTCTTGAGGAGGTGCACCTTCACGACGATGACGAAAAACGATCCGGGAAGCGTGTCTCCGAGAACGCCCATACAAGGATATTAGGAAAGATGCTTGCTTTCACAGACGCGAGAAAAGTGATCAGTTATCCCTTGCTGAAAAGCCTCTTGAATTATGTGGGCAATAAATCCGAAATAACTTGGAAGAAGATTGCAGATGAACTCAGAAGTCCACAGATATACTCCGAATACAATTGCGACAGCGACGGAACGTCAGGCAGGATAGATTTACTTGTAAAGGAGGAAGGTAAATATGCCATAGTCTTCGAGAATAAGATTAATGACGCTGTAGATCAGAAGTCTCAGATCGCACGCTATATCAGGCAAATGGAAATGGAGTATTTCTCTGACGATCAGATATTTGTGCTTTATCTATCTTCAGAAGGCAATGAACCCACAGAGGATGATTGGGAGTACAATGGAACAAACTATTCCGAGCTTTTTCAAACCAGGTATTTCAATCTTTCCTATCGAGACCACATATTACCTTGGCTTGAAGAGGCAGAGAAAGATATTCCGGGGGATCAACCTTACCTCATGGGCTCGTTCAATCAATATATAGATTACCTGAAAGGCAAATTTGCCTTAAGGGAGAAAGAACGCATTTCACTGGAAGATATCTTTCGGAAGAGGCTGAAGCTTTCTGACGATGATTCTTTGAATTCTAAACTTCTGAGGATAGACGACAAGATTAAGCCTCTTGCGGAGTTTATAGACAAACTGCGAAAAGAGAAGAAAGATGACACTCAAGAACTTCTCCGCAAGCTGAGAGTATGGGTCGAAATCCTTCGGAAGATAAAAACCGACCTTTTGGACAAAGCTGTCGGAGTGGGGCATTTTGAAAAGTATACCCACAGGAAGGTTTATGAACGGGATAACTACTTGGGATATAAGTTATCCCTGAATAATCGTCAGTACCTCCTGTATATAGGATGGAATCGCCGTGATTTCTTCTGTTCGGTAATTTCTTTTCCTCAACACAGACATCCGATAGACCCGATAAGTGACAGATTCTTTAGGAACTTCTTTGATAAGGGAAACAACAGACCCGACTGGAGAGCCTCTTACTACAACAAAGGAGATGAAAAGACTCCTCGGGATTACCAAGGAGCCGTCGAAAAAATGAAAGAAGTCTTGACGAACATAGTGGAGGTATGTAAGGATTCTGCGCCACAATCATAGGCCGGTCATTTCGTGGAAATCCAGCCGTTGATGGCAGGCCATCACCTTGCCGATGATGATCAGGACTTTCATTTCAGAAACCTATTCTTCCGGTTGTGGACTTGATCGTCGATTCTTCAGCGCAGTATTGGCGGAGCAGGGCGAAGCCGCCCTCCGTACCGGTGAGTACGCTGTCGATATTGTACTTGCGGACGATATTCTCAATCTGACCTCCGCTGAAGCTGTACTCGCGGGCGAGGGATAGTGCCTGCTCATCGGAGAGTGATGTGAACTGCGACTTCCATATGAGACGGCGTGGCTCGAGCTCAGGCTTATTGAAGCGGATTTTGTATAGGAAACGGCGCTCGAAAGCAGGGTCGAGGTTGACGAGGAGGTTGGTGGTCGCTATCATGATGCCATTGAAGTTCTCCATTTCTTCGAGGAGAATATTCTGGACGCTGTTTTCCATACGGTCAACGGACTTTACTGCTCCTTCCATCCTTTTGCCCAGAATGGCATCAGCCTCATTGAAGAGAAGGATCGGAGTAAGGTCGTTCTCTTGGACAGCTGTGCGGTAATCCGCGAATAGCCGCCTCATATTCTTCTCGGTTTCACCGACATAGCTGTTCCGCAGTTTGGCAACATCGGCCTCAAGGATTTTCCTGCCGGTACTGCGTGCGATCTGATAGACAGTCTCTGTTTTTCCTGTTCCCGGATCACCGTAGAAAAGGCTTATGAATCCCGTGCGCAGCCCCTTTTCTTTCATGGAAGCGTAAACCATTTTTAGGCTATCCCCTGAAAGGAGCTTGCTCAGACGCTCGACCTGGGTGCTTTCCTCCTTATTGTAGAACAGTTGCTTGGCCGGTCTGTCGGCAAGGTCGCTGAGGTCCACTGTCTTCATAAGGTTCGCGCGGTGAGCTGATATCCCGGCGAAGAACTCCTCCGGGATACCCTCCTTGAAGGAGAAACTGCCGCTTGCGATAAGCCCGTCCGCCTTTGCCGGCTCTATGACTCCGACAATCTGGAGCGCGGCTTCTCCATCCTCGTAGGAGTACCGGAGACACTCCATCCATTCTTCATCCTTTATGTAATCTTCGATGTCGCCCATATCAAACACAGTACGACCTCGCTTGAGGTACAGGTAAGACAGGATATGAAAGAATGCTATGTCGCCCGGTGTCATTTTTGTCGGCGCAATCATATGTTTCGCGCAAGCTGTTGCGTAGGCGGTGTCAGGGTTGGCATCGAGAAGGGTGTCGATTTCATCAAGAGCTTGGTCGAAGGAGTATTCGTCAGACCACATACCTTTGATGACATTACAGATGCGACCCACAAGGGCATTATTCGAGAGCCCGGTTGTTTTCGGTGCTTTGATAGGCTTGTCGGTCATAAGGGCGTTGATTACAGAGGCGGGGAGTTTTATGTCGCTGCAATCCTTGATACGGATCAGTCCTCTGTCCCGTAGCGCGTTAAGATCTCCGGCATACGAGAGGAACTGCAGGTATGACATCCCCAGACGGCTCGCGACCTTGCTGATGGTGCAACGTCCCGTGGCCGAGATATCAACTATGACCGCAAATATTATGGCCTGAAATGGCGACAATTCGGTCCTTCCCCGAAGGTAATCAGTTTCCTCCTTGAAAGGCTCAAGGCGCGAGGGATTGATATAGACTTCATCTCCGGAACCGGTGTAATTCTTTTTAATGATTTCGAGGATGTTATTGAGTGATTGTGCGAGGTTTTTTGACATAAGGATGATTTTTTAAATTGTAAGTTGAAAATAGGGCAGAATAATTAAACAATAGAAAACATTTTGCCAAAACATGGCAAATCCGCTATATTTGTATCTATAGGAGACAAAATACACAACTTATGGCTTATACTGATTTTAAGAGATATGTCTGGCTGATAGACTTGTTGGATGATCATAACGGAATGTCCTTCGAAGACATAGATGAGAAATGGCAATTGACCAAGGACTATAACCCTCAAGGCGAGAAGTTGCCGCCTCGTACGTTCTACAATCACATCAAGGCTATCAGAAGCATTTTCGGCATAGAAATAAGAATGCTTAAGAAGGACCATCGCTATAGGATAATTCCAGGCGAAGATATTTATGCCGGCAGGATACAGAAAGCCTTGCTATCCATGCTTTCCCTGAACAGGACTGCGGATATTTATAAGGGTCTCAAAGGGCGAATCCTATATGAAGAAGAACCTGATGTGTATCCCGAATGGATTCGGTGCATCTTGAGGGCAATGAATTCCTGCAAAAGAATCAGGCTCGAATACAAAAAATATGGTGATAACAAGTCTTCATTCAGGCACGTTTCCCCGTACTGCCTGAAGATGTTCAAGCGCCGCTGGTATCTCCTTGCCCAAGAGGATGCTACGCTAAAAACCTTTGCATTGGACGATAGGACCATAAGCGTCGAAGTGCTGAACTCAGGATTCAAAATGCCCGATGATTTTGACGCAGAGGCGTATTTCAAAAATACTTTTGGCATAAGGACAGCTCCGCCCAAAAGGGTTGTATTCAAGGCTTACGGGCGCGAGGTAGATTATCTTCGGTCTTCTCCGATTCATCCTTCCCAAGAGGAGATTGCCACAGAGAAGGATTATGCAGTTTTTGCTCTGTACGTCGGGATGGACACTTGGGAATTCTATCAGGAGATTCTCTCCCGAGGCGATAGAGTGGAAATACTTAGCCCACTAACCTTACGTGAAAGCATAGCGGAGCGGATTGAAGAGATGCGCTTGCGCTATGCCAAGGCGAGCCCCGAAATAGTGGAATAGCCGTTGTACAATGCCGGGCAGACCCGGTATACTCGCAACCTCTTCCTTTGTCATCATATCAGGTCCTTTTTCAACCAAATTGCGGAAGAACTGCAGAATTCAGAAAAATAATGAAACTCTCCGCTGCCGGGGCAGCGTATTCTATATAAGGAATAGATTGTTTAAAATGGAAAAAACGAAAAAGATCCCTACGAACACCATCACAAGGGACATCAAGTATCTTGCGGAGCCTACGGGCAACATTTACGAGACCACGGTAATCCTCTACAAGAGGGCGAACCAGATAGCTCTCGCCGAGAAGAAGGAACTCACCAAAAAGCTCGAGGACTTCAAGACGGACCACGAGAGTATGACGGAAGTCTTCGAAAACAAGGAGCAGATAGAAATCTCCAAATACTACGAAAGGCAGCCGAAACCCGATCTGGTGGCCATCTCCGAATTCGAAAACGGCGAGCTCTTCTACAGGAGGGCGCAGCAGGACGAGGCTAAAGAGGACTGAGTCCCTGGGAGATAGAGGTCTATGCTGTCCCGCCTTAGCATCAGCAACTACGTATTGATAGACTCTCTGGAAATCAGTTTTCCGGAGGGTCTGATCATTATTACAGGCCAGACCGGCGCGGGCAAGTCGATTCTGCTCGGAGCGTTGTCGCTGCTCACAGGAGCCAAAGCCGACGCCTCCCAGATAAGCCCCGGAGCCGACTCGTGCGTGACGGAAGCGGAATTCAGCATCCCCGAGGCGAATGGCAGGCTGCGCGGCCTCCTGGAGGCCAATGAGGTGGAATGGGACGAGGGTGACTCCCTGATAGTCCGCAGGGTCATCTACAAATCCGGCCGTTCGCGTTCGTTCGTGAACGACACCCCCGTACCGCTCAGCCTGCTGTCTGAGCTGTCCTCTTCGCTCGTAGACATCCATTCGCAGCACAAGAGTCTGATACTCACTGATAAGCATTTCCAGCTCGAAATCCTCGACCTCTTTGCGGAAGATTCCGATGCGCTCGGAGAGTGTCGCCGCTCATACGCCGCCCTGCAGACCCTGACCCGGGAGCTGGAAGCGGCGCGAAGCCGTCTGGAGGAGCTCTCGAAGAACAGACGCTACAGCGAAGCTCAACTTTCTCAGCTTCAGGCCGCGAAACTTCGTGACGGGGAGCTCGAAGAGCTGGAAGAAGAGCAGAAGGCTCTCGCCAATGCCGAGGAGATCAAAGAGAGTCTCTGCTCCGCGCAGGAGCTTCTCTGCCCTGAGGACGGCAGCACGGACGGGCTCCCGGGAGTGAGTGGCACTCTGAAGGAAAGCGCCCGGAGACTCCAGAAGATTTCGGGATTTCTCTCAGCGGCTCAGCCGCTTGCGGACAGGCTTGAATCTGCCAGAATTGAAATCGATGACATCATAAGCGAGATTTCCGGGCTGAATTCGTCCATAGACGTGTCCGCGTCCCGCCTGCAGACGGTCGAGGAACGGATGTCGCTGCTGTACGAACTTATGAAAAAGCACGGATGCCGGAGCGTGGCGGAGCTCATCGAAGTGCGTGAGCGCTACTCGAAGGAGCTCGAAGGCAGCTCGGATCTCGAGGAAAGGATCGCGACCCTCGGAGAGGAGCTCGCCGCCGCGAAGCGCAGTTATGACTGCGCAAGCCGGAAGCTGAGCCGGCTGCGCCGAGAGGCTGCGCCGAGAATGGGCGCGGCCATAGAAAAGAGCCTTCACGAGCTCGAACTGGAGCGGGCGGCCTTCCGTGTGGATGTCTCGCAGGCATCGCCTGCCGCCGACGGCGTCGATGCAGTTTCCTTCCTTTTCTCCGCCTCCGGCAGAGACCCTGTGGATGTCGGACGCTGCGCCTCCGGCGGAGAACTCTCCCGCATTATGCTGTCACTGAAGGCGATGATGGCAGACCTCACCCGGATGCCTACTATGATTTTTGACGAGATCGACACAGGAGTATCCGGGAGCGTGGCGGACAGGATGGGCAAGATGATCTGCGAGCTCGGCGGCAAGATGCAGGTATTCGCCATCACCCATCTGCCGCAGGTTGCGGCCAAGGGTGATGCGCATTATCTGGTAAGCAAATCTATGGACGAAGAGAGCGGAAACTTCCGTACCGCCCTCACCCGGCTCGATGCCCGGGGACGCGTGATGGAACTTGCGAGAATGCTCTCGGGAGAGGACATCACTGCGGAAGCTGTCGCCAACGCCGAGAAACTGCTCTCCACCGGCAAAGCGGCCCTCAGACGATAAGGGCCACTATCTCACCTTTCACTACATTCTTTCCCTGCGCTCCGCATACGCACAGTATGCGCCCGTCCACGGCAGGAAGGAGTTCTTCCATCCCGTAGTAGGTCTGTACATACCCGCAAGGGACTCCCTTCTGCACCTGTGTGCCCGACACAGGAGCGCAGGAAACATCATCCACATCTAACTGCCAGAGGAGCTTACCCTTGGCGGGCGCCTGGACAGGGACAGCCGCAGGATATCTGTCGGTGTAGGACTTGATGTCGAATGCAGGAAGTTCCACCACAGGACGGGTGACCACTATAGGGGCTCCGGACTTGGCGCGCAGGCTTTCCAGCTCTTTGCGGAAACGCTCGCCCGCCACGCCGCTGCGATAGTCGCGGTACTGGCGCTCGTGCATAGCAAGTTCGAAAAGCTCCTCCTGATCGGGGCCCTCGTCCCAGAGCTCGTCCTTCATCATCTGACGGAACTTAGGGAGCTCGTCCGGGTAGTTGTCCTGAGGATTGCCGCTCTGGAATTCAAGTCCTTTGTCCTTTACGATCTGAACTATCTCCGGAGCGAGCTCGCCCGGGAGCTTGCCCATCTTCCCGAGAATCATCCCCATAGTGTCCTTGTCTATGGTGGAGAAGCGCGGCTTGCCGCCGGCGAGAGAGAGAAGATTCATAAGGGCGGTATTCTTCACATACTGGCTGAAAGGAGTGACGAGAGGCGGATAGCCCAGACGCGGCCACACGTACTCCACTTCGCTGAAGAGCTGTACCATCAGGCTGTCCAGACTGCTGACAGGCTTGCCGGACTGGCGTTCTGCTGCGTTTATGGCTTCCTTGAAGCCCTTCAGGTCGGCCATCATCGAGCCCATCATCCCGCCCGGCAGGCCGCAGCCCACCAGAAGCGAAGTCATCAGGGAATTCGAAGGGTCGATCCAGTAGCCGAGGAAGTCGTCGATGAACTTGCGCGTCTCTCTACGGACTTCCATATAGGCATCCATATTCAGGTCCTTCACGAGGAAGCCGTCGCTGCGCATCATCTCGCGTATGGTGATGACATCGGGATGCACCTTGCCCCAGGAAAGAGGCTCCACGGCCACATCCAGGTAGTCGGCACCGGCGCGGGCCACTTCCAGCATCGATGCCGGAGAGAAGCCGGGGCCCGTATGCCCGTGATACTGGACTATGATGTGGGGATATTTTTTCTTTATGCTGCGGGTCAGTTCGCCCAGAACGGCGGGACGGCCCACGCCCGCCATATCCTTCAGGCAGATTTCATCCGTACCGTACTCGACCAGCTTGTCCACCACTCCCATATAGTATCCGACCGTGTGGACAGGAGAATGCGTGATGGAAAGGGCCGCCTGCGAAATCATTCCGGCCTTTTTCGCATACTCCACGGAGAGCTTCAGATTCCTGTGGTCATTCAGTCCGCAGAAAGATCGGGCTATGTCAGTCCCCTGAGCCTTCTTCACCTTGAACATAAGTTCGCGGACATCGGCGGGTACCGGATTCATACGCAGGGCGTTCAGTCCCCTTTCGAGCATATGGGTCTGTATGCCGGCCTTGCGGAAAGGGGCCGTCCAGGCACGCACGGCGAGGTTAGGATTCTCACCGAAAAGGAGGTTCACCTGCTCGAAAGCTCCGCCGTTGGTCTCCACGCGGTCGAAGCATCCCATATCTATGATGGCGGGGGCCACTTCCAGAAGCTGGTCACGCCGGGGAACATACTTCCCGGATGACTGCCACATATCCCTGTATACGAGGGAGAATTTTATCTCTTTTTTCATAAACTTGTAAGAAGCCGTTTGTAATCACAACTGACAAATATATGCATTATTCCCGAAACCGTGGCGCAATGAGAGCGTCAGAGTTCTTCCGCGACTTCCGACATCTCCGGGGAGGGAGCGGACGGGAAGTAGAGCCGCTCGTCCGCAAAACTGAAATAACAGGCATCGGAGACCACCACGTGGTCCAGCAGACGGATGTCGAATTGGCCGGCTGCCTTTTTCAGCCGGCCGGTCATCTCGATGTCCGCCTTGCCGGGACGGGGGCTGCCCGAAGGATGGTTATGCACGAGCACGAGGACATCCGCGTGGAGTTCCAGCGCGCGCCGCACTATCATCCTGTTGTCGATGACGGTCGCGCCCGAGCCGCCGCTGCTCAGCCTTTCGCTGCTCAGAAGATGATGCGCACGGTCCAGGTACATCACCCAGCACTCCTCGTGCTTAAGCCCCTTGAGGCGGGGGATCATCAGGGAGTATATGGCTGAGGGTTCAGTTATCTGCCGGAGTGTGCGGGAGTTGTCCTCGGCTATGAGTCTGCGCCCGAGCTCGAACGCCGCGAGCAGGGTCACGGCTTTCGAGGGGCCGATGCCTGGATGGGAGGAAAGGCTCGATACGGATGCTCCGGCAAGAAGGGTGAGTTTGCCGTCCGCATCGCTCAGAAGAGTCTGTGCAAGTTCGAGAGCGCTCGCGCGGCTGCTGCCGCTGCGCAGAAGGATGGCGAGGAGCTCGCCGTCGCCCAGAGCTTGGGCTCCTCGGGCGATCATTTTTTCCCTGGGCCTTTCGCTCAGAGAGATTTCATTGATTTTCATAGTTCTATAAGTTCAGTCAAGTGTCTATCTTATCTCCTTCCGGAGCCGCGCCTTCGGGATGCCGAGCTGGTCGCGGTATTTGGCGATGGTGCGCCGGGCGACTTTATAGCCCAGAGCGTTCATCCGCTCCACGAGCTGGTCGTCGGTGAGAGGACGGTTCTTGTCCTCGGCATTTACCGCTTCCGTGAGGGCCTTCTTCAGCTCGCGCGTGGAAATCTCCTCTCCGGCTTGATTCTCAAGGCCTTCCGAGAAGAAGTACTTCAGCGGGAAGATGCCGAAATGGGTCTCGATGTATTTGCTGTTCACCACGCGCGAAATCGTGGAGATGTCGAAACCGGTGATTTCGGCTATATCCTTGAGCACCATAGGTCTGAGATGGGACTCGTCGCCGTCGGTAAAGTATTCTTTCTGGTAGTCCACTATGGCCTGCATCGTGGACATCAGCGTATTATGGCGCTGCTTCAGCGCTTCCACGAACCACTTCGCGGAGTCGAGTTTCTGTTTCACGAAAGTGGCGGCTTCTTTCCTGGCGCGTTCGGTGGAGTTCTTCGAGGAGGTCAGCAGGTCAGCGTATTTGCGGTTCACGCGGATCTCGGGGATGGAGAAACGGGGCATCGTGAGCTTGAGCTCGCCGTCCACGTAATCCAGGAGGAAGTCGGGCACTATCTGCTGTGCACGGTCGCTGTACGAGTCGTCTATCTGTCCGCCCGGCGAAGGGTTCAGCTTCACTATCACCGCGACGGCATCCTTGAGCTGCTCACGGCTGAGGCCCAGACGGCTCATAATCTTGTCGAAGTGCTTGCCCGTAAAGTCCTTGAAGTGGTTTCTGACTATATTCAGAGCGGTCGTGACAGCCTCGCTCGGACGGAATCTCTCCAGCTGGAGCAGGAGGCATTCCTGCAGGTCCCTGGCACCTATCCCCGGCGGGTCGAAACTCTGTATGATGCCCAGCAGCTTTTCCACCTCCTCGCGGTCTGTCTCCACGCCCCCCCGGAAAGCTATGTCGTCCACTATGGAATCCAGGTCACGGCGAAGGTAGCCGTCATCGTCTATGCTGCCTACAAGGAAACGGGCCACGGCCATCTGATGCTCGTTCAGGGGACAGAATCCCAGCTGGTCCAGCAGGCTCTGGCTGAAACTCTCCTTGACGGAGAAGGTGTTGTACTCGGGGCGCTCGTCCTTGCCGTAATTGTTCACCCTCAGCTTGTAGGAAGGGATGTAGTCATCGTCCTTGATCTCGTCGAGGGATATGTCCTTGGCCTCACCGTCCTCATCTTTCTTCTCTGCCGGGCTGTCGTCGAGCACGGGATTGCTCTCAAGCTCGTCACGGACGCGCTGCTCCAGCTCCTGGATAGGCAGCTCGATAAGCTTTATCGTCTGTATCTGAAGCGGGGAGAGCTTCTGAGTCTGTTTGAGTTCGAGACCTTGCTTGAGCATAACTACAGGACTGGTTTAAGCGGCCGGAGCACCTGGACGGTGTCCACAGTGTATGAATGTTCCTTGTCCACGGGCGGATAGGATATGGTCTCCTTGATCACGAAGGCGGAAGGATAGTCCGAGCGGACCGTCTGAAGCAGCTGCATAGCCTCGGAACGGGTCCTGCAGTCACCGGCTGTCACCTTGAAGAACGGCGCCGAGTAGCTGCGGTAGACCGAGACTCCGGGATATGTCCGGCGGAAATGCTCCACGGTCTGCTCCGAAACGCTGCGGGCATCCTGCTTGTTGTCGAAGAAGATGCGCACGCGCCAGCCGTGGATAGTTTTCTCTCTGTTCGCGGCAAGATGCCCTCTGAAGCCGTCGAGGACCCGGCCGGACTGCTGCACGGCAGGCTCTATGAGCTCGAAAATGTCGCGGCCCAAGAGTGTGGAATCTATCCCCGCCGTCGGGATATATACAAGGGAGTCCACAAGAGCGTAGCCTTCGGGGACCTGCACGGGCTGCACCGTCCGGTCGTCCTGGCCGGTCTGCTGGGCAGAGGTCGCAAGAGCGATCAGCGAAGCTGCAATCGTCAGCAATATTCTTTTCATCCTCATTTCTTCTTTTTCAGTTCATTCTTCTCCGAGGCCTTCTGCAGGTCCGCAAGGCTGCAGTCACGAATTCTGACCTTTTTCGAGAGACCGGGAAACCTCAGACGGACCCTGGCGTCCACATCTACCGTCACTTCTTCCGGTTTCCAGCCGGGGAACTGCATAAGCTGAAGCAGGGATGTGCCCGGAGAGAGTTCTCCGCTGAGCGGGAGGCTGTACTCCCGCTCGGACCTGCGCGAGATGCGTAAGCCCTCGGAGGAGAAGGTCGCCACGGCTTCGCCCTTGTGCCGGACGATACCCCGGACATCGGAAATCCTGAACGCCCCGGAAGGATTGCAGATGACAAGCGCGAGCTCGGCATCCACCGCCCGCATACCGCGCGGACTGACCGAGCCTACCCGATAGTCGCTCAGACTGAGATTCCGATAGCCGGCGCACGAGGAAAGCGCTGATACAGAAAGTACCAGCACTGCTATCAAGAGTATGTTCCTCCTTTTCGCCATAATCCTACGGCGCAAAGATAAGAAAAAATCCTATCTTTGCGGCGCGCCCGCCGCAATGGTCGTGCCAAAGATTTCTTTCAGGTAAGGACGGAATTATAGTTTTTTCTGAGGGATGACGGACAGAGCGAGCCGGGGCGAAGCGACAAGCAGAGAAGCATAGAGATATGAAGAAGGTTTACATAGAGACATACGGATGCCAGATGAATGTGAATGACACGGAAGTGGTTTTCTCCATTCTCGGGAAGGCGGGATACGGAAGGACGGAGGACATCGCCGAGGCGGACATAATCTTCGCTAACACCTGTTCGATCAGAGACAATGCCGAGCAGCGCATCTGGGGCCGCATAGAGCAGTTCGCCATCCGCAAGCGTGAGAGGGCTGACGTGGTGGTCGGCATCCTCGGCTGTATGGCCGAGAGGCTGAAGGACAAGCTCCTGGAAACCGGCAAGGTGGACATAGTCGCCGGGCCGGATGCATACAGAAGCCTCCCGAGACTGCTCGATGCCGTCCTGCCGGGCCATCCGCAGATCGACGTGCTGCTCTCACGGGAAGAGACCTACGGAGACATCTCGCCTGTCCGCATAGACAAGGGAGGAGTTTCCGCATTCATCTCGATAATGCGCGGCTGCAACAATGTATGTTCCTACTGCGTAGTGCCTTACACTCGCGGAGCCGAGCGCAGCCGCGATCCCCGCACTATCGTTCGCGAAGCCTGTGACTGTTTCAGGCAGGGCTATCGTGAAGTGACCCTGCTCGGACAGAACGTGGATTCATACCACTGGAAAGACGGTGAAGGGGAGGAAGTGTCTTTCGCGCAGCTGCTGGAGATGGTGGCGCAGGTAAGTCCGCTCCTGAGGGTGCGCTTCTCCACATCGAATCCCCAGGACTTCTCCGACGATGTCATACTTACTATGTCCAGGTATGACAATATCTGCCGGCATATACACTTCCCGGTGCAGTCGGGCAGCGACCGCATCTTGGGAAAGATGCGCCGCCGCTACACGCGCGAGTGGTATCTCGAGCGCGTGAGGATGATACGGAGTGTCATCCCCGACTGCGGTCTCACCACCGATGTCATCGCGGGTTTCTGCTCGGAAACCGAAGAGGATCATCGCGACACGCTTTCGCTCTTCGAGCAGGTCGGCTTCGACTCCGCCTTTATGTTCTACTATTCCGAGAGGCCGGGCACCATAGCCGCCAGAAACTATCCCGACGATGTGGACATTCAGACCAAAACGCGCCGGCTGAACGAGATCATCGCTCTGCAGAACCGGAAGAGCCTCGAAAGCTACCGCCGCGACATCGGGAAGCGATTCACCGTTCTGGTGGAAGGCCCGTCGAAGAAGAATCCCGAAGAACTCTGCGGCCGCGCATCGAACAACAAGATGTGCGTTTTCCCCGACTCAGTCCACAAGGCCGGCGACTATGTCGATGTGGAAGTGATCGACTGCACCTCCGCCACCCTGCTCTGCCGCCGTGCCGAGGAGTGCAAGTAATTCACAATACTATCGTCCATTTGATGCTCGGCATAATCGGGAAGATGCTTATCTTCTTCCAACTGCGATCGTTGGCATCATAGGTAAGCTTGAACGGGTTGTGCCGATTCAGGAGATTGTAGATGCCCAAGTTCAGCGTTCTCGGGTGACGACCGGCGAGATTGTACCTGAGGGTGCAGCCCATATCAGCCCTGACGTAGGCCGGCATATGAAAGTTGTTGATGCCGGAGTAATATTTCAGTCCCACTTCGTCGTCTCCCCGGAAAAGCCCGGACGGGTAATACCCTGATGGCACCGTTTCGTAATGGCCGGACTGATATGTAAAGAGAGCGTTTACCGACCATTCCCTTTTGCCGTTGCCGGAAAGAATATAGTCTGCGGAAACATTGAGGATATGCTTGCGGTCGAATTTGGCCGGAAAAGTCTTGCCGCCATTGGTTTCGGGGAATGTTCTGTCCGTGTCGGAATATGTGTATGCGAGTCTTGCCGAAAAGACTTTGCCGGTCTTCTCATACAGAAATTCACAGCCCTCCGAAGTACCGGTGCCTACATCGATCTTATCTCTCCAGCCGGCGGCGGCGGAACTGAACAGGGATGTGGCATCGATGAAATATACAAGACCTGACATCTTTTTAGTATAGCAACCTATCGAGAACCTATGGTTCCCCGCATTCGCGAAAACACCGGCATAGTATTGGGTGGCTCTCTCCGGACCGAACTGCTCATCTGAAGGTACTATCAGGTCCAGAGACCATCCAAGAGGAATGCCCTCGAGAGTATGATACAGCTGACGGGTATAGTCAGCAGTAGCCTCAAAACCAAAAGATTTGGATACGTTCACCCGGGCAAGCAGACCGGCCTCAGGATAAAAGCGGGCCGATACCGCATCTGCTTCCGTCCTGTCGGTTCTGTTGAAGTTCAGGCGTCCGGCCGCCCTGACTGTATATCTGTCTTCTTTCTTGAGTTCGACTTGAGCGTGACCGGTCACCGTGGAACTGTTCGTTATATGGTCTGTCGCAGGAGAATCTTTCTGCATAAAGATGCTGCCGCCGGATATTCTCATAGACGTGGCCGGGTTAAACTGCGCATAGCGGAATCTGACACCTGACTGGAAATGAAAAATGCCAGTATCGTAATTCGCTCCTGCCGAAGCGTCGAATTCCCTGATGAAACTCCTTATGGCGAGATTATTATCTGTCTGCCCGAGTTTTTTTACCATTCCTTGAGCATTTGCGAATCTGTTATAGGAGATGCCCGCATTTATGTGCCATCGGCTGTCAGTATTGTAATCGTAGCCAAGCTTGGCGATGATGTTTGACCACTGAAAATGTTCCTCAGAGGTGCTCCCATAATCGTAACTGTAAATATCGGCGGAATTGAAGCCCGTCAAGTACAGGGAGTGTTTCCGGTCAATCCTCCATTTCAGCTTGGCAAAAGCATCATAGACTATCGCCTTAGGTTTCCCTATGCTGTCGAGGGCCGAGGTCAACGGCTTAAGAGCCTGAAATTCCAGTCCGACCGGGGAAAAGCGCAATGAGGTGCTTAGAGACAGTTTCTTCTTGACTATCGGCAGCGAGGCGGACCCGCCAAATAGAAAGTTACTTGCAAAGGCCTGGGCGGAAGCGTGGGAGAAATCCCCGTCAGCAGTCGTCAGTTTTATGTGGGAGGATGTCAGGTTTCCCTCCTCAGAAGTGAAACCGCCCACCTGAAACTGAGCATCTGAGACTATGTCCGCAGGATATACTGCCGTGAAGCCCAGAAGATGGCTGCTACCATAGATGGGGACTCCGTCGAGCGTTATGAGATTGCTGCCGATGTTGCCACCGCGGACATAATATGCCGATGACCCCTCACCTCCGGTGGATACTCCCGGAAGTGTCTGGATGTACTTGATTATGTCCGCATCGCCTGTCGCCGAAACCATTCTCCGGAAATCGGCAGCTTGGATGATCCGCGTACCGGCCTCACGGGCTCTGGTTTTCTCTCCGGTGACAATGGAGCTGACCAGAGTATCACAAACCTCCGCAGTCTGCGCATAGGCCGCAGTACCCGTTAAAAATGGGCCGGCAGCCACAGATAGAATCAGCAAAGGACTTTTTCTCATAACACACATACGTTTAAACTGGTATTAATATGCGGATGGTATAGATCCGGCCTTTTATCCCTTTTAAAACGGGCGAGTTCGGATAATCTGCACTATCCCGGATAGACATAATCGGGCAAATTGTCATCGTAATAACCGATCATAGTCCGTTTGACGTTTCTCACTATGTAAGCTCCAAAAAACCCCAGCCCTCCACCTTCGACATTCGTGTAGATATTATCGGTGTCATACTCGAAAAGGAAATTGTCTTTGTTTATGTCCGTATCAGTCGAAATGCCTTACTATTGTCATCCCCTCGCCGAGAGGGTTCGTGAAGTCCACGGAAACGTAGTACCCGTCCGTGGTCTCCCCGTAATATGGCGTGAACTCCACGACTGAATAACCGTTGCTTATGGATGACTCCTCGACATAATCTATGCTCCACACATAGTTGGCCTGTTCGGGGCTTGAATAAGGAAGCGAGAACGTGCCACTCTGAAGGGAGCCAGTAATCAGGGTCTGCGAGTAATTAATGCCCGGTTTCCAGAGATAGACTTCCTTGTTCAGATAATGGGTCTTGGCTGGAGTTATCAGTATCGCCTTCACCCACCCGAGTTCCATAGCCTCGCTGGCGGAATTTGTCGCTATGGCATATGACCGGGTGGTGGTAGGCAGAGAAATATTTGAGGATGACTGCCACTGGAGCGTATAGGTGTCCGGCAATTCCGCAATCTCGAAACGCTGACCTGACGAACTCGATGAGAGATTGATTGGGCCTGAAAGGACGGGATATCCGAACTCTTCGCCCGACAAACCGTATTTATTACCCATAATGTCTGGTGACGAACCATATTGTCTAGTTTCTGTTCTACAATCTTGTGCATTTGCATAATCAAAAATCTCTTTTGAAGATATTCCATCATAACCGTTGTTTTCTGCATTTACAGTTGCTCCTCCATCCGGAGTGGTACCGGCCGCAGCACTGATCCAGTGATACAAGAATTCATCATAAAGATTGTCACTTTTCGCATATGACAATTCATTTTCGCTGCAAGCTGTAGCGATGCTGATATTGGAGCAGGATGATGTCAACTTGTTTATGAAGCCTCCACTATAACATTGGCCCATAACTACGTGCTTTCGAGATAACGAATTGATCTTACTGACCTCGGCGGCAAATTCCGTAGCTGAAATATTGGCATTGTTCCAAAGGTCGATATATGATTCGCCATTGATTCTGGCTCCGTGGTCTGTGACAAAGACCAAAACCTGTTCATTCGCTGCAACATTGTTTCGCAATTGATTGAAAGCCGCAGTCAAATTTGCCTTGGTGGCCGCATAATTGATATCATTGACTCCGTCTCCATCCAAATCTTGAGGAGATGACGTATAGGTCCCATCATTCATCTGCCGGTCTAATCCGGAGGATGTCCCATCCGACATAAGAACTATAATCCGATCACGCTGATAGTTATAGACTTGTCGCAGACATTTGTATATAGCTGAACAATCGTTCCAATACCGCTCGTAATTGAATGACGAATTCTTTCCTCCGCTGATTATGACAGCCCAATTGTTTGAACTCGACGTATTTTCAGACCTCGTGCTCACACTGTGGCCTGATGAGGGGAAAATGTCACCCGGGGATAATGGCCGATGTTGCATTGTTCTCCGCTTGATGATCTTAACTTCAAATTCTTTAGGGATACTCCATTGCCAAGAAGTCTTCTCTACCCGGCCAGTATAGGCATTGACATAACTATATATCCAAAAACGTCCGCTATTGGCAGATGGTTCCGTATTAATCATTACTACCCAAGAATCATATGGGATCTTGTAAGTGCTCAGGGTAGTGTCAAGATAATTCGTGAACTTAGTCCCTTTCTTTATGATTTCGGTACTGATCTCAACCCAATCATAGAAGTCCACATCGTCCCGGACGATCTCCAGCGCCTGCTCCATCGTTATAGGAGAACCGTCATCATTGTAGAATCTGTTTTCTTTCTTACACGAAAATAGCAGCGCTACTGTCGCGCTGATCAAAATAAGAGTAGTTTTTTTCATACATCACACACGTCTAAATGGTTATCGTTTTGCAACCGGCATAAAAGCTACCTTACGTTTTAAATGCCGGAGTCCGAAAAAGACTGCACGAAAACTCAACAAATTTAATCCTCGTGGTAAACGTAGTCTGGGCTACTGTCATCAAAATACCCCTTGATGGCATTCATATTAGTTCTTATTATGAAGGCACCGAACACCCCCAATCCGCCTCCCTCGATATTTGAGCAAATATTGTCGGTCTCGTACTCGAAAACGAAATTGTCTTTGTTAATTTTTCTGGAATACACGTCCTTGAAGTAGCTATCGGCTTCATTTGATAGGAAATAAAAGTCGTAAATAGCATTGGCATATGCATATTGAAACTGGAATGTGGTGGGGAAATCTCTTACCAGTACAAAAGCACGGGGGGAGTATATCGGCGTATCAGTAAGTTCTTTTTGGCTTTTGTTCAGCTTATAGTTTGCCGGAATAGGTATCCTTACGAACCCATCGTGCAGATGGAGACCGGGATATATGACAGGATACCATTCCAACACTTTTCGGACAGTATTCGGCTCCATCGTCAGTATGGAATCTCTGGAAAAGCAGGGCAGGTCAGGCACGAACAGGGGTGACAGGTTAAAGTTATCCGCAAGCGGGTGTGTTGTTCCTATGTAGCGTTCGTGATCACCTCTTCCCAGGTTACGGGGAAAAACCCACATCTTGCAGGCACTGGGGTAAGATTTGCCGTATCTGACGGCAAATTCTATCTGTTCATAAGTCGTCCACGAATAGTGGAATATAGTGTCACTGATATATCTAAGCTCATAAGACACGAACTGATAAACGTGAATGTGTGACGAGTCTGAATAACGTGATTTCCGATATGCTGCCACATCCACGTCATCCGGGAATCTGGTCTGGGCCGATAAAGTGTCTCCGCCCGTGATGACCTTCAGTTTGTACAGTTTACAGTGTTTCGGCGTGAACCGGGCAGACCATACGCATCCGGAATCGTAGTGGAACCTGGACACCTCTTCATCAAAACTGGACAGAATCACTTCCGCGTCCGTAACTGGCCTTCGCGCGCCATCCCTCGCCTCAGAGGTATAAAACAGCTCCATCGTCTGGACATCGCCCTCCGTCAGCAGGCAGTTCACCACCACCTTCGGGGCCTCTCCGGTGTCAAGACTGACATCCTCTATGCAGCCGATAAGCCACAATGTCGGCAACATCAACGCAAGTGCCGCAGTTATGTTTCGGGAACGTATCATATCAGTCGAAATGCCTTACTATTGTCATCCCCCCTCACCGTATAATAGTCTACCTTGTCTTTGACTATCTCCAGCGCCTGCTCCATCGTTATAGGAGAGCCGTCATCATTGTAGAATCTGTCTTCTTTTTTACACGAAAACAGCAGCGCGACAATCACGCCGAAACCGATAAGAACGAGCTTTTTCATAAAACACATAAGGTTAAAAGGTTGTCATAGTGCGGACAGGGCAGAGCCAATCTTAACTTTCTATTAAACGGGCATTTTTAAAACCTACTGCACAAATTAAACAAAAAAAAGTCATTATTCCTTTCATGATGAATCAGTGGAAAAAAATGTAAAAAAGGGGAAGAAAGTGGAAAAATGTTTATATCTTTGTGCCAATCGCGTGAAAGGTATAAACAACTATGGTCACTTTTATAGGCAGCTATCCGTCCAGGCTCGATGACAAAGGGAGACTTGTCTTCCCTTCGGCATTGAAGAAAATGCTGCCTGAAGGCGGCGATATGAGGTTTGTAGTGAAGAAAGCCATCTTCGCTCCTTGTCTGGAAATGTACACTTACGAACAGTGGCAGAGACAGTCGGAGGAGACGAGGTCGCGTCTGAATTTCTTCAACCCCGAGCACGATAAATTCTGGAGAGAATACACTCGCGGGCGCGACCTCGTGGAGCCTGACCCGAAGTTCGGCCGCATCAGCATCTCCAGAGAACTGCTGGAGCAGATAGGTGTCACAAAAGATGTGGTTTTCTCGGGAAATGACTACAAGATAGAGATCTGGGCCAAAGAGAGATTCGAGGCCACAGCCCTCTCCAATGAAGAATTCGTAGAAATAGCCGGAAAACTCCCAGAAAGCAGATAGGAGGTCCGGAAATGTCAGAATATCATATCCCCGTACTTCTGGACCGGAGCGTGACCGCCCTTGTCGGCGACCCCTCGGGCTTCTATATCGACGCCACCTTCGGCGGCGGCGGGCACTCGCGCGAAATACTCTCCAGACTCTCCCCCGAAGGAAGACTGCTATCTTTCGACCGTGACAGCGATGCTTTTGCCAACTGTCCGGAAGACAGCCGTTTCACATTGATACATAACAATTTCCGATTCGTCCACAACTTCGCGCTCCTGGAGGCCCGCAAGGCCGCACGCGATTACCGGGAACGCGGAGCGGACGAGATGGAGCGGGGAGTAGCAGACAGGATAGGCCGGATAGATGAGTCAGGCTCCGCAGACGAGATGGAGCGGGGAGTCGCGGACGGGATTCTCGCAGATCTGGGCGTTTCGTCCCACCAGTTCGACACGGCGGAGAGGGGCTTTTCCTTCCGCTTCGATGCCGCTCTGGATATGAGGATGAACTCCCTCGCAGAAAAAGACGCCGCCTCTGTGGTGAACGGCTATGGGGCCGGAGAGCTCGAAAGAATCTTCCGCCTCTATGGCGAGCTGGATCTCTCCCGCAGGATAGCCTCGCTGATAGTCGCAGCGAGAGAAAGGAACCCGATACGCACGACCGGGGACCTCAACTCCATCCTCTCCCCCGTCCTGCCGCCCTACGCCGAGCACAAGTTCCTCGCCAAGGTCTATCAGGCCCTGCGCATAGAAGTGAACGACGAGATGAAGTCTCTCGAGAAATTCCTCGAAGGCGCGGCGGACACTCTCAAGCCGGGAGGGAAACTCGTGGTCATCACCTACCAGTCCCTCGAAGACAGGATGGTGAAGAATTTCATAAGGAGCGGCAATGTCGAAGGGAAGATGGAAAGGGACGTTTACGGCCGCTGCGCGGTGCCGCTTGAGGCCGTGGAACGCAAGCCGATACTCCCTTCGGAGGAGGAAATAGCGGCCAACACCCGGGCGCGCAGCGCCAAGATGCGCGTCGCGCGCAAGAGAGGAGCGCAGGAGTGCGGGACCGGAGCGCAAAGGTGCAAGAGAGGAGCGCAAGAGTGCGGGAAGTCAGGACAGACGCAATGCAGGTAATGATGGGCAGAAAGGATATGCAGACAGCCCCGCAGACGCGGGAAGACGGCGGAAGGAAGTGGAAGGTCCAGGATATAGGACAGCTTCTGGTGAACTTGGCTAAGGCCATAGCCAGGGGTCAGCTGATGCTGAGACTGAATATCGGGCAGTACTTCATACACGTCATATGGATGTTCTTCCTCATAACGATGTTCATCTGGTTCAACCTCGGAGTGGACAACACTCTGGCCAAGGTGGAGAAGAACAAGCTGACGCTCAAGGAGCTGCAGACGCAGAACTCCGCCCTGGAGTTCAGGATGAAAAGCATAAACCGCCGCTCCACGCTGGAGGGGATGCTGAAGCAGATGGGATCGGAAGTACAGGAAAGCGAGAACGCCGCAGTCCTGCTGAAGAAGTGAGAGTGGAGAATAAATAGACAGAGACAGATATATGGCTGAAAGGCGCGACATACAGAGAGAAAAGGGGTACAACACCGGAAAGATGCTGTTCCGCTTCTATATCCTGTCCCTGGCGGCGGCAGCCGTGACGGTCATACAGCTGGCATATATCCAGATCGGGTTCCGGCCGGAGCCGAAGATTCTCGAGGTGCTCACCCCCAAGAGCAAAAAGACAGCTCTCTACCCTACCCGGGGAGAAATCCTCACCTACGACGGGCGCACGCTCGCCACATCTTCCGCCACCTACACCATAGCGATGGACTGCACCGTGATGAAGAAGCAGTACGAAGAAGACAAGAAGGACGGGGCGGAGAAGGAACGGCAGTGGAGAGAGGATGCACGCGCGCTCGCGGACGCGCTGCCGGAGTTCTTCCCGCAGAAGAGCGCAAAAGAGTACTATGAGCAGATTCTTTCCGACAGGAAGTCGGGCAGGCAATACAGGGTGCTGGGCAAGAACGTGGACTATGAGACTCTGCTGAAGCTGAAGCGGCTCCCGCTCTTCGAGCGCGGCCGCAACGAAGGAGGCCTCATCGCAAACAGGGCGGAAGTGCGCCGCTATCCTTACGAGAAGCTGGCCAGACGCACCATAGGTTTCATACGCAGCAACACTGAAGCCAGCAAGAACAATCTCATCGGACTGGAAGGCAGCTTCGACTATGCCCTGCACGGGGAGGACGGCTACGAGTATATGAAGCGCGGCGATGCCGGAGCCAAGATCCGCGACCTGGACAGTGTCTTCGTCAAGCCTGTGGACGGCAACGACATCAGAACCACTCTGAACATCGACTTCCAGGACATAGCGGACAGGGCGCTCAGGGCCCAGATAGACACGAACAGGCGCATAGAGGGCGGCTGCCTCGTAGTGATGGAGGTAAAGAGCGGCGCGATACGCGCTATGGTGAACCTGCGCCGCGACCCCGACACCGGGACTACGGAAGAGTCCACTAACTACGCCATAGGCCGCGCCGGAGAGCCGGGCTCCATCTTCAAGCTGGCTACGCTGATGAGCCTTATGAATGACGGCTATGTGAAGTCGCTCTATGAGACCGTACCGGCAAGAGACGGGGGCGGCATCGGAGTCACGAGGGAAACAGGCAAGGAAGACAGGCACATCGGGGATTATGTCCGCGAGTTCAAAAGCGAAAATGTCCCTATCATCTACGGTCTTCAGGTATCCTCGAACTATATATTCTCCTATCTGGCGACGGAGCATTACGGCAAGAAGCCAAAGAAGTTCATAGACAACCTCTATTCCTTCAAGCTGGGGCAGTCTTTCGACTTCGACCTGAAAGGTATGGCGAGCCCTGTGATCCCCTCGCCGGAAAGCCCTTCGTGGTCCCGTTCCTCTCTCGCGACGATAGCCTACGGGTATTCCGTAAGCGAGACTCCCCTGCACATCCTCACTTTCTATAATGCCATAGCGAACAAGGGTATGATGATGAAACCGTATCTGGTGGAAAGCGTGGAGAAAGGCGGCATCGTGAAGGAAAAACGCGGACCCGGCATACTGAACGCTTCTGTATGTTCCAGAGCCACTGCCGACACTCTCACCGCAGGACTCGTCCACGTGGTGAAAGCCGGTACGGGCTCGAGGGTCAGAAGCGCCAAGTGCCAGGTGGCCGGCAAGACCGGAACCTCACAGATAGTGCTGGACAAGAACGACAGCCCTACGGCGGCGGGACGCTATACTGACGAGCGCGGCAGAAAGAAGAACCAGGCCACATTCGTCTGCTTCTTCCCTGCGGAGGACCCTCAGTACAGCGCAATCTGTACGGTTTATTCAGTGCTCTCCCCGGAGAGCTTCTACGGAGGGACCATCCCGGCGAAAGCCATAAGGGAAGTCGTGGACGGCATCTGCACCATAGACCCTTACTGGAGAGGGGAACTGGAGCCTGCGGGGACCGTGCCGGAAATGGCCCGTGGCTCTATGGAGCACACAGGAAAGGGAGAAGTCCCGGATCTCAAGGGAATGGGGCTGAGGGATGCCCTGCGCGCGATAGAAGGCAGCGGGCTGAAATGCTCGTACAGCGGAGTGGGCCACGTGAGCGGGCAGAGTCCGGCGGCGGGGAAAGTGCTGAAAGAAGGACAGACGGTACATATAACATTGAAATGAGACTTGAAGATATAATAAAAGGTACAGGAGCGACTCTTCTGAGCGGCGCTCCCGATATGGAGATTCCGGCCATCTGCTGCGACTCGCGCAAGGCGTCCCGGGGGTCTCTCTTCATAGCCGTGAACGGCACCGGCGATGATGGTCACCGGTACATCGCGGATGCGCAGCGCAACGGAGCCTGCGCAGTTGTGTCCGCCGACAGGAAATCTCTGGCTCTGTGCGCCGGGAACTTCTACGGACATCCTTCCCGGCAGCTGCACCTGGTGGGCATCACCGGCACGAACGGGAAGACTACGACCGTGACCCTGCTCTACCGCCTGTTCCGCAGTCTGGGCTACAGCTGCGGGCTGCTCTCCACCATAGCGAACTACGTGGGCGGCAGACGCAGCGAGACCGAAAACACCACGGCCGACCCCATAACCATAAATGAGCTGCTCGCCGAGATGGTGGCGGAAGGCTGCGAATACTGCTTTATGGAGGTCAGCTCCATAGGTATGCAGCAGGACAGAGTGGCCGGGCTGCATTTCAGCGAGGGTATCTTCTCGAATCTCACACACGACCATCTGGACTACCACAAGACCTTCGCGGAGTACCTCAGATGCAAGAAACTCTTCTTCGACGCTCTCCCCGAGGATGCGGTGGCCATAACGAACATAGACGACAGGAACGGCTCCGTTATGGTCCAGAACTGCCGGGCGAGGGTGGTGACATACTCCTGCCGGAATATGGCGGACCATACTGCGAGGATCATCGAGGAGAGCTTCGACGGGATGCAGCTGCGCATAGACGGCAGGGAGGTGTGGACCCGCCTCATAGGGGCGCACAACGCCTACAACCTTCTCGCTATCTACAGCGCCGCAGTGGAACTGGGCGCGGAGGCGGAGGAAGTATTGGTCGGCCTCAGCCGGCTCGAATCGGCCCCCGGCCGCCTGGAGACTCTGCGCGGACCGCGCGCTCTGAGCGTCATAATAGACTACGCGCACACGCCGGACGCATTGGACAACGTCCTCAAGACTCTGAAGGACATCGCTCCCCACAAGCCTCTGATCTGTCTGTTCGGCTGCGGAGGCGACCGCGACAGGACCAAGCGGCCGGAGATGGCTCAGATAGCCGAGAAGTACGCGGACCGCATCATCGTGACCTCGGACAATCCGAGAACGGAGAATGCTGAAGGCATATTGGATGAAATCCGCAAGGGTTTCAGCCCACGGGGTCTGGGCAAGGCGCTTTTCATCTGCGACCGGCGCGAGGCTATAAGGACGGCGCTGCTGCTCGCTCCGGAAGGTGCCGCGCTGCTGCTTGCGGGCAAGGGACACGAGACATATCAGATCGTCGGAAAGGAAAAACTCCATTTCGACGAGAGGGAGATAGTGGAAGAAGTATTTAAAAGTTTGGAATAGAGGATTATGCTGTATCATCTGGTAGACTGGCTGACTAAGCTCGGATATGATTTCCCGGGAGCGGGTCTGATGCACTATCTGTCGTTCAGAGCTATGCTCGCGGCGGTGCTCAGTATGCTCATAGCCTTCATCGCGGGAGGGAAAATCATACATTGGCTGCAGCGCAGGCAGATAGGAGAGAGCATCCGCGACCTCGGACTCGAAGGTCAGATGCAGAAAAAGGGCACGCCCACGATGGGCGGAGTGATCATCATAGTCGCTCTGGTGGGCTCGGCTCTGCTGGTCTGCCGTCTGGACAGCATCTACACTCTGCTGCTTCTGCTCACCACGCTCTGGTGCGGAGCGATCGGCTTCCTGGACGACTACATCAAGGTGTTCAGGCATAACAAGGAGGGACTCAGCGCGAAGAGCAAGCTGCTGATGCAGTTCGCCCTGGGTCTGGTCATCGCGCTCACGGTCTGTCTGAGTTCCGACATACACACGAGCAGGCTCGTGACCACGATCCCCTTCGTGAAGACGCACGAGTTCGACTATTCCTGGCTCTCGCCGCTGCGCGGTCAGATGGGAGTTTACTGCACCTGGGGCATATATATGCTGGTGATCATCTTCATCATACTCGCCTGCTCGAACGGAACGAACCTCACGGACGGAATGGACGGACTCGCCACGGGCACCTCGACCATCGTGGTGATCACGCTCGGAGTGATGGCCTGGCTGAGCAGCAACATCCTGGACGCTCACTATCTGAACATAATGTACATCCCGGGCACGGGCGAGGTGGCTATCTATATGGCAGCCTTCGCGGGGGCTCTGCTGGGCTTCCTGTGGTACAACACTTTCCCGGCGCAGGTATTTATGGGCGACACGGGAAGTCTCACCATAGGCGGGGTCATCGGCGTGAGCGCGGTGCTGATACACAAGGAACTGCTGCTTCCGGTACTCTGCGGCATCTTCCTTATGGAGTCTCTTTCGGTCATCATCCAGCGCGGCTGGTTCAAGCATACCAAGAAAAAATACGGGGAGGGACGCCGGGTGTTCCTGATGGCTCCGCTCCACCATCACTATCAGAAGAAGGGCATTCCGGAAGCCCGGATAGTGACGAGGTTCTGGATAGTGGGACTGCTTCTGGCGGTGGCGACGCTGGCAATGCTGAAGGTAAGATAGAAAAAAGATAATGAATATGGGCAGAATAGTAGTGCTGGGCGGCGGAGAAAGCGGAACGGGCGCAGCCGTGCTGGCGAAAGTGAAAGGATACGAGGTCTTCCTCTCCGACAAGGGGGAGATCGGAGAGCAGTATGCTGAAATGCTGCGCAAGTGGGACATACCCTTCGAGCAGGGACGGCACAGCGAAGAGCTGATACTGAGCGCAGACGAAGTGGTGAAGAGCCCGGGCATCCCGTCCTCGGCTCCTATGGTACGCGCCCTGGAGGCTCAGGGCACGCCGATAATCTCCGAGATCGAGTTCGCGGGGCGCTACGACACGGCCCGCAAGATATGCGTCACCGGCAGCAACGGCAAGACCACCACGACCTCGCTGATCTACCACCTGCTTCAGCAGGCGGGCCTCAACGTGGGGCTGGGCGGCAATATAGGCAAGAGCTACGCCTATCAGGTGGCGACTGAGAACTTCGACTATTACGTCCTGGAAATCAGTAGTTTCCAGCTGGACAACGTCTATAATTTCCGCCCGGACATCGCCATCATAACTAACATCACGCCGGACCATCTGGACCGTTATGACCACAATATGGAGAACTACGTGAAGGCGAAGTTCCGCATCACGCGCAATCTCCGCCCGGAGGACTGCTTCATCTTCGACTCGGACGACGCCATCACCATAGCGCAGCTCAGCCGCATAGTGCTTAAGTGCAAGATGCTCCCGTTCTCGCAGCAGAAGGAAGACCTGGACCAGGGAGCCTACGTGAAGGACGGCAGGATAGTGCTCAAATACGAGAAGGACGAAAGCGAAATCTACCTCGACGAGCTCGCACTCGGCGGCAGACACAACATCTACAATTCTATGGCGGCCGCACTTGCGGCCAAGGCGATGGACATCGACGACGAGACCATCCGCGCCGCCCTGCGCAGCTTCAAGGCCATCGAGCATAGGCTGGAGCCGGTGCTCAGCGTGGGCGGAGTCCTGTATGTAAATGATTCCAAGGCCACGAACGTGGACGCGGCCTGGTATGCTCTCGAGTGTCAGACCCGTCCTGTGGTCTGGATTGCGGGAGGCACCGACAAGGGCAATGACTACAGTGTCCTCGCCCCTGTGGTGAAAGAAAAGGTCAAGGCCATAGTCTGCCTGGGCGTGGACAACAGAAAACTCCACGAAGCCTTCGAGGGCATAGTGGGAAGCGAGAATATGACAGATACCCTCTCCGCAGAGGAGGCGGTGAAGGAGTGCAGCCGCAGGGCTGTCTCCGGAGATGTCGTGCTGCTCAGCCCGTGCTGCGCAAGCTTCGACCTCTTCACCTGCTATGAAGACCGCGGGGACAAATTCAAGGCGGCCGTAAGGACCCTGTGACACTATGGGAAGAAACAGGAAGAACGCTCTCTGGAATTTCATCGACAACCTTGCGGGGGACAAGGTGGTCTGGATGATCGTGCTCCTGCTTATCCTCTTCTCCATAGTCTGCATCTTCTCCTCCACGGCGATGATGACGACAGAGAACTTGACCCGGACCGACATTATCCTCGACCAGCTGAAAGTGATAGGACTCGGACTGGCCTGCATACTGTTCTGCTATCTGGTCATCCGTGACGTGAAGTGGTACAGACTCTTCGCCCCGTGGTGTTTCCCGCTTGCTATGGTGGCCATCATCTTCGTGATGGCTCATATGAAGATAGGTGACTTCATCCAGGCCACGCACATCAACTACGCCTGGCGAGTCATCAAGGTGAAAGGGATGCAGATACATATCTTCGAGCTCATAAAAGTAGGGATGGTGCTGTATATCGCCTGGGCGATAGACACTTACGAAAAGAACGGCTTCAAGCTGACGGACAGGCTCGCTATGCACCGGCATCTGGGCTGGCTCTCCTCTGCTGCTGCCAAACGGATTCTGTATCTTTACCTGCCTACACTTGCCGTGATGCTCTGCATAATGAAGAGCAGCGGCTCCGGCGGCGTGTTCATAGCAGTGGCGCTGTTTGCCACGATGCTCTGCAGCGGGCTCTGGCACGGGAAACTGAAGCAGATGGCGCTCGCGGGACTCTGCCTCGGACTCGTCGGGGGCGGGGTGCTTCTTCTGGCAGGAGCCTTAGGAGGAGAGAAAGATCCCGACCGGAAGCAGGAAGCGGGATTCTTCGAGAGGGCCGGGACCTGGGCCTCGAGAATCAAGGGCGACGATGAAGATATCGAGCGCTTCCTGAACGCCCGGAAAGGAAGTAAGGAGTATTATGATGCACTGGACGAATTCCGGCAGACCTACAGTGCCAAGATAGCGATACACGAGGGCGGTTTTATCGGGAAAGGTCCCGGACAGAGCACACAGCGTTACATAGTGCCTGTGATGTACGAAGACTATATGTACAGCTTCATACTGGAGGAGTACGGGCTGCTGGGCGGCATAATAGTGCTGGGGCTGTATCTGAGCCTTCTGGCGCGCGGAAGCATCATAGTGCGCAGCTGCGATGACCGCTTCGCGCAGATACTCGTGACCGGACTGGTGCTGCTCATCAGCGGGCAGGCCCTGATGCACATAATGGTGAACGCCCGGCTCCTGCCGCAGACGGGGCAGACGCTGCCTATGATCAGCCACGGCGCGACCTCCTTCATCGCATTCAGCATAGCGTTCGGCATCCTGCTCTCCATCAGCCGGATGGCGAAGAAGAAAATAGAAGCCGAGACACGGATGGCCGAGCCTATCACGAGCCTCAAACCTGAGATGGAAAGCAGTCTGGACGATCTGGACGCGGCAGAAGACAATATAATCGGGAATAACTGATGGAAGAGTACAGAGCATTGAGAGTGATGATAAGCGGTGGAGGCACGGGTGGACACATCTTCCCGGCCATATCCATCGCGGGCAGACTGAAGGAACTGAACCCGGACACGGAGATACTCTTCGTGGGCGCGGAGGGCCGTATGGAGATGGAGAAAGTCCCGGCGGCCGGATACAGGATAGTGGGCCTGCCCATAGCCGGACTGCAGAGACAGCTCAGTCTAAGGAATCTGGCGGCAAACCTCAAGCTGCCGCTGCGCATCTGCGCGAGCCTGCGCAAGGCCGGGCGTCTCATCGACGAATTCCGTCCCGACATAGCCATAGGCGTGGGCGGATACGCCAGCGCTCCCCTGCTGTGGAAAGCCGTGCGTAAGGGCGTTCCTGCCCTGATACAGGAGCAGAACAGCTTCGCCGGACTGACTAACCGCCTGCTGGGCCGCCACGTCAGAGGGATCTGCGTGGCTTATCCGGGTATGGAGAAGTTCTTCCCGAAGGACAGGATAGTGCTCACGGGCAACCCTATCCGCAGCGAGATAGTCCCCGCCGACGCTTCTCTCAAAGCCGAAGGAGTGAAGTTCTACGGACTCAGCGCGTCCTGCCGCCACATCCTCATCGTGGGAGGGAGTCTGGGCAGCCGCACGCTTAACGAGTCGGTGAAGAAATGGATAGAGGACGGATGTCCCGGCTCGGAAGGGGTCGAAGTCCTCTGGCAGTGCGGATCCTTCTACAAGAAGGGCGTGGATGAGTTTATGGCCCGGCACAAGGAGGCCGCACACGTACACCACACGGATTTCATCCGCAGGATGGGACTTGCGTACGCCGCTGCCGACCTGGTCATCTCCCGCTCGGGAGCAGGCTCGATTTCGGAGCTGTGCGCTGCCCATAAGGCGTCAGTGCTCGTGCCGTCCCCGAATGTGGCGGAAGACCATCAGACGCATAATGCTATGGCTCTTGTAAACCGCGGAGCGGCCGCTCTGGTGAGGGACGAAAAGGCCCGGGAGGAACTTATGCGGACCGCTCTCGCTCTGGTGAGGGACTCAGGCAAGACGGCTGAAATGGAACGCAACGCGGCCTCGCTCGCCCTTCCGCAGGCGGCGGGCACGATAGCGGAAGAGGTTTACAGAATATGTGAAGGCAATGTATAAGAACATTTATTTCATAGGAATAGGCGGCATCGGGATGAGCGCCATCGCAAGATACTGGAAGTTCAAGGGGCTTGCAGTGTCCGGCTATGACAGGACGCCCTCCGATCTTACCGCCGCCCTCGAGAAGGAGGGCATAGCGGTCCATTATGAAGACGATGTGAACTTCATCCCGAAGGACATCGAGAATACACTGGTAGTCTATACCCCGGCCATACCGGAGACTCTCGGAGAGCTGCGCTATGTCAGGGAGCAGGGCTACAGCGTGATGAAGCGCTCGCAGATTCTGGGTGAAATCACTCGCGGACAGACCTGCCTCGCGGTAGCAGGCACCCACGGCAAGACCACCACAAGCACTCTGACGGCACATATCGTGACTGTCAGCGGCGAGGGCTGCTCGGCTTTCCTCGGCGGCATCTCGAAGAATTACGGCACGAATATGCTGGTCAGCCATCGCCCTACGGTGGTAGTGGAAGCGGACGAGTATGACCGTTCCTTCCTGCAGCTGCATCCGGCCGCCGCGGTCATCACATCGATGGACGCGGACCATCTGGACATATACGGAGACCTCGCGCACGTGCAGCAGGCCTTCCGGCAGTTCGCCTCGCAGGTGACAGACTCCCTGGTGGTGAAACTCGGCCTGCCGATAGGCGGGGAAGACACCGGCGCGAAGATATACACTTACCACGCTGACGATCCGCGTGCGGATTTCCACGCGGAGAATATCCGTCTGGGGGCCCTCGGACACTACACTTTCGATCTGGTGCATCCGGGAGGCCGCATAGACAATATCACCGCCGGCGCCCTGGGCCGCGTGAACGTGGAGAACAGCGTGGCGGCGGCGGCCTTGTGCCTCTGTCACGGAGTCCGCGATGAGGCGGTGCGCAGCGGCATAGCAGGATTTATGGGAGTAAGGCGGAGGATGGACGTGCATCTGAACCGTCCGGGTCTTACCTACATAGATGACTATGCCCATCATCCTGAGGAACTTGCAGCGACCATCTCGTCCCTGCGGGGCATATTCCCGGGCAGAAAGATCACCGCCGTGTTCCAGCCCCATCTGTACTCCCGCACCAGGGATTTCGCGCCGCAGTTCGCGAAGGCCCTGAGCGCCGTGGACAGACTCATCCTCCTGGACATCTATCCGGCAAGAGAGGAACCGATACCGGGGGTGACCTCCGAGTTGATTTTCAAAGACGTGACAGCTCCGGAAAAGGTGCTTATGCACAAGGAGGACGTGCTGCAGGCTCTGAGGGACGAGGCCCCGGACGTGCTCGTCACCTTCGGTGCGGGCGATATTGACCGGCTTGCCGGTCCCATAACTGAAATGCTCGAGAAAAGATGAAGCTGAGAGGCAGACATATACTTTCGCTCTGCGCGCTGGCGGCGCTGCTCTGCGCGATGATCGCTACCGCTTCGCTGGCGGCGGCGGACCGCAGGCTGCGCACCTGCGAGGGGCTGAGAGTATCATTCGCGCCGGGGCCGCGCTTTATGAGCGAGACCGAAGTGCGCAGCACTCTGGACAAGCGTTGCGCTCCCTACATAGGGCAGAGGCTCGACAGTCTGCAGCTCTACAAAATCGAGAATGTCCTGAATCTGCAGAGCAGCATACTCAGAAGCGAGGCCTGGACGACCGATGACGGATACCTGAATGTCCGCATCACTTTCCGGGAGCCCGTGGCACGCTTCCAGAAGGGCGATGAGGGCTTCTATGTGGACAGGAACGGGGTTTTCTTCCCGCTGAAGGCTTCCTGCTTCGCGCCCGTGCCGGTGATCGACGGGAACGTCCCTGCGGAAGGCGGGGGCAGCCGGGACTGGATCAGGGACATTCTGAATATGCTCGAGTATATGGACGGCGGCTGGGCTGAACGGATAGTGCAGATGCACGTGGACGAGGACGGAGATCTGATTCTGATCCCCCGCGAAGGGAGGGAGAGTTTCATTTTCGGGCAGCCGCGCAGGGTGGAGGCGAAATTCTCCAGGATGGAGGATTACTACCGCTACATACGCCCTACGGGGAAGAATTACAGGAGCGTGAACCTGAAATATGACGGACAGATCATCTGCAAATGAGAAAATGCTTAGTAATGATGAAAAAATAACATGGTAAAGTTTTGTGAAGGATTTTTGTGGATAAATATCTTCGTGAAGAAGGAGTGTACCGGGGTACACGACTGATGAACGAATATATTTAGACCGAAAAGACGAACAAAAGTACCAAGTTATTTTTTAGGAATTACTTAACTTGCGAGGTTTATGGACGAAAGATATATAGCATCGATTGATTTGGGCTCATCTAAGACGGCGGTGAGCGTGGCCGAGATCGACGGCAGCAATATCCAGATAGTGTACTACAGGGAGATTCCTTCCCGTGGTGTGCGGCACAGCGTGGTATTCAACCCCAAGCAAGCGGCCTCCTGCGTCAAGGAAGCTCTCGGCGCGGCGGAGGAGGAACTCAAGATAAAGATCCTGCAGCTCGTGGTCGGGCTGCCGCGCTTCTCCGTACAGCAGCAGAGCGCCTGCGCGAGCATAGAGCGCTCCGACAAGAACAGCTCCATCACGCAGGAGGAAGTGGACTTCCTGAAGAATGAAGCTGCGGACACCTATCCGCTCGACGACAGGGAGCGCGATTTCATCTACGGCATCGTGCCTCAGTCATTCTCGGCGGACGACTACATAATGGCGAGCGAGAACGACATAGTCGGGATGGTCAGCGAGACCCTGGACGGCAACTTCAAGGTCTTCATCGGGAAGAAGAGGTCCTGCGCGAACCTGGATATGGTGATGAACCTCGCCGGAAAGGCCATAGCGGGCAAGTACTTCATCCCCGAAGTGACCGGGAAAGCCGTCCTGACTGCCGAAGAGAGGGAGAACGGCGTGGCGCTCATCGAGATAGGCGGGGGCGTGACCTCCGTGACCATCTACCACAAGAACATCCTCTGCCACTACTCCTCGATCCCGTTCGGAGGCAAGACCATCACGAGCGACATCCGTCTGGAGTGCGGCACCTCGGAGCGTCTCTCGGAGAACATAAAACTCGCCTACGGAGTGTGTATGCCGGAAAAGCTCCTGACGCTCCGGGACAAGATAATACAGATCGAAAATAAAGAAGACGGAAGCTGCAAGCAGCTGACCGTCAAATACCTGTCCGAAGTCATCACCTGCCGGATGAAGGAGATCCTCGAGGCCTGTTTCTACAAGATCCAGGAGAGCGGCTATGCCGACAGGCTGCGCAGCGGCATAGTGCTGACAGGCGGCGGAGCTATGATTCCGAACCTGTCGGCCTACGCCAAGGAGCTCTCCGGCTACAATGTCCGCGTAGGCTACCCCCTGCACAAATTCTCCTGCTCCGGCTGTCCGGAGGTCTGCGAGCCGTCAGCCGCGGCATCTATCGGAATGATCCTCGCGGCGAAGGAGAACGAGCTGCTCAACTGTCTCTCCGACAAGGTCGTGCTCCAGGGGCAGAAGGCAGACGGAGAGCCTGCGGAGAGCGGGGTCCCTGCGGCCGCTGCGCGTCCTGTGGAGCAGCTCCACGAAGAAAGCTCCGAAAAGCAGGCTGCGGCAGCTCCGGAGGGTTCTGCTGTTTCGGAGGGGTCTGCCGCTTCGGAGGCTTCGGCAGCTTCGGAGGGCGGAGCGAAAGGCGCAGAGCGCAGCGGCGAAGAGGCGGCTCAGCTGTTCCCGGAGCATCTCATCGCGCCGGAGGAATTCGGAGAGGAGACGAAGAAAAAGAAAGAAAAAACCAAGAAAAAGCCACGCGTCACCTGGACCACAAGCGGTCTGGGGAAATTCCTGAACAAGGTCTCCCACGGTATGGAGGGAGTAATCGACGGACTTTATAATGATATGGAGCAGTAGTAGTAGTAGCAGCAGTATGGATAATTTTGAGATACCGAGTATGGATCCCCCGACCGACTGGGTCGCCAAGGAGTCCGAAATTTCCGTCATCGGCGTAGGCGGAGGCGGTTGCAACGCCGTGAACTATATGTTCAACCGGAATGTCCAGGGCTGCAAGTTCGTGGCCTGCAACACCGACTCGCAGGCCCTGCAGAAATGCAGTGTCCCCGTGAAGATTCAGCTGGGACGCGGACTCGGAGCCGGAACGAACGCCACGGTGGGGCGCAACGCCGCCCTGGAATCCCAGGACGAGATAGCTTCCGTGCTCTTCGACCATAACACCGATATGCTTTTCATCACCGCCGGAATGGGCGGCGGCACCGGTACGGGCGCGGCTCCCGTAATCGCGAAGATGTCCAGGGACAGGGGGATACTTACTGTGGCCGTAGTCACCCTGCCATTCGAGAATGAAGGGGCGGAGGCGCTCGGAAGGGCCATCGACGGCATCAACGAGCTGAAAAAGAACGTGGACAGCCTGCTCATCATAAACAACGACAAGCTCTACCAGCAGTTCGGAGACCTTCTGGTGCAGGACGCCTTCCCGAAGGTGGACGAGATTCTGGCGACAGCAGTGAGCGGCATCATAGAGATCATCAAGTCGCACGGCTACGTGAACGTGGACTTCGAGGACGTGAAGACGGTGATGAAAGACAGCGGCCTCGCCCTTATGGGCTGCGGCAGCGGCAAGGGGGAGAACCGCATAGACGATGCCATAAACTCCGCCATCAATTCGCCGCTGCTGAACGACTTCGTCATCAACACGGCCCGCAAGGTGCTGCTGAACATCACTCTCGCGAACAACGCCAACGGCCTGAATATGACAGGGCTGAACGAGCTTACGGACAAGATCCGCAAGGCTCTGGGAAAGTTCACCATCTTCAAGCGCGGAATCATCTGGAACGAGGACCCGGAAGCGGACGACACCATAAAAATCACCGTCATCGCGACTGGCTTCGAGTACAGCAAGCTGAACAAGATCACGAACGTGGATCTGGGTAATCTCATCACCATCTCGGACGACTTCGTCTATGACAGGTCGCGCCGCGATGACGGAGAGGGCGTGAGCCTGGGCGAGACCGCCGCGATCCAGAACATCGGCTACAACACGCAGGAGAACCGCAGGACCTTCAATTTCAGCGAAGACGACAAGCCTGTGCTTCTCGTGGACAGTGCCCAGGACTTCAGTATGCTGGAGAACATCCCCGCCATCCGCCGGGGCTATCATCAGGAAAAGAAACAGTAGATATGGAACGCAAGACAAGAGTAAGATTCGCGCCCTCCCCTACCGGCCCGCTGCATATGGGCGGTGTGCGCACGGCGCTATACAACTATCTGTACGCCAAGCAGAACGGCGGAGATTTCATCCTCAGAATCGAGGACACTGACTCCCACCGCTTCGTGCCGGGAGCCGAAGAGTACATAATAGAGGCCCTGCGCTGGTGCGGCATAGTCCCGGACGAGGGAGTGGACGGGAACGGCAAGGTAGTGGAAGTGCCGACAGAAAGGCATCCCCACGCCCCTTACCGTCAGAGCCAGAGGCGCGGGATCTACCGCAGATATGCGGAGCAGCTCATAGAGAGGGGGTATGCGTATTACGCCTTCGACAGCGCTCAGGAGCTGGAGGCGGTCAGAGCGGCGGCAGAAAGCGCCGGAGAGACTTTCACCTATAATCAGGTCTCACGTCTTAGACTACGCAACTCCTTGACCCTCAGCCCGGAAGAAACGCAGCGTCTGCTTTCGGACACTACGGACTGGACTATCCGTTTCAAGATGCCCGAGAACACCGTGGTGGCTATGGACGACCTTATCCGGGGACATATCGAGGTGAATACCGACACGCTGGATGACAAGGTGCTCTGGAAAAGGGCGGACGAACTGCCTACCTACCATCTGGCGAACATAGTGGACGACCATCTGATGGAGATAAGCGAGGTCATCCGGGGCGAGGAGTGGCTCCCGTCCCTGCCTCTGCATTATATGCTCTACAAGGCCTTCGGCTGGGAAGACAGCCAGCCGAGATTCGCCCATCTGTCCCTGCTGCTCAAGCCTGTGGGGAACGGAAAACTGAGCAAGCGCGACGGTGACAAGCTGGGCTTCCCGGTATTCCCGCTGCGCTGGGTGAATCCCCAGGGAGAGGTTTCGCACGGCTACCGGGAGGACGGGTATTTCCCGGAAGCCTTCGTGAATATGCTGGCGATGCTGGGATGGAACCCGGGCGACGAGCGTGAGTTGTTCACTCTGAGCGAACTCGTGAAGGCTTTCTCGCTGGACAAAGTCCAGAAAGCCGGCGCGAAGTTCAACCCGGACAAGGCCCGCTGGTATAACCGCGAGTATCTGCGCAAAAAGAGCGACAATGAGCTCACCGAGCTCCTCGTCCCAGTGCTGGAGAGTCACGGGATCAAGGTCACAGGCTGCTTCAGATGTCCCGTAAGCGCCGACTTCGCGCAGCACTCCTTCTCGATGAACTACGTGAAGAATGTGGTGACGCTCACGCGCGAGAGGGCTACCTTCGTCGCGGACATCTGGGACATAGCATCCTATCTTTTCATCGCCCCGTCGGAGTTCGAAGCCTTCGGAGTGAAGGCGGGAGCAGCCACTGCGAAGGGCGCAGCTCCTGCGGACCCTCGCGCCAAGTTCTATGACGACAGCCTGACCGCTCCGTTCCTCGCCAAGGACGCGGACAAGTTCTGGAAGGACGACACCCCCGCACACGCAGCCGAGGCGGCCGCTTATATATGCGCCCTCGAAGGCGATTTCAGCAAGGAGAGGATCGAGACGGCACTGGAAGAATACATAAAGGAGAAGGGCTGGCCGATGGGCAAGGTTATGAACTGCCTGAGGCTGTCATTGGCCGGAACGGCCAACGGACTGGGCATCGCGGACATCGTGAGCATCATCGGGCGTGAGCAGTTCGCCTCGAGAATGGAATATGCCGGGCAGCGTCTCGGATAGAGAGTCAGAACTACGGACTATGAACACTTTACGTTTTATTGCGATGGCCGTCTGCGCCACTCTCGCCTCGCTTCCTCTCGGAGCCGCCGGCGGGAATGACTGGTACGTGCAGATGAGCGGACTCGGCTCCACTTCGCGCGCGCTGCCGTTCTGGAGCCACACGAACCGTGGCGGCGTGTACCCGGAGACGTCCGGTGCCCTGCTGCGGGCAGGCGTGGACGGGATGCGGAGCCTCGGAGGAGATTTCAGTCTGGACTGGGGAGTAGGGCTCGCCGGCTACGCTGCGGCGCAGCCGGATGAGGAAGTGCACAACCGGAGCGGGAAACAGTATCGCGGGATGCTTGAGGCTGCCCATTTAGGGGTGTCGTGGAAGAAACTGCATCTGGACGTGGGCGTAAAACCACGGGAGAGGGGGTTCGGCGGGCTCTCGGTGACGGGAGGAGACCTGACCTGGACGGGCAACTCGCAGGCCTTTGCAGGCTATACTCTGAAATCGGACTGGATCGGAGTGCCTTTTGTCTCCGAGGTGGTCTCGGCGCGTTTCGATTTCGGGGACTACGGGCTCTGGGACCATCGTTATGTAAAACATACCCTGCTTCATAACCAGGCCCTGTATTTCAGAGTCAGGCTCAGCGCTCAGCTGCATCTGACGGCGGGGCTCGAGGACTGGTGTCAGTGGGGAGGAGTCTCCCCCGTGTATGGAAAGCAGCCGCAGACTCTGAAGGATTATCTTCGCATAATGACAGGCTCGAGCGGCGGCGAGGATGCCACTCAGAGCGCTCAGATAAACGCGCTCGGGAATCATCTCGGCCGCGAGCTGATCCGGCTGGACTGGCAGCGGGAGACTTTCTCTCTGGTCTTCCAGCACGACAGGCCTTTCGAGGACGGCTCGGGGGTGGGCTTCCAGAATTTCCCTGACGCAGTGAACACCCTGCATTTTTCGCTTAAGGACAAGTCCCTGTGGGTCAGCGATATTCTTCTGGAGTATATCTATACCAAATGGCAGTCCGGAACGCGCCACGACCGTCCCGCCACAGAGGAGGAGCTGAAAAAGAATCCTGACAAGAAAATCTATATCGTCGGAGGCTGCGACAATTATTTCAACAACGGCGAATACCGCTCCGGCTGGACTTACAACGGACGCGTGATCGGCCTTCCGCTTTTCCCCGCCGCCGCGCAGAACGCTGACGGCCTGACTCTCGGGGTCACGAGCAACAGGATAGTCGCCTGGAACTTCGGTCTGGGAGGAAGCCTCGCGCACAAGCTGCCCTATACGATGAAAATCACTTACAGCCGTCAATTCGGACTCTATCATCGGGCGGCAGGAAGCATCTACGAAAGCAAGCCGCGTCAGGTTTCCGGAGCATTCGAAGTGCAGCTGCCCAAGCTCCGCTTCAAGGCCGCCCCGCAGATACTGCTGGGCCTGTATGCCGACAAGGGTTCCCTTCTGCCGGATGCCGCCGGGGTCACGCTGACGCTGCGCTGGGGGAAGTGATTTCAGGAAGCCCCGGACAGATACTGTGACTTTTCCAAGACGTGCGGTACTTGACTGTTTTATCAGAAATGTGTCTTAGTTCCATAAAAATACTGATCATGAAAGCTATCAAAGGAATTCTGCTTATAATCTCCTGCCTGTGCTGCCTTCCCGCGCAGGCGCAGGAGAGCATGCGTCCCGGAAAGTTCCCGGGCGAACTGGCCGAGTACGTGATGACCGGCAGACTCGGGGTCGAAAGGCGCGTGAAGGTGAAAGACGGAGTGCCGCTTATGCGTCTCAATACCATAAACGAATACGGGAATTTCAAGCCTGTTGCGGAGATGATGTGGGACTACTTCAGGCATTTCCGCCGCGATCCTCTCACGAAGGAACTGATATACGATGCGTCGGAGAGCGGGGATGACATCCGCGAGGCCCTCAAGCATAAGTCCCGCGTCGAGCTGGGACCATATACAGTCACCGCCATACGGGAAGGAGTTTACGGGATAGAGGATTCGAATGCCGCGAATCCGGCCGGCGTGCATATCGGGGATGCCGGAGCGGTGACCGGTATGAACAACTGCTCGAATATGTATATGGTAGTGGGCAGCCGCAAGGCCGTCCTGATAGACCTTTCGAATGACATCAAGTGGGCTGAGGATGCCTCAGAGTCGCTCCGGAGCATTTTCTACAGCCTTGCCGGAGGGCGCGAGAAGATAATCACGGTCACGCACGCACACCCGGATCACGTCGGGATGTCTCACGCCTTCGCCGATGACGGGGATATCGACTTCCGGCTCCCGAGAGTGGATTTCGCGGACAATGAACGTTATCTGAAGGGTTTCCCCAAGGAACGCGTGAGCTTCATCGATGAAGGCAGTGTGTTCGATCTGGGCGGATGCAAGCTATCTGCCGTGATGGTTCCCGGTCATACCCGAGGCTCTATGGCATTCGTCCTTGAGGGCGAGAATATCATCTTCTCCGGTGATGCTGTGGGGTCCGGCAACGGCTGCTGGATTTTCTCTACGGAAGGGTTTAAGGACTTTTCGCGGGGGATAGCTCATCTGATAGAGTATATCGAGAATCCCGCCAGTGGGATCGATCCTTCGGAACTTACCCTTTATGGCGGTCACGACTGGCAGAGAGGCGCACTCCCTAAACTGGATATGCAGTACGTTCTCGATATGCGCTCAGTAGTGGAGGATATCGAAAGGGGTGAGGCCGTATGGGAGGAGTATGCGATCGGGCGTGCGGACCTCAACGCTCTTTTCAAGCACGGTACAGGCACAATCACCTGGAACAGTGACAGCTATAAGGCTCTTTTTCAGCCCGGACAGAAGGCGGGCGAATAAGTGTTCCGTGAGGATTATGAGGTTTTCTCGCGGCTCTCTACGGGATCCACACCGCCGCAGGGAAGAGATTGCCGGTCGGGGCCGGCAATGACGGTTTTCGTCACGCCCGACCTGATCGGGCGGCTTCTGCTGCCGGCAGAGCAGAGATTGCCGGTCGGGGCCGGCAATGACGTAGAGGGAAGGCCGGCAATGACGGTTTTCGTCACGCCCGACCTGATCGGGCGTCTTCTGCTCATCGTCACGCCCGACCTGATCGGGCGTCTTTTTCTCATCGCCCCGCCAAGCCCGATAGAATATGCCATTTGAGAATGGTATGCTGCACATTACAAAAATCCCCGAAGAAGGCCTTGTCATCCCAGAACCGGCTTTGCCAAAAGTGCCAAGGACGCGAAGTTATCTTCGGGGATTAACCAAGCAACTCTTAAATAGTTACAGCACCTCGGATTCCGGGTCCGTTCCCGCCTCGTCAAAGTACTCTCTGCTTACGTGACACACCGGGCACTCCTTCGGAGGCTCGGGTCCGATATGCCTGTATCCGCATACAGAACATATCCATTCTTTGTTTTCCTGGGCCATAGCGATTGAATCAGGGGTTAGTAATTGTGTGGGTATCGGCAGCCTGGGCCGGACCGTTCCGGCCACAGCTGTGCAGACAAAGATAGTCAAGAAAGTAAGATTCCGCTTCTGAAACGAAAAAAAACTCCGGAATCTGTAACAATCTCCGGAGACTTTCGTTTATATTGCAGAAAGACGAAAACGGAATGACGAGAGAAGAGTCCATAGATTTCTATAAAGCCCACGCGCAGAGACTGTACAATACGAGCCTGCGCCTCACGCTCGACAGTGCTCTGGCAGAGGAGATTACTCAGGACACCATCCTCAAGTTCATCTCCTCAGGAGTCAGGACTTATGACGAGCGGCAGACAGGGGCCTGGCTCTCCCGCACCTGCATCAGAAAATCGATTGACGCCCTGAGAAAGCGCCGCCGAGAGAAACTTTTCCTCGACGAGTACTCCGCCGACATCGAGACTGAGACCTCTGATGAAGTCCCGGAGAGCGGCATCACGGCAGCGGTACTCCGGAATGCTCTGGAGAAGCTGCCCGAGCAGCAGAGACTGATACTGGATCTCGTACTTCTGGAGGGCCTGGACTACGAAGAAATCTCCCGGATGACCGGAACTCGCGAGGGCACGCTCAGGACCCGCTTCTGCCGGGCGAAGGAACAATTGGCAAAAATCCTGAAACACAAAATGATATGAAAGACATAGAACAGATTATACGGGAAAACGCGTCCGCATTCGGAAGCGGGGAGCTTCCTGAGGGGCATCTCGAGCGTTTCGAGGCCAGACTTGACTCCGCCTGCGGGAAGTCCCGCCGCTTAAGCGTCCTACGCCTCTTCGCATACATAGGGACAGCCGCCGCCGCGGTGGCCGCGCTCATCTACATCTCGCAGCCCGCTGCGAAGCCGACAGACTGGTTTGCCGGCGTCGCGGATGACCCGGCGGAAATCTGCATAGCGTATTCCGGGAAGGCCGCCGCGCTGAGCGGAGCCATATATGAAAAAGACCTCGACGGAAGCCTGGCCCAGACAGTCAGAAGCCTCGGCGACGGCGCTGTGTCTATGCTGGATCAGCTTCCGGACGAGATGGACGAAAGCTCCAAGTCCGAGGTACTCAGACGCTATTACGGCGCACTTCTCGACGCCCTCGACGAAATCAACAAACACATATAGTCATGAACAGAATTTACATTTCCATCGCAGCCCTCGCGGCTGCAGCCGCGCTCCTCGCCTCTCCCGCCCTTTTCGCGGGAACCGACGTCACTGTCCCCGAGACTCAGGCCGCATCCGCAAGTCAGGGCTACATCACCAGGGATTACGACTACAGGGGATTCTCCAAGCTGGACATCGGCGGAAGATTCGATGTGATCTTCACCAAATCACCTGACTACAAAATCAGACTGACCATCCCGGCGGAAGGCGAGAATCTCATTTCAGTAAGACTGGACGAAGGGACTCTGAAAATCGGCTGGAACCGGAATTTCACGGAGAGACTCCAGAAAAAACTCTCCGATATGAAGTTCACGGCCGAGATCTCCATGCCGGAGCTCCGAAGCCTCGAGATGGGCGGATCCTCGACTTTCGAGAGCCTCGATGAGCTGGATCTCGCAGGCGGCGAGTTTTCTCTGGAAGTCAGCGGAGCCGCGAGGGTCAAGACCCTGAAACTGAATGCGAGAGAGCTTGACGCCGAGGTGAGCGGAGCCGCCTCCTGCGACCTCTCGGGCAGATTCGACAGAGTCGAGCTCGAAATCTCGGGAGCGTGCAACGGAACCTTCAACATCGATGCCGATTACCTCGATGCTGACATCAGCGGAGCTGCAAGCGCCGAAGTGGAGGGCAAATTCGGCAGCGTGACGGCGGATGTCGCCGGAGCCTCGGACGTATCCCTTACCGGCAAGGCCGAGAGCCTTTCCGCAGACGTTTCCGGCGCTTCGAAACTCCGCGCCAGAGGCTTTGAAGTGCAGGACGTCACCTTGGAGGCTTCCGGCGCATCGAAATGCACCGTCCATGCCACCCGTTCCCTGAAAGTCGAAGGAGCTACCGGTGCCTCGTCCATCAGATACAGGGCCCCTAAGAGCGTGGACGCCATCGTCCGTTCCGTCAGCCGCTCCGCCTCCGTGCAGCGCATCGACTAGAAGACGCGTACGCGTCCAATGCTGAATCAGCCGCTCCCGGCGGCATACTATCAGGGGCGTGCCGCCTTCTGTCTGCACGCGAAGTGCCGTCCGCCACTCCCTGGCTACGGCAGCTCGACTTTCCCGACGAAAACCGCCGGACCGCTCAGATGGATATTGTCGGCGCGGAAGCCTTCTGCCGCCCCGTAGGCGTCGAATTCCACCCGCAGCCTGTCGATTGTAGCTTCCACGAGATACGACTGCCGGGCCCCGACAGGGGCGCAGCCGGAGTGACAGTTCTGATGGAAGGCAGCGAGGGCGGCAGCCACGATTCCGGTGCCGCAGGCGAGCGTTTCGGCTTCGACACCCTTTTCGAAAGTACGGAGCCTGAGGGCGGCGCCCCCTTCACGGGCCGGAAGCGTCTCCACGAAATCCACATTAGTTCCGTCCGGGGCGAAGCGGGGGTCGCAGCGCAGACGCTTTCCCTCGGAGGACACGGGGTAGTCATCCAGCCCCTCCACGAACTTGACCAGATGCCGGGCTCCGGTATCCAGAAAACAGGAACGTTCCTCCGGATAGACCCGTATCCCCTCCACGGGCCTCATACTCAGCCGCACAGTCCTGGCCGGGTAATCTTCGGCGGTGATTTCCGCCTTATGAATGCCGTCGGGGGCCTCGAAAGAGATCCTCTGCCCTGCGCAAATCAGTCCGAGGTCGGCGGCGAAGGCGACTATGCAGCGGCCGCCGTTGCCGCACATCATACCGCCGGAGCCGTCCGGATTGAAATATACCATACGGAAAGCGTGGTCCGCACTGCTTTCGAGCATTATCACACCGTCAGCACCGAAGCCGGTGTGGCGGTCGCACAGACGGCGGACGAAGGCGGGCTCCGGGCAGAAGCGGCCCACGGTATTGTCGGCGAGCAGGAAGTCATTCCCCGCTCCGTGGTATTTGAAGAATTTCATATGCGACTGGGAAAAGTATCTCTCGTGTATTTGTATTGGCCGCCTGCGTGGGCGGCCAATCTCATTTCCGGCGGAGCCGCTCCAGGAAGATTTCCATCCCCCTGCCGGCGAGCGCGCGGATGTGCGTGATGCGCGGGTCGTGGACTGCGACGTCTTCCGGATCTATCAGATAGACAGGAGTTTCCGCTCGTGCGTAGCGGTACAGTCCGGCTGCGGGATAGACATTCAGCGAGGTGCCGACGATCAGCATTATGTCCGCTCCTGACACTATGTCTATCGCCCTCTCGATTTTCGGCACAGCCTCACCGAAGAAGACGATATGAGGGCGCAGCTGGCTGCCGTCAGGAGCCTTGTCGCCGAGATTCACCTCCTCGTAGCCTATGTCGATCACCTCGGACTCCGAAAAGTTCCGATCATAGACCCCCTCCTCAGGACGGACCTTGGTGGCTTCTCCGTGAAGATGCAGCACCCGCGTGGAGCCGGCCCGTTCGTGCAGGTTGTCCACATTCTGGGTGATTACGGTGACAGAATAGTCTTTCTCCATCACCGCCATCGAAAGATGTGCAGCATTCGGCTTCGCCAGAGAAAGCTGTCTGCGCAGGCCGTTGTAGAAAGAGAGAACGAGCGCAGGGTTGCGCCTCCACCCCTCGATGGAAGCGACCTCCTGAGGGTCATACTCTCCCCAGAGTCCGTTGTTGCCTCTGAATGTGCTGAGACCGCTCTCGGCGCTTACTCCGGCTCCCGTCAGGATAGCTACTTTAAGTTTCTGTGAGCTCATAAATGCATCGGTCAAGGTTTGTACGGCAAAAGTAATGTATTTGCGCTGATTATGAAAGATGGACCGGCAGGTTCTCTGCCCTGCCGGCAGCAAAAGACGCCCGATCACGTCGGGCGTGACGGTGGGATTCGAGCGTGACGAAAACCGTCATTGCCGGCCCCGACCGGCAATCTCTGCCCTGCCGGCAGCAAAAGACGCCCGATCAGGTCGGGCGTGACGATGAGATTCGGGCGTGACGAAAACCGTCATTGCCGGCTTGCTCTCCACGTCATTGCCGGCCCCGACCGGCAATCTCGCTTCGACAGGCTCCGTGACCGCAGGGAGGGTGTGTGATTCTGTACTGTGACGGCATTTTTCGGATTTCTGGCGCGGCGGCGTTTTCAGCTTTGTACTCTGAAGGCAGGCGGATACGTATTTATAAGACATTTTTGTAGCATAAAGACTAACCGCAGACGATAGCCGGACGGACAGAATACCGCTCGCAGCATTGGCAATATGCAGCAGCAATAGCCGCAATAGCAATAGCCGCAGCAGCAATAGGCAGCAGTAGCAGCAACAGTTTCTGTAAATAACAATAAAAGTTTTAACCAAAGTAAATGTGACCAATGAAAAGATTGCTTACATTATGTCTCAGTGCATTCTTTAGCCTTGCGGCAGCATTCGCACAGACGGATGTGACCGTCACGGTCAAAGACGATATGGGTCCCATCATCGGGGCCAATATCTTGGTGAAAGGCACGACAAACGGTCAGATGACTGACCTGGACGGCGTCGCCAGATTCACTTCTCTCAAGGACACCGATGTTCTGGTCATTTCCTTCGTCGGGTACAGGACGACCGAAGTGACAGTCGGGACCAAAGCCAAGATCAATGTATTTCTGGAGACCGATTCCGAAGACCTCGATGAAATCGTGGTGGTCGGTTACGGCACCCAGAAGAAGGCTTCCCTCACCTCCGCCATCTCCAACATCAAGAGCGAGGACATCGTCTCCACGAAACAGAGCGACCTGATAGCCTCACTTCAGGGCAAAGTTCCGGGACTCCAGATCCGCCAGCTGGGCGGACGTCCGGGCGGCTTCGGCAGCGACCTCAGTCTCCGCGGTTTCGGATCTCCTCTCATAATAATAGATGGAGTGGCGAGAACCGAACGCGTCCGGGAAGCGACATTCGGCTACTCTATGACCGATTCCGGGGCAGCCGCTCTCGCACAGCTGAATCCCGAGGATATCGAGAGCATCTCCGTACTTAAGGACGCTTCCGCCGCCATCTACGGTCTCGGTGCCCAGAACGGTGTGATTCTCGTCACCACGAAGAAGGGCCAGATCGGGAAACCGTCAGTCAGGTACTCGAACACTTTCTCTTTCGCGACTCCTACGGCATTCCCGGAATCCGTGGACATCATCACCTATATGGAGAGGGAGAACGAGATGCGCATAAACTCCAGGCAGGCAGCCAAATACAGCGACGAGACCATTCAGCACTATCTGAACGGAGACCCCGGCTATGTGGATACCGACTGGTATGCAGCAGTAATGAAGAAGGCCGCCTTCAATATGACCCACAACCTGTCCATCCGGGGCGGCAGCCAGCAGACCCAGTACTATCTCAGCGGCAACTACACGGATGACAATTCCATCTTCAAAGGCAATCCGAACAACAACAAACGCCTGAATTTCACAGGCAATGTGACTGCGAAAATCACCCCTGAATTCTCCGCGATGTTCCAGTCGTCTATGATGTACTCGAAGACAGCCGGACTGCCGGGCAACACCAATCAGTGTATCTTCTACTATATGGCTCTCGCTGACAGGACCATCGCTCCTACGGTATATGGGAACGACAGTCACTATTCCGCCATCGCTTCATCCGAAAACAGAAACCCTCTCGCCCTTCTCGACCGTGAAACTGCAGGCTACAGCGACAACTACACGATGAGTTTCAGGAACAATCTGGAGTTCAAATATGAGCCTGTCTGGCTTAAGGGTCTGACGATGAGCCTTAACGGAGCATACGACTACAGCAGTTACCGCACCGATGAGCTTACCCTCTCCTTCCCGCTCTATGACTACCGGACAGATCAGCACGTCATCGACAATGCTGACAAGAACAAATACAGCGAGAGCTGGCATAACCGCCAGAGGCTGTATATCCGCTATCAGGCCAATTACAACAAGCGAATAGGAGATCACAATCTGAGCGCGACCTTCGCTGCAGAGGCCACAAAGCATATCAGCAATTCCGCCTCTCTCGCCCGTGAATACGGAGACTTCTACACCCACGACATCATAAATCAGGGTGACGAGTCCACTCAGACGAACGACGGCTACCGCAGCGAATCCGCGACAGCGGGCTATATCGGACGCCTTAGCTACGACTACAAGGGCAAATATCTTGTGGACCTCATCGGACGTTATGACGGCACCTATATCTATGCGCCGGGTTATCGCTGGGGCTTCTTCCCTGCATATTCCGTAGGATGGCGCGTGTCTGAAGAAAGATGGTTCAAACAGGCCCTGCCTTGGTTCAACAACCTTAAATTCAGATGGTCTGACGGTAGGACAGGCTCATCTCAGGGTTACGCCTACGCATACCAGCTCGGCTATACCACAGACGGGTCATATATCTTCGATGAGGGTTCCACCCTTTCCGGGTACACCAGCCACTCGGTAGCTGAGACCCTCCTGTCCTGGACCGACGTGAGGACTATGGACTTCGGTGTGGACTGGGAGATGTGGAGAGGCAAGTTCGGCGGCTCCATCGACTGGTTCTGGAGAAACACATCCGGGATCGCCGCCACCGCCTCCACCACCGTCCCTGATTTCTATGGGCTTTCGTTGCCGCAGCAGAATCTGAACAAGTCCCAGAACGTCGGCATAGATCTGCAGCTCTCCCATCAGAACAATATAGGAGAATTCTGGTACAGAGTCGCGGGCACAGTCACCTTCGCACGCTACCGCACCACTTACAAGGAGTCCGACAAGACCGCCATCTACACTTCCTCCGCCGACTACTACGCGAATCATTTCACAGGTCGCTGGAGCGACGCCAGAAGTGCAGCTATGTTCCACTGGGCTGACGGTTCACAGTTCGGCAGCCTCTCGGAAATCAACTCTCACAACGTGCTCTATGATTCGGGCAAGGGAATGTCGGACGTGCTTCCGGGTATGTATAGAATCGAGGACCGCAACGGTGACGGTGTCATCAATTCTGCCGACTACTACTATACCTGGGGTGAAAGCAATCCGCCGCTGCAGTTCGGTCTGATTCTTTCCGGCCGCTACAAAGGCTTTGACTTCAATTTCAACTTCGCGGGCGCCACTCTGACGCATAAGGCGGTCTCCCTCTCCGGAGCATTCGGTTACGGCTTCTTCGGAACATTCTACAAGAATTATGAAGACCACTACACCCTCGCCGATGGATATACTGATCCGTTCGATCCTAATTCGAAGTGGGAATCCGGTTATTTCCCGGCCATCGTGAAGGCCACCTCCGCATACGACGGGGCCTGGGGCAACGGTTCTAACTATCCGTACCGCGCAAACCAGCCTTACAACTACATCGACAGCTCATTCCTCCGTCTCAAGAGCGCAGAAATCGGCTGGACTCTTCCGTCCGCCTGGACTGACCGCATAAAGATGAAGTCTGTCCGCCTGTACGTGAACGGTACGAACCTCCTCACTTTCTGCAACAAGCTTCTCAAGCACTACGACCCTGAAAGGAACGAGAATTCCTGGCTCGGTGCCGGCGGCTATCCTCTTATGAAGACATACAGTTTCGGTGTTAATGTAAACTTCTAATCCTGACACAAATGAAAAAGATAATATCATATCTGACCATAGGATTGCTCAGCTTCGGCGCAGTCTCCTGCGACAAAATCTTCGACAATCTCGAAGGCGATCTTACCAAGCTCTCCGGCGACTATCTCGCCGAGTCGGAAGCCGGACTGTCCAGAATGATGGCGGCTCTCTACGACGCTCTTCCTATGGGCGCATTCTCGGAGTACGAGAAGAATACAGACAATGCCACCGAGACCCAGGGAGGCTCCATCTATGTGACCGGCACCTCTTTCTGGGATTACACCACGATGCGGGATGTGAATAACTTTATCCATATCCTCGAAAACGCATATGAGAAAGGTACAGTGAGCGAGGCTACCTACAAATCGTATCTGGGTGAGGCCATCTTCGTGAGGGCTTACTGTTACTTCGGGATGGTGAAGCTCTACGGCGGTGTACCTGTCGTGACAGAACCTCTCGATGACAAGTATGACGGAAAGGAGAATGAAGGGCTTTACATTCCCCGCAGTACTGAGAAAGAAACCTGGGATTTCGTCATCAGTCAGCTCGACGAGGCTATAAACCTTCTGCCTGAAAGCAGAAGCGACGGCAAGTACAGAGCTACCAAGTGGTCCGCCCTCGGGCTTCAGTCCCGTGTCGCGCTTTATGCCGCTTCGGTCAGCCGCTACTGGGACAGGGCCGGAATCACTGTCTGCGAGCCTGTGACGCAGAAACTCTCCTATATGGAAGAGTCCTATGCCAAGGCCTACTACACGAAATGCATCGAGGCTTCCGAAGCCATCATAAACAGCGGCCAGTTCTCCCTTTACGGAGCGGAACCGGGATCTGTGGAGGATGCCGTGAGCAATCTCACCAACCTTTTCCTCAGCCGTCAGGATTCCGAATTCATCTTCGGTAAAGCCTATGACGGCGGAGTGCAGGGCGACACGAACGGTTTCGACTGGAAGAACTCACCTATGCAGGCCAAGTTCTCAGGCGGTGTGGGAGTGTGGAAATGGGGCTGCTATTCGGTCAATTCCGATATCGCCGACATCTTCGATGACTATGACGCTTCCTACAACGCGGTGGACGGCACAGTGAAGACACGCATCGACGGGGTCGAGAATGACTATCTCGCCCAGGTCTATGCAGGGACCTCTTACGCGGACTCCTTCGACTATGTGAAATATGCGGCTCCCGAGGATGCTTTCGCAAACAAGGACGCACGTTTCCGGGCTTGGGTAATCTATCCGGGGTGCACTTTCAGAAATACGTATATCATCATTCAGGGCGGTATCTGGGACAATGCCGGCGGACTTCAGATCTGCGGCTCCGAGCAGGCATACGCCACTGCCGGAGGCAAGCAGTACTATATGTTCGGCGCAGCTTCTCCGGACAACTTCTCCGGGTTCCACGGCAGAGGCCGCACCAATGACGGCAGCTGGTACACTACCGGCTTCGGAATCCGCAAGTTCCTGAACCCCGCGAAGGCAGAGATGTACTCCACCGTGCCGTGGTATGACATCCGATACACCGAGATCCTTCTGAACTACTGTGAGGCCATCGTGGAAAGAGACGGCACCGATGCCGGCAATTCCCGGCAGTACCTCAACGCCATCCGCCGCCGTGCATTCTTCCTGGACAGGATCGAGGCAAATCTCGACAATGTGCTCAAGGAGCGCAGATGCGAGCTTCTCTTCGAGGAGGACCGTCCCGGCACGATGCACCGCAGACGTGAGTTCTACCGCCTGGGCGGAACCGTCGAGGAAAGCGCCGCAAGACGCCACGCACTGATTCCGATATGCGATGTACGCAGCGGATCCCCTGAATATATCTTCGTAAGAGCCAATATGTTCGCTGATGATACGGACAGACTGCCTGTAGCTCATGCGGTCTCCCCGGAGAACTACTACGGCAGCATTCCCAACTACGCGAAAAACAAGCTCGTTCCTAATCCTTCACAGCTTCTTTAAATATCACATACAAGATGAAAAAAAACAGACTTATCATAGCGGCAGCACTTTGCATATCACTTGCAGCTTCCTGTGACTGGTTCCGGCTGGACAATCAGGAGGGCTACAACGCCTCCGTTCACGGTACTATCAAGGACAGCAAGACCGGCGAGGCGGTCCTCTCCGAAATATACGGATCATCGAGCGTCTGGTGGAGCTCCATCACCACCGGTTATATGAAGATAGTGGAACTCAACTGGGATGCCGAGAGCCAGCAGACCTGGAATGTAAAGAACAACGGCACCTACCGGAACAATCTCGTGTTTGCCGGCGACTACCGTATGGAGACCTATGACGCGAACTATTATCCCGTCACCACAGAATTCTCCCTCAAAAAGGGTGACAATACCGTGGATTTCACCGTGACCCCGTACGCGAGAGTCCTGGACCATAAGATCTCATATGATGCTTCCACGAAGAAGATCGAAGCCACCGTCACGGTCGAGGCTTCGGATCCTTCGAAGACCCCCGTTTTCAGTGAAATCCGCCTGTGCTGCTACACCGACAGCTTCGTGGGATCGGGCCTGAACAACTGCAAATACGACAGCGGAGCCGTAGCCAGAAACGTAACTCCCGGCACGGACGGCCGTGCTACCGTCACGCTGTCCATCGACACTCAGAACTCCGCCAATGTCTCGGAGTTCAAGTACGAGCGCGAGCATTATGTGAGACTTGCGGTCTGCGCAGCAGGCCAGGGCGTGAACACTTCTTCACGCTACAATTTCTCACCGACCTACCGTCTGACACTCGACGGCTCCTCGCCTGTGGAATACAATGAATGGTAATCAAACATCTAAAAAACTGCAATATGAAGAAAGCATTGACTCTTCTCGCCGTGGCTCTCGTAGCGTTCACGGCCGGCGCACAGGAACTTACGAACTTCGCCTTCGGCGGACGTAAGGTCATCGTCTCGCCTGAGGTCCGGACTGATTCCGTCACCTTCCGTCTGAAGGCTGACTATGCCACACAGGTAAGCCTGCAGGGCTCCTGGATGCCGGGCTACGGCGACAAACTCGATATGAAGCGCGGTGCGGAGAATGTATGGGAGGTGACAGTCCCTGCTCCGAGTCCGGAAATCTATACCTATAATTTCATCGTGGACGGAGTGGCCGTCAACGACCCCTCGAACGTGCTGATGCAGCGTGACGGGACACGTTATCTGAGTATGCTCCTGATCGACGGGGAGCGGTCAGAGAACTATAGGGAGGCCTCGCAGAGGGGAACGGTGTCGCACGTGTGGTATGACAGCGCACTGCTCGGCATAAACCGCCGACTGACCGTCTATACCCCTTACGGTTACGAGACTTCCAAGAAGGTGAAGTATCCTGTCCTCTATCTCCTTCACGGAGCCGGCGGAGACGAGGAAGCCTGGTCATCGATGGGCAGGGCAGCCCAGATTCTCGACAATCTGATCGAGAAGGGGCTCGCGAAGCCTATGATCGTGGTGATGCCAAACGGCAATCCGGGACAGCAGGCCGCCTGCACTCTGAACCTTCCTGTAAAGAACATCGACTGGAGAGCTCCGGAAAACAGGGACATCTATGTGAAGAGCCTCTGCGAAGAGATCGTTCCTTTCATCGAGACGAATTACAGAGTCATCGCGAAGCCGGAGTCCCGCGCCATCGCAGGTCTTTCGATGGGAGGCGGCCACACTATCTCAGCTTCTCTGCTCTATCCTGCGCTCTTCGACTACATCTGTCCGCTCTCCGCTGCAGGAAGCGCGACTCCGGAACAGATCGCCAAGCTCAAGGCTGCCGGCGTGAAGCTTTACTTCCTCGCCTGCGGTTCGGCTGACTTCCTCTTCCAGGGGTCCGAGGCGCTCCATAAAGTGCTCGACGAGCAGGGTCTCGAGCATACATACTATGTGACTGACGGAGGACACACCTGGTACAACTGGCGGAATTACCTGAATACTTTCGCTCAGCTGCTCTTCAAATAGAACTTTCATTTCATAGAAGCGGAGGGAGATCGGGTAGATAGAACGCTGCCTGGCCTCCCTCTTTTCACTAAAGACGGAAAATATTGTTACATTTGCCCGTCCTTATGGTCTGAATCCATTTGTTCATCATCACATAATCATCAGAAGAATGAAAAAAACACTGCTGCTTGCAAGCGCAATCCTGTTTCTGTCTTCAGTGGCCTGGGCTCAGAAGGCGGATGTCAAGGCCGAAATCAGGGCCGATTCGTTGAGAACCTACGGCGGGGACTATCCGTATCCGGAGAAGACTCCTGCCCTCACGCCAGCCCCCAAAGGGTATAAACCTTTCTATATTAGCCACTACGGCCGCCACGGGTCGCGTTACTACTGGGGGCCGGACCTCTACCCGAGGCTTGATTCCATCCTCGTCGAAGCTCACGAGAAGGGTGCGCTGAATCAGGCGGGAGAAAAGTTTTACGCCAAGTACCGGGAAATCTACCCGGAACTCATTCACGGCTGGGGAGAGTTGACCCCTCTCGGCTACGAGCAGCACGAGCGGATCGCCGAAGCAATGTACGGGAACTTCCCTGCCGTGTTCCGCAAAGGCGGCCACGTCAGCGCAGTCGCTTCGCTTTCCGGAAGGGCGGTAATCAGTATGGCCGCATTCTGTCAGGCTCTCGCAGGCTGCAACCCCCGACTGGACATCTACCAGCGCTCCTCACGTGAGACTCTGGATGCCACGGCCCCGGATGACAGACAGAACCCTTACAGGAAGACATTCCCGAAGGTGGACTTCCCTATGGAGCGGAGCGAAGTGTTCGCGGATCTGAAGCCGATGCGCAACTTATTCGTGGAGGAATTCTTCGACGATGTAAGCAAGATGGATAAAAGCCCGGAAGCCATCAATTTTACTCTATCCACCTTCTTCACCACGCTCCCGAGCATCGGTTATGTGGGGATTATGGGCGACCCTATGGATTTCGGGGAGCTGTACGATTTCTGGGAGCAAGGGAACAGGGGTACATATATGTACTACTGGTCGGGGCGCTACAAGGTGGTCCCTCTCCTCGAGGACATCCTGAAAAAGGCTGATGACGTGATAGAGGGGCGCAGCGGCGACATCGCTTCGCTGCGTTTCGGACACGATTCATACCTCGGTCCGCTCAACGTGCTTCTGGGGATGGACGGGGCGGACAAAGTTCCTGCGGACCCGGCGGATTTCGGAAAGGTCTATCAGTCTTACCGCACCGGAATGGCAGGCAACATCCAGCTCATCTTCTACAGGAGTCCCCGCAGCGGCGAGGTGCTCCTGAAAGCTCTGCTCTGCGGAGAGGAGGTGACTCTTCCTCTGCCGGCGGATATGCATCCTTACTACAGGTGGAGCGATTTCAAAGCCTACTTCACGGCTGTCTGCGACCGGTTCAAATGACGTTTTCTGCCCTGCTCCGCGCTGTCCAATGCGTTTAAGATGAAGCGACGGGGCGCGCACGCCTCTCTGATGCAGAATTGGCCGCCCCGGGGGAAGGGGCGGCCAGTCTGTTGCCGTTCCGGCGGATTGTCACTTGCTTACAGTGACGGTGAGTTTGCCGGTCACTTTTTTGCTGTCCGTGACTGTGACGGTCGTGCTGCCTGCAGCGACGCCCGTTACGGTGAGCGTCGCATCTTTCACTGCGGCAGTCGCGATCTTCGCATCGCCGGAGGTGACGGTAAGTGGTGGCGTGCAGCCTGTCACGGTGACCGTCTTCGACGCGCCGATGCCGACTTCGACGGCTTTTGCGCTGAATTTCATACTTTGGGTCGGATTATCTTTCTTGCAGGATACGGAAGCCATAATGGCGAGGCAGGCGAAAACCGCCATCGCTATCCCGGAGATAATGGTTTTTGTTTTCATTTTTTCTCTTTTTTCGTTGTACTGTCGTTGTCAGATGCCCCGGAAAAAGATGCGCGCTAAGTCTGTTTCTTCAGGTCATCTGCACATTAAATGCGGATCTCCCGAAACACTGCGTGAGGAGGTGCATTTTTGTGGCCGCCCGGCTCCTTAGCTCTTTGCCGGGCTTTCATTATCAGCACAAAAATTATTACTTTTGTCGCACAAACCCCGGCGCAGAAAAACAGTCCGCAAGTCTGAGGTTTGTCCGGTTTATGGACTCAGGGCTATAGTTTTTGTCAGAAGTTTTTTGAAGATGATATGAACACATACAACACTCATAAGAATCTTATGATCGAGGTTTTTTTGAAGGGGAGAACATCAGCAAGTCTTTCCGGTCCTCACTCAAGTATGTCAGATGGGCAACAAATGCCACTGAATATGCAGCTTGCCATCATTTCACATTACCTTCACAATGCCGGCAGAAAATCAGGGGCATCATACTGCGAAAAGGCCCAAGGCCTACTGCAAGACGGTTTGAGCAGTTGTGCAGACCCGGATGACAGCCCTGTCCTGAAAGACAGCGCATTTGACAGATCTCTTTTCCCGGACTTCTTTTCCGTTCCATTTCTTCCGTGCGAAACAACGAAGTTTACTTTTATTGACTTGTTTGCCGGCATCGGCGGCTTCAGGATGGCTATGCAGAACCTGGGGGGCCGGTGCGTGTTCTCTTCTGAATGGGATGCACAAGCTCAGAAGACTTATATGTTAAACTACGGGGAAGTCCCTTTTGGCGATATCACGCTGGAAGAGACCAAGTCATATATCCCGGATGACTTTGATGTCCTCTGCGCAGGATTCCCCTGCCAGGCATTTTCTTTAGCAGGTAAACGCCGCGGTTTTGAGGAAACCAGAGGAACTCTGTTCTTTGATGTTGCCGAGATTCTCAGGCGGAAGAGGCCGAAAGCATTCTTTCTGGAAAACGTAAAGGGTCTTCTGATTCACGACAAGGGAAACACAATCAAGACCATTCTGAAAGTCCTTCGTGAAGATCTGGATTACTATGTTCCTGACCCTCAGATTGTGAACGCAATGAATTTCGGGGTTCCTCAGCATCGGGAACGTGTTTACATCGTCGGATTCAGGAAAGATATGAACGTGACAGACTTCACATATCCGGAACCGACAGACACGACCAAAACATTTGCGGACATAAAGGAGACAGATGTCGTACCGTCGAAGTACTATCTTTCCACACAATACATAAAAACTCTTGTTGCGCATAAAGAGCGTCACGCTGCAAAGGGAAACGGATTCGGATACGAAATCATAGCCGACGATGGGGTTTCCAATGCCATCGTGGTCGGAGGTATGGGCCGGGAAAGGAATCTTGTCATCGACAAGAGGCTGAAAGACTTCACCCCGACTACGAGGATAAAAGGAGAAGTGAATCACGATGGCATAAGAAGAATGACCCCGAGGGAATGGGCCCGACTGCAAGGATTTCCTGACAACTTCATAATCGGAGTGGCGGACGCTTCTGCTTACAAGCAGTTTGGGAACTCAGTTGCCGTACCTGCTATCCAGGCGACGGCGGAACAAATTCTGAAGAGGATTAAACCTACTGAAACTAAAGGATATGGCAATAACGGGGAATAAAGGTGAGTGGAGTGAGATATATGTCCTGCTGAAGCTCTTGGGCGATGGCGAAGTTCACGCAGGTGACGAGAATCTGAACGAAATAAAGGATCTCGTCTACCCGATTGTTATGATTTTGAGGAAAGAGGCCGAAGGCACGCTGAAATATCTGCCAGAGAACAGCGATGTCGTAATTCAGACATCAGACGGGACAGAACTGCTCCGACTGCCGGCAACAGAATTTGAACATCAAGCGACGAGTTTGTTGGACGCATTGCGAAGTGTCGATGAAATAGTCTCCGGCAAAAAGGGGGCTTTCGGGGTTTCGTATACGGAAGGTTTTATGACCAAGATTCATTGCCACACATTGAAGGCCAGCTCTTCTGATAAAACGGACATACGGATAATCCTGCACGACAGACGGACAAAACTGAATACGGAGATGGGCTTCAGCATCAAATCTCAACTGGGCGGTGATTCGACGTTGCTCAATGCGGGCAAGACGACGAATTTCAACTTCAAGATTTGCGGAAACGCTCTGACCGATGCGGACATTGAATACATCAATGCCCTGAACCCTGCGCAGAAAAAGGTGATCCTCAGGGTCCGGGCCATTGAAAGCAAAGGTTGTCGCCTTGTTTTCGACAAGGTGGACAACCCTGTCTTCAGGAACAATCTGGCAATGCTTGACAGCAGCCTGGGGGAAATCATCGGATTGCTGTTGCTCGAACAGCTCGAACAGGACACGAGCATGCTGAAAGATCTGGTCAGAACGCTGTCCGAGAAGAATCCGTTGCATTTCGACATGTCGCAGAACATCCCATACTATGCATACAAGGTGAAGAATCTCTTGACATCTTCCGCTCTCGGAATGATGCCGGGAAAAGCGTGGAACGGGAGATATGATGCGAATGGCGGCTATCTCGTGGTGAAAGAAAGCGGCGACATTCTCTGCTATCATTTCTATGACCGTAACCGCTTCGAAGATTTTCTCTACAACAACGCCTATCTTGAACGCTCAAGCACCACAAGGCACGAGTATGCTCAAATCATAAAGGAACCGGACGGTTCCCTATCATTCAAGCTGAATCTTCAGATACGGCTCAAATAACTTGTATTATCAGGTAATGCCTGACCGTATGACTCCCCTGCAGCGACACAAGTGTATGTCGCACATCCGCTCGAAGGACACCCGTCCCGAACAGGCGGTAAGGCGCGGGCTGTGGCGCAGGGGCTACCGCTACCGGCTCAATGTCCGCACACTTCCCGGCACCCCCGACATCGTCCTGCCGAAATACCGCACCGCCATATTCGTCAACGGCTGCTTCTGGCACGGCCACAGAGGCTGCCCCAAATACACAGTCCCCAAATCCAACGCAGATTTCTGGAAAGAGAAGGTGGCCCGCAACCGTGAACGCGACGCGCTCAACGTCCAGCGGCTCGAATCCATCTTCTGGAACGTCATCACCGTCTGGGAATGCGAACTCGCGAAAGCCAATCTCCCGGCAACGCTAGACCGCATAGAAACCACAATAAAAGAGAACAAGACCAAACTGGACGTCTACACAGCCCGGCGACGCCAAGACCGCAGATTCGCCCTGCAGCAGGCCCGCAGGCGAAAAGAAATGGCCGCACTGGTCGAGGACGAACTCAAGCTCAGGTTCCGCATCCCCGACAAAGTCCGGAAAGCCTCATTCGACACCGAAGCAATTCCCGACGGCGAAGATTATTTATAATGAAAAGTAATCCCTACTATAGTCAAAACGCTTTTGGGCTGTCCTTCTTCAATCTGTGACTCGTCCTGTTTTAAGTCAGGCCCTCTTTCCGGATTTCCACGATTTCTTCGAGCAGTGCCGGCAGAGCCTCCATCCTCTTACGCAGGAACTCCTTCATCCTGCGCTCGTCCTTAGAGAGGACAATCTTCGCCATCGGCGCGGTCAGATACGCTCCGGCGAGAAGTGAAAGCATCGTGACCATAAACTGTTCGCTCTGCTCTTCCGAGAGTCCCTCCGCGATAAGCTGCTTCTGCATCGCGCTCCCGAGGAACACATCCTTGACTGCGAACTGTCTTGCGAATTCGCCCGTGTCACGCGAAAGGCCGTGCATAACGAAAGAAAGCAGCAGCGGATTCTCCTCCATCATAAGCGAATATCTGCTGACGCATTCCCTGAATTTGGTCTTCAGACCGGTAGTCTCGTCGTGCACCATTCCGAGCATAGTGTCCCGGAACGCGATCAGCGCCCGACTCATAACCGCATTGAACAGTGCCTGTTTACTTCCGAAGTGGTAGTTCACCAGAGCGAGATTCACCCCGGCGCTTTTCGCTATATCCCTCACCCTCGCGCCGTCGAATCCGTCGCGGATGAATGCGTCCTTAGCCGCCTCGAGGATTTTCTCTTCAGTAGTCTTTCCCATATTGTTTCCTTCTCGATTAGCTTTAACGGCGCAAAGTAAAGAAGACAAAAACATTTAAACAAGTGTTTTAAAAATTTGTTTAAAGAGGGCTGCTCAAAACAGCATCCTAAACAATTTCTTAACGGGGCGTAACATTTATTTAATACCGGGGTAATATCCCCGTAACATCCTCTCCTCAACTTTGCATCGGAATCAGTAGTGTATGCGATGAAAGAAATAAAGAGAGGATTTGCTGCGGTCGCGCTTTTCGCGCTGCTCGTGCAGACGATGGCGGCGCAGACTTCCGGAAAGACCGGAACCATAAACGGTGAAGTGAGAGATGCCCGGACGGGGGAAACGCTGATCGGAGCATACGTGGAGGTGGAAGGCGGAGAGGCCAAGGCGATTTCGGCTCTGGACGGAACATTCTCCCTTGCGAGGGTTCCTGTCGGGAAGGTCGATCTGAGAGTCAGCTATCTCGGTTATGTCGAGACCCTTGTCAAGGATGTCGACTGCCCGTCCGAGGGGGTGGTCATAGAGATGGAGCTCGACGAGAAAGAGCTTTCCGCCTCGACAGTAACGGGGGAACAGCGGAGGAACACTCAGGCTTCCCTGATGCGCATCACACGCGAGACACCGCTCATAATAAGCAACATATCCGCCCAGGAAATCGGACGCACTCAGGACTCCAACGCAGGAGAAGTGATACGCCGCGTACCGGGAATCAGTCTGATAGACGACAAGTTCGTGATGGTGCGCGGACTGTCGCAGCGTTATAACAATGTATGGATCAACGGCGGGGCTGTCCCGAGCTCCGAGGCAGATGCGCGCGCATTCTCGTTCGACCTGATCCCGAGTTCCCAGATCGACAACCTGACCATCGTGAAAGTCCTGTCTGCGGAATACCCGGCGGACTATTCCGGCGGTTTCATACTCATACAGACAAGGGATGTCCCGGAGCGCAACGCGTTCAGCATATCCGCCGGCGGCAATTTCAATGACCGTTCATATAAAGATTTTCTGTCCGCAGACGGACGGCAGAGAGAGCTTCGCGGCGGCATCGGGGCATCTGCGGAAGGGTTCGGCGGCAAGACTGTGAACCTGCTCTCCAACGGATGGGACAATGACTGGTCCGTAAGCAAGACAAACCCTCTGAGCGACCGCAAACTGTCCTCTTCACTTTCCCGCCGCCGGGACTGGAGAGGACACAAGGTCGGCCTCAACGCGGCCGTATGCTGGTCGGAGGAGTTCCGCACGCTGGATCCGATGCAGAACAACCTCTACGGCATATACGACCATAAGAACAACTGCTCGAACTATCTGCGACGCTCGATAGACAGCCAGTATAACGACAACACCCGTTTCGGAGCCCTGCTGAATCTCATCTGGATACTCCCTTCGGGAGCCTCGAAATACCAGTTCAAGAACATATTAAACCGCATCGACAACCGTCGCTACACGTTCAGGGAGGGGATAAGCGCCCAGGCCAATGAGGAGCGGAGTGCCGAGTACTTCCATCGCAGCAGAACCACCTACAACGGGCAGCTCAGCGGCACATATTACCTTGAGAGCAACACTCTCGACTGGTGCGCCGGGGTGTCCTACGCGGACAGGATTGCCCCCGACCGCAGGCGTTATCTTGTCAATGACGCACTGGAGAGCGGAGTATTCGCTTTGACTACCGGCAATGACGTCTCGCGCGAATGGACAGACCTGCGCGAAGGCATCGCCTCCTTAAGCGTCAACGACAAGCAGGTGTTCCGCCTCGCCGGGAAGGACGCGTATGTCAAGGCGGGGATATATGGAGAGGCGCGCGCACGCCGCTACGACACCAGAGTGTTCATCTACAACTGGAATGTCTATGACAACACTCTCCCGTCCGGCTTCCGGAATCTGGATATCACGGAACTGCTCAGCAATCCCGAATACTTCGGAGAGGACAGGCTTCATCTGCTTGAGGAGAAGCGGATGCGCAACAATTATCGCGGGAAAAACCGTCTCGGCTCCGCCTATCTCAGCACCTCGATTCCTCTGGGACGGCTGGAACTTCTCGGAGGGGTGCGATATGAGTACAACGATATGGAACTGATCTCCAATACCCGCAACGCCGAGCTTTCGGAGAGCAGCCGTCACTATGCCTCGGGAGGCTTCTTCCCGTCCGCGACAGCGACCTGGCGTCTTGACGACAAACGGAATCTGAGGCTCTCGTACGGGCGCAGCGTAAACAGACCGGAGTTCCGGGAAGTATCCTCCTCGGTGTATTACGACTTCGACCTGGCTTCAGATGTGCAGGGCAACTCGGACCTGCGCAGCTGCTATATAGACAATGTGGACCTCCGTTATGAGTTCTACCCGGCAAGCTCTGAGACGGTGAGCATCGCAGCTTTCTACAAGCATTTCGACTCCCCTATAGAATGGACTTACACCGTGACCGGAGGTACGGACCTCGTTTATTCCTACGAGAACGCATTGAGCGCTGACAATTTCGGACTTGAAATGGATCTGAGAAAGAATCTGGCTTTCATAGGACTTGACAATTTTTCGCTCTCGTTCAACGGAGCCCTGATCAGCAGCAAAGTGCATTTCGAAGAAGGCTCGCGCGAGCAGGACCGTCCGATGCAGGGGCAGTCTCCATATCTGGTGAACGGGGGCCTGTTCTACAATTCCGGGCAGCTCGGGCTTGACGTGGCCCTGCTCTATAACAGGATAGGCAAACGGATAATCGGAGTGGGGCGTACGGAAGGCTCTATCGGAGGAGAAGACCAGGCGAGAGTGCCCGACAGCTACGAGATGCCGCGCAACAGCCTGGATCTCACGCTTTCCAAGAAAGTCGGAGCTCATCTTGACTTCAAATTCTATTTCCGCAACCTGCTCGGCGAGGGCATTACATACAAGCAGTTCGAGGGCGAGATCGGCCAGATTACCAGGGCCTACAACCCTGGACGGAACATCGGAGTACAGCTGATATACAGTCTATAGATAAAGAATATCCTATTAATCATCAAACAAATGAGAAAATTCAATTTTGGGGCTTGCATCTGCGCCCTTGGAGCATTGGCCGCAATCGCGGCCTGCGAGGAACAGACTCCGTCCACTCCGACAGGAGAAGATTACGTCTGGAAGACGGACGGAGGTCTTAAGGCCTGCGACCACATTCTCTTCAGCGACGGGGAGGAAGACCCTGACGGCAACGAGATCGGAAACGGAGATGACGAGTTCGTGTTCTACGGGGCTCAGACTCTTGCAAAAGGTACCTACTACCTGAAAGGCTGGGTGTATGTGGCCGACGGGGCTCAGCTCACCATCGAGCCCGGCACCATCATCAAGGGTGACAAGGAATCTATGGCTGCCCTCATCGTGGAGAGGGGCGGCAAGCTTATAGCCCGGGGCGAGAAGAACTCTCCTATCGTATTCACCTCGGAGCAGCCGGCCGGCGAGCGTAAGCCTGGAGACTGGGGCGGCGTCATCATCTGCGGCAAGGCCCGCAACAACAAGGGCGAGATGCAGATCGAGGGCGGCCCGCGTTCAAAGCACGGCGGAGAGAACGATGAGGACAATTCGGGAGTGCTGAGCTATGTCCGCATAGAGTTCGCCGGCTATCCATTCGAGACGGACAAGGAAATCAACGGCTTGACCCTCGGCTCTGTAGGGCGCGGAACACAGATCGACCACATCCAGGTCTCCTATTCGAATGACGACTCCATCGAGTGGTTCGGAGGATGTCCGGAGTCGAAATATCTCATAGCCTGGAAAGGCTGGGACGATGATTTCGATACCGACAACGGCTTCTCCGGCAAGGTACAGTACGCCCTTGCGGTAAGGGACTCCCGCATTGCTGATGTCTCACAGAGCAACGGCTTCGAAAGCGACAACAACGCCGACGGTTCCGACACCTCTCCGTACACTTCGGCTACATTCTCCAACGTGACTTTCGTGGGGCCGAAACTCGATGCCGACTTCGTGAACGACCCTTCCTACATCAACGGCGGAGCGCTGTATCCGAACAACGGTTCCGCTCTCGGCAAGTTCCAGGCGGCGATGCAGATAAGGAGGAATTCAAGGCTGAACTGCATCAACTCCCTCGCCATCGGATATCCTATAGGACTCATCCTTGACAATCAGAAAGGCGATACGCAGGGCGCTGCGGGCGCAGGGCTTCTCAAGCTCGAGAACATCTGGTTTGCAGGTATGGACGTGACGGGGACGGATGCCAACAAGTCATACGAAGATGTCCTCGTGACCGGTTATGACGACAAGTCCAAGCCTATATATGACGAGAGCAAGAAATCTTTCTCAAGCACATTCTTCCTCGCACAGAAAGGGAACAGGGCGGTGGATTCCTGGTCCGATCTGGTCGCAGCTGACGGATACACTCCGCTTGCCGGCAGTGCGCTTCTTTCCGCCGCTTCCTTCGACGGGGCCGACAGCTGGTTCGACACCGTAAGCCACATCGGAGCGTTCGGAAGCGAGAACTGGACAGAAGGCTGGACCGAATTCGACCCGGAGAACGCTATCTATTAGGCCCCGGGGTCATTCTGAAAAGAACAAGGCGTGCGGTCCGTGGGCCGCACGCCTTTCATTTTGATTTGGACTGAAAAAAGCTGTCACTATACAAAGCCAAAACGTATAGTGACAATATGGCGGGAAAGCGCTATCTTTGTGCGCAAGGATAAAAAGGAGTTATTCTTCTGAGAAAGACTATGTGGATTATCTTTGCGGTTTTGTCGGCTGTATTCGCAGCCTTGACTTCAATTCTTGCCAAATTGGGAATCGGAGGGGTCGATTCGACTCTCGCAACGGCCATCAGGACAGTCGTGGTCGTGCTTATGTCCTGGATGATGGTGTTTCTGACTGATGCGCAGGGCGGAATAAGTTCCATCAGCCCCAAAAGTTGGGTTTTCCTGACTCTTTCGGGTCTCGCGACCGGTGCGTCCTGGCTCTGCTTCTACAAGGCTCTCCAGATGGGGGAGGCCACAAGAGTCGTCGCCATAGACAAGCTGAGCATCGTGTTCACATTGATACTCGCAGTGGTCTTCCTCGGGGAGAAATTCACCCTGAGGTCTCTTCTGGGCTGTCTTATGATTGCCGGCGGGACGCTGCTGATGGTTCTGTAACAAAAGCCGGCAGGGAAGAGATTGCCGGTCGGGGCCGGCAATGACGAAGATGGGCCGGCAATGACGAAGAAGGGCCGGCAATGACGTGAGGGGGGGGCCGGCAATGACGGTTTTCGTCATGCCCGACGCGATCGGGCATCTTGTTCTGTCGGCAGGGAAGAGATTGCCGGTCGGGGCCGGCAATGACGAAGAGGGGCCGGCAATGACGAAGAGGGGCCGGCAATGACGTGAGGGGGGGCCGGCAATGACGTGAGGGGGGGCCGGCAATGACGTTCGGAGAATCCGAGCTAAGAGAAGTCACAGGGCCAAAAGACAAAAGCATTAAAAAAATAAGAAGATATGCGCATAGGTAAATTGATTTTGAATATTCTGGCTTTGGGCCTTGCCGTAGCAGGCTGCTCCTCAAAAGAGGAACAGACTTCCGACGTGCCAATCTCCCCTCTCGACGGGTTCGGGAAATACTCCGGCGGGACATTACCTTACAGGATGAAAAGCATAGCGGTATCAGGTGGGGCGAAGCCGATACTGGTGATGTACCTCCACGGCGGCTCGTCGAAAGGCGACGACAACGAGACGCAGATGGAAGAAAAAGCCGTCGGAGTCATCGCCGGATATCTGACCGACAATGAGATACCGAGCATATTCATTGTACCTCAATGCCCGTCCTCCGGGAGCTGGGGTGCCAAGATGAACGAGCCCCTCGCGGCGCTCATAGGTGAATATGAAGCATCCTGCAATGGGACATATGTGCTCGGCGGCTCTATGGGAGGCACGGGGACCTGGTCACTGGCAAATACTTATCCGGAGAAAATCCGAGGGATAATGCCTGTTGCCGGCAAACCGGGGACCGCCGATGCGGCCAATTTCAAGTCAATGCGTGTCTGCACGGTGATGAGCGAAGCGGACGTGGTCATGAAGTCGGCCTGCGGGGATGTCAAGGCCTTCTGCGAGAGCATCAACGATGCCGGAGGCACCGCCGTCTGCACGATAGTTCCCGCATCGGAGCAGTGGTCTCACGAGACGACCTGCGAGGAGTCCTATACCCTTGAGCGCCTGGGCTGGCTGCTAGGGAAATGAACGGGTACTCCTTCGTCATGCCCGACGCGATCGGGCATCCCACCTTTCTCCGTCATGCCCGACCTGATCGGGCATCTTGTTCTGTCGGCAGGGAAGAGATTGCCGGTCGGGGCCGGCAATGACGAAGAAGGGCCGGCAATGACGGTTTTCGTCATGCCCGACGCGATCGGGCATCCTGTTCTGTCGGCAGGGAAGAGATTGCCGGTCGGGGCCGGCAATGACGGGGAGGGGCCGGCAATGACGGTTTTCGTCATGCCCGACCTGATCGGGCATCTTGTTCTGTCGACGGGGAAGTCGGCAGGTGAGATATGGTAAGTTTTCTTTTGCCATTACATTCTCGATAGCGCTTGCTGGAATACCTTGGTGTTGATGAATGTGCGGAACTGCTCGTTGTCTAGGTAGTTGCGCGCAAACTCGGTGTTCTCGGCCATCATCTCCATAACGATAGACAGAAGGTCTTGATTCCCTTGGATCTGAGCGGTCTCGGGGTCGGAATTGCGGACCGCATTCCGGAATGATTCGCTTTGCGCCAATTTCTCGGGCAAAGTTGCAATCTGCTCGCGGACCGTATCTGCGTGCTCCCATTCTATGCCGCCATACAGCGTGTTAAACTCCTCGATTATGTTGCTGAGTGACGCCATATCCGGATCGGGCTTGCCGCCACCGCACCCGACAGGTACCGGTTCAATACCGGCATCTGCATTCTCCAACTCTATCTTTCTCTCGCCCTGGTCGATTATGCGGTACTTGTCGAAGTCGATGGATTCGATCAGCCCCTCAGTCCAGTCATCAATCTTCAGTTTCGGAAGTTTCAGACCGAGGAAATAGTAGAAGTGGTAGAGTTTCTCCCATTCCACACTTCTGAACGGCATCACGGCGGCAAGGAACGGATATATGCGTACATAGCCCTTTATGGCACTCTTGCAGCTTATCTGCTGATCTTCGTCAAGTTGGCTCTTGAACCTCTCCACGCAGACATTGATTATCGGGTCAAGAGCCTCCCGCTCGGCACCGCTCCAGTAGAGGTCATTGAACACCTCGACATCAACTTCTGTATAGATGTTACAACTCTCTATCTCCGCAATGAGGTCATTGAGTTTGTTGGGGTCGGTTTCACGGGTGAGCGTTGTGGTCTTGTAGTATTTCTGGAATGCGGCCTGAATCACCTCCGGGTCGTTTGCAAAGTCAAGTACGAACGTGTCTTTCTTCTTCGGGTGGCTACGATTCAGCCTCGAAAGCGTCTGCACGGCCTTGACATCAGAAAGCTGCTTGTCCACATACATAGTATGGAACAGCGGCTGGTCATAGCCTGTCTGGAACTTGTTGGCCACTACAAGAATCCTGTACGGGTCTTCTTCGATGCGGGTCTCTATTTCGGATGACGGGAATCCGTTGATGGAGGACTCATTTACAATCTTTCCTCCATACTCCTTCTCGCCGGAGAACGCCACGACAGCCTTGTAAGGACTGTGCAGCTCTTCCAAACGCTTTCCGATTGCATAGTAGAAGTCAATGGCCCGGACAATGCTCGATGTCACAACCATCGCGCGGGCCTGCCCTCCGATCTTTCCGCCCCCGATTACTTTCGAGAGGAAATGCTCCACAATGATGCGGGACTTCTGCTCGATGGTCTCCGGCTGGCGCTCCACGAAGGCGCGGATCTTCCCCGAAGCCTGATTCCTGTCAAACTCGGGATCATCCTGCGTAGCCTTCAGCACTTTATAATAGCTGCGGTAAGGCGTATAATATTCCAGCACATCGAGAATGAACCCTTCCTCGATGGCCTGCTTCATAGTGTACTCGTGGAAAGGAACGTGCGCAGTCTCGCCGTCCGGACCCGGAACCGCGGTGCCGAACATCTGGAGCGTCTTGTTTTTCGGGGTGGCCGTGAATGCGTAGTAGTTGGCGTTCGTTGCCATCTTGCGCCCCTCGATTATCTTGAGGATGCGGTCTTCGACACTCTCCTGCTCATCCTCCGCATTGCCTGAGATTGCGATGTTCATATCGGCAGACATAGAGCCGTTCTGAGAGGAGTGCGCCTCATCTATGATGATGGCGAAATTGCTGTCTTTCAATGAGGAACCGATAGCCTCAAGGATGAACTGAAATTTATGGACGGTGGTGATGATTATCTTCTTTCCGGCCTTGAGGCTGTCGTTCAGAGTGGAGGAATCCTCCGCCCAGGCAATCGTGTTGTCGAGTCGCTTGAACGCCTTTATGTTGTCCCGAATCTGTTTGTCGAGATTCACTCGGTCAGTGACGACAATCACCGAGTCCACGATGTTTTCATCATCTTCCTCAAGCGTGACGAGCTGGTAGGCAAGCCAAGTGATGGAATTGGATTTGCCGGATCCGGCGCTGTGCTGGATGAGAAAACGCCGGCCTATGGGGCTCTCCCTTGTGGCATCAAGTAGCTTGCGGACGCAGTCCAGCTGATGATAACGCGGCCAAATGACGCTCTCCGTTTCCTTGCCGGTCTTCCGGTCCTTCTTCACCACGACCTGAGCATAGTTCTCGACGATGTCGGACAAGGAGAGTTTGGAGAGGATTTCTTCCCAGAGGTAGGCCGTCTTCACCCCGTCCGGATTGACCGGATTGCCGGCGCCTCCGTTCACGCCCTTGTTGAATGGGAGAAACCAGCTGGAATCACCGCTCAGCCGGGTGCACATCATCACGTCATCATCATCCACGGCGAAGTGGACCGCGCAGCGCTTGAAAGCGAATATCGGGTCTTTCGGGCTGCGGTCTTTCATATACTGTTTCACGGCATTCTGCACTGTCTGACCCGTATAGTGGTTCTTGAGCTCAAATGTCGCTATCGGGAGACCGTTGATGCTTATGCACGCGTCCACGGCATCATCGGCATTGAAGATGCTGTGGTGCATCTGGCGGATGACACAGAAGATGTTCTTTTCGTACATCCGGTGCGCATAAGGATTGAGCTGCGAAGGCAGCGGATAGTACATATCGAAGAGGCTGCCGTTGAAACGGTATCCCTTGCGGAGAATGTCCGTGACACCCCGTTTGCCGATTTCATCCTTGAGACGGCTGAAAAACTTGTGGCGCTCGCCAGCAGTGATGAAGCACATCGATGCGGCCACTTTGCCCGGCTGGGTGTTTCGAATGAAACACTCCAGACGGGCGTCATCCAGTGCGTAGTCCTTGTTGTAGTCTTCGCTCCTTCCCTCTTCGTAGCCCTGACGGTCACGAAGGAAGTTCACCATTATGGTCTCAAGACCTCTCTCGGATGTGTCTGTGTGCGGCATAGGCTATTGAGTTTATTCGTCTCTGACATCTGTCTGCCCCGTGACGACATCGGATATCAGACGCTGTTTGTATTCTGTAAGACGGTCGATTTCTGCTTTCAGGGCTTCAATCATCGTGTCGATTTTGTGAGTCTTGGATTCAATATATTCTACTATTGCATTTTGCTCTTCGATAGGAGGTACGAGTATCTTAAATGCATAGAATTTATATGGATATAGCCTTAAACGACTGTCAATAATACCTCTTGATTGAGTCTTGAAAGCCCCACAATAAGCTTTTGTTCTCAATAAATAATCATAGTATTTTTTGTTGCAATCAAGTCGGAAATCGAATACGCAGTAGGCAGGACTAATAATACCTTCTAAATTGGAAACTGCGTAACTACCATTCCACGCAAGCATAATATTCATTACAAACTGGCCAGGATGAACTATTTTGTAACCAATTGTTGATTCTGCCTCAAACATACCTGTCTTCCCTGCATCGGACTTTCGTGTGATGCCAGAGTATTGGGATAAACTCAACAACGTGCCAGATTCATCAATGGTTTTCTCATCCGATTCTTTGAAAAGTCCACGAATCCTCATTGTTTCCCAATGTTCAGGTATCTGCCCAATCCACGGGATGCCGCTGTCCTTCATCGGGACATCGGGATTGAGGCCTCGGGTGACCACGGAGGCTATTTCAGCTTGCCTTAATTCGTTAAGAGTTTGTAACTCTCTCTCTTGCATTTACATTCTTCAATTAAAGTTATTCTTTTGTCCAGGAACGCGACAATCTTCTGTTGCTCGGCGATGGGAGGGATCGGAATAAAATTGTTTCCAAGAATGGCATAATTAATATTTTGTCCTTCGCGAATCCCAGTAACGCAAGTCTGAAGAAGTTGTATAAATGGATGAGACTTGAACATGTACTTGAAATACTGTGAATTGCGTTCGTTCTTTGGGGCAAGAATCGTATAAGCTGCGCTGATGATTCCTTGATAATACGCATATTCGATTCCTCCTTGAAATGAGCGGAGACTTATCACGAAATCACCGACCTTTACGAGTTTCAGACCCTCAAAACCTTTATTTACGACAACAACACGGTTTTCATATAATGATTGAGGAATTACGCCCTTTGACTGAGTTGCGCATAATAATGGCTCGTCAGGATAGCCCTTTTCTGAACGCTGATCAAAGCAGTACTTCATTTTTACAGAACCCCAATGCTCCGGAATTTCCGGCAACCACGCAATGCCTGTCGGCTTGTATCTCTCGTATCTCTTCATCGTGCCGAACCTTTAAGCGAGTCAAACAGCAGCAGCCCCTTTGCAGTCAGCAGGTATTTCTGGCGCGGATGCCGGGGGGAATCCGGGTATGACAGCTGCACAAAACCGGAGCCGACCGCAGGACCAAGAAACAGGGTGCTGAAGTTCTTGCGGTCTTTCAGCCCGAGCCTGACAAGCAGTTCGTTCACTGAAAGTTCCTCAGTGCCGATTGTGCAGACGAGCCGCTTCGTGTTGCCAGTGACATCACCCCAGCTTGCGGGGTACTTGTGGGGTACTTGTGGGGTACTTGTAGGGTTGCTGGTTCCGGCTTCTTCTGTACCTGTCCCGTACTTGTCCTGCGCTTGTCCTCTCTGCTCTGCAAGATTGGGCTGGACTCTCCACTCGGGAGACGGATTGACGTGAAGATAGCGGTTGCGCAGATCCCACTGCTGCCCCAGAAGCAGGTTCCGGAAGAAACGCTCCAGATAGACATGGGAATAGTCAATGCCCTTGACGAGATTCTTATAGTTGGCCCGGACAAGAGCATTGCGGAAGTACCAGGAATGGTCCGCGAACAGGCTGTTGTCTATACGGAAGCCGGCACTGCGCAAGTATTGGATGGCAAACACGGCTGTGGTGCGGGTATTCCCTTCACAGAAAGGATGGATCTGCCATATCCCCGAGACAAAACTGCTTATGTGGGATATCATCTCATCCTGCGAAAGCCCCTTATAACTGAATGAGCGTTCTTTTTCGAGGTCGTACTCCAGTGCACGGCGCAAATCCTCCCAGTTCAGATAACTCACGGAGTCTCCCTCGAGCACCCATTCTTTCTTAGAGATGTCGAAATCACGGATTTTGCCTGCGTGGCAGAAAATGCCGGTAAAGATTCTCCGGTGTAAAGAAATAATCCCCTCAACACTAAAATCCAAGGTGTCTGTAGAAAGTATCTTTGCGATGTTCGCCGAGACTTTGTCCGCCTCCTGCTTCTCATCCTCGTCAGGCTCGCGGTTCTGTTTGGATTGGTAGTAGGATTTGATCAACTCCCGCGCCTGGTCGATGCTGATTTCTCCTTCGATGTTCCTTCTGGCCGTGTCCCTAAGATACTCTGACGTGGTGAGGCCGTCCACGGCCTGCAGCCCGATGGCTATGCGCCAAGTCTCGGCCCGCTCCCTGCTGGCCGGTTCTCCCTGACGTATGTACCTGTCAAAGTCCAGATATTTCGATTTTTGCTCTTCTGCCATATTCCTTTGTGTTATCGGCCCAGAATTTCGTTAAGAAGGCCTTCAGTGCTGCGCTCTATCTCTCGGATGTCAGAGGTGATTTCCTCCAGACTTCTGAGCTGCACAGGCTTGTAGAAGTATTTGGTGAAGCTGAGTTCGTAGCCGACCTTGGGCTCACCGAACACTTCGTCGCTCTCGTAAGGTTTCACCTCATTCTCATAGAAGGCTGCAATGCCGCCGGGATAGGTGAACGGAATCTGTTCCACCTCGCCCTTGACTTTGGCCATCTTCACCTTACCTTTCTTGTCTTTCAGAATATTCCCATCCTCGTCTTTGGCCGGCTTGAAGAGTTCAACTTCCCAATAGCCGAACTCCTCGTTAGGGAAGATCTTGCTGTATTCATTCTCCTCGAACGCCATCAACAAATCCAGAATCTTCTTGCGGTCAGCCTCGTCGGTCTCGCAGTTTTTCTCGCCGAGATTCTTGCGGAGCGGCGTCTTGATGCCGGTGGCGTCGATGAGCTGGACCTTGCCTGTGCGGCGGGCATCCTTGCGGTTTGTGACTATCCAGATGTAAGTGCCTATGCCGGTGTTGTAGAAGTCTTTCTCGGGCATCGCGATGATGGCTTCGAGCATATCGTTTTCGATGATGTAGCGGCGCAGGTTGCTCTCTCCGCCTCCGGCATCACCGGTGAAGAGGGACGAGCCGTTGTGAACCTCGACTATGCGTGTTCCGAGCTTCGTCGATGTCTTCATCCTGCTGACATTGTTCGCAAGGAAGAGCATCTGCGGGTCGCCAATGCCTGGGATAACGTTGAACTCTCCGTCTCCCTTATACTCGAAGCGGAAGCGCGGGTCGCTGATTTTCTTCTTTTCATTCTCCGCAAGACCCCAGATCTTGAGATCCTCCTTCCAAGGAGTGCCGAACGGAGGATTGGAAATGCAAAAATCGAAGGTCTCGCCGGCGTGCCCGTCCTGAGAGATTGTTGAGCCGAAGGCTATGAATTGGCGGTTCGTACCGTTCAGGGCATAGTTGAAACTCTTGCGACCCCCGGAAATCATCAGGTCGGCCTTGCAGGTGGCGTAGGTCTCCGGCTGGAGTTCCTGACCGAATATGTTGATGTTGACCTTCTTGCCCTGCTCTTTTGCAATCTTTTTTATCTGCTCCTCGCAAAGGGTGAGGATGCCTCCAGTTCCGCAGGCCCCGTCATAGATGCCGTATGTCGTGTCCTCAATCCGGTCGGCGACCGGGATGACTGCAAGGTCTGCAAGAAGCTTCACATAGTCGCGCGGGGTGAAGTGCTCACCGGCCTCGGTCACGTTGTTTTCCTCATTGAACTTTCGGAGCAGCTCCTCGAAGAGCGTCCCCATCATATGGTTGTCCAGAGCCGGTAGAATTTCATCCCCCTTGTCATCCACAACGGGCCTTATGCTGAGGTTTATGCTGCTGTCGGTGAACTTGTCAATGATTGAACCCAGACGACCGGCCTCTGTGAGGTTGTCCACCTGCTGACGCAGTTTAAACTTATCGATGATGTCCTGCACATCCTTGCTGTAGCCGTTCAGGTACTCGATGAAGTTCATCTTGAGCCGAAGCGGATCTACCTCTGCCTTGAGCTTCTTCATAGTGAACTTGGATGTGTTGCAGAACGGGTATCCGGTAACGGAGAAGAGCACCGGCTCCTGGTTGGCGATGCTCGCCTCGTCCATTTTCTTCTTCCTGTCGAGAACTGCGTCCTTTGTCGGCTCCAGCAGGATGTCCAGCCGTCGCAACACCATCATCGGCATAATGATTTTCTTGTACTCTCCCTTCTCAAAGGCGTGCACCAGCACATCATTTGCAATGTTCCATATAAAGGAGAAAAGATGGTTATATTGAGATGTGTTCATTCTATCTGATATTGGAATTAAGCAAGTCCCTGACATCCATATTCAGGATATCGGCAATATTCTTGTACTTGTAAAGGTAGCAATATAAATCAATAAACTTGCATATTTGGGCAAGTTCTTTACAAGCTCCCCCTGCAAAAGCGTGGGTTGACAAGTGGGGAAGAGATTGCCGGTCGGGGCCGGCAATGACGAAGATGGGCCGGCAATGACGGGGAGAGCACGCCGGCAATGACGGTTTTCGTCATGCCCGACCTGATCGGGCATCCCACCTTTCTCCGTCATGCCCGACCTGATCGGGCATCTCACCTTCTTTCCGTCAGAAGCAAGATTGCCGCTCACCCTTTACAATGAGTCACTTGGGCGCGCGCCATCTCCGCACGTATCCTGCTCAGGGACTGGGGCGTAACCCAGAGGTACG
>CAVDFQ010000009.1:0-74579 GCA_963608065.1 bacterium
TTAGGGGAAGGCTACACTGGCATGTATTCCCGCTTGTCAACCCACGCTTTTGCAGGTGAGCCGGGATAACAGCTTATTTTATAAAGCCCGGTGCATCGAGAGGCGGGGAAAACGTTTTACTTCGGCATCTCGATGTATTTTAGTGCATCGAAAAGCCCGTTTTCACGGGAATCTCGGCATCTCGATGTATTTTAGTGCATCGAAAAGCCCGTTTTCACGGGAATCTCGGCATCTCGATGTATTTTAGTGCATCGAAAAGCCCGTTTTCACGGGAATCTCGGCTTCTCGATGTACTTTGGTGCATCGGGGAGTGCAAGAACCTTTTTCGCACTTTCGGGACAGGGGGAAGTGCAGATGAAACCGTTCTCCGCACTTTCCGATGTCTTTCTGGACATCGGGGACTGCGGTTTACCGCCATTTGACACTTCTGTATGTACAATCCACTTTTTTGCGGCGGTTTCGAAAAAAAATGGCTATTTTTGCAGAATTGGTATTGAATGTGTTAATTTAGATTTTAAACAGTATAGAAGATATGCTTTCCAATCTCCTCCAAATCGACACTCTTGCTGCCCTAGAGCAGGCGGCGACCACCGTTCAGGCCGCGCCTCAGCAGCAGGAAATGACTTATTCTCTGATAGAAATGGCCTGCAAGGGCGGATGGCTGATGCTGGTGCTGCTGGCTCTGTCCATCATCGCCTTCTACATCTTCGGCAAGAAGTGGTGGATGATCCGTCAGGCCTCGAAGATAGACCGTAACTTTATGGATGACATCCGCGACTATATTCACGAAGGCAAGATCAAGTCAGCGCTGACCCTCTGCGAGAAGTACGACTCCCCTGTCGCCAGGCTCGTACAGAAGGGCATCGAGCGTATGGGACGCCCGCTCGCGGACATACAGACTGCAGTCGAGAACACCGGCAACCTCGAAGTGGCCAGACTCGAAAAGGGACTTCCGTTCCTCGCCACCTGCGCCGGAGGCGCCCCGATGATCGGTTTCCTCGGCACCGTAGTGGGTATGATCCAGGCCTTCTTCAATATGTCCCAGGCCGGTAACAACCTCGACATCACTATGCTTTCCAGCGGTATCTACACCGCTATGGTCACTACCGTAGGCGGTCTTATCGTGGGAATCCTCGCATATTTCGGATACAATTACCTGACAAATCAGATCTCCGGACTGGTGTTCAAGATGGAGAGCGCGACCATAAACTTTATGGACCTGCTCAACGAACCGGCCGAAGCAGACAACGAATAGTATGGCCATAAAGAGAACTACCAGACCTCTGTCCGAGACATCGATGTCATCGATGAGCGACCTCGTGTTCCTGCTGCTCATCTTCTTCCTCGTGACATCGACGCTGGTGAACCCGAACGCTCTGAAGCTTCTCCTGCCGAAGAGTACGGGGCAGGTGTCCGCGAAGGCCACGGTGAGCGTGAGCATCAAGGACTGGGGAGACGACATCTACACCTATCACGTGAACGGCGATGAAGAGCCGGTCAGCTATGAGACGGTAGAGGACGAGCTTGTGGAACTTCTTCAGAGTGAGGAAGACCCGACTTTCTCCATATATTCGGACGAGACCGTCCCGGTAAAGGAGATTGTGGCGATGATGAACATCGCCAAGAGAAACCATTATAAAGTCATCCTGGCGACGCAGCCGGAATAGAGTATTGAAAGTCATCCTGACCACGCAGCCGGAATAGAGTATTATGAAACAGTATCTCAGGGTAAGAGAGAGACAGGAGAAGATCTCCAGCGCGGTGGGCGCGGTATTGGCCGTGGCCATACCGGTCTGCTCGGCGCTCTTCTGCTCTTTCACCGGTCTGAAATACATATACCCGCCGCCGCAGGAGTCGACCTTCCTCATAGACTTCTCGGAGGAGCCGGAGAGGGTTGTGCAGCAGCGCAACGGACGGCAGCCGCAGGCGGAGGAGATCGACCTGAGCAAGCCGGTGGAGCTGGTGCAGCGGAGCGAGTCGCCTTATGTGGCGGAGCAGAATCTCACTCCGGCTTCAGCGCCTGACGATCACGGGGACGTGGAAGTGCCCGCGACTGAGGCGGAGCCGGTTCTGGATCCCCGCGCCTCGTTTCCGGGTATGAGCAGAAAAGACACCTCGCTGACGGCTCCGCACGGAGCTACGCAAGCCTCGGAAGGCTTCAAGGCCGGACAGCCGAAGGGCAATACTGAAAAAGGTGCGGTCGGAGGGACTCCGAACGCGCACCTCAAGGGACGAAGCGTGGTGGGCTCGCTGCCGCGCCCTGTATATGAATCACAGGCGAGCGGGAAGGTGGTCGTGACCATCTGGGTTGACCAGTACGGAAAGGTCCAGAAAGCGTTGGCGGGAGCCGACGGGACCACGGTCACAGACAAGAATTTATGGGCTGAAGCACGCAAGGCGGCACTCGGCGCGCACTTCAATATGAGCGCGGACGCGCCTGCTCTCCAGCAGGGTAGCATTACCTATATATTTAATTTAAAATAGCCGCAAGGCAGATTCAGAAATGGAAGATCACAGCAACGGCGGTTTCGACCGCCAGGAGAACCGTAGCGATTACGGTTCAGAGAGTGCAGAGCGCAGACCGGCGTACTCTGCGGAAGGAAGAAAGCTCAGACCACGCAAGAAGGTCGTCTCGTCAAGCAGTTTCAGAGGAGGTGCAGCGGAGCACCGCAGCTACGGCGAGCACAGAAGTTATGGAGAGGAAGGCAGAGGAGAGCGCAGAAGCTACGGCTCCTCTTACTCTTCCGGCGAAGGCGGAGGGCATCGCGGCTACGGCGAGCGCCCCGGGAACCGCAGCTACGGAAGAAACGCCTATTCGGAAAGCTATGGAAACAGGGAACACGGCTCAGGTGAAGGTCAGCGCCACTCTTTCGGCTCAGGTGAAGGTCAGCGCCGCTCTTTCGGCGAGGACCGCAGAAGCTACGGCGAGCAGCGTCCTTCGCAGCGCGGCCGCGGCTACGGCGAGCACAGAAGCTATGGCGATGGCGGCGAGGAGCCGCGCAGAAGGTATGGCGAAGACGGAACACCGCGCAGAAGCTATGGCGACGGTGAGCGCAGAAGCTATGGCGAACGCCCTCAGCGTCAAGGTTATGCAAGAAACTCCTACGGTAACAGGAACTCCGACGGAGAAGGTCCTCGCCGCTCTTACGGCGAGGACGGGCAGCAGCCGCGCCGTCCTTACAGCTCCTCCGGCGAAGGCGGCCCGCGCCGTCCTTACGGCAACCGTCCGTCCTACGATGGGGCTGCAGGCGAAGGAGCACCGCGCAGAAACTCCAAGTTCGGAGCCAAAGCGGGAATGAAACCTGCTGCTAAGGGCGCAGCCAAAAGGAAGAAAATGCCGCCTCAGTTTACCGAGGCAGACGAAGCCGGCGTGAACAGAATGATCAGCCGCCGTCCTCAGATAGATAACTGGAACGCGTCCGACTACGATGGCGCACCTACGCCTATAAAGGAGGAAATACGCCTCAACAAATTCATCGCGAACTCAGGCGTATGCTCTCGCCGCGAAGCCGACACCTTCATCCAGGCGGGCGTTGTCACCGTAAACGGCGAGGTGGTCACCGAGCTCGGGACCAAGGTCAATGTCCTCAATGACGATGTCCGTTTCAACGGCGAGCGTCTCAAGGGTGAGGAGAAGGTCTATATCGTGATGAACAAACCTAAGGGCTATGTCACCACTTCCAGCGACCCTCACGCCGAGAAGACCGTTATGGACCTGCTGAAGGGCTGCAGCGCGAGAGTCTATCCTGTAGGCCGTCTCGACAAGGCTACCACCGGCGTACTGATGTTCACGAACGACGGCGAGATCGCCGAGAGGCTCACCCACCCGTCCTACGACAAGAAGAAAATCTATCAGGTAATCCTCGACCGCGAACTGAGCCAGGATGACTACGAGAAGATCCTCCAGGGGATAGAACTCACGGACGGAACAGTGGCTGCGGACGAGCTGGAATACATAGACGAGAACGACCACAGGCGTCTGGGGATCGAGATACACTCCGGCAAGAACCGCGTAGTCCGCAGGATTTTCGAGACTCTCGGCTACGATGTGCGCGCGCTCGACAGAGTTTACTTCGCCGGACTCACGAAGAAGGGCGTAAGCAAGGGCGAATGGAGATATCTCACCGAGGGTGAGGTGAACATCCTCAAAATGGGCGCCTACGTATAATGGAACACCGTTCTGGATTCGTAAACATAATCGGCAATCCGAATGTCGGGAAGTCCACGCTGATGAACGCGATGGTCGGGGAGAAGCTGTCCATAGTGACGGCTAAAGCCCAGACCACGCGTCACCGCATTATGGGCATAGTGAACGGGGATGACTACCAGATAGTCTATTCCGACACTCCCGGCATCCTCAAGCCTCGCTACCGCCTGCAGCAGAATATGATGAACTTCGTGGATGCCGCCATCGGCGATGCGGACATCATACTCTACGTCACGGACGTGGTGGAGACCCCGGACAAAAATTCCGAATATGTGGAGAAACTCGCCCGTCTCTCCTGTCCTGTCATACTGGTGGTGAACAAGATAGACCTCAGTGACCAGGCAGCGGTCGTAGCTCTGATGCAGGAGTGGAAGCTCAGATTGCCTTCCGCCGTCATCATCCCGGCATCCGCCAGAGAGAATTTCGGCGTGGACAGCATCTTCGCAGCCATTCTGGAAAAGCTCCCGCCGAGCCCGCCGTGGTATGACAAGGACACCTTCACGGACAGGAATATGCGTTTCTTCGCATCGGAAATCATCCGCGAGAAGATTCTGCTGAACTACAGTCAGGAGATTCCGTACTGCTGTCAGGTGGAAGTGGAGAGCTTCAAAGAAGGCGAGGAGCGATACGACATCTCGGCCGTCATCTACGTGATGCGGGATTCGCAGAAGAGCATAATCATCGGCCGGCAGGGGCAGGCGCTGAAGCGGACCGGCACCCAGGCCCGGCTGGAGATGGAGGACTTCTTCCAGAAGAAGGTTTTCCTGAGCCTGTATGTGAAAACCGACGCCGACTGGAGAGAAAGCCGCAAGGAGCTCAGACGCTTCGGCTACGAAGAGTGATGAAGCGGAGCGCGGAGACACGAAACACAGGGGCGCGGAGCGACTGCGACACAGGCGCTTCGGCTATGAAGAATAAGAAGAGCTACTATAAAACTACTGGTTTATGGACGATTATCGGGACGACGAGGAGCTGGGACAGCAGATAGAAGAGACAGGTGAGGAGGAAGAGACGGTCGCGGAAGACGCGCAGCCGTCCGGAAGGTTCGACAGGCTGCTGGGAGACGACAGCCGGAAGTTCAAGCTTTCCGGAATGTTCAAGGACTGGTTCCTGGACTACTCTTCGTACGTGATTCTCCAGAGGGCGGTCCCCCATATAGTGGACGGTCTGAAGCCCGTGCAGAGGCGCGTACTCCACTCGATGTACAAAAAGGACGACGGGAGCCTCACCAAGGTGGCGAATCTGGTCGGCGAGGCTATGAAATACCACCCGCACGGAGACGCATCCATCCTGGGAGCCCTCGTTCAGCTGGGCCAGAAAGGCTACCTGATAGACTGCCAGGGTAACTGGGGAAACATCTTCACGGGTGACGGCAACGCCGCACCGCGTTACATAGAGGCCCGACTGAGCAAATTCGCGAAAGAGGTCATCTTCGACCCGAAGATCACTAACTGGATGACTTCCTACGACGGCCGCAACCAGGAGCCTACGGAACTTCCCGTACGCTTCCCGCTGCTGCTCGCCCAGGGGACTGACGGCATCGCGGTGGGAATGTCCTCGAAAATCCTCCCGCACAATTTCAACGAACTCATAGACGCCTCCATCGCCATCCTGCAGGACAAGGAATTCGAAATCCTCCCGGACTTCCCGACAGGGGGACTTGCCGACTGCTCGAAGTATATGAAGGGACACAGGGGAGGTGTCGTGAAGATCCGCGCGAGAATCGACAAGATAGACAAGAACACCATCGTCATAACGGAAATCCCTTACGGGAAGACCACACACACGATAGTGGACTCCATCCTCAAAGCCAAGGACAAAGGCAAGATAAAAATCCGCAAGATAGAGGATATGACCACCTCTTCTGCCCGCCTGGTGATACATCTGCCGAACGACGTGTCCCCCGACAAGACCATCGACGCGCTCTACGCCTTCACGGACTGCGAGACCAGCATATCCCCGAACGCCTGCGTGATAAGGGAGAACAAGCCTGAGTTCCTGGACGTGAACGAGATACTGCGCTACGACACTTTCCACACCAGAGACCTGCTCGAAGCGCAGCTGCACATACGTATGGGCGAGCTGGAGGACGAGTGGCACTGGTCGTCACTGGAGCGCATCTTCTTCGAGAACCGCATCTACAAAGTCCTCGAGCAGGACCAGATGAGCTGGGAGCAGCAGATAGAAGACGTGTTCGAGCGGATGAAGCAGTATCAGGACCTGCTGCGGCGCACCGTCGTTATGGACGACATCCTGAAACTTGTGGAAAAGCCTGTGCGCAAGATTTCCAAATTCGACACCAGAGCCCTCGACGAGAAGATCCGCGCTATGGAGACGGAAATGGCGAAAGTACAGGATGACCTGGACCACATCACCCGCTATACCATAGACTGGTTCAAGTCCCTGAAGAAGAAATACGGAGCCGATCATCCACGCCGCACGGAGATCACCTGCTTCGAGACCATCGCCGCCACCAAGGTGGTGAACAACAACGCGAAACTCTACGCGAACCTCTCCGAGGGCTTCGTGGGCATAGGACTCAAGAAAGACGAGCAGGTGCAGTTCATAGCCGACTGCTCCGACCTTTCCGAAGTCATAGTCATCTCGAAAGAAGGCAAGTACAAGGTGACGAAGGTCACGGACAAGGCCTTCTTCTGGAAAAATCTGATATACGTGGGCGTATTCAGCCGCAACGACTCCCGCACCATCTACAATGTCATCTACCGCGAGGGCAAGGGAGCCGTCAGCTATGCCAAGCGCTTCGCCATCACGAGCGTGACCCGCGACAAGGAATACGACATCACCACCGGAGAGCCCGGGTCCGCGATCCTCTGGTTCACGGCCAATTCCAACGGCGAGGCCGAGACCGTGAAGATCCATCTCCGCCCGCGCCCGAAGCTCAAGAAGAACAGCTTCGAGTACGACTTCTCGCAGCTCGCCATAAAAGGCAGGACCTCCAGAGGAAACCTCGTGTCGAAAAATCCCATACAGCGGATCCAGCTGCGCAGCCGGGGCGTGAGCACCATCGCGGGCAAGGATATCTGGTACGACGCTGACATACAGAAGCTTAATGAGGACGGCCGAGGCCTGTACCTCGGCCAATTCAGCTCCGGCGACAAGGTGCTCGCCATCTTCAGGAACGGCACCTACTACACCACCTCTTTCGATCTGGTGAACAAGTATCAGGGCGACGTGCTCCGGATCGAGAAGTTCGACCCGGACAAGGTCTTCACCGCGCTCTACTGGGACGCTTCGGCCAAGGCCTTCTACGTCAAGAGATTCTCTTTCACCCTGAGCGACAACACCCCTACTCTCTTCATCGCCGAGGGCAAAGCCTCATACCTCGTGGAGCTCTCCTCCGACCGCAGACCTCGCTTCAAGGTGGAGTTCGGAGGCAAGTGGGAGTACAGAGAGAGCGAAGTGACGAGCGCAGAGGAGTTCATAGCCCGGAAAGGCCTTACGGCCAAGGGCAAAAAGGTGCACAGCCTGGATGTGAAGAAAGTCTATTTCATCGAGCCGGAGGAGCTTCCGGCGGAAGATGAGGCCGCGTCTGCTGAAACCCCCGGGCAGGAGCCTCTCCCGCAGGCAGCCCCGCAGGAATATGTGAATGACGAGCCCGAAGAGGGCGAAGAGCTGACGCTCTTCTGAATGTGATACCATAATATACATGTAATATGTCCGAAATCAGAAACGCCGCGCTCCGGCAGGATGGAGCACTGAAGATAGAGTGGGTCAAACACAATATGCCTCTGCTCCGGGGACTTGAGGAGGAATTCTCCCGGCAGCAGCCGTTCAAGGGTCTGAAAGTGGCTCTGTCGGTACATCTGGAGGCCAAGACGGCCTACCTGTGCAAGGTTCTCGCCGCAGGCGGGGCACAGATGTATGTCACCGGCAGCAATCCCCTCTCCACCCAGGACGATGTGGCCGCGGCTCTGGTGCAGGACGGCCTGAATGTGTTCGCCTGGTACGGCGCGAGCGCTGAAGAATATGAGAATCACATCCGCAGGGTACTGGAAGCGGGTCCGAACATCATCATCGATGACGGAGGAGACCTGGTATCCCTTATGCATTCGGAGTTCAGGGAGCTGATCCCGGACGTGATAGGAGGCTGCGAAGAGACCACCACAGGGATCCTCCGCCTGAGGACAATGGACCGCGAGAAGAAGCTTCTCTTCCCGATGATGCTGGTGAACAATGCCGACTGCAAGCATCTGTTCGACAACCGCTACGGTACCGGGCAGTCTGTCTGGGACGGCATAAACCGCACGACTAACCTCATCGTCGCGGGCAAGACCGTGGTAGTGGCCGGTTACGGCTGGTGCGGAAAGGGCGTTGCGATGAGAGCAAAAGGACTGGGAGCCAAGGTCATAGTAACGGAAGTGGACCCTATCAAGGCTATGGAGGCGGTTATGGACGGATTCAGCATAATGAAGATGTCGGAAGCGGCGGAGAAGGGTGATTTCTTCATCACCGTGACGGGCTGCAAGGATGTCATCACCCGAGAGCATTTCCTGAAGATGAAGGACGGTGCGATCTGCTGCAACGCGGGCCATTTCGATGTGGAAGTGGACGTGGCCGGGCTGAAGAGTATGGCATTGGACGCGTCAGCGGCCAGAAAGAATATTATGGGCTACCGGCTTGAGAACGGCAGGAGGATTTATGTCATCGCTCAGGGACGGCTTGTGAATCTCGCGGCGGGCGACGGGCATCCGGCGGAGATTATGGATATGTCCTTCGCGATCCAGGCTCTGAGCGCACGCTATCTGGTGGAGCATCGCGGGCAGAGGAGGGTTTTCGGAGCGATGTGCAGCGAGGTGCCGGCGGAAATCGACCGCGAAGTCGCTTCGAGAATGATAAGCTACTGGGGCTGCTCGATCGACTCGCTGAGCGCGGAGCAGCATAGGTATCTCTACGGAGAGTGACGCAGCGGATATGGGAAGTGTTCTGCTCAGAAATGTGCTTCTCGACGGGGAGCGCAGATGCGTCCTGATGAAGGACGGGCGGTTCGCGCTGGAGGGGGTTAATGCGGAGAGCGTCGCGGACGAAACGATCGAGGCCGAGGGCTTTGCGATAGTGCCGGCATTCTACAACGCGCACACGCACGCGGCGATGAGTCTGCTTCGCGGCTATGCGAACGATATGCCGCTGCAGACCTGGCTCCGGGACTATATCTGGCCTTACGAGGACAAGCTCAGCGCGGCGGACATACGCAGGGGAAGCGAATTGGCAGTCAGCGAGATGGTCTCTACGGGAAGCGTCTTCTTCAACGATATGTACTTCGACATAGAGGAGACCATAGATGAGGTGGCGAGAGCGGGTATGCGCGCCTGTATCGGCATCACTGTTATGGACAACCATCCTCTGGCCCTGCTGGAGGAGAAGAAGAGGTTTCTGAGCGAATGGAAGGACCCTACGGGCGGACGCATCACTCTTGCTGTGGCTCCGCACGCCATCTATACCGTGGGAGAGGAGCGCCTCAGGATGGCCTCTACCCTCGCCCGCGAAAACGGACTGAAACTGCATATCCATCTGTCCGAGACCGCGACGGAAGTGGAGGACTGCCTGAAGGCACACGGCACCACGCCGGTGCGCTATCTGGACAGCCTGGGCTTTCTGGGGCCGGACGTGATAGCGGCGCACTGCATCCACGTCGACCGCGAGGAGTGGGACATATTGGCCGGGCACGGCGTGACCGCTGTGCACTGCCCCTGCTCGAATATGAAGCTGGGCAGCGGGCGTTTCCCTTATGAGATGGCCATAGCTTCGGGCGTGCGGATCGCTCTGGGCACGGACGGCTGCTCGTCTAATGACAATCTGGATATGCGCGAGGAATGCAAGTTCGCAGCGCTGCTCGCGAAGCTGGCGGGAGATCCTACCATAGCTCCGGCCGGGGAGGTCCTGAAATGGGCTACGCGCTCAGGTGCGGAGGCGTTCGGGATTGACGGAGGCGTGATCTCCGAGGGCAAGGTCGCGGACGCGGTGCTGCTGGACCTTCACGCGAGGAAAATGCAGCCGTGCTTCAATGTAGTCTCGAACTGGATATACTCCGCCGATTCGAGTGCAGTCGCCCGCGTGTTCTGCGGGGGCCGCACAGTGTATCACAGACAGTAAACTCCAAGGAACTTACAGGATGCTCCCGTATTCTACCGGATACGGGAGATGATTTCTTCTACGATGTCTTCGACGCTGCGAGAGTCCGTGGCGACGGTTATGTCGGCCGCTGCGGTGTAGGCCGGTTCGCGCTCGGACAGAAGGCGTTCCAGCTTGGTCTCGAGGGGTTCGGGGCCGCGCAGAAGGGGCCTCTGCCCGTCTGACCTGAGACGCTCGCAGAGGGTCGCTGCACTGGCGCTCAGACGCACGCAGAGGCTGTGTTCACGCACTGTCGCGGCGCAGGCGGGCTGCAGAACGGTGCCGCCGCCGAGGGACAGGACCGTAGCGGAGAGTGCGGGGGGCCCGGAGAGGAGCGAGGAGAGGGACCTCAGCTCGAGGGCTCGGAAGGCCGCTTCACCCTCAAGGGAGAAAATCTCGGGGATGCTGCGGCCCTCTTGCAGCGCTATGCGGGCATCGAGGTCGATGAAGCTCCAGCCCAGGCGCTGAGCCAGAGCGCGGCCGACTGTGGTCTTGCCGCTGCCCATCATTCCGATGAGGCTGATGCAGTGAGGAGGCGGAGTCTTGAGGAGGGTCGTCATAGTGCGCGGGATCGGACGGCCGCGACGGGGCGGCCGCCGCGGCGACGGGGGGGGTCATATCATCTCTTCGCGCTCGTGCAAGTCTCTGACGCGGAGCTGGATGGTGGCGTTGCCGCGATAGTAGTTCTCCACTATCGAGTAGCAGACGTCGAAAGGATTGCCCGCCTTGATGTAGTCGAAGAAGTCGGACATATTGAACGCGATGGCGGGTATCTGGTGGTAAGGCTGCGACTCCTGGATGAGGTCGAGCTTCATATGCACTCCGCCCGCGCCTACCTTGCGTCCGTTGCCGCCGTCATAGACGTTCTCCGTCAGGAAGACGGGGTTGCTGTTGCCGGGGCCGAAGGGCTGGAACTGCTTCAGTATTCGGAAGAATTTCGGCGTGATGCGCGAGAAGTCCAGACGGGCGTCGAGGCTCAGCACGGGCGTGAGCATCTCGGGTGTGATGTGCTCGCCTATGTACTTGTCGATGCGCTCGCTGAATTCCGCGAGGTTCTCTTCGCGCAGCGTCAGGCCCGCAGCATAGACGTGCCCGCCGAAGTTCTCGAGCAGGGGCGCGCAGCTTTCGATGGCCTCGTAGAGGTCGAATCCCTGTATGCTGCGGGCGGAGCCGGTCACGAAGCCGTTCGATCGGGTCAGCACGATGGTCGGCTTGTAGAAAGCCTCCACGAGACGCGAGGCGACGATGCCGACCACGCCCTTGTTCCAGTTCGGGTCATAGACTATGGTCGCGTTCTTCCACGACAGGCATTTGCCCTCCTGGACCATCCGTATGGCATCCTGGGTTATCTCGCGGTCGATGCTCTTGCGCTCGTTGTTGTTGTCGTTTATGCGCTCCCCTATCGTCATCGCCTGCTCGAAGCCGGTCGCGGTCAGAAGCTCCACGGAGAGTCTTCCCGTCTCCATACGGCCGGCGGCGTTTATGCGGGGACCTATCTTGAAGACTATGTCGTCTATGGTGATGTGGCCGAGCTCGAGCTTCGAGAGATTCACCATCGCGAGCAGACCGGCGCGAGGGTTCTCGTTCAGCTGCTTCAGTCCGAAATGTGCGAGAGTGCGGTTCTCGTCCACGATGGAGACGAGGTCGGATGCTATGCTGACCACGAGGTAGTCGAGCAGCGGGATCAGATTCTCGAAAGGTATGCCGTAGCGCTGCGAATAGGCCTGGACAAGCTTGAAGCCCACGCCGCAGCCGGACAGGTCGTCAAAAGGATAGCTGCAGTCCCCGCGCTTGGGGTCGAGCACGGCGACGGCTCCCGGGAGCTCGTCATCCGGCAGATGATGGTCGCAGATGATCATATCGATGCCACGCGCTGCCGCATAGCGGGTCTTCTCGATGGCCTTGATGCCGCAGTCGAGAGTGATGATGAGAGTGAAGCCGTTATCGGCTGCCCAGTCTATGCCTTTCCGGGATACGCCGTAGCCCTCGTCGTTCCGGTCCGGAATGTAGAAGTCCAGATTCGGAGTGTAATCCTTCAGGAAGGAGTAAACCAGAGACACCGCCGTGGTCCCGTCCACATCGTAGTCTCCATAGACAAGAATCTTCTCCCGGCTCACCACAGCCTTGTGCAGACGCTCCACGGCCACGTCCATATCCTTCATCAGGAACGGGTCATAGAGATGATCGAGGCTCGGGCGGAAGAATCTCCGTGCCTGCTCGAAGGTCTCGACTCCCCGCTTCACGAGGAGCTCGGCCAGCACGCGGTCTATGCCGACCTCAGTGGCAAGCCTGGTGACTTTCGACTGGTCGGCGGGTTCTTTCAGTATCCATTTGCTTTCTCTCGCCATATTTCGTCAAAGTTACTCAATTCCGCCGAATAAACAACGCTATGCCCGGGAAAGAAAAAAAATCGTAATTTTGCATCCCGGTACGCATCCTTCCGGATGCGGCTGCCGCAGAACAGGGAATGATTTATACACACATATATGGCAAATATTGAATACAGCGAACAGGAACTTCTCAGAAGAGACTCCCTGTCGAAACTCAGGGAAATAGGCATCGAGCCATACCCGGCGGCTCTCTACCCGGTAAACGCCGGTGCGGCACAGATACTTGCGGAGTATGATGCCGGGAAGGGCAACTTTCAGGAAGTCTGCATCGCGGGACGCATTATGAGCCGGCGCATTATGGGCGCAGCCTCATTCGGGGAGCTTCAGGACGAAAGCGGAAGAATCCAGATCTACGTGAAGAGAGACGAGATCTGCCCGGGCGAGGACAAGACTATGTACAATACCGTCTGGAAGAAACTCCTGGACATCGGCGACATCGTCGGGATCAAGGGTTTCGCGTTCATCACCCAGACCGGACAGCTGTCCATCCACGCGAAGGAGCTCACACTTCTGAGCAAGTCGCTCAAGGTGCTGCCTATAGTGAAGGAGCAGGACGGAAAGGTATTTGACGCGTTCTCGGACCCGGAGATGCGCTACCGCCAGAGGTATGTGGACCTGATAGTGAATCCGCAGGTGAAGGAGACTTTCGTGAAGAGGGCGAAGATCATCGCCACGATGCGCGAATATTTCGACGAGGCCGGCTGCCTGGAGGTCGAGACACCTATCCTGCAGAGCATTCCGGGAGGGGCGACGGCACGCCCGTTCATCACGCATCATAATGCTCTGGACATCCCTCTGTATCTGAGAATCGCGAACGAGCTTTATCTGAAGAGACTCATCGTAGGAGGCTTCAGCGGAGTGTATGAGTTCGCAAAGGACTTCCGCAACGAGGGTATGGACAAGACCCACAATCCCGAGTTTACCTGTATGGAGATCTACGTGGCCTACAAGGACTACATCTGGATGATGGAGTTCGTGGAGAAGATGCTCGAAAGGATAGCCCTGAAGGTGAACGGCACCGACCGGGTGACCATAGGCGAGAACACCGTCAGCTTCAAGCCGCCGTACCGCCGTCTCCCGATTCTGGAAGCCATCAGGCAGTATGCCGGGGTGGACGTGAGCGGAATGGATGAGGAGCAGCTGCGCGCCACCTGCAAGGAGCTGCACGTGCAGATCGAGCCTTCGATGGGCAAGGGCAAGCTGATAGACGCCATCTTCGGCGAATATGCCGAGAAGAATCTCATAGAGCCTACTTTCGTCACAGACTATCCTGTCGAGATGTCCCCTCTGACGAAGCGTCACAGAGAGAATCCGGCTCTGACCGAGAGATTCGAACTCTTCGTCTGCGGGAAGGAGCTGGCAAATGCCTATTCCGAGCTGAATGACCCTGTCGATCAGCTGGAGCGTTTCGAAGAGCAGGCCCGTCTCAAGAGCAGAGGGGATGACGAGGCGATGTTTATCGACTACGATTTCGTCCGTGCACTCGAATACGGTATGCCGCCGACCTCCGGGCTGGGTATGGGTATCGACCGTCTGACTATGTTTATGACCGGTCAGACGACCATCCAGGATGTGCTCTTCTTCCCTCAGATGCGTCCGGAGAAGATACTGAAGAAAGACGGGGACAGTCAGCAGAGTAGCCTCTGATGAAAGTCGAGACGGTCACTTCGGCACAGAATCCGAAAATCAAGGACCTGCTCGCACTGCAGGAAAAGTCCAGGCTCCGCCGCGAGCGTGGACTTTTCGCGGTCGAGGGGCAGAGGGAGATCGGGCACTGCCTGAGGGCGGGGTATGTTCCCGAGACCCTGTTCGTCTGCGGCGAGGTGATCGCCGGGGAGCGGCGCCAGGATGCCGGGGTGGGTGCTCCAGTGGGCGGAACGCGGGGTATTTCTGCCTCAGGAGCACCTTCTGAGGGCGTAGCGAGGGTTCCTGTCCGGGCGACCGGTATCGAGGGCAAGGACGGACTGGAGGCGCTCGTGGCGAGGGCGGAGGCGCTTAACCCGAAGCTGCTGCTCGTGCAGCTGCCGGCATTTCTCTACGAGAAAGTGGCATTCAGAGGCTCCACCGAAGGGGTCATCGGAGTGATGCGCTCGCGGGAGCTCTCGCTCTCCGATCTTAAGCCGGGTCCCTCCCCTCTCATAGTCGCTCTCGAAGGAGTGGAGAAGCCGGGGAACCTCGGGGCCATACTCCGCAGCGCTGACGCGGCCGGAGCTGATGCAGTCCTTCTCTGCGATCCACTCACCGACCTGTATAACCCTAACCTTATCCGCTCCAGCATCGGAGCGGTGTTCACCGTCCCTACTGTCTGCTGCACCTCGCAGGAGGCGATTGCGTGGCTGAAATCCATACCTGTGAGCATCTGTACGGCCCAGCTTCAGGATTCGCGTCTATACTATGACTGCCCGATGACAGAAGGTACGGCCATCGCCATAGGCACTGAAGCCACAGGGCTGAGCGATGTCTGGAGGCAGGCGGCGGACTTACATATCAGAATCCCGATGAAAGGCCGTCTGGACTCGCTTAACGCTTCGGTGAGCGCGGCCATTCTGCTATATGAAGCTGTAAGACAGCGCAATGTAAAATGATAGACTCTACCCGTTTCGGACTCATCGGAGACCCTATCGGACACTCCGCAAGCCCGCAGCTGTTCCGGACTGCCTACGGCGGACGTTTCCCTTATGAGCTGATAGAAGGCAAGGTCTTCGAAGACTCTTACCTGCGCTTTCTGCGCGAATACAAGGCGGTGAACGTCACCGCCCCCTTCAAGGAAGAAGCCTTCGGCAAGGCAGACATAGTTTCGGGCCCCTGCCTGCTTATCGGGGCTGCGAATATCCTGCTGCACACAGCCGACGGAGTGGAGTGCCATAATTCCGATTTCACGGGCGTGGTCCTCTGCATAGCAGAAGCCCTGTTTCCCGGCATCATTTCCGAATTCTATGCGCAGTTCGGGGCAGCAGCCCACAAGAAAATCCACCAGTTCCTGCGAGGGTGTCTTGAGGAGAAATACGGGCGCAGGCCGTCCGCAGTCGTAGTCGGCTGCGGCGGGGCCGGCAAGGCCGCGTCTGTCGCCGCCGCCGAGGCCGGGTTCCGCACCACTATCCTCAACAGGAGCGTGGACAAGGCTGTCTCATTCGCGAAAGGCCTGCCGGAGTACGGCTTCGTGACGGGCTCGACCGGGGGGGATTTTCCGGCTGTGGCAGCAGAGGCGGACCTTCTCATCTATACTCTGCCCAAGGCTCTTGAGAGTCTGGATGAGTTCCGTCCGCAGCGCAAGGAAGGCGGACTCATCCTTCTGGAGGCCAACTACAGGGATCCGGCCTTCACGGGTCTGAGGCTCGCCCGGCTGCTGGATAGCGGCGTGTCATACATCCCCGGCAGACGCTGGCTCCTCTGCCAGGCCATCTCAGGTTACGGCATCATGACGGGTATCACCCCGGACATCGAGGCTCTGAGTAAAGGATAGTCACCTTTACAAAATATCTTATATATTTGCAGTAGGTATCGACAGATACTTTACTGCAATTTTTCTTTTGTCTGATTCTTAATCATTTACATTATGACACAAACTTTACATCCTCCTGTACGGTCATCCGGTCCTCATTTACGGGGCCTTAATTTCTCATACAGATGACGTATATTTGACGAAGTTTTCTCCACTGATTAAAGAACACGCTATGTTTTCAAAGAAAATAAACAGGACCATAGAGAATATGGACAAGCTCTTCGACGCGGTCGACAGGGCTCAGCTCGTGTTCAAGGAGGGAGTGAAGAACTACCTCTACGGGGAGGTTCCGCAGCTGAGCGACAACCTTCAGACTATGGCCGGCATCAAGTCGGATGCCGAAATCCTGCTCCGGGAGATAGAGAGCGACCTCTACCGGCAGTCGGCCTACGTGCGGCTCAGAGGTGACGTTATGAGACTGCTCGAAAGAGTGGTGAACATCATCACGATAATCGACAACAACCTCTGCCAGTTCGAGATAGAGCGTCCGTACATCCCGGTTGGGCTGAATTCCGACTATCTGAAGCTGACCGAGCTCTCCACGAAATCGGTCGAGAGCGCCATCCCTGCGGCCAAATCCTACTTCCGCAGTCCTGATCTCACCGTAGAGAAGAGCCATCGGGTATATTTCTATGCACAGGAAGCCGACAAGCAGGCCAAGACGCTGAAAAGGACTGTGTTCCATACTATGAACGAGCTCAAGCTCTCGGAGAAGTTCCATCTGCGGTATTTCGCCCTGCACATAGAGGAAATCTCGCACGCCGCCATAAAAGTGGCGGATCAGCTGTCTGTCATGGCTATAAAGAACAGCTTTTAGGGGGGGATGGACATCACTGTTTCCATATTCACCCTGGCGGTGATGATGTGCCTGTGCAGTTTCACGGACCTGAGCGTCATACTGGCTCCGGTGCAGAATTGCAGCGCGGTACGCCGCAGCGCATTGCTCCCGGGCGTGCCTGTACTCATCTGCGCGGGCAGTTTTCTGACAGCAGGCGGGGGCGGCGAGGCAGGAATAGATGCCGCAGGCGCTGCCATCATCTGTCTCGGGGCCCTGTGCGCAGTGGCGGCGGGACGGCTCATATCCGCATACAGGCCTTCGCTATGGGCATTTACCGGCGCGGCAGCAGGCTACGGTCTCTTCAGAGACGGAGACCTGGCGGGAGTGAAGGATTGGCTGCTTGCAGCCGTAGTTTCACTGGCGGTAGCCGCTCTGCTCGCAGCTCTGCTCTGCCGGGGCATCTCGCTCGTGTGCAGGAATTCGCGGAAGCACCGCCTCATCCTGGTCAGGAATCTGGGCATCTGCACGAGCGTGGCGGCCGCTCTTATGCTTGTGGGCGCGGGAGCGAACATTTCACTCATCCGAAGCAGCTTCCCGCTCGCTGCTGACGGACGCAGCGCAGTGGCGCTCGCGATGGCGGCAGGAACTCTCGTCTCTCTCCCCTTCATCGGGCGGAGCATCGGGTTGCTGGGCGAGAGGCAATTCGACCTCAACTACGATGTCATTCTCGCCACGGTGTGCTCGGTGGCTGTCGTCTGCACCCTGTTCTCGAGCGATGCGGCAGCAGGGTGTCTGGGCTGCAAGGCCACTGTGATGTCTCCGGGGCTCCTGGCTTTCGCCGCGCTCGGAGGCTGCTCTGCGGTGAAACGGCAGCAGTATATGAGCGGAGCCGAAGCTGCGAGGCTGGCACTCTCCGGCATAGCCGTCCCTCTGGCTGCTCTGGTCCTGACCTGCCTGGCCCTTATGCTCATCTACGGTGCGGGGGGCATTTCTCCGGTCAGAGTGATGGTGCTTTCGGTCGCTCTGCTCTCGCTTCTGTCAGGTACCGTCATCTACACTCTCTACTCGCGCTCGCGCCATTCGGGACAGGCGCTCAGAGATCAGGAGGAGCAGATAAACGAGAATAGACACACGCTTAACAGTCTGGAAGTCAAGAATATGACCATAGAGAACGAGCATCTGCGTAACCAGCTGGAGCTGAAGAGGCAGGAGCTGCTGAGCGTGGCGATGAATATCACCGAGCAGAAAGAGTTCATAGGACAGCTCAGCGGGATGGTGAAGCAGGCGCGGCTTCTGTCCGATCCGGCGGAAAAGGACAGGGCCCTGCACGAGATCTCGGCACAGCTGAGCCTGAGGATGAATTTCGACAACGAGATAGACCGGTTCTACACGCAGGTGGAGCAGCTGCACAAGGACTTCACGGTAAGGCTTCAAGAGAAGTTCCCGCAGCTGACGGGAGGAGAACGCAGGCTCACGACGCTGCTGCGGCTCGGCTTCTCCACTAAATATATAGCGGCCCTGATGAACATAGCGCCGAAAAGCGCCGAGATATGCCGGCACAGGCTGAGGAGCAAATTCGGTCTGGACAGGAAACAGAGTCTGACAGATTTCATAAAAAGCATATAAGTAATAACCAACAAAATTGCAGTGATGAAAAAAACTTTTCTATTTATCGCTACGGCTATCCTGACGACCTCGCTCGCGGCGCAGGAAAACAAGCAGGAGACAGCCGTGAACCAGTATGGCCAGGAAGTGGTCTCCACTGACGGCCAGTTCAAGGTCCAGGACGGCATTATGGTTCTGGACGCTCCGTCCATCGGCTACAAGATGTGGTTCGACCTGCGCGTGCAGGGTGACGCCGCCGTATTCTTCGGCGGCCCGGACTTCACCGACGCAGAGCTGAACGGCAGCGAGAACAGCAGTCACATCGGCAACGGAATGTCCATCCGTCGCGCCCGTTTCGCTGTGAAGACACAGATCGACAGGAACTGGTACGCGGAACTCGACACCGACTGGGCCGACGGAGTCTGCGAACTCAAGGACGCCATCCTCTCCTACACCGGAGTGCCGGGACTCGAGATCAAGGCCGGTAACTTCAAGGAGAACTTCTCCCTGCAGCGCAACACTTCTTCGCGCTACCTTATGTTTATGGAGCGTCCTATGGTGACCGCTCTGGCCCCGTCCAGACATCTGGGTCTGGGAGCCACTTACTCCAGGAACTGGTTCTGGGCTTCCGCCGGAGTATTCGGGCCTGAGCTCAAGGGCAGTGAAGAGGCTACCGCGAAGAATGACAACAATAAGGACTACGGCCGCAACGTAGGCCTCGCCTACACCGGAAAGATCGCCATCCGTCCGCTCTACAAGAACCCGAACACCGGTCTGCACATCGGCGGAGCAGTTTCTTACCGCAACCCGAGCGCCGCATCCACAGACGGCTGGAAGGTGGCACGCTACAGCAGCCGCAACACCACGAGCATAAACCGCAAGAAGTATCTCGACACCGACGCCATAAACGGAGTGGATCACGAGCTGCTCTGGACGGCGGAGCTCGCCGGCTTCCACAAGGGCCTGCGCTATGAGACGGCCTACATCACCCGCGGAGCATTCCTCGACAAGGACGTGAACCCGCTCGGCACGCAGTGGGCGAAAGGCTGGTATGCCCAGGCTTCCTACCTGCTCTTCGGCGGCAGACAGAACTACGACAGCGACGGCGCGAAGCCTACCCGCGTGACTCCGGGACGCAGCTGGGGAGACGTGGAACTCGCTTTCCGCTATGAACTCTGCGACTTCAACACCGCCGACTACTTCGGCGGCTGCGCGGAGGCATACAGCGTCGGCATCAATTTCTACCCTATGAAGAACGTGAAGTTCGTCATCAACTATCAGTATAACAACAACGACCGCTACGCGAACGGCAAGGGCAAGCTCTTCGTGGGACACGACGCCTCCGGCAATCCGACGAAGGACTACACCAAGGTGGTGGAGAAGGACGGCAAGGCCGGCGTGGACTACCATATGGTATCAATGCGTTTCCAGGTAGCATTCTAAAATGACACAGATTATGAAAAAGACAGCATTATTCGCAGCGTTCGCGCTTGCCGGCGCGCTTCTGTCCTCCTGCGTGGAAGACAAGATATATGACGGAGTGACCATCTCCGGACTGCAGAACACCATCGCCTATACAGCAGACGATGCCGTCACCGTGACGGCCAATGTGGCTTCGCTCGTGGACATCGCCAAGGTGGAGCTGAAATACAAGCTGGGAAGCGCGGCTGAAGCCACAGCCGCGATGAGCAGCGTCTCGAAGGGCGTCTATACCGGCACCATCCCGGGAGCCGCCGAGGGCACCAAGGTGACTTTCCGCGTGGAGGCCAGCACAGGCAGCCGCAGCGCAGTCTCTGCAGAAGCCTCCTATACCGTAGGCGAAGTCCCGATAGACTACAGCGGACTGGTACTGAACGAGCTGAACGGCAACGACAAGTTCATCGAGCTCTACAACAAGGGCAATGACGAGATCCGCATCAAGGGCGTGAACATCATCAAGGACGACAAGGTGGAAGAGGCGGTATGGACCGCTCCGTCAGCCATCATCAAGCCGGGCGAGTACATCCTGCTCTACAGCGAGGACGTGCAGGCGGACCATCCTGACCAGAGCGCGGACTATATCTTCCATTCAGGCCTGTCGGCCAAAAAGGCTGTGAAGATCGAGCTCCGCGACCCTAAGGGGAACCGCATCGACGTGTTCAACCTCGTGGAGTGCGTCATCAAGGCTGAGGCCTCATACGCCCGCGTTCCGGACGGAAGCGGAAGCTGGTATCACTGCGCGGCCACTCCGGGCAAAGCAAATGAAAACAATACGGCAAACCCTGTAGAAGGGCTTGAAAAATAAACATTTAAGCAATGGCAAAAGAAGAAATGAAAATCGGTGAAGCGTCCAAGCCGCGCTTCGAATTCCGCAGCTTCGGTCAGTGTTTCTGCGAAGCTCACAAAAGAATGGCCCGTCTGTCCGTCCCTGTACCGGAGAAGGTCTGGGAGAGGGAAAGCGATGAAATCTACATCGTCTCCAAGGCAAACGACATAAACAACACCAAAATCCGCAACGGCAAGATGGACATCAAGACCTTCGTGCGCAGCGTGGACGGCTTCGAGCAGTGGAACCCGCTTATGAAGGGCGAATTCCCTATCTCCCGCGAGGTGCTCGAGAACGAGGTGTTCCCCGCCTTTATGGTGGAGATGCCTAGGCTGGAAAAGGACAGCTACACGCTCGATGAGTTCATCGCTATGGTGAAGGCTAATCCGGACCTGGCCGCGGTGAGAGTGCACAAGCAGAGATTCGGCTATATGGTGAACGACACCATCTGCGAGGTGGGCAATGTCCTCATAAACGGTGCCAAGGTAGTCACCATCAACTCCGAATCCACTGAAATCGAAGATATAAAGAAGACCGTCGCCGACTGTCACCTCGAGGGTGTGGAGAATATCAACTATCTTCAGGCCATCAAGCGCGTCATCGGAATGTCGGACCTTCCGCTTGCAAACGAATAAGCTATGGCACAGGAAATAGAAAGAAAATTTCTGGTGAAATGCGACTGCTTCAAGCAGGACGCTTTCAAGGCTACACGCATCACTCAGGGTTATCTGAGCTCCGTTCCGGAGCGCACAGTGCGTGTGAGAGTAAAGGGTGACAAGGGTTTCATCACCATCAAGGGGATCGGTTCCGAGAGCGGCGCAAGCCGTTTCGAGTGGGAGAAGGAAATCCCTGTGGAGGAGGTGAAGGAGCTTCTTAAGATCTGCGAGCCGGGAGTCATCGACAAGACCCGCTATCTGGTAAAGGCCGGAGAGCACACCTTCGAGGTGGACGAGTTCTACGGGGACAATGACGGCCTGACCGTCGCCGAAGTGGAGCTCGGAAGCGAGGACGAGGCTTTCGACAAGCCGAAGTGGCTCGGAGAGGAAGTGACGGGCGATGTCCGCTACTACAACTCCATGCTTATGAAGAACCCTTACAAGAACTGGAAATAAAACCGCTGAATTATGACTGAGGACCGCACTGTCCGGGGGGGCTATGACCCGCTGGATATGAACAATTACAGAATCGAGAAACTTCCGAAGATGGAGAAATCCGGCTTCGAGAAATGGATGGCCCGTCTGGGCGGACCTCTCTCCATAATTCTCTTCGTGCTTTTCAACTGGTGTCTGGAGGTTCCATTCCTCCAGACTCCGGAGGAAAAGTCTATGCTCGCCATTTTCATCGCGGGGCTGGTGCTCTGGATGACGGAAGCTATCCCGAACTACCTCACCTCGCTGGTGATCATACTCGCGATCGTGCTCACCGAAGTCGTGCCTCAGAAGACGGCCTTCGCGCAGCTCGGTCATCCGGTGATGTGGCTGAACATCCTTTCCTTCGTGCTGGCCTCTATGCTGGTGAAGACCCGGGTGGCGAAAAGGTTCGCGCTCTGGTTCGTGCTCCGCTTCGGACACAGCGCCCGGGGAATCTTCTTCAGTTTCATCATCATAAACCTGGTCCTCTCGGCCTTCATCTCCGCCACGACAGCAAAAGCGACCATCCTTCTGCCCATCTTTATGGTGATCTGCGCCATATACGGGGCCTCTGACGGGAAACGCAACAATTTCGGGCGCAATCTGGTCCTGCAGAACCTCTTCGAAATCAACATCACCGCCACGGGCTTCCTGACCGGCTCCGGAGCACATCTTCTGGCCATCTCCCTCTTTATGGGGGCCTACGGTTCCACCATAGGATACAGCGACTGGTTCGTGGCCTGCTTTCCGCTCACTATAATAATGGCCCTTCTGGGCTGGATAGTCGCCGTCAAACTCATCTTCCCGATGAAAAAGGAAGAGCAGGTCCCGCAGATAGAAGGCGGCCTGGACAGGCTCCGTAGCGAGCTGAACGCTATGGGCAAGATGACCGGCGAGGAATACAAGGCGGTCGCCATCTTCCTCGGAGTGCTGATACTCTGGTCCACGGACAAGCTCCACGGCCTGGATGCCACGACCGTGGCATTTCTGGGCGCGGTCATCGCCCTTATGCCGGGGATCGGAGTGGTGAAATGGAACGATGTGGACATCCCCTGGCATCTGATGCTCTTCTCCGCCGGAGCCTACACTCTCGGAGCCGGGCTCGATGCGACCGGCCTCCCCGGGACACTTGTGGACGTATTCTTCAACAGTCTCGGCATCAGCGATGACGCCCCGTTCGCTCTGCTCTACGTCATACTCACCTTTATGATGATGTTCAGCGGTCTCATCTTCGAGTCGAAGACTATGAGGACCCTGATATTCGTGCCTATAGCACTCGGAGTGGAACAGAAGTTCGGTCTGCCGCAGCTCAGCCTGGCCTTCCCTGTGGCGATGCTCATCGAGCACGTCTATGTCCTGCCGTTCAACAGCAAGCCCGCCGCGCTGCTCTATAACACAAACCAATACAGCTGGAGCGATACCTTCCGCTTCGGCATCACTATGATGACCCTCTGCTGGCTGCTCATACTCGTCTGGGGCGAGACGGTTCTGAAGTGGCTGGGATACACCCCGGGACTGCTATGATAGATATCGTCACAAAGATTCACGACCGATTCTCCATCGAGTTCAAGATGGGGTTCGTGACACGGAGGAAGCTGCGCAGCAACGATTTCTCCGTGTATATGTGGATATTTGTACCCAAGAGCCTCGACATCAGCTCCGACAGCTACTCCAAGTCAGACTTCTATCAGGACGTGAAGTCGAACGTGAGGCTCATCACTCCGCGTTTCCTGCTCCGCGAGATAGCTGGCGGCAGCGCGACCCCGCTCCTGCGGCTGCGCCGCTCCTTCGAGAATCTCGCTCTGAACCCGACGCGCACGATGACGGCAGAATACGAATACCAGATCAAGATGTTCGCCGCCATCACCAAGAGCGCGAGCCGCGAGGAGTTCCGGCACATCTGCTCGGAGCGCGTGCTCAAGGAAGACATCGGCTGGCTTTGCAGCCAATACGTGGACAGCTGCCGGAAAATACTCTCTGAGTACCGCGCCGCCCGCAATATCATAAACTCCCCGGGTGTGAGCGAAGAGACTATGAGCTGCTGGTATTTCGGAGACGATTTCATAAGCACCATAGTGCAGTCGCACAGCGTGAAGATCATCAGTTTCCTTTCCGGGAAGGAAGGACCGGAGTATTCCGCCGCCGCGGAAGGGCTTCTGTCCCTGATACGTGAAGAGAACGCATACCGGCAGAAGATGGACTACTCCGTACTGTCCTCTGACGACCCGATGCACAACAGGGTTATGCTCTTCCGTTTCGGAGCCCTGAAAAAATATGTGGAGAGCGACCTTTTCACGGATATCCCGAAGAAAAAGGACGGGGCGCTCGTGGAGCAGCTCTACTTCAGCATCGCGGCCGGAATGGCTATGATGTTCGCCACCATCGTGAGCTTCACCTTCCAGCAGAAGTTCGGAAACTTCACACTCCCCTTCTTCATCATACTGGTCATCAGCTATATGATAAAGGACCGCATCAAGGAACTTTCCCGCTACTATTTCGCCCATCAGATAGGAAGCCGCTTCTTCGACAACAAGGCCAAGATCCGTGTGAAGGACGAGATTATCGGCTCCATAAAGGAGGGAATGGACTTCATCCCGGACTCCAAGGTGCCTGAGGAGGTGAAGTTCGTGCGCTACCACAAAAGGCTCCTGCAGGTGGAAAAAAGGATTTCAGATGACCGCGTGATACTCTACCGCAAGCAGGTGCATATAGACCGCAACGCCCTGAGCCGGCTTTCGGACTACGACAGCAGCGGCATAAACGACATCATCCGGCTGAACGTGAACAGTTTCCTGCAGAAGATGGACAACCCCAAGGTGAATGTCACCTCCATCGCCGAGGACGGGACTCTGAAAACGGTGGCCTGCGACAAGATCTACTATCTGAACATAGTGCTGCAGATGAATTACGACGAGTCCGGCAAGGGCGACCTCGGCCGGGGCAACAAGAACCTCAGCACGGAATTCAAACGCTTCCGCGTGGCCCTGAACAGGGACGGAATCGACTCCATCGAGGAGGTCGTGTAACTCGGGCCGCTCTATCGCCCATTTTCAGAAAAGCAGGGGCAGTTTTTCTCTTGAAGCACACGACCGGGGAGGGGTCGGAACTGATATCAGTTCCGATGGTTGCGCTTCCAGTTCAGAACCGGAAGGAGGAAGGAAACGACTGCCGCTCCGAGCCAGAACCAGCTGACTGCGGAGTAATCGTGCCTCAACACCGTTTCGCCGAGGCTGTTCATCGTCTCATAGGTGTGCCCGTCTAGCAGAAGTCCAGTTATGATGTTCTGCATTCCGGCAGCAGCATATGACGCAACACCGACTATCCCTATGGCGGCTCCTGTAGCCTTTCTCGGCACAAGGTCGATAGCCATCAGACCGCCGAGGAATGAGATGAGAACTCCGATGGCCACTCCGAAAAGCACCATCGCAAGGACAAGGACGAAGTGGCTTCCCCCACCGAAAAGGAAGAGCGCAAGCGCCAATGCCTCAAGCACTCCTGCCAGAAAAGCCGGGTATTTTCTGTCACCTCGGAACACCTTGTCCGAAAACCAGCCGGAAAACACGGTGCCGACCACTCCGAAAATCGGATTGATGCCGATTATGGCTGCTGCCTCTGCAAGAGAGTAGTCGTAGTTCTCCTGAAGGAATATGGTCCCCCATTCGTTGACGGCATAGCGGCTCATATACATAAAGGCACTGGATAGGGCGAGAATCCACACTCCGGGATTGCGAAGTACAGCCGCCTGAATTCTCCTGGTTTCCTGAGTGTCAGTGACAGTCTTTTCAGCTGTCTTCTCGCCTGATAGTTCCTCGATTCCCGGAAGTCCTTTGCTCTCCGGGGTATCGTGCATCCAGAGGAGGATAAGAATGACTCCCAGAACGCCCGCGCAAGCAGCTCCGAAAAAGCCCCACCGCCATCCGAAGGCAGCTACAATCGAACCCACGAAGATGAAGGATAGTCCTTCGCCTATATTGTGGGAGGCACTGAAGAAGCCGTAGTATGTTCCCCTGATCTTGAGAGGAAACCATCTTGATAGTCCGACGATGGCTGAAGGAGCGCCCATAGACTGCGCCCAACCATTGAGAGCCCACATAGCGGCGAAAACAATGAAGACAGCCGAGCTGCTCCATCCGGCCTTGGCGGCACTCACTCCGAGTATCCCCATTATGAAGTTGGCGGCGGCAGAAACAATCAGTCCGGTCGCCATAAAGCGCTTGATGTTCGCCGAGTCCACGAGAAACCCGTTGACGAGCTTGCCCACCGCGTAAGTCCAGTAGAGGCAGGCCCCGATGATGCCAAGCTGCGTTGCATCCAGCAGTCCGGCATCAATGAGCGGCTGTTTCATCACACCCATCGACATCCTGCACACATAATAGAGGGCATAGCCGAGGGTCACGGCAATGAAAGTCTGGAAACGTTTCCTTTTCCAGACTTTCTGGACTTTTTCTTCCTGCACCTTCACAGATGAAGGAGGACAGATCCGGTAGATGTTCATATCGCAAAACTAATCGTGCAGGCCTTTGGACCTCAAATACTCAAGCAGCTGCTCCGGACGGTCGGTCTGGATGAATGACGGGCCGAAGGAAATTACCTGGTCATATATCTTCGCAGGTTCCCCGCAGTCGAGGGCCCTGTCATCGTCAAGATAGCCGCAGAGGCTACCCCAGATGGTATTAATCCAGAGTTTGGAGCCTGTCTTGTGAATCTGTTCAAATGCTTTCTCGACTTCCGGAGTAAGCTTTTTCCAGCATATCTCATAGGCAAGAGGAACTGTCCCGGTGGCCATATATTCGTCGAACAGGGTCCATCCGCTTTCATTGTCGAAATTACAGACCGGCATATACATCATATTGCGGGGATGCGATGCCATCTGAGCTGCAACCGCAGCCACAGAATGTCCGCCCTTGATGAGAACCTGATCAGTCACTCCGAGTTCTTCGGTAAGGGCCAGAACCATATCGTAGTACTCATACCCCTTATCGATATTTACGCATATCCGGTCTTTGCAGCATTCGAGAGCCTCTCTGAGAGTGGGGATGCGAAGGGAGTCGGTCGCGACGCCGTGAGCTCTCTTCAGCCGCATAGCCTTGAGCTCGGCGAGGGTGAAATCACTCACGCGGCCCTTCCCCGTGAGGCAACGATTGACAGTCCTGTCGTGGGACAGCACGAGGATACTATCCTTGGTGAGGCATATGTCCAGCTCCATAATGTCAGCACCCATCCTGATGACAGATTCGATGGCCGGGATGGAATTCTCCGGATAGTTCCTCCAGTCGCCCCGGTGAACGGCCACGACAACATATTCAGACTCGGGATTATGAATTACCGCAAGAATCCTGTCCGTCCGCTTCCCGTAATCGGGGGCTTCCCGCACACACCCGCCAAGGCACAACAGGGCGGCTGATATGATTATCACTGCAAATCTTTTCATTGGCTTCTTCTTATATGATCCGTATTCAAAGATAACACTCTTTTGTCTATTTCAGCGCACCGTCTTTCCAGACGAGCTTCTCACCCCAGAACGGCATATATGTTTTCTCACAGTCTAACAGAGCCGCCCTCTCCAGTCCCTGTAGCAAAGTCCAGCGTGAGACGTCAGGGTCAGCGTGTGAGAGTTCGAGGATATGAGAGAGAAGCACATACTCCGGCGTGAAAACCTTTCCTATCACATTGTTTTCCGCAAGCTCATTCGGCGCATACCTTGGGATGAACACGTCTATACCCGATGTGACATCATATTGTGTGGCTATGTAGTTCGAATCGCCCGAATGCATAAGAGTGAGGCCGCCGCTGTCCTCGCAGCAGTCAATCTGGAACACCGTGACAGGAACGTTCTTCTTCGCATCGTTGTTATGGTTTGTGATGAAGCTGTGGATCTTGAACCCGCCTATCACATAGTCCTTTGCTATTGTCGAGGTATATGCGTAACCCGGAGTCTCCAGAAAATTCTGCACTACGGGCTTGCCCGCAGACACCATAGCGTCGATGAGGGATTCAGTCTTATGGTCCTGATGGACGTGAGTGATGCAGATGAAATCCAGATATGGTTCAAGCTCCGCCGCCCTCCTATGGAAGATGTCCACTCCGAAGCACCCTGAAGGGGTTTTCACAACATATCCCATATTGTATAGAAGGTAGATGTAAGCTTCCCCACGGGATGGTTTTTCGTTCTTCACCCCTTCAAGCACACGGGTGAACGCCGCATCGTAGCAGCAAAGGATGTCCTCGCTTTTCACCAGAGATTCGGCGAGCCACCCGGCGGCCGTAAGGAAACTCTTGAAAGTAGTGGAGGAAAGCGCATCCGCATAGCCCTGTATCGTAGAGAACAGGGCTTTGCGTGAAGTCAAATCTGCATCTGCAGGCGAGGTCCTCCACAGACTCTCCATCACTGCATACGCTTCGCTGCGCTTGGGTTGGGGGTCTTCCTGACCGCGTTTCTCACTCTTTCCGCACGAAACGCAGAAGAACAGAAACACTGAGAAGAACAGAAACTTGACGTATCTGTGAATCATCATAGATATCATCTGAGTGAATTTGTCCCCCGGAGATTGCCTCCGCGCATCGGCCAGCCTTCTCCCGAGAGAGCAGTCTTGATGTCGTATGCCGAGATGGAACCATTCGTACCGTAGTACAGCCTGCGGTCAGGACCTATGGTCACCGGACTCATAACCTGCACGCCTATGTTCGTCACCACCTCACGCGTGCCGGAGGCATCGAAAGAGAGCAGGTTGAACGGAGATGCATACTGCGCTATGTATGCCTTGCCGTCGGAGGCGAGAGCGAAACCGGAATAGATGTAGTTCTTCTCCGTCTTGTCCTCCCATTTGCAGGTACCGTCTATTCTTGTCGCATAGAGGTATCCCCCCTTCTCACAGAAATATACCGTACCCTCGGCATCTACCACAGGGTGGTAGCAGTCTCCCGCTGTCTTGGCATCTTGCCATCTGGTGGTTCCATCTGCGAGATTCACCGCGACGCAGCCGCCGCCCTTTTTGAGGGTAGCGTAGAGAATCTCACCGCATATCGCGAGCGAACCTCCCCTCTCCGTGACATTGTGGGCTTCGGCACTCTGCCATTTCTTCTGTCCATTTGCGCTGTATGCCCAGATTCCCTTGGAGGTTGCTGCATAGATAGTCCCGTCGCTTCCTACCACGACTCCGCTGGCAGTGCCTTCAAGCGTCTCAGCCCATTTTTCCACCCCCGAAGCTGCATCAAGCGCGTACAGCACTCCGGCGTTGGAGAGTGCGTACAGCGCCCCGTCGCCCGTTACCGCAGGAGAGGCTTTCACCGCCGCGCCCAGGGTTTTCTTCCACTTCTGTGCACCGGCGGCAGATACTGCGTAAAGTGTCCCCTCGGAGTCTTCGGTGCCGAAATAAACTGTTCCGTCCGTTCCTACAGCCGGGCCTGCTCCATATGTGACGGCATCGGTGGCGAATTCCCAGACGATTGTACCCATTATCGCATCGATTGCGACAAGCTTGTTTGCGGTGGTCGCGCAGTAGAGTGTCTGTCCGTCAGGGGAGAAGACAATGTTGCTCGCTTTCTGGTAGCCTGTGCCGCCGACCGAAGTCCAGAGGAAGTCTGAGACGCTTATGTCGATGCTTGCCTTCTCGCTCTTGCCGCTCTTGTAGGTCACTGTAATGGAAGCAGTGTAACCGCCGACCTCCGGATAGCAGTAAAGTGCCTTGTCCGCAGAGGATTCTGTCCCATCTCCGAACTCCCACTTCACGGACTCGATTTCGCCCTGGATGAAGTACGCCGGGTTATACTCGAAGGAACAGAGCTGGAACCGGATAAGATTTCTGCTCGTGACGGTGATAGGGTCTATCACTCCGGGAGTGGCTGAGGCTTCGATGGAAGGGGACTCACCGTGAGCATAAACGCATACAAGCTTCAGACGGTATTCTGTGCCGTTGGTCAGTCCCTCGATAAGTCGGGAAGTCTCGGACGAAGCCACCCTGATGCTGATAGGGGCTATTCCTTCCGCTTCGGCGCTGAGCCGATAGGAGTAGTCCAATTTCGTGTCCGGGGAGTTCCACGTGGCGAAGATGCGGCCGTCGCCCGCCATCGCCCTGAAAGCGGACGCAGCTATTCTGGTCGATTTAGGGGTGCAGGTCGCGGAGACTTTCTGCGACAGGCCCTTTTCGTATCTTCCCTGCACGGAAAAAGTATATGCGCAGTCGTTCACCAGGTTCTCCACCGTGAGCGATGTCTGCGAAGAAGGGAGGGTTTTCTCTCCGTCTTTACCGTCGGGACTTCCGGCCACCCAGGAGATGAAGAGTTCTGTCGGTGCCGGCTTCCCATTCTGGAGAGTCCAGCTAAGGTCAACTGAACCGTCACCTGCTACGGCAGAAACGCTTTCCGCCTGAAAGAGGGAAAAATCAGCCCTCGGCAGTGTCTCTAAGCATCCCTGAAGAATGAGACCGGCTGCAAACATCAGGTATAATATCTTGTTTTTCATCGTATTGTAGTCATTGTATTATCGTCCTCTATTTTCCGTATCCCGGGTTCTGCCAGAGCAGAGACGGGTTGTTGATTCTCTCGATCTCAGCGTTGGGGATAGGGAAGAGATACTGCCATTCCTGTATCTGGTGTCCCTCCGCCGAAGCTGCCTCTTTCGCTCCTCCCATCCTCACGGCATCGAACCAGCGATGTCCCTCATATGGGAACTCCTTCTGCCTTTCGAGCATAACGGCATTGCGGAACGCGTTCTTGTCCGGGACATCCGAAATGTCGAGCGGCATAAGGCCCGCACGGGTGCGGACGGCGTTGAGCGCCTCCAGTGCCGGAGACCCTGCCGAGCCGTTGTAGTTTACCTCATTAAGGGCCTCCGCATACATAAGGAGCACGTCTGCATAGCGCAGGAGTATGAGGTCGTTGCCGTACTGCTTGGTGGAAGCGTCCTGAGTATCGTAAAACTTGCGCATAAGACAGGTTTTCACTCCCGGCACCTGCACATACTCGATGAGCGGTTTACGCGCATCGGAAGCATCGTAGAGGTTCTTGAGCACAGCTGTCTGGTTGTTGTCATCGGTGAGATTGGTAATCGAGTACCACGCTCCGTGTCCCTCGCCGGGCTGCTCCTTGTTGTAGCGTATGGCCCATATTATTTCTGCGTTCATCTTGTTGTCCACGCTGAAGACATCAGCCACCGCAGGCAGCAGGCTGTATGTGCCGATCATACCCTCAAGCAGAGTTGCCGCTTCTTGCGCTTTGCCGAAAGTGAGGTTTACTTTCGCGAGCAGTGCTTTCGCCGCCCCGATGGTGGCACGGCCCGCATTGCCCGAAGGGTAGGATGACGGAAGCATCCTGTCCTCGATTATCCGCTTGAGATCTCCGGAGATGAGGGCATACATCCCTTCTGCATCTGTTCTTCCTATATTCAGGGCCTCGGAGACGGTGACCACCTTTGTGGTAGTCGGAACACCTCCCCAGGCCCTGTACATATTGAAATAAGTCCAGGCCCGGATGAACAGAGCCTCTCCCTTGTACTGCGCTTTCAGAGCGGAGTCGAAGTCAGCGTCGTCTATCTTGTCAAGCACCAGATTGCAGCGGTAGACCCCGTTGTTGAAGTTTGCCCAGCAGCTTTCGAGGATACCGTTGGATGCGATGTCCTGAAACTGGTCTATGTCGTAGCGGTCCTGAGTTCCTGTGGTAGGGGCGTTAAGGTAGAGATTGTCGCTACGGTATTCGCAGCATTCGGTGTAGAAGCTCGTCTGAGTCTGCAGCTTGGCATAGCAGCCTAAGACGGCCAGGTTGAAATCGTCAGCGGTCTTGTAGACCCGGTCGATGGTCACTTCGTAGTCCGGCTTGAGGTCGAAGAATTGCTCGCAGGAGGCCAGGGTCGCCAGAGCCGCTACAGAGAACAAAGTAATGAGGATTATCTTTTTCATCGTGTATCCTATTATATTAGAAAGTTAGATTAAGGCCGACCATAAATGTCCTCGCCAGAGGATATGTTCCGTAGTCTATGCCCGGGGTGAGCGCGCTTGTCTTGAGACTGACCTCAGGATTATAGCCGGTGTATTTCGTCCAGGTCAGCAGGTTCTGCCCCGAAAGGTAAACACGGAGTTTCTCTATGCTGACCCTCTCCGTCCAGCTACGGGGCAGGGTGTATCCTATCGCGAGATTCTGCAGCCGCAGGTAGGAGCCGTCCTCTATATGCCAGGTCGACGTGCGGCCGTTGTATCCGGTCGCCTTCCTGTTGGCGCGGTTGGTATTGCCGTCTCCGGGATTGTCTGCACTCTGCCAGCGGTTCAGCGTGAGAGTCATCATATTCACATTGCCCTCCACGCTGGCGAGGTAGCGGCGGTTGAGGTTGAGAATCTTGTTGCCGTACACTCCCTGGAATGCGAAGCTGAGGTCTATGCCCTTGAATGCCATATTGCCTCCGAAACCGTAGGTAAACTTCGGCATATAGTTCCCGACTATGGTCCTGTCCTTGTCTGCGTCCAGCACTCCATCGCCGTCCACGTCCACGAAGCGGAAGTCTCCCACTCGGGTATTGGCGAAGTGCGGGTAGGATTTCAGTTCCTGCTCGTTACTGAAGATGCCGTCCTGCACCAGCAGGTAATATGATCCGATAGGGTCTCCCACCCTCGTGATGAAGAAGTCGTGAGAGGTGCTGCCCGTCTTGATGATCGGGGTGTCGTTGGCACCGAGAGCCTTGACTTCGTTCGTATTCTGCGCGAGATTGGCGGAAAGGGAGTAACTCAGGCTATTGCTCCACGAGTGCTGCGAAGTCAGGGTGAACTCCCAGCCTCTGTTGTTGACCTTGCCTACGTTCATAAGTGTGGTGCTGTGTCCCGTGAGTTGCGGAATCGGCACGTCAAGGAGCATATCGGTAGTGTTTGCATAGTAGTACTCTACGGTAAGGCCCAGGAAGCCCTTGAAGATGCGCAGATCAAGTCCGGCGTTGACCATCGAGGTCTTCTCCCAGGTGAGGTCCGGGTTCTCTATTCCGGTCGGCTTGTAGCCGCTGACCAGAGTCCCGTTTCCTGTCCCGAGGATGTAGTTGTCGCTGTCCATCGTGGAGAGGTGGGCGTAATTGCCTATCTGGAAATTGCCCGTCTGTCCGTAGGAGGCTCTCAGTTTAAGGTCGTCTACCCATTGCAGCCCGGCCGCGTCCTTGAAGAAATCCTCTCCGCTGACCCGCCAAGCGGCGGAGACCGACGGAAAATAACCCCAGCGGTGGTTGCGTCCGAAGCGTGAGGAGCCGTCGGCTCTGATTGCAGCCGAAAGCATATATTTGCTTCTGTAGGCATACTGCACTCTGGCAAGGACAGACGCGAGCGACCATTGGTCGGTCTTGGAACTTCCGTCAATCACGGTGCCGCCGTTGATTGTCTGTATATAGTCGTTAGGATAGTCCGTGGCTTTCACGCTGTTGCCCTTGTAGGTCTCTTTCTGAAGCGAGTGGACAAGAACTGCGTTGACGGAGTGGTCACCGAGTTCACGGCTATATGTCAACTGATTTTCCCACAGCCAGTTAAAGTAGAATCCTGACGAACTGTAGCCCTCAGGATTGGACTTCTGTCCGAAGTATGCCTTTCCGAGCAGAGGCAGTTCAGAGGCGCGGTACTTGTCGTTGTGAGCCCCGTAGAAATTGCCTCCGATGGAGGTCGTGAAGTTCAGTCCTTTGATTATGTCATAGCCGACGAATGCCCGTCCGGTCATAGCGATTCTCGACACCACGTCGGACTGGAGAGTGGCGAGCGCCACGGGGTTGAGAACCTCGTTGTGCTGGTAATCGGTGCCCACACGCCAGTAGCCGTTTCCGTTGAAGTTGAATGTCCCGTCGTCATTGTAGACTGGCCAGAGAGGAACGGACGCGAGCGCCGACTGCACCACTCCGCCGCTGCCATAGGAACCGGAAGCCTGCACCCTGTGCGACATTGAATATGACGGCGAGAAGTTCACTCCGTATTTGAAATCCTTCTGTTTGCCGTCGAGATTCATACGGAACGAGTATTTCTCGAAGTCAGAATTGATCACGGTGCCCTCTTTCCTAAGGTAATTTCCCGAGATGAAGTAGTTGATGCTCTGTGTCTTACCGGAAAGCGAGAGATTGTGGGCCGTAGTGTGCGCGGTGCGGAAGATAGCGTCCTGCCAGTCCGTATCGGTAAGTCCGGGCTCTCCGTTCAGATACGGAACCAGTTCCACAGGATAGTTGCTGTAGGATTCGGGGCGCTCTCCGTTTTTGTCCGTTCCGCCAGGGTGAAGGTCATAGTATGCGTTGTCGTGTCCCTCTTTCGCCATCCGGGCGAACTGGTAGGCATTCATCATATCGATTTTTTTCGATACTCTCTCTATGCCATAGTATCCGTCGTAAGAGACCGATAGTCTGTCGGACTTGCCCTTCTTGGTCGTGATGAGTATGACGCCGTTGGAGCCTCGCGAGCCGTAAATCGCAGCGGAAGAGGCATCTTTCAGGACTTCCATAGACTCCACGTCGTTCGGATTGAGATTGGCGAGTCCGTTCTCTACAGGTACGCCGTCAACTATGTACAACGGGTCGTTTCCGGCTGTCGCGGAACTGACTCCACGGACTCTCACCAGCAGGTTGGAGCCCTCGGGGTCACCACTGGTCTGCATCACAGTCACCCCGGGCATCTTTCCCGCCATCGACTGGCGGAAGTCGGGATTGGGAAGGTTAGCCATATCCTCTGCCTTTATCGATGAAATGGCGGTGGAGACATCACGCTTCTTTACGACTCCGTAGCCTACGACTACCACATCGTCAAGCATAAGCGCATCCTCTTCCAGCACGATGTCGATTTCATCTCTGCCTCCGGCCTTGCGCTCCTGAGTCGCATATCCGACGGACGAGAAGACCAGGATGTCGGAAGGTTTCACTGACAGGTTCCATTTACCGTCGATATCCGTTACCGTTCCGTTGGTCGTGCCTTTGACAAACACTCCCACACCTATGACCGGAAGCCCCGAGACATCGGTCACGATGCCCCGTACCTGTTTTGACGACTCCATCAGAGGTGTTTTCTGCTCATCCGCCTTTCTCAGATAGATTTTCCTGTCAGTAATCTCATAGGTAATCCCTGTGCCGGAAAACAGACGGTCCAAAGCGACTTCCAGCCCGACATCGTGAACCTCAAGACTCACTGTCCGGTCCGGGTCCACTGCCGGTCTTGAATGGTAAAACGTGTACCCTGTCTGCTCTGAGATGGTGTCCAGTATTTTCACCAGACGCACCTGTTTAAGGTTGACAGTGACTTGCTGCGCGGAAGCCGAAAGCCCGATGACCGTCAGCAGCAGCGCCGCAAGCATAATTTTGAATCTTTTCATTGTATCAGATTTTAGCAAGTATTATGCGGTTTACTCACAAGACACATTGAGATGAAAAAAATGTGAGTGCTATGAAAAAAATATATACAAACTAATCATTCCTTGCCTTGATATGTGTCATTATGGATGAAAGCAAGCAGACAAGTTGTCCTGTCTTTCCGCTTGACTTTGGATAAATTGCCTATATTTACGCCGGCGCATCCCGAGTGTGCCATAGAGAGGATATATGACGTCAGCAGACAAGCGCAGGTTCTACGAATCCGCCGATGACAGGGCTCTTCTTAAGGGGTTGAAAGACTCCGAGAGGGAGGCCTTGGCTGCGATATACGAACGTCATTACGCAATGTTGTACACATTCGCACTGAAATTCATAAAATCCCGCGAGGATGTCGAAGATGTCCTCCAATCTGTTTTCGTAAAGTTGTGGGATTCCAGAGCCGCTATCTTTATAACCGCAAGCATCCGCAGCTACCTCTTCGCGATGGTCAAGAATTCGGTGATGAACTATATCCGCGACTCCAACAACGCGGTGCGCCACAATTACCGCATCGCGCAATTGCAGCCCGAGCACGATGATGACTTATACACCTACGCCGAGCGCAACCACGCCTCCGAGGTCCTCCGTGCAGTGATAGAGGCATTGCCACGGCAGCAGAGAATGGTCGCAAGAATGCGTTGTGAGGGGTACTCCAACGCAGAGATAGCGAAGATGTCGAATCTCTCCATACATACGGTGAACTCCCATTACCGAGCCTGCGTGAAAGCGCTTAAGAAACGGATATCAGGCCTTCCTGAAACACTGATTGTTCTGTTGTTACTGATAAATACTTGATTATGATACGACCTGAAGACATAACGATTGAGCGTGTCCTGAACGGAAAGGCCACGAAGGATGAGGCAGCCGTTGTGGCCGCGTGGCTTTCCACAGACAAGGGACAGCAGTGGCTGAGTTCCAGAATGGACAAGGCCGCGCGTGACATAGCAAGCGGAGTGACGCCCCTTGCAGCAGACATTCCGGCTGATGCGATATACGCCGGCATAGAGCGTCGGATCAGACGCCGCCGCACCCGTGCCATCTTGCTCGGTGTAGCAGCTGCAATCCTGCCCTGCATTCTTTTCGCGGCGATGTGGGCGGATGTCAGCGGCAGACTTGGAGGAAATCTTTTTGCAAAGGCGGACACGGTGAAAGTCAAGGCGAGTTACGGAGAACGCAAGCAGATTGTCTTTCAGGACGGGAGCAGAGTCTGGCTCAATGCGGGATCCATCGTCAGTTATCCGCAGCGATTCTCTCTTAAAGAACGCCGCGTGACGCTTGACGGGGAAGCTTATTTCGAGGTGGAGCCGAACGCGAGAAGACCTTTCGTGATCCAAACAGCAGATGCGGTTATGGTCAAGGTGACAGGAACCGAGCTTGATGTCCGCGCATTCGAAGGAGAGCCGACGGTCTCCGTGGTGCTTGTCAACGGCAAGGCTGAGTTCCTTGGTGGGAGTGACACGTTCAGGATGCGTCCGTCCCAAAGGCTCGTCTACAATAAAGATGACGGCAAGGTCACCATCTCTGCCACAGAGTCGGCAGAGATGACCGGGCTGTGGAAGGACAACATCATCTCTTTCCGCGACGCCTCTTTGCAGGAGGTCATCCTGACCCTTGGACGCTGGTATGATGTCCGTTTCGAGGTGCCGGACTCCAGTGCATACTCCAGCCGCTTCTCCTTAAGAACCAAGGAGGTGCCGCTGAGGACTCTTCTGGATGAAATGCAGCATATATCCGACCTGTCATTCATCGTCAAAGACGACAAGGTGACCGTCTCCACGAAACGACAGATCAAATGAACAACCGCAAAACCACATATGAAACGCTTCTCGCTGATATTGCCACTGCTCACCCTGTGCTGTCCACTTGAAATTCACGGGCAGCCGGATACAGTCTCTGAAATCATTGACATCATCAAGCATAGGGGCAGTCATCCCAACTATGTTCTTGTTGCAGCCCATCGAGGATACTGGGCAGACTTCCCCGAGAATTCTCAAGGTGCATATGATATGGCCATAATGCTTGGCGTAGATATCGTTGAGATGGATGTCAGAGTTACTAAAGACGATCAGATGGTCGTCTTTCACGATGCTTGCCTCGACCGTGTCACTACCGGGGTAGGCAAGGTTCAAGATGCGACATGGGCAGAGATACAGCAGTTGAGTTTGATTATGCCTGACGGAACGGTGACTGACAACAAGGTACTCAGTCTCGACCACGCCTTGGACAGCCTGAAAAACAAAGCGGTGGTTTCCATTGATATCAAGGAGACGGGGCAAATGTTCGAGTCCGTTTTCAAACAGGTCATCCGTAAACTCAAACAAAAAGGAATGTTGGGTCAGTCCATAATAAAAGGGAAGTTGACTCTTGCGCAACTACAGATGATTCTGCCTCAGGCCGGGACCTCGCTTGATGAGTTCATTTACACTCCGATAGCCTTTTCCAACACTGCAAACCTCGACAGCTATATCCGGGATTTTGTAAACTCGGGGAAAATCTATGCCTTCGAACTTGTGTACAAACAATCCGCAGACGCGATACTCCAATATGTGCCGCTTCTCAAGAACAACAATATCTGGGTGGGACAGTATTCGTTCTGGCCGGAGACTTCCGATGGCGTTTTTGCCGAGAAAAATCCTCTTAGGGACACCGACCCGATAACTCGCAACTATAAGTTCAATGACAGCAATCCTACAGACTTTCTTGATGACGGCAGAGGCGATTGGGACTGGCTGTTTTCGAAAGGAGCCGACTACGTTATCACCGACCGGAGTGAGCTTATGATTGATTATCTGACTGTCAAAGGATTACGTACTAAATAGAAAACTTTATGAGTAACCGGTTCATTGTCAGCATTATTGTTATGCTCGGAATCAGCTTGGGGTCTTTGTCTGCCCAAAGCTCTCTTTCCCTCAGACTGCATTATCCTTTGGACAATAAGAGCGGGCTTGAGACTGTCCGCAGACAAGACGGTGTAGTGACGGGAACTGTCGAGAACTATACTGACCGGTTTGGGAACGCCTCCGGAGCAATGAAATTCAACGACAATGCCTATGTGTCTACGCCGTCCATGACAAGCAATATTGCCTATAAGTCTACCGGGATGACCGTGTCTTTCTGGATGTATGTGGATGAGTCGATTGAGAAACAGTTCGGCCGGCATCCATGGACGGAACAGGATCCGGTAGTGCGGGCTTTTTATGCAAAGAAAGACGGTGCCGTTCTTTTCGGCTTTCATCGCCGTGCCGACCGCGCAATTCTCGACCGTTATACTACAGACATCAATGGCCATACCAAATCGTGGAATCTGTGGCTTTGGGACCCGGTAAATTTTACCCGCAGGACAGGATGGTATCACGTCATTATCGCTTACGGGCCAAGTCGCGCGTTTTTGTATTTATTCGCTCCTGACGGCAGTGTCGAAAGCAGCGCTCATTATTTTGCGATTCAGGACATTCCGCCGGCGACTTCAGATTGGGGAATAGGCAACGATTCCGGGAAAAGCCTTATTCTGGATGATTTTAAGGTATATCAAGGAGTTGCCGACCATAATCAGGCTCGTGAACTCCATTCAAATGAAGCGATGCCAAACGGCATGTACCGGATAATGTTGTGTGCAGACAATACAAAGTTTATGCACACATATGCCAGGCAGACTTCCGGCAGCACTCCCCTTGAAATACTCGATGCTGATAGCCTGAATGATTACCATACGTATAAATGGATTCTTGAGCCTGTGGCCGGCAAGATCAATGTATATAAGATCCGTTTGGCATACGAAGATATGTATGTCCATCTTGAGGCCCATTCTGCGAGTGAAGGCAGAAGGGTGGAATTGCTGGAGTATGATTCACAATATGGTTCGACATACGAATGGCATGTCGAACCGGCAGGTGACGGTTACTATTTCATCCGTTCGGATGCAGACAGGACGAAGTATCTCCATACTGTCGGGCATTCATCAAGCGGTAGTTCACGCCTTGAAGTGCTGACTTACAACCACTCTTATGCCGCTATGTATAAATGGCGCTTTATTCTGCTGAAAACAAACTATGAGATTGCGCAGAATATGATCACACCTGGGAATGCGCACGAATATATCCTCTCTGACAACACATCAATAGGGCTGCTGCCGGTTTTGCCGGTAAGCGGAGACCCGGTTCCTGTTCGTGTCAGTCGCGGTTCTTATCCGTCATTGCTCACTCAATGGAGGTTTTTCAAGAGCAAAGATGACAGTTACCGGATATATAACGCCTCGCAAGCTTCTTATAATCTTCATCCTGAAGGACGTTCTATAGCGGCGGGGACCAAATTGCAGGCAGCTCAATATTCTCCCCAGCACACGCAGTATTACAATTTTGTTGTGGAAAAACCCAATAAGTATGGACGTCGAATTCAGGTTTCGCCATCACGGAATCAGAGTCTCATCGTAACGGCGAACTCCAACACAAAAGACAGTGAACTTACCTTACAGTATGGCGGCGAGGGTAAATCCAACCTTTTCGCCCTTTACGACGGCGGTATCCCGAATGTCGGCAAACAGATCTACGACATAAAGCCTGGTTTATATCGCATCGTATCCTATGCCAACGACAGCAAATCTCTGGCTACAAGGAATTACCAATGGACAACGACTGCCGATGTCGTCCTGTCTCCGACATCGAACCAACGCTACACCTCACATTACTGGTATATTGATTATGAAAGGGATTCTAATGGGAATCCGGTATGGGACGGAACATATACCATTCAGCTTTTCTCCACAGATAAACTGTATCTGCATCCGAAAGCCCATAGCGTTTCCCAATCATCAGATATTGAGATTTATCCGCTTGACAGGAACAATATTATGACGGAGAAGTGGTATATAAGACCGACCAGAGACGGTACAGGAACATTCTACATTCTGAATGCAGCCAATCCGAATCTCTATCTGCACCTGAAAGGCCATTCGGCAGCCGACAATACCCAGATTGAACTTCTGACATACGATGATTATTACAAGGATGGTTACAGGTGGACCTTTCAGGCGGTATCAATACTCGCCCCATTCGCTTCAGGAACACATAAGGTTAAATCAGGCAAGAACAATTTAGAGTTTCTCCACATCGAATCACGATCCCATCAAGACGGACAACCTTTGGAACTGTACCCTTATGAATCGGCATATGACAATTACTACAATTGGAGTTTCGTCAAGCAGGACGATGGTACATTCCTCATAAGAAATACGGCAACCGGACTATATGTGCATCCTACAGGTCATAGTACAGGTAACGGAACAAGAATCCAGCAATTACAGTATAACTCTTCGTATTCCCCTTATTATAAGTGGATTATCGTACCCGGCTCACAGGCTGGCTCATTTAAGATCATATCTGTAGCCGATCCGCGGATGTTTCTTCACAGCACCGGACACACTGCCGTGTCATCCAACCAGGTGGAGATTCTGTATGAAAACCGTGAGTACCGGAATACCTACGAGTGGATTCTACAGTAATTAAACGTCCTATTCCAAACGAGTGAAATAAGCAAGTCTTCAGCCTTACTGAAGGGTCGGGTCTCTTCTTCGTCATTGCCGGCTTTTTCGTCATTGCCGGCTCGACCGGCAATCGCGGCTTATGGCATCGAGATGCGCTAGCCGGGCACCTGAACAGTTACCCCGTGTCTATAAGCAGCGCAAAAAGTACCTGAGCAGTTACCCCGTATTTAAGAAATCAGAACTTGATACTCGGATTGAAATGGTGGATGATTGGCCCGTATTTCGTGATTTCATCCGGAGTCATTCTTCTGGCTTTCTTAACACGCTTGAATTCATGAACCCATTTGCCGTTCTTTTTTACGCGCTCCATCTTGTATTCCTGAATATGAACGGTTCCTTTCGGGAAAATCTCCCCGTTCTTGCCTTTATTGGTATGCGTATGACTCCAGTCAATATCCATCACCATAGAGCTGATGCCCTTCTCGGTATGCTCGTTCATTCCCCATATTACAAGTATGCATTATTATGATTATACTCAAGATCTCTATAGCTACGCTCTCTCAGCCACTGTAGAAATGTGACATCTTTATCCAGATATCCTATCATCTTAAGATTAGCGTTAAGGGCATCACTTAGCTTCATAACATGGAAATCATCGTCATAACTTCCGTCGGGGAGCAGATGGCCGATGATAAACTCATCATATTCTTCCCTGTGAAAACCTATTCCATCCGAGTTTGAGCGAGGTGACAACAGCAGCTCTCCGCAGGGCGCATATTCATAAAGCATCTTCATATGCAACGTGCGAAAGAAAACGGATTCGGCTTCGCTTGTATAAGCAGATTCCATATCGGAAAACAATGCCTCATCTTCGGGCCAAAGTTCATTCTCCGGGGTTCTATTGATCTTTTCCATTTCTGAAATGAGTTGTAATATAATCGGGAATAAACTGAATCGGAGTATGGAGGCCAGGAACCGATGTCTCTGGTCCATATACGATAATCAGTATCGGAGATAGCACTTTTTCTATGTGCCTGAGAGCATAATCCCAAAGCTCTCGGGCTTGTCGACTGTGGTTGACACCAACACCGCAAACCGCAAGAACGCTGCCCGAAGGAAGGCCCCACAAGGAAAACTTTAAGGAATCTGCATTCCCGAAGCTTACCGTAGGAATCACGTCATATCCGCACACTTGCTGCCAGTATGCACCGACAAACCGGGTCATATAGACGGCTTGGAGCCCATTGAATCCAAATATCACGCATCCGAGTACCGCCATTAATCTCTTCCATCAGCTCATAAGTTCCTTACACACAATATTGTAAAAGCCCCTTTTTAGCAAATCCGGCTTCAATGAAACAAAGGAATCCCAAGCGGAGTTGATATCAGGCGCGTCAACAAAAGCCAATATTTGACAGTTATCCACGTCTGACAAGTCTGGTGCCTGAGTAAATCCGTCAGGCGTATAGAATATGAAATGTCTCATCTGCTTTCATCTAAAGAATACAATTCTGCCTTGTGCTCGTACATCTTTACAAGTTTTTCATAATCAAGGAATGTCACGCGATTATTAGCATTCAGTTCACTGAAAGCGCTATAGGACAATTTCCGTTTAAACTCCATCAACCTGTTCTTATCGGCGACTATCACCATGCGGGTGTTGAATGATTGTAAATCATTGAACTTAAGCAATGAATTCTGGATATCCGTGGAATGTTCAACCTCGTACAATGCGGAAGGCATCAAACAATCGTCGTGGAGGCCATGGCTGGAAAACCATATGACATCAACGGTGCTGGCTCTATGAACGATATCCGGATAACTGAATTCCGGCATCCTGCTATGGAGGGTATCAAGGTCGGATAAAGTCGATTTAAGAAATTGCTTGTTTTTGTCTTGAGGGGGAATATAGGTTCGGTATTTCTCCATATTGCCAAGTAAAACCAGCAACCCCTGATAATAGGTGTGACTAAACTCGCGAAGCATCTCCGAGTCAGCATTTTGTGAGGTTTCGACAATGATTCCGTTTGATTCCAACTGATGACGATGGGATTCTAAAGCCCATAATCCCGGTTTGATTTTATATATCTCAGGCCTTTCTTGTACGATTCTTCGTATGCTGGCAAAAGGTGTTTTTGTGCGCCAAGAGCAATCATTTATTTTTAACACCTCTTGATTGAGTTGCCCCAACGTTGCAACTCCACCGAGTTTCTTCAAGGTTTCTATTACAGCCTCGTATTGTTTCATATAATTATGAGCTTAGCCTTAATCTTTTCGTTCATAAGCATTTCCCACAAAAACATCTGATTGCGAAGTTACTATAATTTTTGTTATTTATGATGTGCGGAAGGAGTATTCCGGCGGATTTGTATTTTTATCGGGATATGCCTATTTTTGTCCGATTTGTGGAATTAATGTCGGACAAATGGATTTGCTGTTCATCGACTGGAATGTGAGTCCGGTCATTTTTCAGATAGGAGGCTTCGCTCTGAGGTGGTATTCGCTGCTGTTCGTGTCAGGCTTCATCATCGGCTGGTTCATCTTCAGGGGGTTCTTCAGAAGAGAGGGCGTGGACGAAAAGCTGCTGGACCCGCTGCTTTACACACTTCTGCTTGCCACAATCGTGGGTGCGCGTCTGGGACACTGCCTGTTCTACCAGCCCGAGTATTACCTGGGAAGCCCGGAGGGATTCGCGGAGATTTTTATGCCCTGGAAGGGAGGCCTCGCTTCGCACGGCGGAGCCATCGCCCTGCTTCTGGCGATGTGGTGGTTCTCAAGGCATTACGGAAGGAAGAACAGTTTCGACTTCCTCTGGATTATGGACAGGCTCTGCATCACTGTGGCTTTCGCGGGCTGTATGATCCGCCTGGGGAATCTCTTCAATTCCGAGATATACGGAGACGTGACTTCACTCCCCTGGGGGATGGTGTTCACGCTCAGGGGCGAGACAGAGCCGAAACACCCTACCCAGCTCTACGAGGCCCTGTCCTATCTCATTCTCGGCCTCGTACTCGTGTGGATCTACCGCAAGCGTCTGGATAAGACTTACCGGGGGACATTCTTCGGACTCTTCCTCATCGGATGCTTCGGAATGCGTTTCCTCATAGAGTTCATAAAGGAGCCGCAGGTGGAATTCGAGCAGAGTATGGCACTGGATATGGGTCAGCTTCTGTCCATCCCGTTCATCATCGCGGGAGTGTGCCTGCTCGTCTATGCGTACAGGAAGAAACTGCCGGCGGCCATCGTGCGTCCGCAGACTCCACGCAAAGAACCTACACACTACGCCAAGGCCACCGGCGGCCAATAATCCCATCCTTCGTCAGGAGGAGCCCGCCCGACCGGGCAGCGGATATTTCTACAGTATAATAACCCGATAGTTTTTACACTACCGCTCCATACGGACTACGATGGAGAGCGGCAGTACCTTGCCGAAGGAGTCGCGCAGTCCCAGTTCGCCGCTCTCGGCCGTAATGCCGTGCCCGAAAGTTTCGCGCAGGAGCGACTCGCCCAGCTGGGGGGAAAATCCGTTCGAATACAGGTTCAGCACGAGGAAACTACGCTCTTCGGAGAGGATTTCAGCCACGTGGGAGAGCATCTCGAAGATGCATTCGTCCAGTTTCCACTTCTCCCCGTCCGGCCCGTGTCCGTAGGCCGGCGGGTCCAGGATGATGCCCTGATATCTGTTTCCGCGCCGGGCCTCCCTGCGCACGAACTTCATAGCATCCTCCACTATCCAGCGTATGCCGTCCAGCCCGCTGTGTTCCATATTGCCCCGGGCCCAGGTGACTACCTGCCGCACCGAATCCAGATGAGTCACGTCCGCTCCTGCGGAATTGGCCGCCAGGGAGGCGGCCCCCGTGTATGCGAAGAGGTTCAGCACTTTCGGCTTGCCTCTGCCTTCGGCTGCGAATGACTGCGCGAGGCGTCTGCTCTGCGAGTAGATGTACTCCCAGTTCGGGGCCTGCTCGGGAAAGACACCCACGTGCTTGAAGGAGGTCAGACCCAGCCTGAGGTCGAAATGCAGGCCGCTCTGAGCACCCGGATAGCGGATGTGCCACTGGTCATCCATCTGACGGAGCCGCTCCCAGGTCCCGCTGTCCTCCTTGCCCGCCTTGCCGAAGCCGGCGCCTGGACGGAAGCGGGTGTAAGCCATCCGGCTCCACTGTGCCTCGGAAAGCGACTTGCGCCAGAGGGCTTTGGGCTCCGGACGCGACATCACCACATGGCCGTAACGCTCCAGCTTCTCTCCGTCTCCCGAATCTATTATCTCATAATCAGTCCACTGACTGCCCGGAAACTCAATCTGCATACAAATAACGATTTAGCGCCCGCAAAGATAACGTTAATCGGACGAAAAATGCTAATTTTGCGGAAAACGGACATTATAAACTTTATATACTTATGCAGCAATTCATAGACAAGTATGACTTCGCCGGGAAGAAGGCGATAGTAAGAGTGGACTTCAATGTTCCGCTTAACGAGAAGTTCGAGATTACAGATGATACCCGCATCCGCGCCGCCATCCCTACCCTGAAGAAAGTCCTCGAGAAGGGAGGCTCCCTCATTATTATGTCCCATCTGGGACGTCCGAAGGGAGTGGACGCCAAATTCTCTCTGAAGCACATAGTAGCTCACGTTTCCGAGAAGCTCGGCGTCCCTGTACAGTTCGCGGATGACTGTATGAAGGCTGACGCGCAGGTGGCCGCCCTCAAGCCGGGCGAGGCCCTGCTGCTCGAGAACCTGCGTTTCTACGCTGAGGAGGAAGGCAAGCCGAGAGGGCTCGCCGAGGATGCCTCCGACGAGGAGAAGAAGGCCGCGAAGGCTGCCGTGAAGGAAAGCCAGAAGGAGTTCGTAAAGCACCTCGCCTCCTACGCGGACTGCTATATTAACGACGCTTTCGGCACAGCCCACCGCGCCCACGCCTCCACAGCCCTCATCGCCAAGTATTTCCCGAACGACAAGATGTTCGGCTACCTTATGGAAGGCGAAATCAAGGCCATCGACAACGTCCTGAAGAATGCCGGCCATCCTCTGACGGCCATCATCGGCGGCAGCAAGGTCTCTTCGAAGCTCGCCGTTCTCCAGAACCTCGTGACGAAGGTGGACAACCTCATCATCGGCGGCGGCATGGGCTATACTTTCATCAAGGCGCGCGGCGGCAAGATCGGCAAGTCTCTCCACGAGGACGATCTTATGCCTGAGGCTCTCAGCATCCTCAAGACCGCCGAGGAGAAGGGCGTGAAGGTTTATCTTTCCACCGAGACTCTCTGCGGCACCGAGTTCAGCAATGATTCCCCTACCAGGCTCGCCCCTACAAACGACATTCCTGACGAGTGGGAGGGTATGGACGCCGGCCCGGCATCCCTCGAGACCTGGAAGAAGGTGATACTCTCTTCCAAGACAGTGCTCTGGAATGGCCCTGTGGGAGTTTTCGAGCTTCCGAAGTTTGCCGGTGGCACTCTGAAGATCGCCGAGTACCTCGCCGAGGCCACGAAGAATGGTGCCTATACTCTCGTAGGCGGCGGCGATTCAGTGGCGGCCGTCACCCAGATGGGCTACTCTGACAAGGTCAGCTATGTCTCCACCGGCGGCGGCGCTATGCTGGAAGCCATTGAGGGTAAAGAACTCCCGGGCATCGCAGCCATCAGAGAGTAGTCCCTCTTCCGGGCAGAAGATCATTGATTGCAAAGTAATCACACGCTGCGGCACCTTGAGTCCGCAAAGCGAGTCAGGTCATATCGTACCTGACTCGCTCTTTGTTTCCGGGGCAGCCCCTCATTCCGACCTCGCGTAACTCAGGGCTTTCTTCAGAATCTTTCCTGTCTCACGGGACAGGGTCGTAGCCCGAGCCTCCCCAGGGATGGCAGCGCAGAATGCGGCGCAGAGAAAGGTAGAAGCCTTTCAGTGGGCCGTATCGGCGGAAAGCTTCGAGGGCGTACTGCGAGCAGGTGGGAGTGAAGCGGCAGGTGGGCGGCTTGAGGGGAGAGATGCAGATCTGATAGAAGCGTATCAGGCACACGAAAGGAAACACCACGGCCTTTCTGGCCGCAGTGCGCAGAGCGGAAATGGAACGCCGCTTAGCTTTTTTCTCCATCGGAATCGGAATTTGAACCTGAAACGGTATCGGAAACAGAACTTGAACCTGAAGCTGACCCGGACCCGGAAACAGAACCGGCACCGGAGCGAACTGACGCGCCGTAGGCACGCGCGGCGACCTGACGGAGGACGGCAGCCACGCACTCGCACAGCGCCGCCGAAGACATAATCTCGGAACTCGAATAGCTCAGCAGCAGGTCCACGCCCGCCGAGGAGGGCAGCAGATCCTTCTGGGTGCGGTAAGCCTCACGCAGCCTCCGCTTAAGCAGATTCCGCTTCACCGCACGCTTGAAAAGCTTTTTGGGCACCGCGAGCAGGATGCGGCTATGCCCGCAGCCGTTGCCGGGAAGAAAACAGTAGCGCAGCGGCTCACAGACCCCCCATCTGCCCTTGTGTATGAGGGCAGAGACGGCTGTCTTTCCGGACAGCCTCTCGGGTTTTGTGAGAGTGTAAGCCATCACGTGAGGGGTCAGCAAATGTTATTATGCCTGATTCCTTCCTTCCAGATAAAGCTCGATAGCCTTGGCCACCGAAGGGCAGTCGGGGGACGGAGCCTTGATCGTGATCTGCAGACCGGCATCCTCCATCGCCTTGACTATACTCTTTCCGAAAGAAATGAATTTCAGGGAGTCCTGGCGGAAATCCGGGAAGTTCTCGAAAAGGGACTTCACGTCCGCCGGATTGTAGAACACTACCACATTGTAGTCGGAAAGCTTAAGGTCCGAAAGGTTCTGGGGCACGCTCTTAATGAACGCGGCCGTCCTGTATTCTATGCCTGCGGCATCGAAAAGACTCGTCATAGGATCGCTGTTCGCTCCCTCGGAAGTCGCGATGAGGAACTTCTCGCCCTTGTGCTTGGGCCCGATGAGCGATACCACGGACTCGGGAGTGCCGCTGCCGAAGAAAATCTTGCGCTTGCGGTACACGATGTGCTTCTGCAGATACATAGCCACCAGCTCCGTGGTGCAGAAATACTTCATCGTCTCGGGGATTTTCGTCCTGAGTTCCTCGCTCAGTGAGAAATATGCGTCGATCGCGTGACGCGAGGAGAACACTACCGCCGTGTAGTCCAGAAAATTGATTCTCTGGGCGCGGAACTCGCGCGAAGTGAGCGGTTCTATCTTGAAAAACTGTCGGAATTCGATGTCTACACCGTATTTCTCGCTCAACGCGTCATAAGCCTGATTCTTGAGAGAGGCCTGCTGTGAGATCAATATCTTTTCGATAGCCATAATCTGTTTCTGTACCCCCGGTTACGCTACAGCAGCACCACTGCCGCCGCCAGCATCCCGGTAGGAATCAATTCAAGGCCGCAAAGATACAAAAATGTCAGAAATGGATTGCAAAATGAATTTAAAATTTGCCCCTTCCGCACTACCGCCAGAAGATAGCAAAGGAGTATCTCCGCGAGCAGAATGTAACTGACCATCAAGTCGTTACATTTCAGCATAGTACACACTCCCGCCGTAGCGAGAAGCAGCACGAGCATAAGAATGAAGTAGCCGTAGCTGCTGCGCTGCGCCGCGAGGAAAGTCTCCCTGCGCCGGACTTTCAGAGCGCAGAGAGAGTAGCATATTCTGCGCAGCATAAGGTAGAGCAGCAGCAATCCCGTCACGGCTCCCACCCGCCACTGCACGGGGACAGTATCGAAAAGGGAAGGACGGACCAGAGCATAGCGGTCCGCCAGAAGACAGAAAGGCACGAAAAGTATGAGCGCGGCATAGCCCCGTTCGCGGCAGAGATGGATATTATGGTCCAGACTCAGGCAGGTCTTCCAGCGCGTGAGCGTCGGCAGCAGCTGCGGAATGATGTGGATGAAGGTGCGCATATTCAGCAGCACCAGCAGCGCGAAGACCACCACAAGCGTCGAATTAACCAGAACATCGCTCCAGACAGAGGCGCTCTCCGCTCCGGGCACGGGAGAAGCAGGCAGAAGCAGCGTTCCGCTCTCGAAAGCCTCCTGCGCGGGAGGCGCGATCTGAAGAATCTTACACTCCATAAGCAAATTCTGAATGGCCGGCACAGCCGTCCAATCCCGCCCCCCTCCCCCGCCGGCGTCGGGAACTCACCGCACCGGGGAGCAGTTAATCCCCACTTCCCCGGCATCGGGAAGCGGCTGATCCCCCACTTCCCCGGCGCAAGCGCGCCGCAGAAGGGACGCGGCTAGTTCCCACGCTTGGCCTTATAGCCCATCTGCACGAGCAGGGCGCAGAGCTTGTCCCGCAGGTCGCCCTGAAGGGTTATCTCCCCGTCTTTCGCCGTTCCGCCCACGCCGCAGCGCTGCTTCAGACTTTTGCCCAGTGCGGCGAGGTCCTCGTCGGAGCCGACGAATCCCTTCACCACAGTCACCTGCTTGCCTGCTCGGTGACTGCGGTCTATAGCGACGATAAGCCGTTGCTTTTCGGGCGCGGGAGTCTGCACCTGCTGCACTCCGTTTTCTTCGTAAACGAAGCCCGGGTCAGTGGAATACACCACTCCGAGCCTTTTCTTCCAGTCATTGTCTGCCATATCGGGGGCTGCGTTTTTGCAAATATAGGGAATTAGTTTGTACATTTGTAGGTTTTACCGCACTTCGGAAACGACAAGATTATGAACGAGAAAAAATATAAGCTGTGGAACCGTCTGACAGCCCTCGCCGTCTTCATCATCTCGGCAGCGACTTACCTTTCCACCATCGAACCGACGGCCTCCTTCTGGGACTGCGGAGAATTCATAGCATCTTCCTATAAGCTGGAAGTCGGACATCCGCCGGGGAATCCCGTGTTCCAGCTTTTCGCGAGATTCTTCACTATGTTCTCCGACGCTTCGCACGCGGCCGTTATGGTGAACATAATGAGCGCACTGTGCTCCGCCGCGACCATCTTCCTCCTCTATCTGACCATAGTCTTCTTCGTGAAGAGGCTGGTGCCTAAGCGCGAAGACGGGACTTATGCGACCGGAACCGCCATAGCCATCCTGGGCAGCGGCGCTACGGGAGCCCTCGCCTACTGCTTCTCCGACACATTCTGGTTCTCGGCAGTGGAGGGAGAGGTGTACGCGATGTCCTCGCTCTTCACCGCCCTGGTGATCTGGGCTATGACCCGCTGGTACGAGCAGGCGGACTCCCCGCACGCGAACCGGTGGATCATACTGATCTCCTTCCTGATGGGACTCTCCATCGGAGTGCACCTTCTGAACCTGCTGACCATCCCCGCTCTCGTCTTCCTGTACTTCTACCGCAAGCGTGAGAACGGGCGATTCTCCTTCGGGGAGTTCGTGAAGATCGGCCTGCTGTCCGTAGTGATCCTGGCCCTGATACTCTTCGTAATCATACCGCTGCTGCCTAAGGCGGCGGCAGGGACGGACCTCTTCTTCGTGAATGTCCTCGGTCTGCCTTTCAACACCGGCGCCGCCTTCTTTATGGTGGCCGTCTTCGCCCTCTGCTTCTGGGGAGCCTTCCGGACTCTGCAGAAGGGCAAGGTGTTCTGGAACACCGCCATACTGTGCCTGACGACCATCATCGTGGGCTTCTCCATCTTCAGCATCGACATCATCCGCTCCTGCGCCAAGACCCCTACGAACGAGTATCAGCCGGACAACGCCTTCACCCTCGTGAGGTATCTCTCCCGCGAGCAGTACGGTTCCACCCCTATCCTCTACGGACAGTACTACGATGCGCCTTTCGAGACGACCATCCCTAAATACTGGACTCCGCTGAACGGCAGATATGTCCACGCGGACGGCCCTGTGGAGGCGAAATACGATGCTGCCGGCAAGATGCTCTTCCCGAGGATGTGGTATGCGGACCCCGCCGGCAAATATGTCGAATTCTACAGCTACTACACCCAGGGCAAGGGCAAGAAAATAAGCGGAGCACAGTACCGCAAGCCTACTATGGGAGCCAATCTGCGGTACTTCTTCGACTACCAGATGAACTGGATGTACTGGAGATACTTTATGTGGAACTTCGCAGGCCGCCAGAACGAAATCCACAGCCCGAGTCCGGGCAATCTGTTCTACGGGAACTGGGAGAGCGGCATCAAGCCTCTGGACCGGGCCCGTCTGGGAGATCAGGACCGGGCCCCGAAGGCTCTCGCGGAGAACAAGGGCAAGAACCATTACTATATGCTGCCTCTGCTCCTGGGACTTCTGGGACTCTTCTTCCAGTTCGACAAGGACAAGCGCGGCGCCTGGCTGGTCTTCCTGATCTTCTTTATGACAGGTATCGCCATAGTGATATATCTGAACCAGACTCCGAACCAGGTGAGGGAAAGGGACTATGCCTACGCCGGCTCGTTCTACGCCTTCTGTATATGGATTGGCCTGGCCGTGGCCGGGCTGTGGAGCTGGATTTGCGAAACCGCGAAGGTGCACAGACGCTCTGCTGCGACGGCTCTGGGCTGCACGGTCGCGTGCCTCTGCGTTCCCGCGCTGATGGCTCAGCAGAACTGGGACGACCACGACCGCAGCAACCGCCGCACTTCGGTGGAGATGGCCTCGAACTACCTGAACTCCGTGGGAGAGCAGGGCATACTCATAACGCACGGGGACAACGATACCTTCCCGCTCTGGTACGCTCAGGAAGTCGAAGGCGTGCGCACGGACGTGCGTATCTGCAACACCTCCCTGCTGGGCACCGACTGGTATATCGACCAGATGAAATGGGCCTGCAACGAGTCCAAGCCGCTGCCGCTGAGCATCGGGCAGAGCCAGTATCTCTACGGCACGAACGAGTTCGTGTACATCTATGACACTCGCGGGCAGGTGATGCCGATCGCCGACGTGATGGAAGTGTTCCGTCATCCGGAAGTGAAACTGTCTCTGACGAGCGGCCGCAAGGTGGACTACATCGTCTCGCGCAAAATCAGCATCCCTGTAAATAAGGAGAATGCTCTGAAATACGGCATAGTGCCCCGGAAGTTCGCGGACAGGATACCGGAGCAGATGGTCATCGAGATTCCGCAGAATAAGGATTATCTCTCGAAGCCTGAGCTCTTTATGCTGGATCTGCTCTCGAACTATCAGTGGGACCGTCCGATAAATATGCTGAATATGGGCGGAGACCTGAACATAGGCATAAAGGACTATCTTATGTACGAGGGCTTCTCCTGCAAACTGATCCCATTCAAGAACAAGATTCAGACGGGCGAGGCGGGTCTTGTGGATACGGACGCACTGTACGGTCTGATGACAGAGAAATTCAAGTGGGACGCCATTTCGCAAACGGACTACTTCGTGGACTACCAGAATCTCTATACCCACATAGGAGTGTTCTCGCAGAGAAATCTATTCGTGACGGCGGCAAACGCCTTCATCGATGCCGGCGAGAAGGAAAGGGCCCTGGAGATGCTGGACAAGTGTCAGGAATACATCAAGAACGAGAATTATCCGCTGGAGAGCATAATTCTGGGCTTCTCATCGAATGATTTCTCCGTCATAGAGATGGTCACGGACTATTATGTGCTCGGAGAACCGGAAAAGGCCAGGGCTCTGGCACTGGAGATGTTCAACTCCCTCATCGAGACGGCCGGGTTCTATCTGGAATTCTACGAGTATGCGAAGTCCGACTTCGAGCTTGCGGGCAACTATATCTACTACCTGCAGGACGCTCTGACCAGAGCCGGAGACAAGGCTCTCGCGGAGAAGATGGACAGTAACTTCAACGCCCTTCTGGACTATGTTATGGGCAAGAGTTCGAAGCCTTATCAGGAGGACCCCGAGAAGCTGGAACTGTCGGACAGCGTCTCCTGACTGCTCCGGCAGACCTGAGCGCGGAAAAAGGTTAAGCCGGCACTCGGAGTCCCGGTGCGTGAAAGGATAAGCCGGCACTCGGCCTCTTAAATCAGTCGGAAAAATGGCTGCGGATGACTTCGCGGCGGTACTGCGCGGTGAGCAGCACCGTGCGTGCCAGCAGATGGGCGAAATAGCCTACCATCAGCAGGTGTATGGCCGTTGCGTTGCGGCGGACCTCAGTCAGATCCTGTGAATCCATCCACAGATACCCCAGGAAATAGCAGCCGAAGAAGGCCACGGCCGCCACTATCATAGCATTACGCACGCCGCGTGAAGCCGTGGCTCCCAGATAGATGCCGTCCCAGGTGAAGGCCGCACAGCCCACCATAGGCGTCACCACCAGCCAGGGCAGAAACTCCCTGCAGGCCTCTATCACCTCGATATCGGACGTCATCATCCTCAGCAGCGGCACTCCGCTCACGGTATAGAGCAGCGTAAAAATGGCCGCGAGACTCATACTCCAGATGAATACCCATCTCACCGTCCGGCGCGTGAGAGTCCTTGACCCCTCCCCGATGAAACGCCCCGTCAGTGCTTCTCCGGCATAGGCGAAGCCGTCCGTGACATAAGAGAAGAGAAGCATCAGATTCATCATAATGGTGCCTGTCGCGAGCATCAGGTCCCCGTAGCTCGCACTGATGACAGTGAATCCTATATAGATGGCGATGAAGCAGACCGAGCGCACGAAGATGTTCGCGTTCATCGCAAGGAAGCGGCGCATCTGCTCGCCCCGGAAAACCTCCGACACATCCTCGCGGCGCAGAGCCGAGAACACTCTGCGGCGATACTTTGCCGTCATAGTGAAGATGGCGTAGGTCAGCCCGCAGTACTGCGCGATCACGGTTCCGAGCGCGATGCCGGGGAACCCCATACCGTCCCAATCCCCCAGCCCGAGAGCCAGAAGCAGAGACGCGGCGATGTTTATGACATTCACTATGATGTCGCACATCATCGAGCTGAACGAGTCCTGCATACCTATGAACCAGCCCTTGAAGCCCATCAGCGAGAGAGTCGCAGGGGCAGCCCAGACACGGATGTAGAAGTATTGCGAAGCGAGTTCCTTGACCTCGGGAGAGCACTTTATGAATGCGAAGCACAGCTGGATGAAAGGCCACTGCAGCGCGAGGATCACGGCGGCTACCGCCAATGCTATGCCGAAGGCCCGCGCGAAGATGAGTCCGCATTCGCGCATATCGCCACGTCCGAAAGCCTGAGCCGTAAGCCCGCCGGTGCCCGCCCGCAGGAAGCCGAAGTTCCAGTAGAGCAGGTCGAAGAGCATCGCGCCTATGGACATCCCTCCGATGAAGGCGGCCGCGCCGACCCCTTCCGCTCCCGTCAGGTGTCCGGCGACGGCCAATCCCACCATCCCGACGAGCGGAACGGTGATGTTGGCGAAGATGCTCGGGATCGCCAGACGGAGTATTTCGCGGTTAAGGCCGTCCATAGTGTATCTCTTGACTGAGGTAACTCTTCATTACCCCGGAAAGCTGTTCCTGAATAAGTCCCGCCCGGACGGGCCGCCGGGAGGAGTGTCATTTGCCGCTCTTGCGGCTCTTGCCGCCACGGCGCGAGCCCCCGGAAGACTTACCCGGACGGAAACTGCGGTGAGTCCCGTGGCGGGAGCCTTCGGCGCGGAAGCCTGTGTTGCGGCGGGGAGGCTGCTCATCACACGCCTCTTCGGCGGCCGCAGCAGGCTCTATGAGCTCGTAATCGAGCAGTTTCTGCTCGAGGTTCGCGCTCTTCACGCGTATGCGTACAGGGTCACCGAGACGGTAGGTCTTGCGCGTGCGGCGGCCTCTGATGCAGTAGTGCTCCTCGTCGAATTCGAAAAAGTCGGAGCGGATCTCGCGCAGGGCTATCATACCCTCGATCTTCGTAGGCTCGATCTCCACGTACATCCCCCAGTCGGTCAGACCGGAGATGTGGCCATCGTACTCCAGACCCAGCTTGTCCTGCATATACTCGACCAGCTTGTACTTCACGGACGCGCGTTCGGCTTCCGCCGCGATGCCCTCCCGCTCCGAAGCGTGCACGCACTGCTGCTCGTAATAGTCCTTGCTCTGGGACTCGGCTCCGTCCAGATACATCGCCAGAAGCCTGTGCACCATAGTGTCAGGGTAGCGGCGGATAGGCGAAGTGAAGTGCGTGTAGAAATCGAAGGCCAGCCCGTAGTGGCCTATATTGTCCGTGCTGTATTTGGCCTTGGCCATAGAGCGGAGCGCGAGCATCTGCAGGGCTTCGAACTCAGGCTTGCCCTTTGCCTCCTGAAGGAGGGTGTTGAGAGTCCTGGAGACTGCCTTAGGGCCCTCAGCCTGCTCCATCTTGTATCCGAAATTGCCCGCGAAGCTGCGCAGGTTATCGACTTTCTCGGTGTTCGGAGTGTCGTGGACGCGATAGACGAAGGTTTTGGCTTTGCGCGAGGCTGCGCCGTTCATCTTGCCGTCCGTGGCGATGAACTCTGCCACTGAACGGTTCGCGAGCAGCATAAACTCCTCGATGAGCCAGTTCGCTTCCTTGGAAATCTTCTCGTAGATGTTTATCGGCCGGCCCTTCTCGTCCACTTCCACCTTCATCTCGGGACGCTCGAAGTTCATCGCTCCGGCGGCGAAACGGCGTTTGCGGAAGATCTGCGAGAGCTTGTACAGCTCCAGCAGGGCGTCTTCCACCTTATCGGAGCCCCGGAAGGAAGCGTCGGCGGCTGCTTTCTCGATGACGGCCTGGGCCTCGTCGTAATTGTACCTCCGGTCGGAGTTGATGATGGTCCTGCCGAACCAGCGGTCCACCAGACGTCCTCTCGGGGTGATGATGAATACGGTGGAGAAAGTGAGCTTGTCCTCGTGAGGGCGGAGAGAGCAGAGATTGTTGCTCAGGATCTCCGGAAGCATAGGGACTGTCCTGTCCACGAGATAGACGGATGTGCCGCGCTCCTGCGCCTCCTTGTCCAGTAGCGTGCCCGGCAGGACGTAGTGCGAGACGTCGGCTATGTGGACTCCCACCTCGAAATTCCCGTCCTCGAGACGGCGGAACGAGAGCGCGTCGTCGAAGTCCTTCGCATCAGCGGGGTCTATGGTGAAGGTGAGCGTGCCCCGCATATCGCGGCGGCGCTTTATCTCAGAGGGCGTTATGTCCTGCCTGATCCTCGCGGCCTCGTCCTCCACTTCTTTCTCGAAGCGGTAAGGCAGGCCGTATTCGGCCAGTATCGCGTGTATCTCGGTATCGTTCTCGCCCGGCATTCCCAGGACATCGGTGACGTGTCCTCGGGGGCTGAGCTCGTGCCTCGGCCAACTGTCCACGATGGCGGCGGCCTTCATCCCGCTCTTTCCGCCCATCTGCGCGGCCTGAGCGGCATCCACTTCTATGTCGTAAGGCATCGCTTTGCTCTGCATCAGCACCCAGCACTGTTTGTCCACGAAATGCAGAATCCCCACGTGGGGTCTGGTGCAGCGCTGCGTCACCTCGATGACCTCGCCCTCGCGGTGCTGCCTGCCGACCGCTTCCTTCGTCAGGGCCACAGTCACGGTGTCCCCGTTCAATGCGTTATGGGTCTTGCTCTTCTTTACGTAGATGTCTCCGTCACTGCCCTCCACAATCACGTAGATGTTCCCTTCGCGGGTCATCTGAACCTTGCCGCTGTACTGAGGGTAGTTTCTGAAGCGGCTCTCGCGGCTGTCGCGGCCACGTCTTCCGCTATGGTTCCGGCTGCTTTTTCCGCTTTCAGCGCGGCCGTCTGCGCCTCTGTGGCCGCCTGAAGGGCGACCGTTGCGGGATCCTTTCCCGCTTCTGGTGTTTTTCGTCATATATATTTCGATAATGTATGTCTTTTTACCGTGAGCGGAAACATACGCTGCCGCTTACGGGCTCGGCTGCCTGCCCCGCTTCAGAAGCACCGTCGGACCTAAGGGGGGGGTCACGACTGCGTGAGGGTCAGTCTGAGGCCGGCAGAGCTGAGGGTCACGGCTCCGTAACTATCAGTTTGCAGCCTCCCTCCTCGGGTGCGAGGAGAAGCTCTCCTCCGCAGTTTTCGAGGACCGCCTCGCCTTCGCTGAGGCGGCAGTTCCCTGTGTGGGAACTGATCTGAGCAGCGCCGCCGAAGCAGATGACCGCGACGGGCTTGCCCTCAACCCTGAGGGTATAGGGGGCCGTAAGCGTGAGCAGGGATGTAGTGAAGTACTCACACTTCACAAGTTGCGTCAGCTCATCGTCCCGCTTTTCATAATGCGTCCTGTAATCCGGCAGCACGCTGTAGTCGATAGCATCCCGGGCAAGCTCCGTATGCAGTTCCCTTGGCTTTCCGTCCGTCCCGAGTCGGCCGTAGTCGTAGATGCGGTAGGTGATGTCGGAGGTCTGCTGGATCTCCACGATGTGGCAGCCGCCGCCTATCGCGTGGATGCGGCCGGCCGGCAGGAAGAACACGTCTCCCGCGCTTATGTCATAATCCGAGAGCACCTCGACTATCCGATTCTGCTCCACCAGAGAGACATACTCCTGCGGCGTGATGCTCTTTTTCAGGCCCGAGAGCAGGTGCGCCCCCTTGTCCGCCGCAGTGACGTACCACATCTCCGTCTTGCCGTGACATCCGTGCCGCTTCGCGGCCAATTCCTCGCCGGGATGCACCTGTATGCTGAGGTCGGTGCGGGCATCGATGAACTTTATGAGCAGCGGGAATTCTCCGCCATAGACTTCGCTGAGGCTCTTGCCTTTCGAGGGACCCTCCGCCACGACGGATTCGCTTCCGCGCACTGACGAGAGGACCCATTTCTCGGTCCCCCAGACCAGCGTCTTGAGTATAGGTGCGAACTTGTACAACATATCTCCCGTTAGGATTGGACGCGTGAGCGGCCGCCTATATGAGCGGCTCGGCGGTCATCGCCTCCGGCTGAGGAATGCCCATAAGCTTGAGGATGGTCGGAGCTACGTTGCAGAGTGCACCGTCCTTGACGCTCTTCACCTCGTCTCCGGCGTTGATTACGATGAACTGGACCGGATTCAGCGAGTGGGCTGTGTTAGGTGTGCCGTCCTCGTTTACTGCGTGGTCGGCATTGCCGTGGTCGGCGGTCAGCAGGACTGCGTAACCGTGGTTTATGGCGGCGGTCACTACGGCCTCGACGCAGCCGTCGATGCAGCCGACAGCGTTGCAGATGGCCTTATAGACTCCTGTGTGGCCGACCATATCGCCGTTGGCGAAGTTCAGTATGATCATATCCTCCTTCTCGGAGCGGATGGCCTCGATGAGCTTGTCTGTCACTTCGACTGCGCTCATCTCCGGCTGCAGGTCGTAGGTGGCGACTTTCGGGGAATTCACGAGTATGCGGTCTTCGTTCTCGAACGGAGTCTCGCGGCCGCCGTTGAAGAAGAAGGTCACGTGAGCGTATTTCTCGGTCTCTGCGATGCGCAGCTGCCTTCTGCCGGCACGGGCGACGGTCTCGCCGAGCGTGTCCTTCACCACCTCCTTGTCGAAGAGGATGTGCACTCCCTCGAATGACGCATCATACGGAGTGAGACAGCAGTAGTAGAGCGGGATGGTGTGCATCCCCTCTTCCGGCATATCCTTCTGGGTGAGGACGGAGGTGAGTTCGCGTGCGCGGTCGTTGCGGAAGTTGTAGAAGATGACGGCGTCGCCTTCTTCGATCTTCGCGAGCGGCGCGCAGTTATCGGTGATGACTGCCGGCTTGATGAACTCGTCGGTGACCTCCGCGTCATAAGATGCCCGGATGGCCTCAAGCGGGGAGGTGAATTCAGCTCCCTTCCCCTCCACGAGCATATCGTAGGCTTCCTTTACGCGGGCCCATCTCTTGTCGCGGTCCATAGCGTAGAAGCGGCCGCAGACGGTGGCTACCTTGCCTGTGGTCTGAGCCATCTTCTCTTCGAGTTCCTTGACGAAACCGTAGCCGCTGTGCGGGTCGGTGTCGCGCCCGTCCATAAAGCAGTGTACATAGACGTTTTCCAGGCCCTGCCTTTTCGCCTCGGCGAGGAATTCGTAGAGATGGTCGAGGGAAGAATGCACTCCGCCGTGGGAGCAGAGGCCCATAAAGTGGAGTTTTTTCCCGGATTTCTTCACGTAGTCGTAAACGGCCTTGATCTCGGCGTTGCTCAGCAGAGCGTGCTCGCGGCAGGCGATATTGATCTTCACCAGGTCCTGGTACACGACCCTGCCGGCTCCGAGGTTCATATGTCCCACTTCCGAGTTCCCCATCTGCCCGTCAGGGAGTCCTACGTATTCTCCGCAGGCCTGCAGGTGACTGAAAGGATACTTTGCGCGCAGGGAGTCGATGAAAGGCTGTCCCTGGGTGTAGATGGCGTTCGAACTGTCGCGTCTGCCCTCACCCCAGCCGTCGAGAATCATAAGAAGTACTTTTCTGTCCATATCTGTTTTCGTTTTCTATATTTTTTATCTCGGGATCCAGGGGATTTCCTTGAATCCTGCAAATTTACACATTTTCTGCCGACCTCTCGCCACTTTTTTCAACCAGACTTAGTAACTCTTTAAAATAACTTGGTACTTATGCCCGTCTTTTTGGTCGAAATTCATTTGATCTTGCTCTTCGTCACGCCCGACCTGATCGGGCGTCTTGCTCTTCGTCATGCCCGACCTGATCGGGCGTCTTGCTCTTCGTCACGCCCGACCTGATCGGGCGTCTTGCTCTTCGTCATGCCCGACCTGATCGGGCGTCTTGCTCTTCGTCACGCCCGACCTGATCGGGCGTCTTGCTCTTCGTCATGCCCGACCTGATCGGGCGTCTTGCTCTTCGTCACGCCCGACCTGATCGGGCGTCTTGCTCTTCGTCATGCCCGACCTGATCGGGCGTCTTGCTCTTCGTCATGCCCGACCTGATCGGGCATCTTTTGCCGCCGGCAGGGCAGAGATTGCCGCTCGGGGCTGATCTTTTTCTCTCCCGGGACAGGGCTGTGGTGATACCATACAAGGCCTGTAAGATTTAATTCTTATAGATTAATACATCTGTTTGATTTTCTGATATTTACATATCAACTCTGTAAGATTAATATTCGGCAGTTCTAGCGGATAGTAATTTCTTTTTACTTACCTTTACCACAACCCTAAACATACATATAACAATGACCTTGATATAATCACTCCGCACTGAACAGTTTAGTTGTTAGAGAATTCTGACAAAAAATCTAACATATGTTGAACACCGTAATCAAAGTACACCCAATGAAAAGGTTCACCTTTCTATGCGCAGAGAATCAGATTCTGAATCGCAGACAGCTTGACGCTCTTGTGGGAGGAAAAATGGGCAATTGTGGATGTGCCTGTTTGGGAGAGTCTGACCCATCAAAAGGTTCCGGGACTTTTGACAACGCCTATGCAAATGATGCCCACGGTTATGTGTCGCCAAACGTTTCGCAGGAAGATCTTATTTGGACTTTCCCTTAATGGTTATCAAAGTCAGGAGAATGCTCTCCTGACTTTGTCTTGTCCATCTTCGTGGATGACTGCGCCTAATGCGTATTGTTACGTCACCTTGTTCATATAATTAAATAGACCTCAGATGATTAGAGACGCAAAAATAATCTTGACATCCTTGATGATGATGTTTGGAACGCTGTTTTGGGTGTGCGCACAAAACCCATATAGCCCTATCCCCCTTTGGCAATGGGATGGGGAGAACGTGTTCGGAGAATCCGAGCTGGTAATCGAATATGAGATGACTTTTTATGGCACAGACGGCCCTGAGGACTTGTGCAAGGATAGTCGGATAGTTGAGATCGGCAAGAATGTCCGTAAAGATTATAGCAGGACTTTGGAGGAAGCGGAACAGAGGAATCACATAATCTCAAAAGACGGAGGATACCCCAGCACACAACTTTCTTCCGATGTGTACCCGATGGAGTTATTCTGTTTCCAAAACGGGAAAATGAAAGTTAACCAACGTACCTTGCTTACCGGACCGATTTTGCAATATCCCGATGTGTGCCCAAAGTTTCAATGGATAATGAAGTCTGAAACAATGACAATAGAGGGATATCGGGCCAGCAAGGCGGTTATGACATATGGAGGCCGGGACTGGACAGCTTGGTACACTGAGGAAATTCCCGTCGATGGCGGACCGTATAAATTCTGCGGTCTTCCCGGTCTGATATTGAAAGTGTCATCGGAAGATGGCAGTTATGGATGGACATTGACAGGGATTGAAAAAAAATCTGTCCCGATCTATGAGAAGAAGTTCGTCTATCATAAATGCACAGCAGCCGAGGCACGGAAACTTATAGAGGATATGTACCGGCATCCGTTCATCTTCTTAAAGAATTCCGGTGTAAAATCTCTGGTAAGGGACAAGAGCGGGAAGTTGGTAAAACCGGGAAGTGAACAAGACTCCATCTCCTTGTTCTATGACCCGATAGAAAAATAAGAAGAAATGTGGACGCGTCGATCCGGCTGCGCCGCATTGGCTCTATTGTGCATTGCATTTCCTGCCATCGGGCAGCGTCATAGCCTTTCCGGGAAAATAACGGTGGCTGGTGAAGCGGATGTTTTTCAGGCCTTTATCCTCGTCAAATCGGAGGACATGTCGAGGACCCTTGCCTACACGTCACCGGATTCGGAAGGCCATTACTCCCTTACGTTTTACACCGATGAAGATTATGTTCACATTTCCGTTCGCGGCTTGGGGCTTAAAATGGTGACAGAAAGAGTTCCATCCTCTGTCGGAAATCTGGACCTCACTGTAGAGACCGAAGCATACTCTCTTAAGGAAGTAACTATTAAATCCGAAAAGATAGTGCAGAAAAACGATACCGTAAAATACAACATCGCGGCTTTCAGGACGCCGGAAGACAGGGTGGTCGAAGATGTAATCAGAAAGTTGCCGGGAATTACTGTACAAGACGGGGGTAGAATTCTCTATATGGGAAAACCGGTGTCCTTGACTATTGACGGCCAGGATTTGCTGAAAGGGAAATATTCCATCGCCACCAGAAACATTTCTCCCGACCATATTTCCACTGTCGAAATTCTGGAGAATCATCAAGTCATCAAGGCCCTTCAAGGACTTGTTCCCGGCAATATCACAACTCTGAATCTGAAATTTAAAGCCTCCTCCAGGGGGATACTGCTCGTTTCTTCCGGATTAGGAGCCGGTTATGGAGAAGACTGGCTTCGGGATCTGGAAAGCGCGGGAATGTGGTTCGGCCACAAGAGTCAGCACATCGTGACTGCAAAACACAACAATTCCGGAACAGATTTGAGTTACGAACTATCTGACCAAGAGAAGGCAAGAGAGCATCGGACAAGCTATTCGCAAGCCTTGCTTGCGTCCCCGCCGGACCTGAGCAAGTCGAGATACTATTTCAATAACTCGTATGCGACAACCGCAAATAATCTCTGGAAAACACCAAGGGGAGATCGAATGGTGGCGAATGCCGGTTATATCAAGTCTGATGATGTCCGCGATGGTTTGAGCGAGTCTGCGTTTCTATTGCCGGATTCGACACGGAACGTCATCACCGAGACGATCTCCAACGCCATCAAGCAAGGACGAGTTTACACAGATCTGTCCTATACTCATAACCGTGAGAGGAACTATGTCCGTGCGGATATCATCGTAAAAGCAGATGTAGTGGGGATCGAATCCTTCGTTAATTCTCTGCATCAGCACTCTTCGGATAAGGATATCTCCGTAGATGCTGAAATGACACTGATTCGCCGCACTACGGAAAAAACAGGCTACGAACTGACAATGGCAGCTCATTACAATACCTGCTTCCAGAATCTCGAGGCTGACATATCTGAGAATACTGTAATGCAGAAAGTATTTCAAGACCACTTCGCTGCCCGTGGCGCGTTCAGCGGCTTTAAAGTACTGAGTATAAGAGGGTTCACGTTCTCCCCGCTATTACGTTTCGCTCTCAGCTCCGATAGGCTCAAGAGTTCCCTTGAAGGCTGGACAGACGAATCGAATCCCCTATCTAACGACTTAAAATTCTTCACTTTAGGACTTACTCCGTCAATCAACGCTTCGTATCTCACAGCAAGGTTTTCTCTGGAGATGTCTCTGCCGATGCCACTGAGATTTCTTTCCCTTTCCGGGCGCACCCCGCTTGAATCCTGCCGACTTGACCTTGTACCGTCCGTCAGTTTAAAATACAAGCTGTCTGCTCTGTGGGATGCAAGAATTGGTTATTCAAAAACAATTGATGAGCGCTCTTTGGAGACATTATTTGACGGAGTCATTATGCGGAATTATCGTACTTTCTCTTATTATAACCCCACGTTGACCATAAGCCGAAGCCATAATTTCAATGCCGGTCTGAAGCACCACAATATATTCAAAATGCTCTTCGCGGGGGTATCGACAAGCTGCACAATCGGATGCCCTGACATTCTGTTCGGCAGCAACTACGACGGCATCTATGCAGAGACCATCAGTATAAGAACAAAGTCTCTCATCAAGGTTTACCGTTGGAGTGTTGATGCGGGGAAAGGCTTCTACTGGAAAAACACTAATCTTAAATCACAGGTGGATTATGTCAGGTCTGATGTCCCTTATCTGAATCAAGCTAAGGAGGGCAGGACGAAGGGCGGAAGCTTGCGTCTTTCGGCATCCTTATCTATGGAGCCTTTCAACTTTATCAATCTCACGTATTCGATGGATATGATGCGCACGAGAACTGAACAACTCTCCGGAGAATCATTCGAGCCACTCTTTACCATCTCAAATGTTCTGTCAGCGACGTTCAGAATACCTTCCGGCTTCAGCATAACTCTCGCGGGGGACAACTATATAAACAGCCGGACCTCAGGAGATCGTTCCTTCTCTCTGATGGATGCTGCACTAGATTATACCGTCCGGAAGATGAAAATCACGTTATCCTGCCGTAATCTGCTGGATGTCAAAAAGTATATTTACTCCAACATCTCCGGTGCAGCCAGTTTCTCCAGCACTTATCTGGTTCGTCCGAGAGAAGTGTCTCTCAAAATCCAGTTGGTTCTATAGTTTTAATCTTTACCGCAACCCTAAACATGCATCTAGCAATGAACAATCGGAGAATAACATCCGGAGAGATAGAACGAAACATAGTAAATCTACGTCAATTGACATTCGAGGTCACAGACGACTGCAATCTTCGATGTAGGTATTGCGGATACGGCGACTTTTACTCAGGATATGACGAGCGTAAAACCCGTTATATGTATTTTGAGCAAATTCGTCCTCTCATTGATTACCTTGTTTCGCTCTGGCAGTCACATAGTACTGATTCAGGAAGGCCTCTGACATATTTCAGTTTCTATGGAGGTGAACCTCTATTGAATATGAAGTTTATAACGCAGATGATTGATTATGCCGGCATTCTTGACGTTGAAAGGCGTATTGTTTATTCTATGACGACCAATGCAATGCTTCTGGATAGGTATATGGACTATCTCGTAGAGAATGACGTTCATCTGCTTATCAGTCTGGACGGAGATAACGAGGGGCAGAGTTATCGTGTGGATCATTCCGGACGGAACTCTTTCGACAGGGTATTCCGGAATGTGAAAGCGCTTCAGGGAAAATATCCTGACTTTTTTCTTCGCAACGTCAACTTCAACTCTGTACTGCACAACCGTAACAGTGTGGGCAGAACGCACGAATTCATCTTGAACGAGTTCGGCAAGAGACCTAAGATATCGGAGTTGAATAACTCCGGCATCCGCCCCGAGAAAAGGGAGGAGTTCGAATATACCTACCGTAACAAACTGGAAAGTTTGCACCAATCTGAAAATTATGAGAAACTGTCTGAAGAAATGTTTATGGAAGAGCCCACCACAAACGACCTTCTGCTATTTCTTCACCGGTACAGCGGAAATGTTTTCCGCAGCTACAACGACTTATTCTTTGATCCCTGCTCAGTTTCTTGCCTTCCTACAGGGACCTGCACACCTTTCTCAAAGAAGATGTTCATTACCGTAAACGGCAGGATTGTTCAGTGCGAGCGTATAGACCACTGTTTCTCCTTGGGAAATGTTTCGGAGGACGGGATGGAACTTGATCTTCAGACCATCGTCGACAGATTCAATGGATGGCTGGACAAGTTGCAACAACGATGCTCAGCCTGTTATCGTAAGCGCAGCTGCATCCAGTGCCTGTATTACATAGAGACCATAAATACCCCGTCCCCGATATGCCAAGGTTTTATGGACAAGGAGGCGTTCTCCAAATACTCATCATATTGTCTTAACCATCTTCGCACACACCCCTATCTTTACCGTAGACTTATGGAAGAAGTGACGGTTGAGTAAATATCTGGAGGATAACGAAATGAAACAGCGGCTTACAATAAATCCTGACACGTTTTTATGGCTTGAAGACAATTACGGCTTGTTATATGATTCCAGTAGTTTTGCTTCATATACATTCCGGCTCACTCCGCAGATATCCCAACTGTGCGACCGGCTTCAAGACCCTGACAACTTGTATTCAGTGGATATAAACCTGGATGATACCACTGACGAGTTTAAGGACTTTATCGCACATGTGACAGGGAAAGGTATGGGCAAGATAAATGATGACAACGGAAATAAACACCTTATATCCTTCCCTCCACTACTAAATGTTCAGCACTCGTGGGAGCGTATCAAGATGAGAGGGGATGACGCGTATGACGAAATTCTCCCCTATTTAACTTCCCTGACATTCCTTCTTGGCGGGACTTGCCCTGTTACGGACTATTACAAACAGACCACGTATCCCATCTGCTCGGGGGCGATTCTGTCCGCAGAAAGGATTCTCAGGTTCCTCTCAGAAGCGGATTCACAATATATTACTGATATCGGCATAGTGTTCTCGTCTTTAAGAGATTATCAAGACATTGATACATTGCTCGATGGACTGCTGAAGTACGGAGATGCGGTTACACTATATGTCAGAGCCGAAGAACTGAAAGAAACAGAAACTGTCGCCTTACTGTCAAATACGGGTATTAGTATGGCGATGCTGCATACGGCTTCTTTCACCACCGGCATAAATCCAATGCCTCCAGCAAGGCATTATTTCTTGATTACCTCAGAGAAGGAATACACTGAAGTCGATAAATGGAGTAGCGAGAACAGCATAGAACCACCTGAGATTATCCCAATCTTCAACGGCAATAATACTGACTTTTTTCACCGCAATGTTTTTCTGTCGGAAAGCGAGATACTCGACAGCCGTCTTATACGCAGATCCGTATTCGCCCATATGGTCATTAACGTCGGTTATTTCGGGAAACTCACATTCCTGCCGGACGGCAAAGCATTTGCTGACCCTGCGACAGATATTCCGGTCGGAAGTATAAATGATTCAGTACACAATCTCATCATTGCAGAGTTAGATCACAATACCGCATGGCGTAGAACAAGAGACACACTTGATCGATGTAAAAAGTGCATCTACCGTTATCTATGCCCGTCCCCATCCTCGTACGAGAAGGTGATGAAACTTGACTGTATATGCACAGGATTTAAAAGAAAAGGAGGTGATATGACAGTTTGACTGATGAACAATGTATATCCCGGCAAGGATACGGGACGATCCCTGACAGGCGGCAGCATAACTCCGGCTGACGAAAGACCAAGTATGGAGGTAGGATATTGTACATCTCAAAAATGTAAAGAATATGAAATCTTTGAAGTTGAATACTGTTGAGTCTTGCAAACTAACCCAAAAGGAAATGAAATGTGTCAATGGAGGGGGATGGACTTGTTCATGCTCTTGCTATTATGCAGAAAGCGGCGGCGGATCATCAATAGAGGCCAATGGGGAAGCCAATTTAAGCTCTCCTGGTGGAAAGGAGTCCGAAAAAGGAGAAATTAAGTGGTCTGGAGTAGTATGCACTCCTTAACCTAATAGTCTCTCTTCATGGAATCCTATATTATCTGAGAATAGTTTTCAGACCAACTCTATTATTCAGATACCCAAGATGATAACTTTAAACATACATATGAATAATCTTGTACCATATATCTGTCTTGTAATCCTGATGTCGATGTTCTCCTTTTCTGCGAAAGCCCAGATTTCCGTTGACGCAGCCCCAAGGGACCCAAGGCAGAAAGCCATCATTGACGAGGTGAATTACAGATTCACATACAGGACAATGTTTTCCGAGGATACTGTCGGTCGCAACAAGTATTATGATGACCAAGTACTGGAAATAGGCACCAAGTATGTACGTTATTATAGCCTGCTTTCGGAAGTGATGGACTCCACCTGGTATAAACATTCGGTCACAGGAGAAAGGAAATCGCCAGGAGGTTCCTACAAGCGGACCGAGGATTTACAAGCGGATGAGATAGGGCAGTACGAGGACTTGTTTTTCAACTATCCGGAACCGGGAGTCCTTACAGTCATCAAGGGCATAAGAAATAAGACCTACTCCTACTCTGAGACAATACCGTCCTTTGACTGGAAGATAACCGGCAAGACCGGACCGGTTCTCGGTTATGAGTGCAACGAGGCGGTGACCGAGTTTCGGGGTAGGAAGTGGCACGTCTGGTTCGCATACGATATCCCCCTGCGCTACGGTCCGTGGAAGCTGGGAGGTCTGCCCGGGCTGATTCTGAAGGCCGAAGATGCGGACGGCCTTTACACATACGAGCTGACCGGTATTCAGAAACCGAACTCGGAGGCGATGTATAAGTATGAGACCCGACAGGTCATCAAATGCAAAAGGGAAGACATCCTGCGCATCAACGATATGCGGTGGAAAGACCCTTACGGACACGCCACATCAAATGGTGTCGGCCAAATGCGATTCTATATGAAAGACCCGAAGACCGGAAAAACGCGCGGGATGACATCCCAGGAATATGCCGCGTTCATCGGTTATATTCCTCAGCGAGAACTGGAATAAGGACATTTTTGACTAACAAGCCGTGATATGAAAAGGACTACACAGGTCGTACTTCTGACAGCGGTATTGCTGTCGGTTCAGGATATTGTCCAACCTGCTATGGCGCAAACGACAATCAGAGGGACGGTGCGTTATGCTGAGAGCGGCGAGACCGTAGCGGGCGCCAATGTCATATTCCGGACACCCGACGGAAAGACTGTGTATGGGTTCGACATCACCGGCGCGGACGGGACGTTCCTTTTCGAATACAAAAGCTCGGCTGACTCGATAAGGATAATGGTGACCGGATTCAATCTGAAGAACACTTCCCGTTTAGTTCCGGTGCAGACAGGGCCACTGGATTTCCAAGTGGAATTCGAGGAAACCACGCTCGATGAGGTGGTAGTAAGGGCGAAGCCGGTCAAGCGACGGGGCGACACATTGAGTTATTTCGTAAGTGCATACGCCGACAGTCTTGTGGACCGTTTTATAGGCGATGTGATGAAGAAGATGCCTGGCATCGATGTCAGTGAGGCGGGGCTGATAAGGTATGGCAACCGGCCGATCAACAAGTTCTACATAGAAGGATTGGATCTGATGGGTGGACGTTACGGCGTGGCCGTGAACAATGTCCGCGCCAAGGATGTCGCCCTCGTGGAAGTAATGGAGAATCATCAACCGATAAGGGCGATGGAGGGGTTGGAATACTCTCCTGACGCGGCCATCAACCTGCGGCTTAAGAACAGCGCAAGGGGCAGTTTCATTTCCACCATCCAGTTTGGTGCCGGTTATAAGCCTTGGCTTTGGAACGGAGAACTTGCAATGATGTATTTCACAGGGAACTGGCAGACGATGACGACATACAAGACGGACAATGCCGGGCAGGATGTGACATCCGAACTGGAATCTTTCTACGACCGGTTGGAGAAAGAATATTCGATGCTGTCCGTTCACAAGCCAGCCACTCCCGACACCGACCGTGAAAGGTATATGGACAACGAGACACACGCTGTCTCCATAAGCAATATTTTAAAATTGAGTGAAGACTCGGACCATACGCTCAATCTGAATGCGGTGTACTTGCGCGACCGTCAAAGATTCAGATCCAAGTCCCTTACCACATATTATCTGCCGGAAGAATCTCCGCTTCAGATAGAAGAAGCCACTTCCGCCACCGAGACCACCGACGAGACGGAAGTCAAAATCAAGTACAACCGGAATGACAAGAAGGTCTATCTCAGCGAGCAACTGTCTTTGGGTGCGAAATGGGATGACAACTCCGGCAGGGTGATAAACTATGCGGCGCCGGTGGACCAGAGGTTCGGTATGAGACAGTTGCGCTCGCAGAACGATATCCGTTTCATCAAAGTGCTGAACAGTGATATCCGTTTGAGCTTATCTTCCCGCATCTATGCCGTAGAATCACCTTCGCACCTGAGGGTGAATCCTGTCCTGTACCCTGAAATATTCGGATATGACGCACAGGAAGCGTTACAAGAGGTGTCCAACCGCAAGCTGCGTACTGATAACAATGTCTTCATCATCAAGACATTACTCAAGGCCGGCATCGACCTGCACGCCTCGATGGGTATCATTACGGATCTGCAGCAGATGACGAGCTGCCTATTCGATCCCGTGACTGCCGCCGCTGACGGAAAGTCTATCCCTGACAGTCTATGCAACGACACGGACTACCGCCGTTACGATCTGCGGACAAATCTCGGTATGACCTATCGCCGTCATGGTCTCAGTGTTTCCACAGGTATAAGCCCAGTATATTCATACGTGTTTTCCGGTGACCATATTTCAGGAAACGACAAGCGCAGGGACAAGGTGTTTCTCAACCCACATATAGGATTGGACTGGAAAATTACGCCCAATCTAAGTTTGCTGGCTTCAGGCAGCCTTATAGGCAGCATTGGGGCGGCTTCGAACATATTCAGTGGTTATGTTATGACCGGCTATCGTCTGATAGGCAGCAGGGATGGAAGAATAGCTGAAGGGTCGCATCAGAACTATAGTGCCGAGCTACGTTATGCGGATGCGCTGCTATCCTTGTTTGGTTCTGCGAAAGTTGATTATCGGCGGAATGATTCCAATCTGATGTACGGTACTGAATATTTCGGCTCACTGAGCAGAGTGCGGGCATATGACATTGAGAACACATCTCAAGGATGGGGAATAGAGGGGAAGATTGAGAAAAGGTTCAATGCCATTTCCACGACAGTGGGCATTCCGATAGGCTATCGCCGGCACCTGATGGATGTCCTCCGTCAAGGAACAATTATGAACACGGCCTCCCGGAGTCTTCCGGTGGGGCTGGAAGTCTCTTCCCGGCTCGCACCCAACGCGTTTCTGGAATACAAAGCCAGATATGTGCGGAGCGGCAGCAAGATCCTTGGCGGCAGCGGCAAAGACGGAGTGGCGGTATTCAAATCCATAAACGCCCTGTGCCAGAGGGTGGGATTCAATTTTGTTTTCTTTAAGCGCCTCATCTTCAATCTATCAGGGGAACACTATCTCAACGATGCCATCTCCTCCGGCAGCCGGAATATGGTCTTTTTGGATGCGTCCTTGATATTTAAGTCAAAGAAGTTCGAGTACATCCTCGAAGGACGCAACTTGCTGGACAACGAACTCTACAACCAACGCACGTGGTCAGACATCACCAATTACCAATACCATTATCATCTGCGCCCGGCCTCGATAATGTTTAGGATAAGATGCAGTCTCGGAGCGTAATGCAATAAACTATTAAATTATGAGGTCTGTAAGATTTAATTCTTATAGATTAAGGTATCTATTTGATTTCCTGACATTTACATTTTATCTCTGTAAGATTATTATTCGACCGTTTTTGCGGATAGTAAAGTCTTTTTACTTACCTTTACCGCAACCCTAAACACCCATATAACAATGAAGTACGTTCTCACAGCACTCTCGGCCCTCTGCTACCTTGCAGCGGGACTGCGCGCACAGAACAGCACTGCAGTTATCCCCTGACAGATGAAGTATCCCGTTTACCACCAGCTGGACTCAATGGACTGCGGTCCCACCTGCCTCAAGATGGTGGCCAAGTTTTATGGCAGGAGTTATAGCTTGACCACCCTGCGTGACAAATGCCATATCACAAGGGAGGGGGTATCTATGCTCGGGATCAGCGATGCTGCAGAGTCCATCGGTTTCAGGACGGCTGGGGTAAAATTGACCTGGAGTCAGTTGCGGGAAGAGATGCCGCTGCCTTGCATTGTCCACTGGAATCGAAAGCACTTCGTCGTGGTTTACGAGATCGACCGGAAAGGGAAAGTGGTCGTGGCTGACCCCGCATCCGGCCTGCTGAAGTACAGCCCATCAGACTTCCTGAGATGCTGGCAGCAATCGGATAACAACGAATATGGTCTGGCTCTTATGATAGAGCCGACTCCGGCATTCTACCGGGAACGGGGCGAAGAAGAGCGAAATTACGGCTTCACATACATCCTCACATACCTACGCCCCTATCAGTCCTACATCGCGCAGATACTGATGGCTATGCTGACTGCCAGCGTGATAAGCCTGCTGCTTCCATTCATCACCCAGTCGGTAGTAGACACCGGTATCAGTTCCGGAAGTCTGTCTTTTGTGGTTACACTTCTTGTTGCACAGCTGATGCTCACTTTGGGCGGTATGGCAAACAATCTCATCCGCAGCTGGCTGATGCTGCATACGACATCCCGCGTGAGTATCGCCCTCATCTCAGATTTTCTATGCAAGCTTATGAGGCTCCCCATTTCTTTCTTCGACAGCAAGAAAGTGGGGGATATTATGCAGCGTATCGGCGACTATAACCGTATCCAGTCTTTCCTGACCGGCTCGTTGCTGAGTATGGCGGCAGCAGTGGTCTCTCTGCTGATTTACAGCATCATTATGGCAGGGTACAATGTCCTGATTTTCGTCATCTTCTTTGTGGGTTCATCTCTGTATGCCGGCTGGATTCTGATCTTTATGAGACGGCGCAGGAAATTGGACTATATGCGTTTTCAGCAGGCATCCGCAAATCAATCCAACATCGTGCAGATGATCGGCGGAATGCAGGACATCAAGCTGAACGGTTGCGAAAGACAGAAACGCTGGGGCTGGGAGAACATTCAGGCGAAACTGTTCAAAGTGAGCGTCAAAAGCCTCTCTCTGGGGCAGGTGCAGGAGGTGGGAAGCACATTCATCGACCAGACAAAAAACATCTTCATCTCATTCATCGCGGCCAGATCGGTCATAGACGGGAATATGACTCTCGGAATGATGATGGCGCTGCAATATATAATGGGACAGATAAATGCCCCGATAGCACAGTTCATCGGGTTTGCACAATCTGCTCAGGATGCGGCCATTTCACTGGACCGCCTCGGGGAAATCCACAAGATGAAAGACGAAGAACCCGAAGAAGAACCGAGAATCAGGGAAATCCCCAAGAGCGCCGACATTGTTTTCAGAAACGTCGATTTCCAATATGACGGGCCCCATTCTGAGCGAGTGCTTGACGGAGTTTCGCTGACGATTCCCTTCGGAAAGGTTACGGCTATAGTCGGAGTCTCCGGAAGCGGCAAGACAACTCTGCTGAAGATGATGCTGGGGTTCTATCGGCCGACTTCCGGCGAGATTCTTCTCGGCAGGACTCCGTTAGGAAACTATAGCGAAAACTGCTGGAGAAGAGAATGCGGCAGCGTAATGCAGGAGGGATATATCTTCTCCGATTCCATTACCGGAAACATTGCGGTTTCCGACGAGTATCCGGATATGGAGCGGGTACGGGCGGCTGCGGACGTATCGAATATAAGGGAATGGATTGAAGGGCTTCCCCTCGGTTACAATACAATGATCGGCGCTGAAGGGCAGGGATTGAGTACCGGACAGAAACAAAGGGTGCTCATTGCAAGAGCGGCATATAAGAATGCCCATTATCTTTTCCTGGACGAGGCGACAAATTCACTGGATACCAACAACGAGCGTAAGATAATGGACAGCCTGGACCGCTTTTTCCACGGAAAGACTGTGGTAATCGTAGCACACCGTCTCAGCACAGTGAAGAACGCCGACACAATCGTCGTCCTGGACCGCGGACGCATCGTAGAGCGGGGCACACATAGCGAGTTGACTGCCCTGCGGGGCAAATACTATGAACTCGTCAAGAATCAACTTGAGTTGGGACAATGATACGGATGCTTATGCGAAAACAGGATTCATATAGCGAGCCGGTGCAGGAGATAATGGGGACTATCCCCTCCTGGACAGTAAGATGGGGCGTTACCGTCATCGCTGCGGTTTTCGTCATCATCGTCATCGGGTGTTGCTTCGTCAAATACCCGCAGACGATTTCTGGGGGCATCTCCATAATAAGCACGAATCCACCTGCAAGACTGGAAGCAAGATATTCGGGCATCATCGACACCATAGCTGTAAGCAATGGCGATAAGGTCAAGCAGGGTGACTTGATCGCCCTGCTGAAGACCCCGGCAGTCTTCGGAGACGTTATGAGCATAAAAACATTTGCAGAAAAGGCAGTCGATAACGGGTCCTTGCCGGAACTCGTCCGGAATCCATTATTCGAGACCCCACTTGAACTCGGTTCTCTTCAAGACAAATGGACCGGGCTTCGCAGTCTGGCCACTGAGTATCAACTATATCACAATCTAGATCAGTTAGGCAAGAAGCGTTCGTTTCTTTCTCAGCAGTATTCGGCAAACAATGAACACTATGACGCCCTGCTCCATCAACGGGACTTAATCGAAAGAGACACGGAACTGCAATTGCAGGCTATGCGGAGAGACAGTGTCCTTTGGGAGAAAGGGCTGACTGCACAGGCGGAATATGAAGTTAGCCAGCAGGCTTACATTTCCAAGCTAAACAGCCTCGTATCGGCCGATGCCGGCCTGAAGGCGGCGATACTGACCAGATTGTCTCTTGAGCAAGGGATGAACGAACTGGATATTCAGCGACAGGAAGAGGAGAACGAATTCTACCTGAAATGGTCTCGGACGGTCTCAGAACTGCTTGCGCAAATCGCAGACTGGGTTGAGACATACGCTATTATAGCCCCATTTGACGGCGTGGTGTCGCTACAGGATTTCTGGGGTATGGGGCAGCACGTAACTGTCGGGAACATTCTGGCAAGCGTGGTTCCGGATGCTGAAGATGAGGTGGAGGGCAGAATGATGGTGAGTTCTGATGGCTTCGGGAAAATCGAGTTGGGGCAAACGGTAAATGTACGTCTTAACGGCTTTCCCTACATAGAATACGGGATTCTGAAAGGAGCCGTCAAGAAGATTTCTCGGGTACCCGAAAAAATACAGGACGGGACGGTGGCCTATAACGTGGAAGTCACATTTCCGGACGGGCTGGTAAGCACATATCGGCAGACATTCCCGTTCATCCAGAATATGGACGGGGAAGCAGAGATTGTCACCGGGAACCAACGACTCATCGAGCATTTCATTGACCCCATCATCTCATTATACAGAAACCATTGATATCGAACAACACCGGCGATGCGTTAGACGCCACGTACGTATAATTCCTGATCTGGAGACCGGACTTCATTGGATAGTACCGTTTTTTTCTTACCATTACCGCAACCCTAAACACACGCGTGTTGCGTGAAGCTCTATAATGTTAAAGAAAGATAGATCCTTCTGGCCATACTTATTTTAACTCTCGGTTTTTTCGTCACAAAAAACGGAATCATAAGCGGTTTCTCCGTAGGAGTGGCTACCTTGCGGGCACATCGGACGGGGATCCGTATAGGCGGCTGCCTGGCCCTGTCCGGAAAATGATAACAGTAAACATATTTGGATTATCCTCAATTCCGCAAACCTCCAAAAGTTTTTGACGCTTTGAGTTGGAAATGGCGGATTTTTATGCCGGCGGGCATCCGGTCGGTGAAAGATCAGTGGTTTCCCTCTCGATTATAGCGTCAGTTTCCAATTCCGACACCCTGATTTTGACTGACAAGGCATGCCGGTCCCGCGCTTTTGAGAGAAAGCGCTGTCAGTGGAGTTGTTTTGGT
>CAVDFQ010000010.1:0-65738 GCA_963608065.1 bacterium
TGCGGAAATAGCTCAGTTGGTAGAGCGCAACCTTGCCAAGGTTGAGGTCGCGGGTCCGAGCCCCGTTTTCCGCTCCACAAAGGAGGCGGACCATTCAGGTCCGCCCCTTTTTTTATGTCTTGTCCCGGCCTCGCGGCGGCGACTGCCATCTGGAGAAGAAACTGCCGGGTAATAGGAATATTCTTCTTTTTGATTATATTTGTGACCTAAACCGAACCTGCGGACTGCCGGGTTCACCTGCAGAACGCACAAAAAATATGAAAGATGGGTACTAAAAACAAACTCGTCGCCAACACTTTGCTTGGTCTGGCCGGAGGCATACAGTATCTCCAGCTAAAGAAAGCCAGCAAACAGCCGCGCAAAACCACTGCCAACACCCTCCGTCAGATTCTGGAATATGCCAAGGATACCGTCTATGGCAAGGAACACCACTTCGCCGAGATCCTCCTCGCCGGTGATGACGAGCAGCTCTTCCATCTGTGGCAGCAGAACGTCAAGCTCAACGATTACGAGGATTTCCGGCCTTACGTGGAAAGACACAAGCACGGCGAGAGCGACATTCTCTTCCCTGGCAAGCCTGTCCTCTACGCCACCACTTCCGGAACCACCTCCGAGCCCAAATGGATTCCGATCACCGAGCGGTATCTGAAGACCATCTACGGCAAGATGACCAAGGTCTGGCTCTTCAACTTCATAAAAAACCGCCCGAACGTTTTCGGAGGGAAGATACTCTCCATCGTGGGCAAGGTGGTCGAGGGCTATGCTCCGGACGGGACCGTATTCGGATCCGTGTCGGGCGTCACCCAGCGCGACTGCCCGGGCTTCGTGAAGGCTCTCTATTCGAACCCTCAGTGCGTCTATACCATCACGGACTACAACGCCCGCTATTATGTGCTGATGCGTATGGGCATAGAGCAGGACGTCACCCTCATCGTCACTGCGAACCCGTCCACCATCATAGAGCTGCAGAATAATGTAAACCGCTTCTATGACGAGTATGTGACTGATATCGAGAACGGTACGATTTCGGAAAAGATCAAGCTCGACACCGCTGTCAGGAAGGAGCTGGAAGCCTGCGTGAAGCCTAACCCGAAAAGGGCTGCCGAGCTTCGCGCGCTGAAGGCCAGATACGGAGACCACGTGCTTCCTAAGCACTACTGGCCGAATATGCAGCTGCTGAACACCTGGAAGTGCGGAAACACCCGAGTATATCTCGACAAGTTCAAGGACTCCTTCCCTGAGGGTATGCTCCATCAGGAATTCGGCTACTTCTCTTCCGAGTGCCGTTTCGGCCTCGTGCTCGACGATACGCTGAACACTGTCCTCTTCCCTCATTTCCATTACTATGAGTTCGTCGCCGAGGAGGAGATGGACAGCCCGGATCCTAAGTATCTGCAGATCGACGAGCTCGTCGACGGCAAGCGCTACGTCCCTTACGTGACCACCTTCGCCGGCCTGTACCGCTACAATATGAATGACCTCATCGAGGCGGGCCCGAAGTTCGGCAACACCCCTACCGTGCATCTCATCCAGAAGATAAACGGCATCGTGACCATCACCGGAGAAAAGCTCCACGAGCGCCAGTTCATCGACGCTGTGCACAAGGCTGAAGAGGAGACCGGAATGAAGACCCGATTCTTCATAGGCTTCGCGGATCTGGACATCTCTGCATACCACTTCTATTATGAGTTCTCGGACCGGAGCACGACTCAGGCCGCTGCAGAGGAGTTTACCAAGGTGGTGGACAAATACCTGCGCAAAGAGAATGTCGAATATGTGGCGAAAAGAGACTCCCTGCGCCTGAAAGACCCTGTGACTCACCGGCTTATCCCAGAATCCTTCGAGACTTTCAAGGCGCGCTGCATAGCCGAAGGTTCCCGCGACGGCCAGTTCAAGCTGAACATTCTGCTCCAGGACGAGAAGCGTCACGCCAAGTTCAGGGAGCTGGCTGTAAACGACTGACACCGTTATGCTCAGAGCCGTGATATTCGATCTCGACGGGACTCTCTACGAGTCCCGGCGATTCCCTTTGCGGCTCATCCTGTCCGACCCTCTGCACATCAGCTTCCTCGCCTCCGAACGGAAAATCCGCAGACAGCTGCGCGAGAGGCATTTCGACAGCGTGCAGGAGTATTACGACACCCTCTTCACTCTGATGGGTAAGGGGTCCGCGAGGCGGGCGCGCAAATGCCGGGAATGGTTCCTGCACAGTTATATGCCCGCCCAGATACGCATCATACGCGAAGTTTTCGGCCCGCGCGAGGGCGCGAAACAGCTGCTGCGCTCCCTGCGGGCTAAAGGATATAAGCTGGCCCTGCTGACTGATTACGGCTGCGCCGAGGAAAAGCTTTCCGCCTGCGCCCTCTCAGCCTCCGATTTCGACGCCGTTTGGGAAAGCCCGGCGCTCGGAGGACTGAAACCGCGCGCAGAGGTGTTTCTCGGAGCTTGCGCGGCATTGGGCGTACAGCCCGGCGAAGCCTTGATGGTCGGAGACAAAGCCGACACGGACGGAGGAGCATTGGCCGCAGGCCTCAGCTTCATACGCATCGCGGGCAGCGAAAAGTCTCGCGAGAGCTCCTCTCCGGCGCAAGTCTCCCCGGGCCCTCGCTTCGCTCGTCCGATCTTGTCCTCCCATTCCACCCTGCTCTGGAGCGAGTTTCTGCGCTACTGCGACTCTCTTCCTGCGCTCTCCGCGCTCAAGGTCCCGATCAATTTCTGACGTATGGGTAAAGGCATAGACAATCTTAAATATCGCCTGATGCAGGTGCGCCCGTGCGTGTACCTGCCTGACATCGACATCGAGTATCCTGAAGAGGATCCTGAGAAGAAAATCGCCCCCGTGCGGTATAATGGACGGCAAGTGGTTCTGGATGACACTTTTCCGTATCGTGACGAGTCCTTCCATTCGCGGCTTCATCATTTTCTGAACCGTCTGATGCTCATCGCTCTGGTGAGCTGGCTGAACCGCCTGCGCTACGGGCTGAAAATCGAGGGTAAGGAGAATCTGCGCAAGAACAGGAAGTGTTTCGCGGACGGGGCGATGACGGTCTGCAACCACGTCTATCGCTGGGATATGGCCTGCGTGCTGGCCGCGACGGGCTATAAGACCACCTGGTTCCCCATCTACGGCGACCATATGAGGGGGAAGGATATGTGGTTTATGCGTTATCTGGGAGGCGTGCCCGTGCCCGAGACCCGTAGCGGAATGCGTCCGTTCGCGGAAGCGTTCGACGAGTACCACAGGCGAAAAGACTGGCTGCATTTCTTCCCGGAGTCGTGCAGCTGGAAGTTCTACGCACCCATAAGGCCCTTCAAGAAAGGGGCCTTCTCTATGGCGTACAAATACGCTATCCCTGTGATTCCGATGGTGATTTCCTATCGCCCGCGCACCGGGATCCACAGACTTTTCGACAAGAAGGAGATTCCTCTTGTCACCCTGCACGTGGGCACTCCCCTCTTTCCCGATGTCACGAAGAATGTCAAGGAAGAGTCGCATCGCCTGCTCACCGAGGCTCACGCGCAGATGGTCAGTATGGCGGGCATCCTACAGAACCCTTGGCCGGACTGCGTGCAGTAGAAGCTGATGCTGCGCAAGGCCCCCCCCGACAAGCTCGGGGAACGCCCTACAGCTTGCCTATGACAGAGGAGAGCTGCGCTGCGAGGGAGGTGTTGTAGCCGCTGCTGCGGTAAACGACCCGGCCGAAGCTGTCGCAGAGGGCTATGACCGGCAGACGAACCTGGCCGCCTGCAAGCATATCCTTGACGCTGCCGTCGGAGTCAATGCCGAAATGCAGGTTCGGAATCTGCACGCTACCCGGCAGCCTGAGCTTGCCGGCCTCATTGCCGTCAGGGCTGAGCAGCAGAACCGGACGGTCCCAGGCGTTCAGAGCCGCGAGGTCAGAGATAGCGTGGCGGCTCGGCTCATCTGAGGAGCCTATGACCGCTACGAGGAAATAGCCCCTGCCTGTGGTGTTCAGGATGGAAGTGCTCTCCCCCTCGAGGGTCAGGTATTTCATCTCCGGGTCCATATTGCCGATGACGCTCAGCTCTTCCGCCGACTGTCTCATCGTAAGGCGCACAGGGGTGGTCTCGCCCGCCTTTATCCTGAAGACGGTCAGACGGGTGAGGGCTCTGCCGCCGGCGGTGCGGGTGCCGGTCGTGAGCATATAGGTCCCTTCATCGAGGGTGAAAGGCTTGCGGAAAGAAGATGCGCGGGCATCGGCTCCCAGCTCCGTAGCATCGCCCCCGTCAAACTCCAGCAACTTCCGGCGACCGTTCTCGATACGCGAGAGCGTGAAATGCCTATAGTATTCCGGGTCCTTCGGAGCATCGGCGCTGCGTGTATAGGACAGGGTGAGCCGGCCCTTGGCGGCCTGGGCTATGTCCTCGCTCCTTCCGATGTCCATCCAGACTCCACCGCTGCGGTACTGGGGCTTTCCCGTGAGCACGTCCACACGGGCCGGAATCCCGTAAGTCCTCAACGCGGCCACCATAAATATGTCGAAGGAGCGGGAATCGGCCTTGCGCTCTTTCAGAACGCCCCCAGGGGTCATCTGGAGACGGCGCGGGTTCAGCTCGTCTGCTATTTCTATATGGGTCCTGACCCAGTCTATGACCTGCTGCGCGTCCATAGACTCTTCTCCGACAGCCTCCCTTATGGCGCTGCGGTATGGCTGCAGGAATTCATTCGAGATTCTCGGATCGAGAACGTAGTCCTCCTCGCTCGCGGAGGAGCTGAGCGCATCGTCCAGCACCCTTGCCGGAGTGTCGCGCAAGTCCTTGCGGCTCAGGCTTGAGAGGAGCTTCAGGGCGGCAGGGTGGCTCTGCGTTCCGTTCAGGAACTTCACGATCTCTTCCCAGTTGCCGCGTGCATCCACCACATCCTTGATGGCCTCGCCGTCAGGCTCGTCCAGACAGGCTCTTGCCTTGCTATCGTCGGCGAATGTGGCTATGTAGGCGTGACGCAGCGAATCCTCATAAGCGAGACGCAGCTTGTTGCGCTCCACTGCCGCCTCATCGGCATCATAAGGAATCCTTCCGGACGGAGGAGGGGTGACATCATAGTCGGCGATATATTCGTCAGCATCCGTATGTTCCAGGGTCACGGTGATTTCAGCCTGAGATTCAGTCAGCATCCCGTAGCCATAACGTCCGCCGGCACTGGCCCATACGAACATATCACCCTTGCCGCTATGCAGTGAGGCACGGCCCTGAGCATCCGAAGCCAGAGCGACGGCCGGGTACATTTCGGCGTAGTTGTAGATGCAGAATTCCACGCGTGCGCCCTCGACGGGATTGCCGTCGGCATCCACTACCGTCACAGTATTGCGCCGGGTATCCACATAGTTCCCGATGACGTTTATCTCCGTAAAGGAATGTGTCCTGCGGATCACGTCCTCCGGTCCCCGGTAGTCGCCGTACACCAGAGTATGCATCAGCATTGCACGCGAAGCGGGCTCGTTGAACCAGGCCATGTTCAGCTCCGGCTCCGGCTCGCACGCGCCCAGAAACGACCATTTGCCGTCTGTCCAGACTTCTACCCACGCGTGGTTGTCGTCCGTGTGCGCCCATCTCGGAGTATAGACCTGGCGTGCCGGAATGCCCACCGTGCGCATCGCGGCCACGGCCAATACCGATTCTTCTCCGCAGCGTCCCTCGGCGCTGCGTATGGTCGCGAGCGGAGAAGAGGTCCGCGCATCGCTCGGAACATAGCTCGCCTTTTCGTGACACCAGTGGTTCACTTCCAGGGCCGCATCGTGCATACTCATACCCTGCACCCTGTCCCGGAGGGTCTCATACCAGACCATACGGAAAGAGTCCAGGCGCTCGTTGTTCACGCGCACGGGAAGTACGAAATGGCGGAAAAGGTCTTCCGGGACGTCCTTTCCCCAGGACATTTCTTCGCGGGCGCGAAGTGATATCCTCACGTTCGAGAGGAAGAATTCTTCGTCATAGTCCCCGATGTCCGCAATCGACATCGAATCGTAGAGGAAATCCATAGCTTTCTGCTCGTCTCTCCGCTGCGAGCAGGCCATAATGCCGATGGTGATGAGGATGAGGCTTAAGATTCTTTTCATAAGGTCACTAATTTTAAGTCATTACCGCAAATATCGAAAAAAAACAGAATATCCGTGCAGTGTTTTCTGCCCGGACTCGTTTAACGGACGGAAAAAGAACAAAAGATATGACAAGAACACTTCTTACTTTTACACTTGCAGTATCGGCTATGCTCGCTCTGAGTTCCTGCTCGGGGTTCATATCGGGCGACGATTATAGTCTTCAGTCCTACAATGCTCTGGTGACAGTGAAGCATACGGAAAGCGGAATTCTCTACTTCCAGGTGGACGACAAGACTACCGTCAAGCCTTACGGCGTTTCCGAGACGGCTTTCGGCAAGGAACAGTTCCGCGCGCTCATAGGATACACGGAAAGAAACGAGAAGCCGGAGGTCAATCCGGACGGAGTTCAGATAGACAAGTCGGTGAACGTCCACCGCTTCTCCAAGGTCCTGACGAAGTCTATCGCGGAAAGCCGGGGAGAAAAGGACGATGAGCTCTACGGCACAGCTCCTGTGGAAATCCTGAACAGCTGGGCGACCCTCATCGAGGACGGATACATCACTCTAGTATTCTGCGGGTATTGGGGGAATCTCCACGCTACGCATAAGATAAATCTGGTCAGCGGCGTGGACAGCGAAGACCCTTATCTTCTGGAGCTCAGGCACGATGCTAACGGAGATACTCTCAAGTATGGAATGGTCCGCTATAACAGCATCGCGGCCTTCGACCTCAGCACTCTTCCTGACACGGAAGGTAAGACCGTAAAGCTCAAGGTAAGATTCACTTCCTTCACGGGAGAGAAAACTGTCAGCTTCGATTACTGCACCGGAAAAACATCTCTGCCGGACGTGAAGTCTACCGAGACAAATCTGTCGGAACTGGCAGACGTGATATAGTCAGGTATTATTTAAGATAGGCTAATTGTAACTTCAGAAACATCAACAGGTAACTTTTACTATCCGTATTGACCGGTAACTTTTACTATCCTGCGGAGGGGAACCCGTGACGGGCTCCCCTCCTTTACGTATTTCCTTATAAGAATCAGCGGCCGTCGGGGGAGCCTCGCAAGAAGTGGGGGGGGCGGCAATCAGCCCTCTCTGAAGATGCCGAAAAGGGCGGAGCCGCTGCCGGACATCGCAGCATAGACGGCGCCGCGCTCATAGATGGAGGCTTTGAGAGTCACGAGAGCGGGGTGTGCGGCGAAAACGGTCTCCTCGAAGTCGTTCACAAGCATTCCGCGCCACTCTTCCACGGGCCGCCGGAGCACTTCTCTGAGCGGAGCGGGAGCGTCATCGCGGCTGCTGCGCGGCACAATCCCGGAGTAAGCCTCGCGCGTACTCACGAAGATACCGTCGGGGATGAAAAGCCGGATGCGGTATCCGCCGGGAGCAAGCTCGTACTCGGACAGCAGCTCGCCGCGTCCCTGCCCGAACATCGGGCGGTTATAGATGAAGAAAGGACAGTCGCTGCCCAGACGGGCGGCGTACCGCGCCAGAGCCTTCTCGTCCAGTCCCAGCGAAAACATCTCCGAGAGCATTTTCAGAGCGAAGGCGGCGTCGGCGCTGCCTCCGCCCAATCCCGCGCCCACCGGCGAGCGTTTTTCGAGAAATATCTTTACGGACGGCAGGTCGAAGTCCTCCGCAAGAATCTGATAGGCCTTCACGCTCAGGTCTTCGAGGGGGTCCCAGTGCACTCCCTCTCCCCGTCCGATGGTCACCATCACGCGTCCGTCCCCGGTAATCCCCTGGGCTATGGCCGGATGGCCGGAGACTGACCTGAACGCCCCGAATCTGGAGAAAATCGAGGCGGCAGTCTCGGAGTATCCGTCGGAGGGGATGATCTCCAGAGAGTCCCGCCGCTCCATACAGGGCACGAAAAGGGTCTCTATGTCGTGGTAGCCGTCCGGACGTTTCCTCAGGACGCTCAGACCGAGATTGACCTTGACATTCGGGTAGGTTATCATAAACGGGAAGCCTTTTCAAGTAAAGAAGAAAAACAGTCGGTTATTTAAGAGCTACTTAAGAGTCAGTCACTTAGCAGCTCCCAAGTCTCTGACCGCCGCCTCCACGGCCTCGGAAAGATCCGCCGCAGGAGCACCTGGGCAGAAGCTGAGCGCCGGGGCTAGGAACGAAATCATCTGCAGGACCTTAGCCTCTTCTTCCGGGATGCCTCTGGAACGCATATAGAACTGCTCCTCGAGGTTCAGGCGTCCGAGAGTGGCTCCGTGCGAGCAGGCCACATCGTCGGTATAGATTTCCAGCTGCGGACGGGTTTCCGCACGGGCCGTGTCCGAAAGCAGCAGGTTATGGTTCTCCTGGAAGGCTTCCGTAAGGTCGGCTCCGGGCGCGACGGTGATGCGCCCGCAGAACAGGGCCTGCGAATCCTCGGCGGCCACGCCCTTGAAAAGCTGACGGGAAGTGCACCCGCCTGTGCGATGGTTCACCTGCACGTGCAGCTCCACTCTCTGCCGCCCCCTGCAGACGTAAACTCCGCAGAGCCGTGCCTGAGCACCCTTTCCGAGCATATCCACGACGATGTCCACTTTAGCGTCAGCGCCCGGCAGGATCACGAGGCACAGCGAGAGCTCCGCCTGCTCCGCGAGGGCGAAGGCGAAACGCTCATCTCCGCTTATGAGCTTTACCACGCTGCACTCCTGCTGCTGCCCTGCGGCGATTCTGCGCGCGTCCGGAGGAACCGGCAGCTCCACGTAATGCCCGCAGTCTCTAGAACTCATCATAGCCGGACTGTTCTATGCGGTCCACAAGCTCGGGACCTGCTGTGCCCACGATACGCCCGTTTTTCAGAACGTGCACTACGGAAGGCTTAATGTACTCCAGAAGTCTCTGATAATGAGTGATGATGATGGCGGAAGTCTGCGGAGTGCGAAGAGTCTTCACACCGTCCGCCACGATACGCAGCGCGTCCACATCCAGACCGCTGTCAGTCTCGTCGAGGATGCTCAGGACCGGTTCGAGCATCGCCATCTGGAAGATCTCGTTACGTTTTTTCTCCCCGCCCGAGAATCCCACGTTCACCTCACGCTTGGCGAATTCGCCCTTCATCTGCACCAGAGCCATCTTCTCTTTCATCATCTTCAGAAACGCCGAGGCGGAGAGGGGTTCGAGCCCCAGAGCGGCGCGTTTGGCGTTCACCGCGACTTTCATAAAGTTCGTTATCGTCACACCGGGGATCTCGACGGGATACTGGAAGGAGAGAAAGACCCCCGCCCAGGCGCGCTCCTCCGGCTTCATCGCGAGCAGGTCGCGTCCGCAGAAAGTCACGCTGCCCTCGGTCACTCTGTAGTCGGGCTTGCCCGTGAGCACGGCGCCGAGGGTGGATTTGCCCGCGCCGTTCGGACCCATCACGGCGTGAGTCTCTCCGCGGCCTATCTGCAGGTCCACGCCGCGAAGGATTTCACGCTCTCCTATGGAGGCGTGCAGGTTTCTGATATCCAATAATATATCCTTATTCATACTCAAGCGTTTTTCTTATAAAGTTTCGACCACCCGGCCAGAGACACCACAGCATTCACGAGGTAGAGTCCGCTGACTATAGGCATAAAGATATTGCCCACCGAGATGTGCAGGATGAGCTGCGTGATGTTCACCAGAATCCAGGCCACCCAGCAGTCCCATTTCTTCTGCGCGCTCAGGAACTGCGCGACCAGGATGAGCACAGTCACGCAGGAGTCAAGATACGGAACCGGGTCCGAGGGGAAGAGGCGGCGCAGCAGCCAGCCCCAGACCAGAGCCGCCAGGAGCACCGAGGCGCAGGCTATGAGCCTCTCGGCATTGCTCAGCTTAGTGACTTTCAGAGACTTCTCGTTCTGCGCACTCTGCTCGTCCTTATGCGGATGCGTCCAGCGGTAGTGTCCGAGGATATTGATGCCCAGAGAGATGGGTTGCAGCATCAGCATCGCGACGAGACTCTTCTGCCAGAAGAGTGCGAAGAGCGCGGCCGAGTAGAGATAGCCCACCCAGAAATTGTATTTGCTGTTGCGGCCTGCGAGAAATACGCAGGCCAATCCGAGTACCGAGCTTATGAGATCGAGCCAGTTCATACACTATCCTACAGAGCCTTCAAGTGAAACGGAAAGGAGTTTCTGCGCCTCCACCGCGAACTCCATCGGAAGTCGCGAAAGGACCTCGCGGGCGTAGCCGCCCACAATGAGTCCCACGGCATCTTCCTGCGAGATGCCCCTCTGGGCGCAGTAGAAGAGCTGCTCGCCGCTGATTTTCGAGGTCGTGGCCTCGTGCTCCACCACGGCCGAAGGGTTCGCGCTGCGGATGAGCGGGAAGGTGTGCGCCCCGCAGCGGTTCCCGATGAGGAGGGAGTCGCACTGCGAATAATTCCTGGCGTTCTGTGCGCCCGGGGCGATGCGGACCAGACCCCGGTAGCTGTTCTGGCTGTTTCCGGCGCTGATGCCCTTCGAGACGATGCGGCTGCGGGTATTGCGGCCGATGTGTATCATCTTGGTGCCCGTGTCCGCCTGCTGGTAGTTGTTTGTGACGGCCACGGAATAGAATTCGGAAGAGGAATTGTCCCCCCGGAGGATGGTGGACGGGTATTTCCAGGTGATGGCGGAGCCGGTCTCGACCTGCGTCCACGAAAGATGCGCTCCGCTTCCACGGCAGATGCCCCGCTTGGTGACGAGGTTCAGAATGCCTCCGCGCCCCTGCTCGTCGCCGGGATACCAGTTCTGGACCGTGCTGTATTTTACATCTGCGTCTTTCTCCACTATGATCTCCACGACTGCGGCGTGGAGCTGGTTCTCGTCGCGCATCGGGGCCGTGCAGCCTTCCATATAGCTGAGCTGCGAGCCCTCGTCCGCCACGATGAGCGTGCGTTCGAACTGCCCCGTGCCCAGAGCGTTGATCCTGAAGTAGCTGGAAAGGTCCATCGGACACTTCACGCCCTTGGGTATGTAGCAGAAGGAGCCGTCCGAAAAGACAGCCGAGTTCAGGGCGGCGTAGTAGTTGTCGGCCGCCGGGACTACCGAAGCGAGGTACTTGCGCACCAGGTCGGGATGCTCCAGCACCGCCTCGGAGAAGGAGCAGAAGATGATGCCTTTCTCCGCGAGTGTGGCGCGGAAGGTGGTCTTCACTGAGACCGAGTCGAAGACAGCGTCCACGGCCACGGAGGATTTCACGCCCGCGAGGGCTTCCCTCTCGTGGAGCGGGATGCCCAGCTTCTCGAAGGTCTCCATAAGGGCGGGATCTATCTCCGTCGGCCTTTCAGAGTCCTTTTTAGGAGCGGCATAGTAGATGATGTCCTGAAAGTTGATTTCCGGCAGGTCCAGATGGGCCCAGTGAGGCTGCTCCATCTTCTGCCACTTGCGGAAGGCGTCCAGACGGAAATCCAGAAGCCAGTCCGGCTCGTTCTTTATGCGGGATATGGTGCGGATTATGTCCTCGTTCAGGCCTTTGGGGATGAACTCCTGAGCCACGTCGGTCACGAATCCTTCCTTGTATTCCTGTGAAGTGAAATCCTTTATGATGTCCTGTTCTTTCATACGCTACTGAGTAAGAAGCCGCCTCCCCGGGAGCTTTCAGACGGCATTCAGGCGGAGGTCCAGCAGGGCTATCGCTGCCACCGCCTCCACGATGACGGGGGTTCTGAGGGCGAAGCACACATCGTGTCTGCCCTTCACCGCCAGAGTGTCGATGCGGCCCTCGGCGAAATTCCAGCTTCTCTGCGCCCGTGCTATGCTGCTTGTAGGCTTGAAGGCCACGCGGAACACGAGCTGCGAGCCGTTTGTGATGCCTCCGTTCACGCCTCCCGCTCCGTTTCTCACCGGTTTCCCGTTCTGTCCGTAAGGGTCGTTATGCTCACTTCCGCTCATAGCGGCGGCTCTGAAGCCGTCCCCGAATTCTATGCCCCTCACGCCCGGGATGGAGAAGATGCCGTGTGAGATCACTGACTCCACCGAGTCGAAGAAAGGCTCTCCGAGACCTGCCGGAAGCCCGTCCACGGTACATTCGACCACTCCGCCGAGCGAGTCGCCCTCCCTGCGGGCATCTTCGAGCAGTCCCGTCCAGGCGCTTCTGTCGGAAACGCCGCCTATGGCGATGAGCCGGGCGCGGATATCCGGCGCGGCAGAGGCTATGCAGCCTCGCGCAGCCTCTGCCGTTTCAGCAGAGCCTGCCGCAAGGCCGGAAAGAGCACTCGCCGCAAGGCCTGACGGCTCCCCCGCCGCAAGGACGGAAAGGGCCTTTCTGGCGACAGTCCCGGCTGCTGTGAGGGGGAGGGTGATGCGTCCGGAGAAGTGTCCGCCGCCGCGCGGGTCGTTGAAGCCTTTCCACTTGATACCGGCCACATAGTCGGCGTGCCCGGGCCGCGGAAGGTCGCGCATCTGCGAATAGTCTGCGCTGCGGGTGTTCGAGTTGCGGAAGATTATGGTGAGCGGAGCGCCGCTCGTGCGGCCCTCATATACTCCGCTCAGGATTTCGGGGATGTCGGCTTCGCAGCGCGGTGTGGTGGCATCCGGCAGGAAAGTCTCGCCTCTTGCGGCCGCTCCTGCAGCTCCGGGGGCGCGGCGGGCGATGTCCCGTGCGAAATCGCTCTCGCTCAGCGGGATGCCTGCGGGCACGCCGTCCAGGACGCAGCCGATGGCCTCGCCGTGTGACTCTCCGAAAATCTCGACTCTGAATTTACGTCCGAACGTGTTCATAGGAAAGGCAAAATTACAAATTATTTCTCTCCCCGTATGCCGGCCGCGAAAGCTTTCTCGAAGTCCGGGAATGACTTGGCGACGCACTCCGCGTCGTCTATCTCTATCGGGCCGTCCGCGCCGAGTCCGGCTACCCGCAGGGCCATCACCATCCTGTGGTCGTGATGCGAGGTGTATCTGCCCCCGTGAAGGAGTGTTCCCCTCAGGAGCCGGGTGCTGTAGGCCTGCCCGTCTATGAGCATATCATCCCCCTCGATGGAGACTGCGACTCCCAGCTGCTCAAGCATTTCCTTTATGGCTGCGGCCCGGTCGCTCTCCTTTCCTGCGAGACGCCCTGTTCCGCTCAGGCGGCTGCGCCCCGGGCAGAAACAGGCGAGCACGGCAGCGACCGGGAAGAGGTCGGGGGCGTGGTTCAGGTCCACATCGATGGCGCTCAGGGGTGCCTTGGTGACGCAGACCGTGCCCCGGCTCGGGGCTACTCCGGCGGCAGCTGCCGCAGAGCCCACGCCGTCGGTGAAGTCAGTATCTATCCGGGAGACGGCGGCGCCGGCTTCCACGAGTATGTCCATTATCGTGAGGTCAGCCTGCAGCGAACCTGTGTCCAGTCCCGAGATTTCAGCCCTGCCGAAGACGGCCCCGGCGACCAGCAGTGCGGCCGCGCTGCTCCAGTCTCCTTCGAGGTCGATGTCGGCGGAGCGGTATTTCTGTCCTCCGCATATCTTGAAATGCATCCCCGTGCAGTAAGCCCAGTCCCTCGTCTCCATAAATTCTTCTCCGCCTTCCATCTCGCAGGAGAGAGAGATGCCGAATTTGCGCAGGATATCCTGAGTGATGAACATATACGGGATGCTTCGCGGCTCGGTGACATAGAGGTCGGAACTGCCCGCGCAGAGCGGCAGAGCCATCAAAAGTCCGGAAATGAGCTGCGAGCCGCCTTTTCCGGAGATTTCCGCGCGGCCGGGGATGAGCTTGCCGTTTATGCGCAGCGGCACGCGGACCTCGCCTCTGTCCTCTCCGGCGAGAGACGAAAGGGTGACTCCGAAAGCGGCCATTATGTCATTGGCCCCGGAAAGGGGCCGCTTCGTCAGAGTTTTCTCTCCGTCCACCTCGCAGCTTCCCCCGCCCAGGGCGGCGAGTATCGGAATCATCACCCGGGTGAGCAGCCCGCTCTCGCCGGCGAAGAGTCTTGCGGGCGCGGAGGCGGCGGCCGCACCCCTGATAGTGAGCACTTTATCTGCGGGTCCCGCCGAGCTTTCCTCCACCTCCGCGCCCAATGCACGTGCGGCCCCCAGGGCCGCTTCATTGTCCGCGCAGGCGCTATACGCGCTCAGATGCGACACGCCCCCGCTCAGCGCGGCGGCTATGATGGCTCTCTGCGCGAAGCTCTTCGAGCAGGGGATTCTGACGCCGGTGCAGCTGTAAGGCTTGCGCGGACCGTAGAGAGCCTCGCGCAGGGAGGCGGCAGCGCATTGCCCGGAGGCCGTGGCATCATCTTCTGAGAGGGCGGCGTAGGTGTATGGAGCGCCCTTGGCGAGGGCCTGCAGGCGTGAGGAGCGGCCCGCCTCGCCCATACAGAATGCGACCATCTTGCCTTCCGGGACCTGTCCGTAGAGGGAGAAGACGCGCTCGCAGTCCTCAGGGCATTGAGCGGTAGTGACGATCTTTATGATGTCGGCACCGTACCTGCGGCAGAGTTCGAGCTGCTCGTGCAGGAAGAAAAGCGAGGGGGTCTGCGTGAAGTCGTGCCACGAGCGGATGACCGTGGTCCCGCTCTCTTTCGCCTGGCGGCGCAGACGCTTGCCCGCGGCCGGCGGCATCTCCACTTCCAGATCCACGAAGGCCGCGCCTGCGCGTATGGCCGCTCCGAGTCTGCTTTCGGCATCCGGGCACTCCTGCTGGCGGCAGGTGGCCACCAGAGGGATGTCTGTCTCTGAAAAGAGGGTCTCGATGTCCTCCAGGCTGAGCTGAGGGCAGCGGTCGAGACGTATTTCGGCCATTTCCTGCCCGCCGTCGGCGAGAAGGGTGAGTATGGCCTCGAGGTCCTTATGCTGTATGCTTGTACAAATCATTTTTCGCTTTCCGCAAGTGAGATTCCGTATTGTTCCATCCTTACTCAGGCGGAGTGCAGCCGCGCTGTCCGCATAAGATGCGAAGATAGTGGAAAAATTTGATTATTGCGGTTTTTTGGATACCTTTGCCATCGTTATGCGGGATGAGTTCCTGCCGCGTATGCGCCCGAATGGCGGAATTGGTAGACGCGTTGGACTCAAAATCCAATGTCCCCTAAAGACGTGCCGGTTCGAGCCCGGCTTTGGGCACCAGAATGAGAGGCCGGTTCTATGCCGGCCTTTCGGATTGTACGAGTTCAGAACCGGTTTATTATGAAATCCAGACTTATCATTATGGGCGTGCTGTGCGCAGCTCTGTTTGCCTGCGGGCATAGCAAGGCTAACGAAGAGCCTGTAGAAAACGAGTATGACATCACCACTTACGTCACTACGGCCGATGCCACGCAGCTCTTCTCGCAGCGCTCATCCTACTTCACCGAGGGCGGCAATACGAGCGCGAACCGGGTGCTTTTTACAGAAAACCCTTCAGCGCCCACGGTGGACGGCTTCGGACTGGCGATTACTACCGCGTCCTGCTATAACCTTCTCAGGATGCCTGCGCAGGACCGTACGAAGTTTCTCAAGAGCCTTTTCTCTCCCACGGAAGGCGTGGGGTCGAGCCTTATCCGCGTCAGCATCGGCGCGTCCGACTTCTGCCTGAAGGACGAATACACCTGGTGCGATACCCCGGGCCTGGAGCATTTCGCGGTCCCCGGCGAGGACAGGACTTATCTGTTCCCTATACTGAAGGAGATATATGCCATAAATCCGGACGTGAAGATAATAGGCTCGCCCTGGTCCTGTCCGAAATGGATGAAGGGAGGCAAGTACGGCTATGCGGGGTTTGACGAGGCGGTGCTGGAGACGGACTACGACTCCTGGACGAGCGGCCGTCTGAAGCCGTCCTGCTACGGCGACTATGCGGCCTATTTCGTCAAGTGGATACAGGCGATGCGTGCGGAAGGGTTCGACATACACGCCATCACTATGCAGAATGAGCCGCTGAACCACGGGAACTCTATGTCTATGTATATGCCTTGGCAGGACCAGAGGGATTTCATAAAGGTGCTCGGGCCGGCGATGGAGGAGGCGGGCCTTGCGGATGTGAAGATTCTGCTCTTCGACCATAACTACAACTACGACGACAAGGCGGACCAGAAGGGTTATCCTCTGAAAATCTACGAGGATGCGCAGGCCTGCCGGTGGGCGGCCGGCTCCGCCTGGCATAACTACGGGGGCAGCGTTTCCGAGCTGGACAATATCCGCTCCGCATACCCGGGGAAGGATATCTATTTCACCGAGGCTTCCATCGGGACCTGGAACTACCAGTTCGCCTCCTGTCTTCTGAACGACTTCTCGTCCATCTTCCTCGGAACTCTCTCTCGCGGCGGACGCGGAGTGACGCTGTGGAACCTTATGCTCGACGAGAAGAATTCGCCTCACAGCCCTCACGGGGGAGCCTGCTCGACCTGCTGGGGCGGAGTGACCATCCAGTCTTCCGACTACCGCACCATCACCCGGAACACACATTGGTACAATGTCGCGCACGCGAGCGCCGTGGTGCGTCCGGGAGCGCGGGCTATGAGCATCTCGAACTACAAGGCCCCCGCCGGAGTGGAGCTTCAGATGTTCCGGAACACCGACGGCACCATCGGAGTGCTCGTCTGCAACAAGTCCTCAGACTCTCAGACCATAGTCTTCGCCGCCGCGGACTACACCGCCACCGTCAGAGTCCCCGCGAAAAGCCTCGTATCCGCTATCTGGGAGGACAGGTAGAGACCCTCGGCGGGTTTGAACCCGGGGACAGTTTTCAGAAGTTGTTTCACAACTTCCAATTTTATGGCGGGGTATGAACACTATCTGAAGTCAGTCGGGGTGTGCCCTAACACGTCTTCTTTCTATATGAGAGGCTTGCGCGCGATTTACAACCGTGCGGTCGAGAAGGGCCTGACACAGCAGCGCAATCCTTTCAGGCACGTTTACACCGGCGATGGTGATGACCTGACCGGCAATCCCTTCCCTGCCGCCAGCATGAGATGCCCGATCGGGTCGGGCATGACGAATAACAGTGGGCATGACGAAGGGCGTCATTGCCGGCCCCTTTTCCCGTCATTGCCGGCTCCGACCGGCAATCTTACCCACCCACGGTCCCCGACCGTAAGCGTTCACTTCTCCGCCTTGCCCTGTGAAAGATAGTGGAGACCTTTGCCTGAACAAAAAACAAGGCAAAAATCTTTGAATCCTCCGAACTATGTGTAATTTTGCAATTGAATTGAAAATTTACACAGATAAAAGATTATGGCAATGATAGAGAGAGCGTTGAAGGCGGCCGTAGAGGAGAATTTACGGTATTTCTCCGCAGTGACGGTAACGGGGCCCCGCCAGTCGGGCAAGACCACGCTGATTCGGGAAATGTTCCCGGACAAGCCGTATTTCTCGCTGGAAAACCCTGACACGCTCGACTATGCGTTGACCGACCCCGTTTCGTTCCTGGGACAATACCCCGACGGAATGGTATTGGACGAAGTCCAAAATGCTCCGCAACTTTTGTCGTACCTGCAAGGTGTGATTGACTCCCGCCGCGAGGCCAGGTATATCCTTTCCGGTTCATCTCAGTTCAATTTGCTTAAGAGTGTCACACAGTCCCTTGCGGGACGAACGGCTATGCTGGAACTGCTGCCTTTGTCACTGGAAGAGATCGCCCCGGCGACGATGAGTGTCGACAGACTGCTCACAACGGGTTTCTATCCCGCCATACATGCAGGTGAGAACATTCCCCGGTTGTTCTACCCCGCCTATGTGAGCACTTACCTGGAGCGTGACGTGCGCCAGTTGCAGGCGGTGAAGGATCTGCGGCAATTCCAGACCTTCGTGCGTTTGTGTGCCGGGCGTATCGGCAGTATATTCAATGCCAGCGAGTTGTCCGGTGAGGTGGGCATAGCGGTGAACACGGTAAAGGCATGGCTATCCATACTTCAAGCCTCCTACATCGTATTTTTGTTGCCTCCATACCATAGCAACACCAAGACGCGCCTCGTAAAAAGCCCTAAGTTGTATTTCTATGATGTCGGGCTCGCGAGTTACCTGCTTCGCATCGACGGCGAGGAGCAGATGCGGACAAACCGGATGCGAGGGCATCTGTTCGAGAACATGGTAATCGCCGACTGCGTGAAAAGGCTTGCGAACGGGGGGCAGACCGCTGACCTGATGTTCTATCGCGACTCACACGGCAATGAGACCGACCTGCTCATACCCGATGGAGACCGTCTGACAGCCGTCGAAATCAAGTCATCCCAGACTTACAACAGCTCGTTCGAGCAGGGGCTGACGCGGCTTAAAGAAAGACTTGGCGATACGCTGGGGAGACGCGTCGTGGTTTACGACGGCCAGTTGGAGCGTCGTGACGCGGAAATCGAATTATTGAACTACAGAAGTTTTCTGGGAGGAAACAACTAATCTCTTTTCAAGGGCGGCGACAGCCGCATGCTGACAATGGCGGACATCGGTCTGGGCTGATGTCCGGTGCTGTGTGCGGTGCGGCTCAGGAAAAGACGCGGGAATCTTATGAGAGACAGCTCCACGAGCTTCGCAAGTCAATGCAATGTACGATAGACAGCCTTACCGCCCAGATGTCGGCGAGTCCGGGAGCACGCTGAAGGCGAGAGTCGAAAATCAGGAATTATAGGTACACGAGTTTGAAATACTCAGAAGGGAACGCCGGTTTCCTGTCCGCAAGGAACGGCGAATACGTGGACAAGTCGGGACTTATAGCCGTGGTTAACAGCACCTTGAACACAGAATGGCGTTTCAGCTGCGTGACTCGTTGCCGCCGCTTCGTAAAGTGTAAAGAAAAAGTGTAAAGGGTGTAAAGATTCTTTACACTTTTTTTATTCTCAACTAACGCATAATCGCCACATACTCAGTAATATACCCTCTTTGGCACGGGAATCGAGAGTAAGTCCGGCCGTAATGGAAAAAGAGATGAAAAAGCTAACTCTCATATTTACACTTCTCGCGCTCTCGCTCAGCTCCGTAGTCCGAAGCGGCGAGTCCGCAAACGCTATGACCGCGCAGCAGAGGCAGACCGTCACGCAGCCGTCCGGCAGCACACAGAGCACCGCACCGCATCAGCGCAGCAGCACCGGCATCACACAGAGCACCGGCAGCACACAGACCGCCGCCACAAAAATGACCCTTCGCGACTGTATGCTCTACGCACTGGAGCACTCCACGGACATCCTCATCAGGCAGACCGAAACCGCCGACGCCAGAGTCGACAGGCGCGAAGCCATACTCAGAGCCTTCACCCCGTCGCTGAGCGGCAACACCTACGCCTACTCCTACTTCGGCCGCAACATCGACCCTGAGACAAACACCTACGTAAACACCTCCTCGTTCAACAACGGCCTCTCCCTCAGCTCCGGCATCACGCTCTTCGACGGCTTCAGCGCAGTGAACAACCTGCGTATCGCCCTGACCTCAGTCTCTATGGGCCTGAGCGCGGAAGAGCAGGAAGAGGACAAGGTCTGTCTCGCGACTACCGAAGCCTTCTTCAACGTGCTCTACTACACATCCCTCGTGCAGATAATCTCCGAGCAGACCGACAACGCCCGCAGCGCCCTCACCCTCGCGCTCCGTCAGGAGGAGCTCGGCTCGAAAGGCCACGCTGACGTAGTCCAGATGCAGGCCGACCTCGCCGACAGAGAGTACGAACTCGTAAGCGCGCAGAACAGCCTGCAGAACGCCATAATCACACTCAAAGACGTGATGCTCTGGCCATTGGACGAGGAACTCGTCCTCGATACTGACGTGGAAAAGCTCGCGCCTGCAAGCGGTCTTCAGGACTTCAGCGAGATCTCCGCAAATGCCGAAGCGTTCCTGCCGAAGGTCTCGATTTCGCGCGGCACCCGTGACAACGCACGCCTCGAGCTGCAGACCGCGAAATGGAGATTCCTCCCTTCGCTCTCGCTCTATGGCGGCTGGTCCTCAAGCTATTATACCTATCCGGGCGACAAGTCTTACGTGCCCACTCCGTACTTCGAGCAGTTAAAGCGCAACGCAGGCGAGTACATCCAGCTCTCCCTGAGCATCCCGATCTACGGACGTTTCGACAAGATAAACACCCTCTCGCGCAAGCGCAACGCCTATCGCCGCGCGTCCTTGCAGTATGACAAGACCCTGCGCGAAGTGCAGAGCGAGGTGAGCCGCGCGATGCAGGACCGCGACGCATCTGAGGCCGCACTCCTCCAGGCCGAGCGCCGCAGCGAGGTGCAGAGCGAAGCTTACAAGCTGAATTTCAAGAAGTTCGAACAGGGTCTCATCTCGTCCATCGAGTACCAGACCGCTGCCGGAAACTATATGAAAGCCCGCGCCGAGCAGCTCAACGCCCGCCTGCAGTACCTGCTGAAAGAGCGCGTGGTGCGCTACTATAACGGCGAGCGCTACCTCGACCAGTAGAGACCCCGAAGGGGCCTTGCGGCCCATACGAATGAAAAGGCCTGACGGCCAATGCGAAAGTAAAAAAAGAAAACAAGATATGGACAAGATTATCGAACAGAAAAAAGGCTTCCGCCGTGCATTCACCAGAAAGGCAGTCCCGTTCTGGATCGGCGGAGCGGTACTGGTAGTTCTGATTCTGCAGCTGCTCGGCAGCAGCACTTCCTCCCTCAGGGTGGACGGCGGCAGCTTCCTCACAGGCACTGTAGTCAGAGGAGAATTCAACGACTACATCCGCATCAGCGGTCAGGTACAGCCTATGACCACCGTGCAGATCAGCCCGACCGAGGGCGGAAACGTACAGCAGATAGTGGCCGAGGAAGGCAGCCGCGTGAAGGCGGGAGACGTCCTTGTGATTCTGGGCAACGAGCAGCTGGATATGCAGATCCTCAACTCCGAGGCTGAGCTCGCCGAGAAGGAGAACATCCTGCGCAACACTATGATCTCGATGGAGCAGCAGAAGCTCAGCGTGGAGCAGGAAAAGCTCCAGCTCCAGATGGAGGTCCGCCGTTACCGTCGCGCCTACGAGCAGCAGAAGACCCTCTACGAAGAGAAGCTCATCGCGAAGGAAGACTATCTCAAGGCAGAAGAGGACTATCAGCTCTCCAGGGACAAGCTCTCCCTCGTTATGAACCGCGCCCGTCAGGACAGCCTCTACCGCAGCGTGGAGATCACTCAGATGCAGGAGAGCCTGGACAATATGCGCCAGAATATGATGATGATCCGCCGCCGCAAGGACAATCTGTCCGTAAAGGCCCCCATCGATGGGGAACTGGGTCTGCTGGACGTGGAGCTCGGACAGGCCGTCACGGCGGGTTCCAAGATAGGACAGATAAACAATCTGGACTCGTATAAGATTGAGGCCCAGATAGATGAGCACTATATAGACCGCGTCAGCGCGGGACTTCAGGCCACTTTCGAGCGGCAGAACGAGAAGTACGCAGCCTCCATCCGCAAGGTCTATCCGGAAGTGCGCGAGGGTAAATTCAAGGCCGACTTCAAGTTCGAGGGCACGCAGCCCGAGAACATCCGTACCGGCCAGACCTACTATCTGAACCTTCAGCTGGGCCAGAGCGCTGAAGCGGTCATAGTCCCTCGCGGCTCATTCTATCAGGAGACGGGCGGAAAGTGGATATATGTCCTCTCTTCCGACGGAAGCAAGGCCGTCAAGCGGCCTATCCGCATCGGCCGCCAGAATCCTCAGTATTACGAAGTTCTGGAAGGTCTCCAGGACGGCGAGAAGGTCATCATATCCGGCTACGAGGGCTTCGGGGCGAAAGACGAGCTGATCATAAAATAAACGGCTATGGGCTACATTTTTCATAATTTCCTAAACACGCTCAGACGCTACAGTGCATCCGCTGTCCTGAATGTGCTCGGAATGGCAGTGGCTTTCGCGTCGTTCTATGTGATAATGACCCAGATAAGCTACGACTTCAGGTATAACAAGTCCATTCCCGACTCGGAGAGGATATATGTCCTCACCACCCCTTCCGGCTATGCGCCCGGGAAATACGACGCCTTTATGAGCCGTCCTCTGGGAGAAAGTCTCGTATCCGGCGTGGCCTGTGTGGAAGCGGGCGGAGTAGTCAATATGTATAACTGGGACCAGGCCCGCTATCAGAAGGACGGCAGCGGCGAGTACAGGCGGATATCCTCCGTCAGGGAGAACCGCGTCTCTCCCGAGGGCATAAGGACTTTCGGGATACAGACCCTCTCCGGCTCGCTGGAGGAACTCACGGACGTGCATAAGATAATGATTTCCGAATCTTTCGCCCGTGAGCATTCGCTGGGAATCGGAGATATGCTTTTCTACAGTCCGGAGGACCGGTCCGTATTCGAGACCGTGGTCGGAATATTCAAGGACTTCCCCGAGGCGACCGACCTGGAAGAAGTGGACATATTCACAGGCATAGGGGATGAAAGCATAGACTCATATTCGGAGTGGTCTTATGTGTATTTCGTGAAACTGCGCGAAGGGGCGGATATGCAGCAGTTCGAGCAGGACTCCAAGACGGCGCTCAGAACATTTCTCACCGACGCGGGCGTGGAGGACGGTTCTCAGGAGATGGAAGAATCGCTCTCTCAGACACGCATCCATCCTGTGCCTTTCGAAGACCTCTACTACACGAAGGAGCTCCGCAGCAGCGTGGGACGCAGCGGAAACCTCTCCTCCGACATAGCGATGCTCGCCGTGGCGATACTCATTATCCTCATCGCGGTCATAAACTTCGTCAATTTCTTCTTCGCGATGGTCCCGGTCCGTCTGAAGGCGGTGAACACCTACAAGATTTTCGGGGTCTCCAGAACGTCGCTGGTGTGGAACTTCGTCTTCGAGGCCTTAGGCCTGACAGTCCTTGCGCTCGCGCTCGCCGCACTTTTCGTGTGGGCCTTCCTCGCCTCGCCGTCCTCAGCCATCCTCTCGTCTTCGGCTCTGCCGGCGAAGAATGCCGGCATACTGCTGATGAGCGTGGGCGTAGCATTGGCTGCCTCGGCAGCCGGAAGCGTCTATCCGGCATTTTATATCACCTCCTTCCAGCCGGCTCTGGCTCTCAAGGGCTCTTTCGGCTCCTCCCGCTCGGGCAGAAGGTTCCGTATGCTGCTGGTGGGAGTGCAGTTCGTGATCTCCACCGCTCTGATAATCTGCGCCATCTTCATCAGCGTCCAGCAGCGGTATATGATGCATTACGATATGGGCTTCGACAAGTCTCAGCTCTACAGCGCGTCCATCCCTGTCAAGCTCGCCTGGAACAAGGGTCCGAACGAGGCCTTCGAGAGCAGGCTCCGGAACAGTCCGCTCGTGAAGGACATAACCTGGGCGGACGGAGCGATAGTAAACGCCACCCGTATGGGATGGGGCCGCGATTATGACGGGCGAAGCATAAATTTCCAGTGCTATCCGGTTGCGTATAACTTCCTGGATTTTATGGGGATAGACATCGTTGAGGGCAGAGACTTCACTCAGTCTGACGAGCTTGCGGAGAACGGCGTGATGATCTTCAACCGCGAAGCTCAGAAGCAGTTCGGCATAGACGTGCAGAAGCCGGGACCGGGACACAAGGGCAACAATGCCGTGGTGGCCGGAATCTGCGAGGACTTCCACTACAAGCCGCTGCAGTACACCAACGCTCCCTTCGCCTTCTACATCTTCGGCAAGGACAGCTGGCGTCAGGCTCTGAGGACTATGTATCTGCGCTCTACGGAAGGGGCAGATCCTGAGCAGGTGATCTCGCTCGTGCGCGAGACCGTTCAGCAGATGTCGCCGACCACCGCCCCGGAGTCCATAAGCGTGGAGTTCTTCGATGAGCAGCTCGGCCGCCAGTACGCGAAGGAGCAGCGGCTGGGGAGCCTCATCACCCTGCTCACGCTCATAGCTGTCATCATCTCGCTTATGGGAGTGTTCGGGCTCGTGCTCTTCGAGACCCGGCATCGCTCGAAGGAGATCGCGGTGCGCAGAGTCCACGGTGCGGAGATTTCCGACATCCTCAGGATGCTGAATGAGCGTTTCGCGGCGATAGTGCTCGTGTGCTTCGCCGTTGCGGCTCCTCTCAGCTATATAGTCATCTCGCGCTATTTCAGCACCTTCGCATATCACGCTCCGCTTGCCTGGTGGGTGTTCCTCTCCGCTCTGCTCGCAGTGCTCTGCCTGACCGTGGGCATCGTCACCCTGCGCAGCCTCAGCGCGGCCACGGCCAATCCTGTGGAAGAACTTAAGACAGAATAACGACATTTATTGCCTGCGGGAGGCTTCCGCAGGGGAAAAGAAAGGATATATGACATTCGGACATTACATTACGACGGCAGTACGGACATTGGCCGCTAAAGGCCGCAGGAACGGACTGAAGATACTGACTCTCGCGGTCGGGCTCTCTGCCGGTCTGGTGCTCTCGACGAAGGTATGCTACGAGCAGACCTATGACTCCTACCTTCCCGGGATAGGCAGGACGTACTATGTGTGCCAGTCCATAGAGCTGGGCGGCGAGTATACCCTCTATTCTCAGACGGCGGGCGGTGTGGCTCCTATAATGAAGGAGCATTTCCCTCAGGTGGAAAGCGCGACTCGCTTCACGTATGTGGCTACGGACTGCGATCTCGTCCTGAAGGATGATGGCGGGCGGAGAGTCACGGCTTCTTCGGCTTTTCTGGCGGATTCGTGCTTCTTCAGGGTATTCGAGCGCAAGATTCTCTCCGGCGACGACGTGACGGCTCTCTCAGCCAGCGGACAGATCGCCATCAGCAGCAGTGTCGCGGCGAAGATATTCGACGGGAAGGCGGATGCGCGGGCTGCCGCCGCTGCCGCTCTGGGCCGTAGCGTCATCATCCCTTCGGTGAATCCGTCTCTGGAGCTCACCGTCGGAGCAGTCTTCGAAGCATTCCCCGCGAATTCCTCCTACCGCCCCGATGTGCTCATCGCCCTGCCTACCATAGGCCGGATTACGTATGACGGGAGCACAAATCTGATCGGCAACGACCGCTACAAAACATTCGTGCGCCTCGAAAATGGCTCCTCTCCCGAAGAGCTCCGCTCGGGTATGGCGGACTTCCTTGAGAAATATTTCCCTCTGGAGGAGCTGAATGATGCCGGCTACACTTACGACCTGGTCCTCAAGCCGTTCTCAGGCTATCATCTTTCCGATGACGCGGCACGGGGAGCAAATCTGGTGTTGGCCCTTGTGGCCTTCGCCCTGCTGCTGACTTCGGTGCTGAACTATCTGCTCATCGTGATTTCCACTTCGGTGAACCGCTCGCGTGAGATGGCTCTGCGCAAGTGCCTCGGCAGTTCGCGTGCGGATATGCTGAAGATGATGGCGGCCGAGTCGATAGTGCACTCTCTTCTGTCTACGGCTCTCGCGGTAGCGATTATCTTCGGCTGCGGCTCTCTGGTGGAGGATATGACAGGCGTGGCTCCGTCCGGTCTCTTCAGCGGAACGCCTCTGCTGCTCTCTCTGGGTATCCTGCTGCTCGTGATAGTGCTGAACAGCATAGTCCCTGCCCGCGTTTTCTCCCGGATACCCATCGCTGCGGCCTTCCGCAACTTCCGCGAGAGCCGCCGGGTATGGAAGCTCGCGCTTCTGGCGGTGGAGTTCACGGCCACGGCTTTCCTCGCTGTCACGGTCATCGTGATAGGCAGGCAGTACCGGATGATCAGCTCCGCCTCTCTCGGCTTCGAGACCGAGAATCTCGCACAGCTGGGTATGGGCGAGCTCACCTCCTCCCAGAAGAAGGTACTGCGCGAAAGGCTCGAGGGCCTTCCTTGTATAAAGAGCGTATGCTTCGCCGGCTCCAGCCCGTTCTCGGTGCAGTCCGGAGACAATGTCTCGCTTCCGGGGACTGATAAGGAGCTCTTCAATATCCGTGACTTCTATTATGTGGACGGGAACTATTTCGAGACTCTCGGGGTGGAGATTATCGAGGGCCGAGGCTTCGAAGAGTCCCTCCCGCCCGATTACGAAATCATAGTGGACCGCAGCTTCGCCGAGAGGATGAAGAATCTGGCCGGTTGGGACGACATCATCGGCAAGGAGATACAGGTTACGGGACACAGCAGGGAGATTATGACCGTCTGCGGCGTGCTGGAGGGGATACGCTCGCAAGGCTTCGAGACTTCCGACGGACGCCTGAGCAGACCTATGGCCGTCTTCTACGCGAACGGGGACGATTATGCCCACGTTTTCAGCTACGCATTCATCCGCTTTCACTCGCTGGACGAGGAGGCTCTCGCCGACACCTGGGCTCTGCTCTCCGAGCTGCTGCCTGATCAGAAAGTCACGCTCACGCCTTTCAGCATCCTCGCGGCGGACAACTTCTCCTCCACCCGCCGCACGCGCAATTCCATTCTGCTCGGGTGCCTGGTGACTCTGTTCATCGCGCTGCTGGGTCTCACGGGATATACCATCGACGAAGTGAAACGCAGAAGCAAGGAGATCGCGGTGCGCAGAGTGAACGGAGCGCAGTTCTTCCAGATACGCCTGATGTTTCTTAAGTCCCTGATGTACATCGCTCTGCCGTCAGCTGTGGCCGGAACGGTCCTCGCGGGCGTCGTGGCCCTCAGGTGGCTACGCCAATTCAGCCTTCAGGCTTCGCTTGCCTGGTGGGTATTCCTCCTTCCGGCTCTGGCGGTGCTTCTGGTCATCGCTCTGGTGTCCGATGCGTATGTAAGAAAGATGGCCGGTACTAATCCGGCGGAAAGTATAAAGACAGAATAAAACCCTTATATTATGATCAAGATCCAAAACATCTGCAAGGTGTTCCGCACCGACGAAATCGAGACTACCGCTCTCGACAACGTGAATTTTGAAATCCAGGACGGCGAATTCGTCGCCATTATGGGGCCTTCAGGCTGCGGCAAGTCCACGCTCCTGAACATCCTCGGTCTGCTCGACAATCCTACTTCCGGCAGCTATGAGCTTCTGGGTCAGGAAGTCGCGGAGCTCAAGGAGAAAGACCGCACCAAGTTCCGCAAGGGCAATATCGGCTTCGTCTTCCAGAGCTTCAACCTCATCGACGAGCTGAATGTCTATGAGAACATCGAGCTTCCGCTCCGCTATATGGACTTCTCCGCAGCCGAGCGCCGCGAGAAGGTGGAGGCCGTGATGAAGAGGATGAGCATCTCTCACAGGGCCAAGCACTTCCCTCAGCAGCTCTCAGGAGGTCAGCAGCAGAGAGTGGCCATCGCCCGTGCCGTAGTGGCCGGTCCGAAGCTGATACTCGCCGATGAGCCTACCGGAAATCTCGACTCGAAGAACGGCAAGGAGGTTATGGAGATGCTTACCGAGCTGAACCACGAAGGGACCACCATCGTTATGGTGACCCACTCCCAGAAGGATGCCACCTACGCGCAGCGCACCATCGCCCTCTTCGACGGTCAGATCGTCAGCGACGTAAAGAATGAGCTGTAGGCTCACTTAACTTTTTCATAAGCAGCAGGCCGGCGTGATGCCGGCCTTTCTGCGTTCATGGGCGGAGTCCGACACCGGCGGACGGGAACCCCGGGAATTATTACTAAGGAAAGATGGCAAGTTATTTCTGAGAGTTTTTATCTATATTTACGCGGTGTTTTTCAATCAGGGAATCTGCAATAGAATGAAATCTCCTCGCGCACAAGACCTGCCCGGTTATGCGGGCCACTATTCCGGAGACGGTCTCCGGGCCAAGCTCGCCGCAGTGGCGAAAAGTCTCGGGAAGGCCACGACCCGGTATGCCCTCCTTCTCTACTACACACTTCAGTCGGGAGAAGTCTCCATCACAAACAAGGCTATCATTATGGGAGCCCTCGGCTACCTCATTCTTCCGCTGGATATGATTCCGGATATGGTTCCGTTGCTTGGGCTCACTGACGATGCCGCAGCTATCAAGCTTGCCTACGACACCGTGAAAGCCTCCATTACCCCCGAAATCGAGCGCAGAGCCTCAGAAAAGCTCAGCCGGTGGTTCGCAGAGGCGTAGGCATCCCGCCCCCCCCTACAAATCCGCCGAGAAGATCGCACCGAAGTAGTTGCGCCGAGGCAGAGCCCCCTGGAGGCTGCTGAAAGGAGCCCAGAGGGAGCCGCCGTTATAGGACCAGCTCACGCCGATGCGGCAGTCGAACGGCAGCCAGAGAATGTTGCCGACCCGCACGGCGATATCGGCTCCGACGCTATAGAGCGTCCCCGTCGCCGGCACAGACCCCGCTGCCTTCCCCCCGTAGAGCCCCAGATCCGCGTGCAGCGCGAAATCCAGACTCTTGACGTATGTGAAAGGTCCGAGCCCGGCCCACTCCAGAGGCAGACTGCCCAGAGCGTAATCCAGAGTGAATTTCGCCTGAGTATCGTAGCGGTTGCCCAGATAATACTGCGCCTGCGTATCCGCGAAGCCCCTCGGGGTGCTCACCAGATATGCCTCCTTCGCTGTAAGCGCATCTCCCGTCTGCCGCTGAAGCAGAGCGCTGAGTTTCGCTCCCTGCTGACTCAGAACCCCGGGCACATAGCCATAGAGATACGTGAACGCCGTAGGGGAGAAAAGCTCGCTCATCCCCGGACGGAAGGCAAACCCGCCCTCGATGCCCAGTCCCAGCCTCGGATATATGCTTCCCGGCGCGCTCGGCCTCACAGTATAGGCGCGCAGACTCGTGACCGCACGGCCCACGAACACCTCGGACCCCGCATCCACCCCCTGCAGCTGCGAAAGATAGCCTTTGAGCTCCGTGTCCCACACCTTGATCCTTCTCAGACGCAGAAGCGACTTGTCGAGAACGTCATTGGTCATACTGAGGTCGAAGCTCGGAATGACCCCGCGATACCAGCCGCCGCCGGAGAAATCCAGAGGCACATAGACCTTTACGCTCCCGCTGAGCGAAGGAATCCGGAGAGCGCGGAATTCGAGCGATGTCCCGGTCTCCTGATAATACTTCCGGCTGTAGCGGCGGGCGTCGCGGTCGTTGAAGTCCACGGAAGCCTCGATGACCGGATAAAGCCCCGAATAAGTCACCCTCGCGTGCAGAGTGTGCCGCAGCTGCGCGCCAGCGTCCGATTTGAGACTGTAGCCCGCAAGCCCCTGTACCGTCCCGAGCAGATTCTGGAAGAGCACGCTCGCGCCCGGCGAGACAGTCTCGTAAACTTCATCGTAGCTCGCTTCCATCACGTTGTCATAGCTGAAGCCCAGCGGCACCCAGGAGTGTATATGTATGGCATTGAGCAGCTTGCTGTAGCGCTTGGCCTGCCCGAAATCCTTCACCGTCGCGCTGCCGCCCGTCCCTGAACCGGAGCCTGTCCCCGTTCCTGCACCGGAGCCTAAGCCCGTCCCGTTTCGCTCCGCCAGCGCTCTTTCCTGCTCCGACAGCCTCTCCGACACGAGGTCCCGATGCCTTTCTCCGGCCCAATCCTTCACTTCGGCCGCATACCCGCTTGCCGCCGTATAGATCATCCGCCCCTCGGGTCTCGGCCGCGTGAAAGCCATCCGTCCGTCCGGCATCATCACGAAATCGCCCGCACCGTCCGGAGTGGAACTCAGACGCAGAATGCGCGGCGTCCCGTCCCCGTCGAGACTCAGACCGTAAAGCTCGTTCACGCCGTTATGGTCACTGACGAAAAGCAGCTTCGTCCCATCCGGCGAGCTCTGCAGCTGCTTTATCTTCACAGGACTTGCGTCCAATACTTCTTCATACCCGTCCTCCCCGACCCGGTAGATGCCGAAGCCTTCCGGGGTGATGGCGGAGGCATAGAGCTTTCCGCCCATCCAGCCGCATTCCACTACCTGCATAGAGTCGGGAGCCGCGTAGCGGCCCGTCTCTTTCCCGCTCTCGGCAGAGAGCAGCACGGCTGCCGAGCCGCCCCGCAGAGGGTACTGCGTGACCGCGAGAGTCCCTTTTCCGTCAGGGGCCGGGTTATAATACCTCCCGCCTCGGGTCAGGCTATGCTTGCCCTTTCCCCCGCTCCCCTCGCCCGCGAAGCTTCCGGCAGGATTGGCCGTAGCCCCGCTTCCCTCGCCTGCGAAGCTTCCGGCAGGATTGGCCGCATCGGCGGCCGCCCGGCTGCCCCCGAGCTCGATATATCGCACGACGGAGGTCTCTTTCATACCCCAGCGCGCATCGGGAATGGTCTCGCTCCACCACAGCCGCCCGCTCGAAGCATCATAGCGGAGTGCGCTCGTTCCGGACGCGAATGCGCAGATGCTCCGCTCGCTGCCGTCAGGGGAGATGGCCACCAGGGTCGCCGGGTCGTTCATTCCGCTTTTTATCGCATAGATGGTGTCTCCGGCGAGAGTGACTCTGCTGTAGCTCACGTAGCGCTTCGGCTGACGGGTAAGCGCACTGTCCCCGATGAAAGGGGCCCTTTCTGCCCGCTCCTGCTCCCATATCTTTCCGTAGCCTTCCGCCACTTCCGCCCAAGCCTCGCGGAATCTCTTCCCGCTCACCTCCTTCACTGTCCTCTGCAGGTTGAAAAGCGGCAGAGCGAACCGGCGGTCCGCCACCCTCGAATAGAATCTGTCAGTGAAGTCGGGCGCATCGTACAGATACCTCATACCCGCGATGGTCATATAGCCGACCTTGTAGTAGTCGGGGGTGTAGCGGGTCAAAGAGCCGTACCTCCAGCGGTAGAAATTACGGTAATCCCCGCTGCCGAAGCTCACGCGCATATATTCCAGAAAATCTGCCGTCCGGCCGCGCCCGGCAGAAGTCAGCGCGGTCTCCGCGACCACCGCATCGCCCTCCAGAAACACGGGACCGCCGTAGAGCGCGGCCGAAGCCCCCGTGCTGATCTCTCCCGTCAGCCAGCCCAGCGGGCGGAAGATCCCCGTGCGTCCCAGCTGCATCTGAGCCACGTGACGGCCCTCGTGAATGGCGAGCTCGGTCTCGCTCGGGAGAGCCCCCGGAGAGTAAGCGTCAGGCACGGTGTAGAGTTCCATCCGCCGGGGCAGCCAGGAGACCATACCGTTGTTGTCCGCCTTATAGGACTGAAGCACCACCGGGATAGGCCGGCGGTACCTGCAGTTCGGCGTGAACCCGATGCTCTGCCCTATGGGACCCCGCCAGGTCTCGAGCTGCGTGGCATAGACCCTCGCGAGCGAATCGAGCCCGTCGGGGAAAATGATTCTGAAATTGTCCGTGGTCAGCTGTCTCCAGCGGACTCCTGCAGGATTCTCGCCTGAGGTATATATCTGGGCGTCAAGGCTGAGGGAGACTCCCGTCAGAAGAGCCGCAGCCGCAAGCCATATTTTTCCAAGTCTCATAGCGCAAATGTAAGAACTCTTCGCCAATGATGAAAATCAGTGAAGCCAAGATTACCTCGTCACGGGAAATATTGCTATCTTCGCACTCTAAACCCGACATTATGCATACGACACTTCTGGTTCTCACCATACTCGGCTCCCTGGGACTCTTCCTCTTCGGAATGTCCCTGATGAGCGGGGGACTCCAGAAAATGGCAGGCGACAGGCTGCGGAACTTTATGGCCGCGATGACCTCGAACGCATTCAGACGGGTTATGACGGGAGTGATAGTCACCGCCCTCGTCCAGTCCTCCACCGCGACCACCCTTATGATCGTCAGCTTCGTGAACGCCGGACTGCTGTCGCTCGCGAACGCCATCGCGGTCATTATGGGAGCCAATATCGGCACCACCGTCACGGCCTGGATATTCGCACTCTCCTTCGGGGAAGGCCCCCTCACTCTGGGAGCAGCCGCAGTGCCTCTGATGGGCTTCGCTTTCATCGCGCTGACCTGCAAGTCTCAGAAAAAGAAAAACTTCGGCGAGTTCCTGATGGGCTTCGCTCTGGTGTTTCTCGGTCTTTCGATACTCCGTGAGAACTCCACCATACTGCTGGATACCGAGCCGGTGCGCGTCTTCCTCTCCCGGCTGACCAGCTTCGGAGCCCTCTCCCTGCTCATCTTCACGCTCACGGGCATAGTGATGACCCTGATGATCCAGAGCTCCGCCGCCACTATGGCGATCACTATGGTACTCGTGGCGAACGGCTACATCCCCTTCGAGATGGCCGCCGCTATGGTGCTGGGAGAGAACATAGGCACCACCGTGACATCGAACATAGCCGCTACGGTCGCCAACGTCTCCGCGAAGCGTGCGGCCAGGGCGCACCTGCTCTTCAACCTTACGGGAGTATGCTGGGTCTTCTGCATCTTCCATCCCTTCCTCAAGGGAGTCGGTGCCATACTCACTCTGTTCGGCTTCCCGAATCCCGCCACTGTGGATTTCGCCGCCGCAGACCCTGCTGAACGCTCAGCCCTCATCGCTTCGCTCCCTTACTGCGTGGCCCTGCTCCATACCGTCTTCAATCTTGCGAACACCCTGCTGCTGATATGGTTCGTCCCTCAGATCGAAAAAGTGGTGACCCGGATGGTGCCGTCCCCGAAGGGCGAGGATGAAATCTTCCGGCTCAGGTATATCGGCGGCGGTCCGCTCGCCGCTGCGGAGCTTTCCCTGAACGAGGCCAAGCAGGAGATCGTGCATTACGGCGAGATCTGCTACAAGGGATTCGCCTATATCCGTCAGGCCATAAATGCCGGCTCTTCGGACAAGTTCGCTCCTTACGGGAGGAAGCTCGTAAAGTACGAAGAGATCACGGACCGCATAGAGATGGAGATAGCGAACTATCTGAACGAAGTCTCGAAGGGTGAGCTCAGCTCCCTCTCCGGCCGCCGCATCAAGGGTATGTACAAGATTATCGGTGAGATGGAGAGTCTGGGCGACAGCGGAGAGTCCATCGGCCGCACCATTATGCGCACCTATGACCACGGCAAGTCCTTCAGCGCCGGGATGCTCGGCAAGCTGAACCGGATGCTCGATCTGGTGGATGATGCCTATCAGGCGATGCTCGTGAACCTGCGCATCCCGCTCGACCGTCTCGCGGACATACAGAACGCCATAACGGCTGAGCGCAACATAAACGCCTACCGCAACACCCTCAGGGAAGAGCATATAGCTAACCTCGAGGAGGCTAATTACGAGTACCGCTCCGGGGTATTCTATATGGATCTGGTGAATGAGCTGGAAAAGATAGGCGATTTCATAATCAACATTTCAGAAGCACTGATAGAAGAAAATGAAGACAGGTAGAGCATTCTTACTCGCGGCAGCCGTCCTGCTTCTGGTCGGCTGCGGCTCACGCGCATCGAAAAGTGCGGCTCTGAGGACCCGCAATTTCCCGACCGTGCAGCCCCCGTCCGTCTATGACGAGGTGCAGGAGCGCATATTGTGGCTCCAGATGCACTATTGGGACAGTTTTCTGTCCACCGATGAGATGTGGCCGAGCGATTCCACCGTGGTGAACGGCGTTCCCGCCGACAAATTCGAAGAGTCCTTCGCCAGCTTCGTCTATCTCACCGAGCTGACGGACATTGCCTCCGGCAGCCGGGCCATAGACAGACTCTTCACCCTCACCGAAGACTACCAGAGGGCGGACACCGCCTCCACGGTCTTCGCCCGTATGGCCGAGGCCGCCGAGAAATACTACTACAACCCGAATTCCCCGTATCGCAACGAGGACCTCTACCTCGCGTACATCCGCCGCCTTGCCCTCTCCGACCTAACGCCCCTCTCCCGACGCGCTTCCCTCGCCTTCGACATCCGTCTCTGCTCGCTGAACCCCGTCGGGAGAGGGGCTGCGGACTTCCGCTTCACCGACATAAGGGGCCGCACCCGCAAGCTCTACGACATCCGCGCCGACTACACCCTGCTTTTCTTCTCGAACCCGGGCTGCGAGGCCTGCAAAGAGATAATCGAGGCCCTGAACGCCTCTGAAAAGGTATCGCGGCTCCTCTCGGAAAAGACCCTCGCCGTAGTGAACATCTACATCGACGAGGACCTCGATGAGTGGAAAGCCTATCAGGACTACTATCCCGACAGCTGGTACAACGGCTACGACCCCGATTTCGTCATACGCACCGACCTGCTCTACAGCGTCCGCGCCATCCCTTCCCTATATATGCTTGATTCGCACAAGAATGTGCTGCTGAAGGATGCCACGCTCGAAAACACCTTCGCTTACATAGAAACCTTATAAACTGACCGGAATATGAAAATAACACAGGAAACCTGGGGCAGAACCCCTGACGGCAAGTCCGTAATCAAGTATACCATCACTAACTCGAAAGGGGCGAGCGTGACCCTCAGCTCGCTCGGAGCCTGCATAGTATCGGTCATAGTGCCCGACAAGGATGGCACTCCGGCGGACGTGGTCCTGGGCTATGACGACCCTCTGAGCTATCTGGGCGACGGCCCCTGCTTCGGCAAATGCCCTGGACGCTACGCGAACCGCATCGCAGCCGGCCGCTTCACTCTCGACGGGAAGGAGTACAAGCTTCCGATAAACAACGGCCCGAACCACCTTCACGGCGGCCCCGGGGGCTTCCAGAACCGGGTTTGGGAGAGCCGCGTGAGCGGCGATGCCGTAGAGTTCCTCTACTATGCGGAAGACGGCGAGCAGCTCTACCCCGGCGCGCTCAAGGCAGTGGCCCGCTACGAGTGGAGCGAGGAGTGCGAACTGCGTCTGAGCTTCACGGCCGAGTGCGACGCTCCGACCATCGTGAACCTGACGAACCACGCCTACTTCAACCTCGACGGCGAGGGCAGCGGCACCGTCCTCGACCATATCCTGCGGCTGAACGCCTCGGAGTACCTGCCGACCGATGATACTCTCATCCCGCTCGGAGACTCGGAGCCCGTCGCCGGCACGCCGATGGATTTCGTGACGGAAAAGCCGCTCGGGCGTGACATAAAGGCGGACTTCCCGGCGCTGCGCTACGGCAAGGGCTACGACAACTGCTATGTCATCGACGGGGCCGAGCCCGGCCAGTTGCAGACCGCTGCGGTGCTCCGCTCCCCGAAGAGCGGGCGCGTCCTGGAAGTCACCACCACCCAGCCGGGCGTGCAGATCTATACCGGAAACTGGCTTGAGGGCTGCCCGCAGGGCAAAAACGGCCACATCTATCACGACTACGACGGCGTAGCCATCGAGTGCCAGCATTTCCCTGACTCCCCGAACCATCCTGACTATCCTTCCACCGTCCTGCGGCCGGGCGAGACCTTCGAGGAGGCCATCATCTTCGCTTTCAGAATATCAGACTAATACTATGCAGCAGTATCTGGATCTCCTCAGACATATCCGCCGGGACGGAGTCATCAAGACCGACCGCACCGGAGTCGGGACGCAGAGCGTCTTCGGCTACCAGATGCGTTTCGACCTCTCGAAGGGTTTCCCGCTTCTCACCACCAAGAAAGTACACCTCAAGTCCATCATCTACGAGCTCCTGTGGTTCATCTCGGGCGACACGAACATCAAGTTTCTAAAGGACCACGGAGTGAGCATCTGGGACGAGTGGGCGGACACGAACGGAGACCTCGGACCCGTTTACGGCCATCAGTGGCGCAGTTATCCGGCACCTGACGGCCGCAGCATAGACCAGCTCGCGCAAGTCATCGAGCTTATCCGCAGCCACCCCGACTCGCGCAGGATGCTCGTCTGCGCGTGGAATCCCGGTGAGGTGGACAGGATGGCGCTTCCGCCGTGCCACTGCCTCTTCCAGTTTTACGTGGCAGGAGGCAAGCTCTCCTGCCAGTTGTACCAGCGCAGCGCGGACACTTTCCTCGGGGTCCCGTTCAATATCGCCTCCTATGCTCTCCTGACGATGATGATTGCGCAGTGCTGCGGTCTGCAGCCGGGTGATTTCGTCCACACTACGGGCGATACGCACATCTATCTGAATCATTTCGAGCAGGTGGACCTTCAGCTCTCACGCGAGCCGCGCCCGCTGCCGAGGATGCTTCTGAACCCCGATGTGAAAAGCGTGTTCGACTTCAGATACGAGGACTTCACTCTCGAAGGCTATGACCCTTGGCCGGCCATAAAGGCTCCGGTCGCGGTCTGAGCGGCAGTCCCGAGACCTGTATAATAATATGAAAGTTATGGAAAAATGTCTGATAGTGGCAGTCGGTCTGCATAATGAGATAGGAGTCCGCGGAGGACTGCCCTGGCATCTGAAGAGGGACCTTCAGTATTTCAAGGAAACCACAAGCGGCTACCCTGTCATTATGGGCCGCACCACCTATTTCTCCCTGCCGAAGCACCCGCTTCCCGGGAGGAAGAACATAGTGCTGAACGCCGGCGGAGACCCGATCCCCGAGGCCTGCTGCGTGATGAGTTTCGAGGAGGCCTACGCCGAGGCCGCCGCGACCGGGGCCGCGAAATGCTTCATTATGGGCGGGGCTTCGGTGTACAGGGCCGCCCTGGGCGAGATGGATACCCTCTATGTGACGCACGTGGAGACCACAGTCCCCGAGGCGGACGTTTTCTTCCCGAAGATAGACCCTCAGATCTTCTATACTGAGAGTGTATCGGCGCTGCTCCGCGATGAGTCGAGCGGCCTGGATTTCAGGTTTACGGTGTACAGGAGGAGACGCTAGCGCTCCGGGGCACCCGTACTTCCCACGAGCGCCGAAGGCATCTTCTGCGTCCGTCCGGCAGGCAGAGACAGCCCGCCCCGCTACAGCAGACTCATAAGGGCGGAGCGGTAGCTGTCCCCGATGGGGATGGTTTTTCCCGTGGTCATCAGGATGGTGCCGGAACTGACTTCTGCGACCTTTGAGAGATTTACGACATAGGAGCGGTGGACACGGACGAAAAGGGAGGCGGGCAGCTTCTCGAGCAGTTTCGAGAAACTCATAAGCACGATCTTCGGCATCTGCCCGTCCGCAAGATAGATCTTGAGGTATTCGCTCATCCCCTCCACATAGACTATGTCGGCGATATCGACCCTGATGGTCTTGTAGTCGGCCTTGAAGAAGACGGAGCCGCTTGTCGCCGCCCCGCCGCTTGTCGCCGCCTGAAGCAGTTCGAAACGCGAGCGCAGCTTCTCTGCAGAGGCTACGAACTCGCCCAGAGTGAAGGGTTTCAGAAGATAGTCCACAGCATCCACCTTGAAGCCTTCGACGGCATACTCGGAATAGGCGGTTGTGAACACGGTGAGCGGAGGACGTTTCAGACTCTTGACGAAGTCCATTCCGGAGAAATCCGGCATATTGATGTCCAGGAACATCGCATCCACCTCCCTCTCCTCCAGAACCTTGCGGGCCTCGAGAGCGCTCGGGCACGCAGCCTCCAGAGTCAGAAACGGGACCTTTGCGATGTATTTCTCTATCTGTCCCAGAGCGAGCGGCTCGTCATCTACAGCGATAACTCTCAGCATAGCGGAAAACATTTCTTAGACAGTGATTGATGCCGGAGGCTCGCAGGGCAGGACCATAAGCACTTCGTACTCGTGGGCAGACTTATCGATGTGCAGCACGAAATCCTCTCCGTAGAGCAGCGAGAGCCTCTTCCGGATATTGTCGAGACCGACTCCTCCGGCAGACTGCTCCTCCTGTCCGGGTACTATGCTGTTCGCGCAGCGGAAGATCAGCCTGCCGCCTTCCGGAACGATGGACAGACGGATCTGACAGTCCGACTTATAGCTGACTCCGTGCTTGAATGCATTCTCGGCGATGGTGGTCATAAGAAGCGGAGGCACCTTCGCGCCGCCGTCATCTTCGGGGAAGGAGCAGGAGATTCTCACCCGGTCCGTGAAGCGCAGGCGCATAAGATACAGGTAGTGCCGCAGGAAGTCCATCTCCTTCGAAAGGCTGACTGTCGGGCCGTTACTGTCATACAGGACGTGACGCATCAGGCGGGACAGCTCCACGATGCTCTCTTTTGCCTTTTCGGGCGCATCATCGACCAGAGCGTGGATATTGTTCAGCGTGTTCATAAAGAAATGCGGGTTGATCTGATAGCGGAGGTATTCCAGCCTGTACTTCAGATTCTCCTTTTCCAGCTCTGCCAGACGCTTTTTCTCCAGCGAGTAGGTAGCATAGTATTTCGCTCCCAGATTTACTCCCAGCATCATAAGCGCTATGAGTATCTTGCTGATCTCGGCTCCTATCGGCTTCGCTCCGAGTTCCATCGTGTGCGGCTCTCCGTGCGGAGGTCTTGGCATCTGCCCCTGCCGCCCGGGTCCGCCTTCGTGCATCCCGGGAGTTCCTTTCATCAGCCCTGGCCCGCCATCCGGCAGTCCGGAAGTCTTGAACACATAGAAGCAGAATCCCCCGAACAGCAGCACCGTACACAGAAGATACGGAACGACCCGCTTCGAGCGGACCAGCAGGGGAGCGACTATCTGGTCGTGGATGATGTACAGCAGCAGGAAGGGCAGGGTCGGCAGCAGATACCTTTTCAGATAATAAGCCCCGAAGCCTATTTCAGACTCCCCGCCCGTCTCCCGGAGAGCTACGAGTGCCTCGACGACAATAATCCCCGTCCAGACGGCGGCTGTCACCGCCAATGATTTATAATCGACTCTGCCTTTTCTCATCCTTACACTAAGTAACTCTCTTTTCCTGCGTTCTTCTGTAAAATGCCGCACTTTTCCGGCGGTGTAAAAGTACTACATTGTTCCGGAACGGCGGCTTCTCTTCGCTGAAGAAATGCGCCCGTTCGCTGAAAATAGTTCACAACGGCACAATCCCTGCCTTACTTTGCCGTCGGAAAAAACTTAAAGCCTTATGAAACGGTCTTATCTTTTGTCATTTCTTTTAGTCTTGGGTTCCTGCAGCGGGAATCTGATCGAGTTCATCGACGAGCCTTCGACCGATGACGATTCTTCTGACAGCGAGATCATCACGACGGACGGAACCATCAGCATCGTGTACTCCGAAAGCGGCGCGACCGTCAGCGGAGACGATTCCGGGATAGTGACGGTAAGCGGCAACGACGTGACGGTAAACAACTCTTCTGAAGCCCTCATCACCTACCGGCTCAGCGGTACCGCTTCCGACGGCTTCTTCAAGCTGTACAGCTCCGTGAAGCAGGTGATAGAGCTGAACGGCCTGGACCTTACGAACCCGTCCGGGGCTGCCATAAACAACCAGAGCCACCTCCGGACGGACATCACCGTGAGCGGAAAGAATTATCTGCGCGACGGCTCCGTAAACTCTTCGGGAGACTATCCGGACCAGATCTCCGGTGAGGATATGAAGGCCGCCTTCTTCAGTGAGGGACAGCTCATCTTCAGCGGAGACGGCAGCCTGTCCGTCACCGCCACGGGCAAGTCCGGAATCACGAGTGACGATTATATAACAGTCCTGGAAGGAGTCACCATCTCAGTCAGCTCGACCGGTGGACACGGGATCAGGGGCGCCGAGAGCGTCACTGTCAATGGCGGAACCGTCAGCGTGAACACTTCCGCGACGGGGAAGAAAGGTATCTCCACTGACGGAGAGTTCTACCTCGCCGACGGAGAAGTCACCATCGTCTCTACAAGCTCCGCCGGAACAGTGGACGGAGAGCTGACCGGAGCGGCCGGCATAAAGGCGGACGAGTCTTTCGTAATCGACGGCGGCACTCTTACCGTTTCGGTCAGCGGAAAAGGCGCCAAGGGCATTTCCGGTGACGTGGACGGCCATTTCAACGGCGGCACGGTGAAAGTCACCGCTTCCGGAGCGAACTACGGGAACTCCTCCTCTTCGCAGAATCCTTGGGGCGGGGGTTCAAGCTCCTCCGGTTCGAAATCCTCGAAAGGCATCAAGTTTGACGGCGACCTCTACTTCGACGGTGCTGACGTGGAAGTGAGCAGCGCTTCCCACGAAGGCATCGAGGCTAAGGGAGCCATCAGCATCACTGCCGGAAGCGTCAGCGCCACCGCAAGCGATGACGCGGTCAATTCCGGAGAGGATATGACGATTACCGGCGGGCGGATCTATGCTTTCTCCAGCGGAAACGACGGACTGGACGCCAACGGAGACCTGTACGTCAAGGGCGGCTACATCTACGCCGTAGGCTGCGGCTCCCCTGAGGTCGCACTCGATGCGAACACCGAGGACAGGCATCAGCTCTACATCAGCGGCGGCACCCTTATCGCATTCGGCGGAGTCGAGTCAGGCGCGAGCATCTCCCAGGCTGTCGTCAACGTGACCGGCTGGACATCGGACACTGCCTATTCCCTCTATGACGGCGACACTCTCCTGGTGGAATTCACATCCCCGTCGAAGGGAGGCAGCGGCATAGTGATTTCGCACTCCGCCCTGGTAAGCGGCAGCAGCTATACGCTGAAGACTTCCTCCGGCAGCACCACCCTTACAGCTTCGATGAGCGCTCAGAGCGGCGGAGAGGGCGGCGGCGACAACCCTGGCGGCGGTGACGGAGGCAATCCGGGAGGTAACCCTGGCGGCAATCCCGGTGGCAACCCGGGGGGCGGCGGCAGATAATCATAGTGAAGTGTAATTGCCGAACATTACCAATAAAGAAAAGATATGAAAATCAAGATATTACTCATATTCCTGCTGTCTATCTGCGCCGCTGCCGCATCGGCGCAGGTAAAGGCGGACAAGCGCAATCTGACGCTGAAGGAGTGGAACATAGATGCCGGCACGAACCAGAAGGTACTCGACCATCTGACCATCTACAACTCTGACGGGAAGAAGGTTGAGGAGGCGGAATATGACCGCAAGGGGCAGAAATGGCGCAAGAAGTATGAATACTCTCCTGACGGCACACTCTCCCGGGTGCTGGTCTATGACTCCTCGAACAGACTCGACAATGTCCGCAAGTTCGAATTCAACGAGCTCGGACGCAAGAAAACGGAATACATCTATGATTCCAAGGGAAAACTCAAACGCTACAAGCTGTATGAGTACTCTTACGCAGCCTCAGCTGACTGACGACCTTCTTCTGGGACGCTTCGAGCCGATCACGCTGGAGCGGATGGACTCCATCCGTCTGATGAACCGTATCGACACGAAGTTCGTCACGGATACTCTGACGCTCGAGGATATACTCTGCGACGCGCTGCAAGCCGGCTACCGCGTCTTCGAGATCGCCGGCGAGCGCGTCCAGTCCTACGACAGCATCTACTTCGACACCCCGGACCTGCAGATGTTCACAGATCACCGCCGGGGAAAGACAGTCCGGCAGAAAGTCAGGACACGTGACTACTGCAGCTCGGGACTCTGTTTTCTGGAGGTCAAGAGAAAGAACAACCATTCGCGGACACGCAAGAAACGCACGCAGGTGCCTCTCTCCTCTTTCCGGGATTTCCGGGACAATCCCGATGCGTGTCTCTGGCTGTCATCCTATTCGGGGTATGCGCCCCGAGAGCTTACTCCCTCAGTCGAGACTTCTTTCGAGCGCATCACTCTGGTGAATAAAGGCCTGACCGAGCGGCTCACGATAGACTCTGCCGTCTCTTTCAGGAACCTGCGCAACGACTCCACGGCCGATCTGGGCTCGGCGGTAATCATAGAGCTGAAGCAGGACGGCCGGATGCGCAGCGAGATGAAGGCGATCCTTCTGAAGCGCAGGGTCAAGCCGTTCAGAATAAGCAAATACTGTATGGGAGTGATTCTGACTGACTCGAGCGTAGTCGCCGGCAGATTCAAACAGAAAATCAGGTATATAGACAAAGTCAACAAAAATTGCTACATAAAATGCTACAGACCAACTTTACTGCAGCCGCTTTAGACGAAAGCGAGCTTATCGGTATCCAGTCTCTCGCCGAGGCGGTTATGAGCACGGCGCAGAGCCTTTCGGAACTTGCAATGCGCTTCTTTCTCAACCTCCTGTCCTGCTGGATAATAGTCTGCCTGCTCTACTATCCGAAAAGCCGCAGGAAAGACTATGTCTTCACCTTTCTGACCTTCTCTTCGGCGATGCTGCTTCTGCTCTACGCTATGGGCAGGGTGGATGTCGGCGTAGGGCTCACCCTCGGACTCTTCGCGATTTTCGGAGTGATCCGCTACAGGACCGAGACCGTGCCTATCCGCGAGATGACCTATCTCTTCGTGATCATAGCCATAGCCGCCGTGAACGGCCTCACGCCGCTGTTTCGGGTCGCGGGAGTCGCCGAGAATGCTCCGCACTATGTGCTGGGGACCGGGGACCTTCTGGTGGTCGTCTCCGCGAATGCGCTGTCGATTCTGCTGATATGGGTGCTGGAAAGCAGCCGCAGACTCAGGCGGATAAGCTCCAAGCTTATCCTCTATGACCGGATAGACCTCATAGTGCCGCAGCGCAGGGATGAGCTGTTCAAAGACATCGAGGAGCGCTGCGGAATCAAGCCCGAGGACATAGCCGTCGGCAATATCGATTTCCTGAAGGATTCGGCCTATATAAAGATCTATTATCACACGGACGCGACTGCCGACTCTTCACCGGGCTCCATCGTAAGACAGAAACAATTCATCGAAAATCAGAGTTTATGAAACGGATAATCACTAAAACCTTATCGACGCTGGCCCTGCTTGTGGCAGCATCTCAGGCCATCTTCGCGCAGGATGTAAACGGCAGGGTCTCCCTCGAGGCGGACTGGAAAGCCTTCAAGGGATTCCATATTACGGCAGGATATGAAGCCCGCTCGCAAGACGCTTTTTCCGGCATCGAGCGGAACCAGTTCTCGCTGGGAGCTTCCTACAAGCTTAGCAAGCACTTCAAGGCCGGACTGGACTACATCTTCATCGGCCATTACGGGAACTCTTCGGGAGAATTCAAGCCGAGGCACCGCCTGTCGGCGAATCTTACGGGCACCGTGGATGCGGGCCTCTGGCGCTTCTCTCTCAAGGAAAAGCTCCAGCTCACGCACAAGGCCTACGATGTGAACCGCTACCAGGAGGTGCTCAACCCTCTGACTCTCAAGTCCCGTCTGACTGTGAAATATCGCGGTCTGAATGCGGTGGAGCCTTACCTCTATGCCGAAGTGCGCAACATCTTCAATGCTCCCCGCTGCAGCGCCACGTACAATTCCGCCACGGACAAATGGTCCGATTACGAGTTCCTGGGCTATGACCACGCCTACGTGAACCGCGTCCGGGGTGCTGTGGGTCTCGAATGGAAGCTCAGCAAGAGCCACAGTCTGGACTTCACGGCTATGTATAATTTCCATCACGAGCTGGAGATCGATACGAACAGCTCCGGAAGCAAGCTCAAGTCCTACGGCTGGGAAAGTCCGCAGACCCTCACACTCTGCGTAGGCTACAAGTTCTCGTTCTGAGTCTCGCTTTGGAGTTAAGGGATATTTTTCATATTTTTACAAGCCGCATATTTCCGGCGGCATAAGATTATGAAAAGATTCCTTTTACTGACCGCATCGCTGCTGTGCAGCGCAACCCTTGCATTGGGCGCAGCCCCGAGAACTTATAGTCTGGCATCGCCTGACGGCCGTCTGAAAGCGACAGTCGAGCTGGGCGAGGAGATTTCCTATACCGTGGAGGCCGACGGAGTGCTTCTGCTCGCGCCTTCACGCATTTCTATGACTCTTTCCGACGGTACGGAGTATGGCGGCGGCGCGAAGCTGCGCAAGGTTTCGCGCTCTTCCGTGGACCGCACTTATGATGCCGCCGTCTACAAGCGCTCGCGCGTTCGCGATGCCTATAACGAGATGATCTTGAATTTCAGAGACTTCCGTCTCGTCTGGAGAGCTTACGACGAGGGCGTGGCCTATCGCTTCATCTCGAATGCTAAGAGTGATTTTACCGTCCGCTCGGAGCAGGCGGAGTTCTGCTTCCCGCAGGACCGGATGATGTTCGCGCCGTACTCGAACGGTGGCACCGGGAGTTTTGAGGCTCAGTTCGACAACTCTTTCGAGTCTCAGTATCAGCACGCTCCGCTCTCGCAGTTCTACGAGGGACGTCTCGCGATTCTGCCTCTTATGGTAGAGGCTCCGCAGGGTATGAAAGTGGTGATAGCGGAAGCGGACCTTCTGGATTATCCCGGGATGTATCTGAACAATGCCGACGCTTCCACGACGCTGCACGGGGTCTGGGCTCCTTACCCTGCCGTCACGGAGCAGGGAGGACACAATATGCTTCAGGCTATGGTGACGGAGCGGGCGGACTATCTGGCTCAGTGTCAGGCGGGTGAGGTCTTTCCTTGGAGGGTTCTGGGAGTGTCGCGGCGCGACTGCGAGCTTCCCGCTGCGGACCTTGTCTATAATCTCGCGAGTCCTGCGGACGAAAATGTCGACTGGAGCTGGGTGCGACCGGGGAAAGTGGCCTGGGACTGGTGGAATGCCTGGAATATCGACGGGGTGGATTTCGCCTCGGGGATAAACAATGACACCTATAAGTATTATATCGACTTCGCTTCCGCGAAGGGTATCGAGTATGTGATTCTGGATGAGGGATGGGCTGTGAATCTGGCGGCGGACCTTATGCAGGTGGTGCCGGAGATAGACCTTCCTATGCTCTGCAGCTATGCCGAGTCGAAGAATGTGGGGCTTATCCTCTGGGCCGGCTATTATGCCCTGAATCGTGACATCGAGGGGCTCTGCAAGCACTATTCGCAGATGGGCATCAAGGGCTTCAAGGTGGACTTTATGAACCGCGACGATCAGGAGATGGTCCGCTTCTATGTGAGGACTGCGCAGATAGCCGCGAAATACGGGCTTCTGATAGATTATCACGGGGCTTACAAGCCTACGGGCCTTCAGAGGACCTATCCTAACGTGATCAATTTCGAGGGTGTGTTCGGTCTGGAGCAGATGAAGTGGGCTCCGGCATCTGTGGATCAGGTGACTTATGATGTTACGATCCCTTACATCAGGATGTATTCAGGTCCGATGGACTACACGCAGGGGGCGATGCGCAACGCTACGCGTTCAAATTACGCTCCGTTCCACGACGAGCCTATGAGTCAGGGGACGCGCTGCCGTCAGCTGGCGGAGTATGTGATTTTCGATGCTCCGTTCACTATGCTCTGTGATACGCCGTCGGCTTATATGCGCGAGGGTGTCTGCACGGATTTCATAGCCTCCATCCCTACGGTGTGGGACGAGACTCTCGGTCTGGACGGCAAAGTGGGCGAGTGGGTCGCTATGGCCCGCCGGAGCGGACAGACCTGGTATGTGGGTGCGATGACGGACTGGAATGAGCGTGAGGTGACTCTCGATCTGTCTTTCCTGCCGGAGGGCGACTACAGCGTCACTCTCTATAGGGACGGGGTGAATGCCGGACGCATCGCGAGGGATTTCACCGTGAAGTCTTTTGATCTCGGTTCCGCCCGTACCCTGACTGTGCGTATGGCTCCGGGAGGCGGCTTCGCCGCTATGGTTCAGAAGCGCTGAGCGGCGGAGAATCGCCTATCCGGCAGACTTTCGCCTGCCGCATCGGAGCGCGAAGCCGGCCCGGGGGATAGCCCCCCTCCCCCGGGGCAGAAGTCAGAAATCTATAGACTCTTCCACCAGGGCCCTGACGATGTCACGGGAAGTGCGTAATTCAGAAGAGGTTCCGAATGCTTCGGAGCCTCTTTCCGTTCTGTGGCGGGCATAAGGTGCGCGGGCGCTGGAGTGGAATTCGCAGGCTCCGGTCAGGCGCTGGAGAAGCGCGATATTGGACGGGTTTATCCCGGCCCCGGGCATAATGATGATGCGCCCCGCCGCCTGACGGACTAGCTCTGCGATGAGGCCGGCGCCGCTTAGGGCATCGGCCTGAGCTCCGGAGGTGAGTATCCTCTCGAAGCCGAGGGAGATGATCTGCTCGAGGGCTGCCGAAGGGGCTGCGCAGACATCGAACGCGCGGTGGAAAGTCTTGCTCATACTGCCGGCGGCCTGAGCGAGGCAGCGGCAGGCGTCGACGTCGATTCCGCCCCGCTCGTCGAGCGCGCCGAAAACTACTCCGTCCACGCCCGCCTCCGCGCAGAACCGTACGTCCTCGACCATCGTTTGCAGCTCGTCCCTGTCATAGACGAAATCGCCCTCTCGCGGGCGTATCAGCACGTGCAGCTGCACACAGTTACGGCCGCAGGCCGCGCGCGCCCGCCTCACCATCCCCGCACTCGGAGTTATCCCCCCGCACCCCAGATCCGCGCACAGCTCGACCCGCGCCGCGCCGCCCGCCGCCGCCTCCAGCACAGCATCCACGCTGCAGCTGCACACTTCGATAGTCCTCATATCTGTAGAGTTTTGTGCAATAATACGTAAAAAACTTTTACCTTTGGGAAGTAGGGACAAATAAAAGATGTTATTATGAAGAGGTTACTGATTCTCGCGGCTCTTGCTGCGCTTGCCCTCTCCTGCGGGACGGGCAGAAAAATGGCATCGGACCAGGCGGCCTCAGGCTCCGGGGACGATGAGCTTCTGAATACCGGCTACGGCTACATCAAGAAAAAGGACAACACCGCCTCCATCTCGCGTCTGGATATGAAGGGAGCCGAGGGCTATACCGACATCTACGACTATATGCGAGGCCGCGTTCCGGGAGTGGAGGTGCGCGGCACGAGCATCACCATCCGCGGACGCAACTCCATAAACAGCGGCACCGAGCCGCTCATCCTCGTGGACGGAGTCGAAGTCAGGGACATAAGCCAGATCTCCCCGACTATGGTCGAGAGCATCGAAGTGCTCAAGGATGCATCCTCCACCTCCATCTACGGCATTCGCGGAGCGAACGGGGTGATTCTCATCACCACCCGCAAGAAATGATGTGGACTACTTGTTGATGGCGGATTCCGCTTTGCCGCTGCGGGAGCAGCGCCAAACAAAAAAAAGAGGGTGGCCGGAAAGCCACCCTCTTTGCTCTTCGTGCAGAATAATTACTGCTGGTCAGAGTCCCACCATACATTGATGGTCCATACGTCGTCCGCGAGATTCCAGCAGGACTTGCCGTTCTTCACAAATGTCATATTCGCTCCCGGAACCTGGTTGCCGATGGCCTGGAGGTTGTCGGTGTTGTAGTTGGTCTCGTGCGAGCACTGTGCCCAGCGACGGAACTGCTTACCTGCAGGGATGGCCTTGGTCGCACCGGCGCTGAGGTCGTGGTATGCGGCGATCTTCCATCCGAAGAAGTAATCGCTGTTGAAATCATAACGACGCATATCGTTCCAGATTTCCACTGAGAAATGCAGGGCAAGTCTCTTCTGGGTCAGAATATGTCCGAGGGTGAGGTCAGCCGCTGTGCCGATGCCCTTAGCCAGATAGTTATCCATATCCGCCTGGGACATAGGTGTGAACGAAGGACAGTCGTTGAGGCCGGAATCTTCTGAAACCCAAGTCTTGAGTTTCTCGTTCATCAGCTCCATAGAAGCCTTGACACCTTCCTTGTATGCCGTGTAGGCGCCGGATTTGTCACCCTGACGGAAGAGAACCTCCGCCTTGATGAAGCAGGCTTCCATATATGTGCCGATATATGTCGGAGAAGACACTCTGGTGTAGAATGATCCGGACTCTTCTGAGCCGTCATTGCCGTTACGCCTGTAAAGAATGTCTTTCTTCGCCGCATAGCCCTTTGATGTGGAGGTGCATTCTACATACACGGTATCGCCTTGGCGCTCTACATTGTCGCTGTCGATCCAGAAATGCTTGTCATCGCTATAGCTGGCTCTGAGAGGACCGCCGGCGGAGATTATGTTCGACTGGAGGTCCACTCCGAGGGAGCGGCGCCAGGTGCCGTTCCCATTCCACTTGATGTCAGCCGGCGTGTCGGCGCTCTTGCTTGACTTGGCCCAAGGAATCACGTGGTCGGCGCGCGGGTCTTCGATGCCGTAGCCGTTGAAGTTCGTCAGGTTGTCATAAAGCATCTTCGTCACCATATAGCCGGCGTTCATTCCGCAGACGGAGTAGAGCGGAGAGTAGTCCACCGGCTCGTCCCAACCCAGATTATCGTGTGTCGTGCCGTTGTCGTCAGTGTGGTTCACGATCGTGTTGTCCGCATTGCCGGTCATAGCCTTGCTGAGACAGTCGAGGATGGTGGCTGCATCGTACTTGCCTTCGAGATAGCTGCCGTTGCCCTTCTTGATGAGCTTGTTTATCCAGCGGGCCTTCAGAAGGTTCGCGAGCTTGATCCATTTGCCGGTATCGCCGTTGTTCCAGGAATCTCCCACGGAAAGGGAAGGAAGACTTGCATCGATGCTTTTCGAGAGGAGCCCGATGGCTTCATCGATGTCCGCCAGACAGCCCAGATAGATGGTCTTGCCCGTATCGTATGCCGGGGTCGCGCTTTCGCCGAGACCCTCGGTGTAAGGCATTTCGCCATAGAGGTCCGCCATCAGCATATAGCCGTATGCGTAGATGACTTTAGCGGCTCCGGCATAGTGCCAGTTCTCTGCGGCCATAGCCTTGGCATACATATCTTTCACCGTGGCGCCTGCACCCACGAAGAACCACTGGTAAGGGGTGGTTACGATACTGGTGGTCGGATACCAGAATGACATGTTCCAATAGGTGCTGCCGCCATTATAGCGTGTCCAGTCGCCCATCGCCATAGATGAACGCCAGTTAGCAAACTGCTGCGCACTGTTCGTATAGAACTGGCAGTGTGCCAGCTCCAGCTGATACTCCGCAGATTCCAGGGTAGGGTTCTCCGGATCGGTATTCACGTCAAGCCACTCGCTGCAGGAAACAAGCGACAGAGCAGCCATAACGGAGCCGGTCAATAATATGTTTTTTATTAATTTCATATTCAGAATAGTTTATTGGGTTGTGACTGCCTAGAATGTGAGGTTTACGCCGAAGGTGAAACTTGAAACCGCAGGCACGCCGCAGTAGTCGAAGCCGACAGAAGAAGAACCTCCGCGACCTGCGCCGGACGCTGCGACCTCAGGGTCTCCCTCATAGTTCGTGAAGAGCAGGAGGTTGTTTGCGATGGCGGAGATGGACGCTCTCTTGATGACTTTGGTCTTCTCGAGAAGTCTCTTAGGAAGAGAGTAGGAGAGGGAGAGAGTACGCAGACGCAGTGAATTCACATCGGTGATCCAGTTTGCGGTCTCGTAGTTATAGGCTCCGGTATAGTAGCTCTTTATGATGTTGTAGCCGAGCATCTTCTTGCCGTTGTATTCATATACCTGATCCGGATTCCAAGTGTAGGTCTTAGGCTCCGAATAGACTGTGTCGTCGCCTGTGCCGCTGACTACCTGGACACCGGTGATGGTGAGAGGCTGCTTGCGGACATCTGCGGAGAACTGGCTGGTGCCGGCGAGGGTCATCGCATACTTGGTGCCGTTGAACACGTCACCTCCGAGGCGGAACTCCCAGAGCATATTGAACGAGAGGTTCTTATATGTAAAGGTGTTGTTCCAGCCGCCTGTGAGCTTGGACTCGCGGTTTCCGACTTCGATGGAAGTGCTTGCGCTCTGCGTAGGCATTCCGTTCTTGTCCAGAATGAGGTCCCCGGACGGTGTTCTCGCCCATTCCGTACCCGAAATGGCCATGAAGTTACCGCCGGAGAACGAGGCCGCCTTGGCGCTGCCATACTGTACATCGGTTACGTACATAATATCCATACCTGCAGGCAGACCGTCCATAGTGCCCCTGTTGCCGGCCATATTCAGAGCGGATTCCCATACGAAATCACGGGTCTCTATAGGAGTTCCGGAGATCGAGAATTCTATACCCTTGTTATATACGTTACCTGCATTGATGGAGCAGAAGATGTAGCCTGTGGACTGAGGTCCGCGAGGGCTGAGGATCTGGTTATAGGAATCGTTCGTGTAGTAAGCCACATCGAGTTTGAGCCTGTTCCGGAAGAAGCGCAGTTCGAGGCCGACTTCCGAAGATTTGCTCATTTCCGGAAGGAGGTAAGGGTTACCTCTGGTCCAGGTGGCTCCGACGCCGGTCTTGCCTCCGATATATGTTCCGACAGGCCAGAGCGAAGTGTTCGTTTCATAAGCGCCGGTGTCCTTACCTACCTTGGCCCAGGAAGCGCGGAGCTTACCGAATGTGAGGACATCGTCAGTCATAAGACCGCTGTCCTGCAGAAGCTGGGTGAACACGAAGGATCCGCTGACAGAAGGATAGAAGTAAGAGCGGTTCTCCACAGGAAGCGTGGAAGTCCAGTCGTTTCTTCCGGTAGCAGAGAGGAAGATGGTGTTCTTCCAGTCGAGACGCACTTCACCGAACACACCTACCAGACGCTTCTGCGAAGCGGAATGCTGGAATTTCTTGTTGTCGGTCGTGGCGTTCGCGTAAGAATAGAATTCCGGAACCTCGAAGTTCCAGGCCATCTTGTAGTTGCGGTCGGTTTCTGTGTTGTCCGTCTGCATACCGGCCATGAGGTTTCCGTGGAAGTCGCCGATGGACTGGCTTGCGTTTATCATAAGGTTGTGAGAGAGGTACGAGTACTTGAGAGTGTTGTCACTCATCATACCTTTCTGCCATACCTGCTTGATGGCGCCTTCCGGGGCGATGCGTGTGGAGTTGACGGTATTATAGGTATCGATACCCGCCCGATAGTTGATGAAGAGCCATTTGGTCAGGTCAGCGCGTACGTTGATGGAACCGGTGAAACGCTCTGTGTCGTCCTGATAGCTGTTCTTGTTCAGAATCCAGTAAGGGTTGTCCCTTTCGTCCCAAGGATCCAGACGGTCGCCGAACATACGGTAGCGGCTGCCGTCGGCGTTCTTCCACCGGGTCATATCATCGGTAGGGGACCACATATAGACAGCGCCGAGAGTACCGGTACCGGACGAGCCGTAAAGGCCGCCGGAAGTGAGGGTACGGTCAGTGTGGGCCTTTGAGTAGGCGGTATTCACGCTGAATGTGAAGATCTTGAATTTCTGCTCGCCGTTGAAGCGGAAGGTGGTCTTGTCATAGCCGGTGGTAGGCACGATACCGTCCTGCGAATAGTTCGAGGCTGAGAGGAAGAAATTGCTGTCCTGATGGCCTCCTGAGATGCTGAGGTTCGTGTCCCAAGTGCCGGCCGGGGTGAAGAAGCCGCCGATATTGTCATAGATCTGTGTGCCGGAGCCGACCTTCTCTCCCCAGGAATTGTAGGCGAAGTCGTTGAACGAAGTGCCGGTATAGTTGCCGTCTTTGTCATAGAGGTCTTCCATATAGCCTCTCTTGTACTCGCTCTGAGTTGCCGGGAGAGACTTGGCCCAGGATGTGATGTACTTGCTGTTCAGATTCACTTCGACTACGCCGTCCTTACCTTTCTTCGTAGTGATGAGCACTACGCCGTTCGCCGCACGGGAGCCGTAGAGAGCGGATGCCGCAGGGCCCTTGAGGATGGACATATTCTCGATATCCTCCGGGTTGATGTCCATAATACGGTTCGAAGATGTGGAGTAGGCGGAGCCCTGTCCGTCGAACGCGGAGTTGCCGACTACCTGCGAAGAGTTGTCGTAGATGACTCCGTCCACAACGAAGAGAGGCTGGTTGTCACGTCCTTCAGATCCCGAGGTTCCGCCTCGGAGAATGATCTGTGCGCCCGAACCGGCGGCTCCGGAAGACTGGGTGATGTTCACGCCCGCGATCTTTCCGGAAAGTGAGCTGATGGCGTTCGCGGTCTTGTTCTTCATAAGTTCGGAAGAACCGATATCCTCGACCGCGTAGCCGAGAGATTTTCTCTCGCGTTTGATACCGAGGGCGGTAACTACCACACCTTCCAGCATCTCGGAGTCCTCTGCGAGCACTACGTGCATAGAAGGACTTGCCTTGAGAGACTGCGTTACATAACCTACGCAGGAAACTTCGATCGTAGCGTCAGCTTTAACGCTGATGGTGAAATTTCCGTCAAGGTCTGTCATAGTACCGTTCATCGTGCCTTTCTCCACGATGCTGGCTCCTACGATGCCCTGCCCCTGAACATCCACAACTTTACCTGTGATGTTCCGGTTCTGAGCCATCGCCATCCCCAGCGTGAGGAAGAGCGAGAGTGTCGCGACAGTAAGGCGACAGAGTTTGTTAGAACCTTTCATAAATGAAATTTTAGTAATAATATAGCTGAACTGTTGATAGTTCTGATTGCGGCGTGTAAAAGTACAAAAAACATTTTAAATATTTCATCAGATTTGCATTTTTTACGCAGCGCCAAACAAAACACCACTATCCCGAGTCCTCCGTGAACGCATCGTGCTTGAGGAACCTATCAAACATTGTAGAACTTTGCAACAGTAAACGACAAAAAAATAGGAATTGTGCGAGATTCTTTTAAAGAAATTCATAAAAAGACTATTTTTTCGATTATTTGTCTATCTTTGCACACTATAACACAGACTAAAAACCAGTTTAGTTTAGCTTATAAAAACTTAAAATTTCATTTATGAAAGGTTCTAACAAACTATGTCGCATTTTTGTGACTATCATCTCCCTCTTCCTCACGCTGGGGATGGCGACAGCTCAGAACCTGTCTGTCACGGGTAAAATCGTGGACGCACAGGGCCAGAGCGTTGCCGGTGCCAGCATCGTGGAGAAAGGCACGACAAACGGTACTATGTCCGATCTGGACGGCGGATTCTCCATCCGCGTGAAGGACGGGGCATCCCTCGAGATTTCTTTCGTAGGCTATGTTTCACAGGTAGTCAAAGCTACCGCTTCTATGAAGATAGTCCTCGTGGAAGATGCTGAGTTCCTCAGCGATGCCGTAGTCGTAGGTTACGGTACACAGAGAAGGGCTAACCTCACCGGAGCCGTTTCAGCAGTGGACGTCAACAAGACTCTCGAGGCCAAGCCTCTCTCCGACCTCGGAAAGGCTCTTCAGGGTGCAGTCCCGGGCCTTACCATCACCACCACGAACGGTGGCCTCAATGCTGAGCCTACCATCGTAATCCGCGGAGTCGGAACACTCTCGAACAGCGCCACCTCCACTCCTCTTTATATAGTGGACGGCGTCCCGATCGACAACCTCTCCTATCTGAACACTCAGGATATCGCTACGATCTCCGTGCTCAAGGACGCAGCTTCCGCTTCCATCTACGGTACCAGAGCCGCATTCGGTGTGGTTCTCATCACCACCAAGAGCGCAAGCACCACAGAGAAAGTTTCCGTGAACTACACGAACAATTTCGGCTGGAGCGCAGCCATAAACCTGCCTAACTATCCTACCGTTATGGAGCAGATTCTCCCGTTCAACGATGCCAACGCACGTGCCGGTCAGGATCCTGAGCTCTTCGGTATGTACACGAACACTGAGGCGTTCCTCAACGCCGTCACAGCCTGGCAGAACAAGCACGGCGGAAAGGCAAGCTACCGTGAGATGGTCGCCGGAGACGACTACTTCTATGATGCCAACGGCGTAGCCAACTATGTAGCCGACTGGGATGTAGTGGGCATTATGTTCAACAAAGCCACTCCTTCGCAGAACCATACCTTCTCTGTACAGGGAACCTCCGGAAAGACTAACTACTATATGTCCATCGGTATGGTCAAGGAGCAGGGTCTTCTGAACTTCAACCCTGACAAGTCGAAGAAGTACACCGCCACGGTGAATGTGTCTTCCAAAGTCACTGACTGGCTCGAAATCGGCGCGAGAGTGAACTATTCCGAGAAGAAGTACGAGTACCCTTATCTTCGTTCCGCCACCTATCAGTATATGTGGCGCTGGGGTTCCTTCTTCGGACCTTGGGGTTACATCAAGGATGCTAACGGTGACCAGTATGAGTGCCGTCAGGCTATCGGCTACCGCACACAGGCGGGTGACGCCTACACCAAGACGAACAACCTCCGTCTCGGCGGCTTCGCGAAGGCCCACATCACTGACAATCTCAGCATCAACGCTGACTACACCTATACCTATAAGACCACACGCTACAAGGGCGTAGGTATCCCGGCTACCGTGTGGAACACTTGGGGCGGTCTCAAAACCACCACCACAGCTCCTTCCGTACTCAGCACATCCACATTCGTGGAGACTTCCCGTTCGTTCTACAACGACTATGTAGTGAACGTGTACGGCAACTACGAACTCACCATCGGCAAGAACCACAATCTGATCTTTATGGCCGGTTTCAACGCCGATGAGGACGAGTACGAATACCTCTACTATGAGAACCACGACATTATGGACTACAACCTCCCTGAACTGGCTCTCACTCCGACATTCTACAGTTACTCTCACAGCCACACCCATAACGGTTCCGCCGGTTTCTTCGGCCGCATAAACTACAATTACGCCGACAAATACCTCCTCGAACTCAACGGTCGTTATGACGGTTCCTCCAAGTTCCCTGCACACTCCCGCTGGGCCTTCTTCCCTTCGGCATCCGCAGGATGGAGAATCTCTCAGGAGAACTTCTGGCAGTCTATAAAGCACATCGTGAACAGCGCCAAGCTGCGCGCTTCCTATGGTGAGATCGGAAACCAGGAAATCGGAAGCAATATGTTCCTCGAGACTATGTCGAAGAAGAACAACAGCGTGAACTGGCTCGGTGACGGCAAGAGCAAGGACAGCTACTTCACCACACCTTCTCTCGTATCCTCAAGCCTTACTTGGGAGACTATCGCCACCACCAACCTCGGTCTCGATCTCGGCTTCCTCAACGGAGACCTGAACGTGAACTTTGACTGGTTCCAGAGAATGACGAACGGTATGCTCGCCCCGGGCCAGACAATGCCTCAGGTGCTCGGCACATCCGCTGCATACGAGAACGGAGGTTCCCTCAGGACCAGAGGATGGGAACTTACCCTCGATTATCATCATAACTTCTCCAATGGCCTTTCCGTTTATGCCATCGGCAATCTGTCCGACTACAAGACCGTCATCACCGAGTGGGACAATGACAGCCCTCAGCTGAACACCCGTTACTCCGGCAAGGTCTATGGCCAAATCTGGGGCTTCGAGACAGACCGCTACTTCACTTCCGAGGAAGACGTGGCCAACTCTCCTGACCAGTCCAAACTCGAGAGCGGCACCTTCAAGTATGGAGTAGGTGACATAAAGTACAAAGATCTCAACGGTGACGGCGTGATCGACTGGGGCGATGGAACTGAAGAGAATCACGGAGACCTCAAGGTTATCGGTAACGTCACTCCGCGCTATCAGTATTCGCTCCGTCTGGGCGGCAGCTGGAAGAACTTCGACCTCGATATGTACTTCCAGGGCGTAGGTAAGAGAGATTACTGGACCACATCGGCATTTGTCGTTCCTTTCTCGAGAGGCACGGATGCCATCTATACCACACAGACTAGCTACGTCACCGAGGAAATGGTGAAGAACGGCACCGTAGACCAGTCAGTTCGTCATCCTCGTATGTTCGGCGGCAGCAACGGAGCTCGCGGCCAGATGTCCTCGAACATCCAGGAGTACGGCGGAAGATACAACTACTATCCGCAGACGAAGTACCTTCTGGATATGTCCTACCTCCGTCTGAAGAACATCACTCTGGGCTACACGCTTCCTAAGGTCATCACCGATGCGGTTTCCATCGACAAACTCAGAGTATATGTCAACGTGAACAACGCTCTCGACATCATCAACCACAGCAAGGTTTACGGAATCGACCCTGAAATCGGTACAGGTGAAGGATCTTCCGATGCGGGTTCGTTCGGACGTACAGCTCCTTACTATCGTACGGTATCCTGCGGTGTCCAGATTTCATTCTAAACTTTCATAGAACACGAGTATGAAAAAAATATTAAGCATTTCTCTAATGATGTCCGCATTCCTTTTCGCCAGCTGCGACAAGGTTCTGGACAAGGAACCGCTTACAAGCTTCACGAACAGTAACTTCTGGACAAGCGAGTCCAATGTGGAGATGTACGCGAACTACTTTTACTCAGAATGGACCGGCTACGGCAATGGAGGCGGTTCGGGAGACTTCTACTATCCTACTCTCAATGACAATCAGGTAGGTGCCTCATTCTCCACATTCACCAAGAGTGTCCCCGGCAACAGCGGCACCTGGAATGCCTGCTATCAGGAAATCCGCCGTGCGAACTTTATGATAGAGAAGATTCCGGGAATCAGCAGTATGAACGACAAGGCGAAGAATAACTGGATAGGAATCGCCCGTCTCTACCGCGCCTGGCAGCACTACTGCCTCGTCCGTACTTACGGTGACTGTGTATGGGTGGACAAGGTCCTCAGCACCAGCGAAGACGATAAGGCTAACTATATCTTCGCCGCACGTCAGGACAGAGACCTCGTTATGGACAATGTCCTCGAGGACCTCAACTTCGCTGTAGCCAATATCACTGACAATTCCGGCTCACGCGTTAAATACAACGCAGCGGTAGCTCAGGCTATGAAGGCTGAAATCTGTCTGTATGAAGGCACTTTCGCAAAGTACCGCAGCAGCGCTGACGGCCAGAAGGCCGCAGACCCTTCCCGTGCACAGAAGTATCTGAACGAGTGCAAGACAGCCTGTCAGGCTATTATGGGCAACAGTATGTATGCTCTCAACAGTAGCTATCAGGCGAACTACAACTCTCTGGATCTCTCCGGAAACTCCGAGATGATTCTCTACAAACAGTATGTGTACGGAACTCTCGCCCACTCCCTCGTGGACTACACCTGCTCCTCCACACAGATGAGCGGTATGTCCAAGGCTGCCTTCGACTCCTACCTCTTCATCGACGGTCTTCCTAAGGCTACAACAGCCCAGAACACTACCGACCACGGCGTAGAGTACGAAGATACAGATGAGGCCAAGACGAAGAGAATCAATATCGAGAATCTCCTCGAGGTACGTGACCCTCGTCTCGCAGCGGCCATCGACCCTGTCCTCCTTTACAGAGACCGCGGCTTCATCCGTTTCGGTGAGGGTATGGTTTCCACCTCTTCTTCAGGCTACGGAGTTTATAAGTTCGACAACTCTTCTCTCCCTGTAGACAGAAGAAACCAGACCAGCAGCAACGAGACCGACGCTCCTATCTTCTGGCTTGCCGAGATTTATCTCGACTATGCTGAGGCTTGCGCTGAGCTCGGCACCGCGACACAGTCTGACCTCGACAAGTCCGTGAACCTCCTCCGCAAGAGAGTAGGTATGCCTAGTATGAGCATCAGCCCTAAGGCAGACCCTGCGAACAATATGGGTGTCAGCGACCTCATCTGGGAAATCCGCCGCGAGCGTCGCGTGGAGATGATGTACGACAAGAACGACCGCTACTGGTCTCTCATCCGTTGGCATCAGCTCGACAAGCTTGATTCCCAGAAATATCCGGACATCTTCAAGGGCGCCTGGGTAGGTGACAACAAGGGTGGTGCGAATGTGGACGCCAACGGCTACATCGACCCAAGCCTTGCAGACGGTTACGGCCCACGCGTTTACGACAAGAAGAATTATCTCGAGCCTATCCCTTCAGGCCAGATCGACCTGAACGACAAGCTCACCCAGAATCCTGGCTGGTAACAGTCGGTATCCCATAAAGGAATAGGGAGGTTTCCATAACGGAGACCTCCCTATTCTTGTTTTTTCGTTTCGCGCGCAGCGTCGTCACCGCCCGCCCCCTACCTGAACTCCTCGTAGTCCGGCAGGCCTATGCTGGAGGTGAGCTCCTTCAGACGCCTGTCATCGCGCGGACAGATCATCAGAATGTCGCCCGTATCCACGACGGCGTAGTCCTTGAGGCCGCTCACGGCGATGAGCTTGCGCTTTCCGCTCGAGTAGATGATGCAGTCGGAGGTGTCCCTGAGCAGAGTGCTGTCCACCGAGATGGCGTTTCCGTTCTCGTCCTTCTCCTCTATATATTTATAGAAGGTGTCCCAGTTCCCGATATCGTCCCAGGTGAACTTCACGGGACATACGCAGGCCCTGTCCGTGCGCTCCATCACCGTATAGTCTATCGAGTCCCTCTTGCAGGCCGAGTAGATGCTCTCCAGAAAAGCCCCTTCTGAGTCAGTCCCGTACATCTTGTCCCAGCCCTCGAAACTGTCGATGATCTCCGGGCAGTACTTCTCCAGCTCTTCCCGTATCACCTTGGCCTGCCAGATGAAGATGCCCGCATTCCAGAGAAACTCCCCGCTGCTGACGAAGACTTCCGCCAGCTCCGCGTCCGGCTTCTCCGTGAAAGTCTTGATGCCGGTTATCTGTCCGCTGCTGGCCGCCGAAGTGCCGCCTTCCGCCTGAATGTAGCCGAAATTCGTGTCCGGCCGGCTCGGGACTACTCCCAGAGCGACCAGCGAGTCGTGCCCGGCTGCATATTCGAGAGACCTCCCGATAGCGTCCGCGAAGGCTTCCTGATCGAAGATCAGCAGATCCGACGGTGTCACCACAAATACCCCCTGCGGGTCTCTGCGCAGGATCTCCGCCGTGGCGAAAGCGATGCAGGGAGCGGTATTGCGGCTATGCGGCTCCAGCAGGAGATTCCCGTCGCTGAGCTCCGGAATCTGCCGCTTCACCTCGTCGCGGTAGCGCGTGAGCGAGACCACTATGATGTTCTCCTGCGGAACTATGCCGAGGAAACGCTCATAAGTCATTCTGAGAAAAGTCTTTCCTCTCGGCGCGAAATTGAGGAACTGTTTAGGCAGCGCTTTTCTGCTTACAGGCCAGAATCTGGCTCCCTTGCCTCCCGCAAGGATGACGCAGTATTGATGCTCATTCATATAATCACGTGGTTCAGATCGAATAAAATATAGGTACAAATGCCTCGGGTATATACCGGACCCGGACGCTTTCTCTATCAAAAATCACACTAAACACATCGAAATGCAGGTCCTGATTCTCTTTCAGCGCCCCATTTCCCCTCTTATGGACGAATGCTTCCGCCGCCGCGACCATTTTCCTCTGCTTCGCCATCCCCACGCTCTCTTCTGGTTCCGCCCCCGAAGGCGCCGTGCGTGTCTTCACCTCCACGAAATGCAGCCCGTCTCCGGACAGCGTGATGATATCCACTTCCAGGTGCGCCCACCTCCAATTCCTTTCCAGCACCGTGTGCCCCAGCGCCAGCAGGTGCTCGCACGCAAGCGCCTCCCCCGCATCTCCAAGTTTTCTCCTCCGGCTCTTCATAACCCCAAGTTCAGTTTATTTCATATCTCCATTCCGGACGTCTCTTTCGTCCAATTCTTCTTCCCCCCCCCCTCACACACACTGCCCGCGGAAGCTTCTGCCCCCCCACCCCTTCTCCGGGGCGTCAGTCGAAGGTAACCACCGTCACCCCGCTTCCTCCGAACTGAATATGCTCGTCCGCCGCCGAAGCCACTCCCGGGACCGTCTTCAGATACTTCTGAATCTCGTCCCTCAGCACTCCCGTGCCCTTCCCGTGGATGATCCTCACGGACGGGACCCTCAGCATAAGCGCATCGTCTATATAGTGCGTGACTATGTCCAGAGCGTCGCTGAGTCTCTGCCCGCGCACATCCAGCTCCATCCTGAAATTCAGCTTCCGGGCGGTGATGCTCTCATCGGTTTTCAGGATTGGCGGATGCGAAAACTCTTTCGCGGCCGCCTTATACTCATTGGACGAAATCCGCTCGACCCTGTCGGAGGAGAGCTTCGTGCTGACATTGCCGATGGTCAGAGTCACGGCCTTGGCGCTGACCTTGGTCACTTCGCCGACCATTCCGTTGTCCTTTATCCGGACTTTCTCGCCTACTTTCAGCGGAGCGTTGCGGAAAGCCTCCATACGCTTGCGCTGCTCCTCTGCCTGCTCCATCTCCTGCCGCTCGCCCCCGGCTCTCTGCGCCTTGCGCTTCTGCTCACGCTGCCTGCGCTCCTCGATTTTGCGCAGGCGCTCCTCTATGTACTCGTCCTTCTCCTTGGCGTTCTGCTCTTTCAATTGGCCGAGACCGGCCACGAAAGCCTGCAGCTGCTTGCGCGCCTGCCGGGTCTCGTTCTTGTCGGCCTGCGACTCCTTGATGCTGCGGATGGTGTTCTCCACCTGCTTGTTGGCGTCGCGGACGATCTCCTCCGCCTCCTTGCGCGCCTGCTCCAGAATGCCCTTTTTCTCTTTCTGTATGCCCTCCAGCTCCTTCCGGTAGCGGTCGGTGATGCTTTCCAGCGTGCGGTCCGTGTGCTTTATCTTCTCCAGCTTCTCGTCCAGAGCGCGGCGATTGCGCGCGATCTTGCGCAGATTCCTCTCTATCCCCACAAACTCTTCGCCCGCGCGCGTCTCCGCATCTTTCACGATAGCCTCCGGCAGACCCATCTTGCGCGCCAGCTCGAATGCGAACGAGTTGCCCGGCAGCCCCATCTCCAGGCGGAAGAGCGGCTGTATGTTCTGTGCATCGAAGAGCATCGCGGCGTTCACTACGCCTGTCTCCCTCGAGGAGGCATAGAGCTTCAGCTGGGTGTAGTGCGTAGTTATGACTCCGTAAGTGCCTCTGCGGTCGAGCTCCGCCAGTATCGCCTCCGCGATGGATCCTCCGGCGGCAGGTTCCGTGCCCGAGCCGAACTCGTCGATGAGCACCAGCGAATCGGCCGTGGCCACCTCCAGTGTCTCCCTCATATCCGCGAGGAATGAGCTGTAGGTGCTCAGGTCGTTGTCTATCGACTGGTCATCTCCTATGCTCACGCAGATGCGGTCAAACACCGGAAGCTCGGAGGTCTCCGAAGTCGGAATGAGCAGACCCCACTGGAACATATACTGCAGCAGCCCCACTGTCTTCAGACACACCGACTTGCCGCCGGCGTTCGGCCCCGAGATCATTATGATGTGCTTCTGCCTCGTAAGGTTCAGCGAGAGCGGCACTATCTCCTTGTCTTCTTTTTTCAGCGCCCGTTCGAGCAGCGGATGTCTGGCTTTGCGAAGCGTAAGGGTGCCGTCCTCCGAGATGACGGGCATACCGGCGATGAAGTCCAGGGCGGTCTGGGCCTTGGCCATCAGAAAGTCTATTTCGCCCATAAAGCCGGCGGCGTAGATGAGTCCCCCTAGGCTCGGACGGACGAAGTCGCTGAACTCGGCGAGGATGCGGGCGATTTCCCTGCTCTGGGCGAAGCCCAGTTCTATCACTTCATTCTCGAGCTCTATGATTTCCGCCGGCTCGATGAACGTGGTCTTGCCGGTCGCGGAGGTGTCGTAAACGAAGCCTGGCATCTTGCGCTTCGAGGCTGAAGATACCGGGATGAGATGTTTGCCGTCGCGGACCGAGACGCTCGCATCGCCGTCCGCGAGGCCTTCTTCCTGGGCCTTGCGCAGTATCGCGGCGGCGCGTCTGGAGATGGAATTCTCTTTCTCGCGGAGCTGCCTGCGGATGTCGTAGAGGGCATCGGAGGCACTGTCCTTCACCTCGCCGTACTTGTCCAGGATGCCGTCGATGCGCTTGCGGATTACGGAAAATGACTCGACGGGCGCGCTGAGACGCTTGAGTTTCGGATAGACGCTGTCTTTTATGCCCGCGAAGAAGCCGGTGATCCTGTCGGTGGTGTCAGTCAGTGTACGCAGCTTGCCCAGCGAGGCGACATCGAGGCTGCTGCCTTCACGGCGCAGCGCCAGCAGGAAGGAGAGAGCGTCGATGTAGCCTGTAGTCGGGAAATTCTCCTCGAACATCAGTATCATACGCATCTCGTCGGTGAGCTGCAGGCGGTGGGCTATGGTCTTGCGGTCAGTGCTGAAGCACTCCTTCTCTGTCTTCTCGGCCGCATAGGAGGTGGAGCAGCGGTCAGAAACGATCTTTCTGACCCTGTCGAAACCCAGTTTCTGCTCGAGCCTGCTGTCTATGGTCGTCATATCACTGAGCTGAAGCATCGTTCTCCGTGTCATTGCCCTTCTCCGCCGCTGTCGGAGCTTTCTCCGCAGCCGGCCGGGTTTTCTCCGCCGCTGTCGGGGTCAGCAGCTGCTTGAGTTCGCTTGTGCTGCCGACTGTCCGGATGTTTCCGCCCCGGACGAAGGAGATGTTTCCCGTCTCCTCGGAAACCACGAGTATGAGGGCATCGCAGGTCTCCGACATACCGATGGCGGCCTTGTGGCGCATTCCGTAATGTGCCGGGATGTCCTGCCGCTCAGTTATGGGCAGGGTGCAGCGCGCGGCCGCGATACGCCCTCCGTCGATTATCATCGCACCGTCGTGGAGAGGGGAGTTCTTGAAAAAGATATTCATTATCAGCCGGCTGCTTACCTTCGCATCTACCTCGTCCCCCGTCTCCTTTATATATTCTATATGGTCCTTCTGGGGGATGACGATCAGAGCCCCCGTCTTGGCGTCGCTCATCTGCTTGCAGGCCTCCACGATTTCGCTCACCAATCCGCTGTCCAGACTGTCCTCCTTCACGCCCAGGAACTTGTCCAGAAGCGTAGCCAGATGAGGAGTGTGCCGGTACCGGTTTCCTATGCCCATCAGCAGGCGGCGTATCTCCGGCTGGAAGATTATTATGAGCGCGAGCACGCCCACGTCCAGGACTGTGTTCATCACGGCGGTCATCAGCTTCATTCCGAGCGCGCCCGCGATGACGCGGATGAGCAGCAGGAGCAGTATGGCGGTGAATACGCCCATAGCCGAAGAACCTCTTATCCAGCGGAATACGAGATAGATGATTATCGCCACCAGAAGGATGTCGACAATATCTGTGAAAGACAGGTTCAAGAACCCGAAAATAGCCAGAATCGTCATATTCCGCAAAGATACAACACAAATTAAAGTAAATCAAGTGATTGATTATTGAAAAAATATTCGTACATTTGCAGCCCGCAATTTTAGGCGGAAATGATTAAAGTATTTGTAAACAATTAATTAACAAACCAATGCCTGGATTAATTGGAAAGAAAATCGGAATGACTTCCGTTTTCAGTGCCGAGGGTAAGAACATACCATGCACTGTTATTGAGGCTGGTCCTTGCGTTGTCACACAAGTTCGCACGGTAGAAAAAGATGGTTATGCCGCCGTGCAGCTTGCCTATGACGAAACTACAGAAAAGCACGCCAGCGCGCCTCTTATGGGGCACTTCAAAAAGGCAGGAACCACTCCTAAGAAGAAGCTCGTAGAGTTCGAGGCTGACTTCGCGGGAGAGCTGAAACTGGGCGACACCATTACCGTCACGGACGTCATCGCAGATGACGTGAAGTTCGTGGATGTCGTCGGTACTTCTAAAGGTAAAGGTTTCCAGGGCGTAGTTCACCGTCATCACTTTCAGGGTGTAGGCGGCAAGACTCACGGCCAGCACAACCGTCTCCGTCACCCGGGTTCCATGGGTGCATCTTCCTGGCCGTCCCGCGTGTTCCCCGGAATGCGTATGGCAGGCCATATGGGAAACGAGAGAGTGAAGGTATTCAACCTTCAGGTTGTCAAGGTTATCCCCGAGAATAACCTCATCGTAGTGAAAGGCTCTGTCCCTGGAGCCAAGGGTTCTTATGTAATTGTGGAGGCTTAAGATTATGGAATTGTCAGTTTTGAAAATTGACGGATCTGAATCCGGAAAGAAGGTTGTTCTCGACGAGAACGTATTCGGCATCACACCGAATGACCACGCGATTTATCTTGATGTAATCCAGTATCTTGCCAACCGTCGCCAGGGTACTGCGAAGACCAAGGACCGCAGCGAAGTTGCCTACAGCACGAAGAAGCAGGGCCGTCAGAAAGGCGGCGGCGGTGCTCGTCACGGCAGCTTGAAGGCTAATATCTACGTAGGCGGAGGCCGTGTATTCGGACCTGTACCGCGCAGCTACAGACACAAGTTGAACAAGAAGGTGAAGTCCCTCGCACGCTGCTCTGCCCTCAGCTACAAGGCTCAGGAGAACGCCATCACCGTCGTGGAGCCTTTCGCTATGGAGGCCCCGAAGACGAAGGAGTTCATGAGCATCCTCGCAGCTCTCAAGGCGGGCACCCGCAAGGTCCTCGTGATCCTTCCTGAAAACTCGGCAAATATTTACCTTTCGTCCCGCAACCTCGATTGGGCTAAGGTCATCACGGTCGATGAAATAAACACCTACGCGATTATGAATGCGAATTCCATCGTACTTGTCGATGGCGTGCAGGACATTCTCGCTTCCAGAGCAAGACGCTAAAAAGACAAAGAAATGGGAATCATTATTAAGCCAATAGTTACTGAAAAATTGACGGCTCAGGGCGAAAAGTTGAACCGTTACGCTTTCATCGTCGACCGCAGAGCGAACAAGATTCAGATAAAAGCTGCCGTAGAGCAGATGTATAATGTGTCCGTTGCGGACATCAACACCGCCAACTATCACGGAAAGAGAAAATCCCGCTATACGAAGGCCGGTCTGTTGAGGGGCCGTATGAATCACTTCAAGAAGGCCTATGTCACGCTTGCAGGTGAGGACAAGATAGATTTCTATAGCAATATTTAAGGGAGGGAAAGACAATGGCAGTAAGAAAATACAAACCGGTAACTCCCGGTCAGAGGAACAAAGTCATCAGCACTTTCGAGGAAATAACAGCCAAGAAGCCTCAGAAATCATTGTTGGAGCCTCTCAAGAAATCAGGCGGAAGAAATAACACAGGTCAGATGACTATGCGTTATATCGGTGGCGGTCACAAGAGAATGTACCGCATCATCGACTTCCTGCGCGACAAGGACGAGTGCACGGCAAAGGTGCTTACCATCGAGTACGACCCGAACCGCAGCGCACGCATCGCTCTCGTCCAGTACGAGGATGGTGAGAAGAGATACATCATCGCCCCGAACGGCATTCAGGTAGGTCAGGTCATAGCTTCAGGCAGCGGCGTCGCTCCGGAAGTCGGCAACTGCCTCCCTCTGAGTGAAATTCCTGTAGGTACTCTCGTCCACAATATCGAGCTTCGTCCCGGTCAGGGTGCCGCTATGGCACGTTCCGCCGGTACTTTCGCGCAGCTCGCCGCACGTGAGGGAACTCACGCCGTTCTCCGTCTGCCTTCGGGCGAGACCAGAATGGTGCTCGTTTCCTGCCGCGCCACCGTGGGCACGGTATCGAATCCTGATCACAATCTGGAGTCTTACGGCAAGGCCGGCCGCAGCCGCTGGCTCGGTCGCAGACCTCACAACAGAGGTGTCGTAATGAACCCTGTCGATCACCCTATGGGAGGTGGTGAAGGTCGTGCTTCCGGAGGTCACCCGCGCTCACGCAAGGGTTTGCCTGCTAAGGGATATAAGACACGTAATCCTAAGGCGTCTTCAAATAAGTTCATCATCGAAAGAAGAAAGAAATAAACGGAATTAAACTTTAGAGATTATGAGTCGTTCTTTAAGAAAAGGTCCATATATCCAGGAAGCTCTGGAGAAGAGAATTCTTGCCATGAACGAAGGCGGCAAGAAGAAAGAGGTGGTCAAGACCTGGTCACGCGCCAGTATGATTTCACCTGACTTCATCGGACATACTATCGCAGTTCATAATGGAAACAAGTTCATTCCGGTTTATGTAACTGAGCAGATGGTGGGTCACAAACTCGGCGAATTCGCCCCTACCCGTACATTCAGAGGTCATTCAGGTAACAATAAGAAGTAAAAATTATGGGAAAGCGTAAAAGACTTATGGCAGAGCGCCTCAAGGAGGCGAAAAAGGTAACAGCCATTGCCAAGCTGAATGACGTCCCTTCATCTCCGCGCAAGATGCGTCTCGTTGCGGACACAGTAAGAGGCGTGGAGGTCAACCGCGCCCTCGATCTCCTCAAATATTCGAAGAGAGACGCTTCCGTCAGTCTCGAGAAACTTCTCCGCAGCGCCATCGCTAACTGGGAAGCCAAGAATCCCGAGAAGAGCAAGGAACTCGATAACGGTAACGTATATGTCAAGACCATTATGGTCGGCGAAGGCCGCACGCTGAAGCGCATCCGCCCTTGCCCGCAGGGTAGGGCCGGCCGCATCCGCAAGCGCTCGAATCACGTGACCGTCGTTCTTGATGTCAAACCAGCAGCAGTGGAGGAGTAATAATATGGGACAGAAAACAAATCCTATCAGCAACAGAATCGGTATCACCCGCGGTTGGGACTCCAACTGGTGCGGCGGTAACTATGCGGAGAAGATAGCGGAAGACTACGAGATCCGCAAGTACCTCACGAGCCGTCTTTCCAAGGCCAGCCTTTCGAAGATAGTCATCGAGCGTACTCTCAAGCTCATCACCGTGACCATTCACGCGGCACGTCCGGGCGTCATCATCGGCAAGGGCGGAGCTGAAGTGGACAAGCTCAAGGAAGAGCTGAAGAAAGTCACCGGTAAGGATGTTCAGATAAACATCTTCGAGGTGAAGCGTCCGGAGGTGGACGCCCACATCGTGGCTGACTCCATCGCCCGTCAGATCGAGGGCCGTGTTTCCTACAGAAGAGCCATCAAGATGGCTGTAGCCAACACGATGAGAGTAGGCGCTGAAGGCATCAAGGTGCAGATCAGCGGCCGTGTAGGCGGTGCTGAAATGGCACGCAGCGAGATGTTCAAGG
>CAVDFQ010000011.1:0-64652 GCA_963608065.1 bacterium
ATGACGTGGAGAGCAGGCCGGCAATGACGGTTTTCGTCATGCCCGACGTGATCGGGCATCTTTTGCTGCCGCAGGGCAGAGATTGCCGGTCGGGACGGGGTCAGACAGCGTAGAGAGTTTTTCACACGTCACACAGCTTGGATTTCGCGTAATCGAGGGTAAGGTGGAAGGTTTTGCTCCGCGAGGACGGAGAGTCGTACATCGCGTCGCTCATCAGCTTCTCGCAGATGGCACGCAACCCGCGCGCTCCCATCTTGTTCCGGATGGACGTGTCCACGATGAGCTCCAGCACCTCCGGGTCGATGTCCAGCTTCTTGCCGTCAAGCTCGAAAATCTTGCCGTACTGCTTGAGGATCGCGTTCTTGGGCTCCGTGAGTATGCGTTTCAGGGCATCGCGGTCGAGCTGGTCCAGATAGGTTATGACCGGCAGACGGCCGATGATCTCAGGGATGAGTCCGTAGGCGCGAAGGTCCTCGGGTGAGACGTACTGCAGGAGATTCTCCTTGTCCACCACCTGCTTTTCGGCGGTGCCGAAACCGATTATCTGAGTGTTCAGCCTCTGGGCGATGCGCCTTTCTATGCCCTCGAAGGCTCCTCCGCAGATGAACAGGATATTCTGGGTGTTCACGTGCACGAAATCCTGCTCGGGATGCTTGCGGCCGCCCTTCGGAGGGACGTTCACCACATTGCCTTCGAGGAGCTTCAGCATAGCCTGCTGCACACCCTCGCCCGAAACGTCGCGGGTGATGGACGGGTTGTCGCTCTTGCGGGCCACCTTGTCGATCTCGTCGATGAAGACTATGCCCCTCTCGGCTTTGGCCAGGTCGTAATCAGCCTCCTGGAGCAGTCGCGTAAGTATGCTCTCCACATCTTCGCCCACATAGCCGGCCTCGGTGAGAACGGTAGCGTCCACGATGGTGAAAGGCACATCGAGGAATTTGGCTATGCTTCTGGCCATCAGAGTCTTGCCTGTTCCTGTAGGACCCACCATCAGTATGTTCGACTTCTCCAGCTCCACCCCGTCGTCAGGCTTTTCCACAAGGTTGTGGTTTATGCGCTTGTAGTGGTTATAGACGGCCACTGCGAGCAGCTTCTTCGCCCTGTCCTGCCCTATCACATACTGGTCCAGATAAGCCTTGATGTCTTTAGGCTTGACCGACGTGTCCAGCTTCTTTCCCTGAGCCGCGCTGCGTTTGCCCTGCTCCATCTCGTCCAGATATTCGGAAGCGAGACGGATGCAGTCGCTGCAGATGTAGCCGTCTATGCCGCTGAGCATCAGCGGCACCTCGCGGTCAGTGCGGCCGCACATACAGCAGCGGTTCCCCTGTTTCTTTCCTGCCATTATTTGGTCCTTTTCTTGAGAATCTCATCCACCATACCATATTCCAGAGCCTCTCCGGATGTCATCCAGAAATCCCTGTCCGCATCCGCGAACACTTTATCATAAGGCTGGCCGGTATGCTCGGAGATGATGCTGACAAGCTCGGCGCGTGTCTTCTCTATCTCCTTGGCGGCGATGAGGATATCGCTCGCCTGCCCTCTGGTGCCACCGAGAGGCTGATGTATCAGCACCCTGGAATGCGGAAGGGCGCTGCGCTTGCCTTTTTCGCCGGCGCAGAGCAGGACCGCTCCCATCGAGGCCGCCATCCCGGTGCATATCGTGGCCACGTCCGGCTCTATGATCTGCATAGTGTCATAGATGCCGAGTCCGCTGGAGACCTGTCCGCCCGGCGTATTCAGATAGAGGGAGATGTCCGCCTTGCTGTCAGTGGAGGCGAGGAAAAGGAGCTGCGCCTGGATGATGTTGGCCACATCGTCATCGATGGGAACCCCCAGAAATATGATGCGGTCCATCATAAGACGGCTGAACACGTCCATGGATGCGACGTTCAGCTTGCGCTCCTCGATGATGGTGGGGTTTATGTAGGAGTCGTGCGCCGACTCGTAACGCTGCAGAGTTGTGGAACTTATGCGCCGGTCCCCTCTGGCGTATTTCTCGAATTCGCTTTTGTCCATCATAATAAGTTATAATAAAAAGGTCAGAACTGCACCGGGGCAATTCTGACCTGAATTTATGCCGGTTATTCAGAAGCTGTCAAGTAACTCTTATGAGTTTACTTGAGCTCTCTGAACTTCTCGAGGGAAATGGACTTGAGGGCAAGAGTGATCTTTTCGCGCACAGCGCCGATCACCTTGCGGTTCTCCACACCCTCGTATATTCTCTGCACCTGCTGCGAGTCATTCATCATTTTGTCCACCTGGTCGTTTATGATGCTTCCCGGGATGTTCTGCATTCCGTACATCGCGTACTGGTAGGAGATGTATTCACGTGCGGACTCCTTAACTTCCTCTGCGGAAATCCTGATGTCGTAAGCGTTCATCAGATAGTCGCAGATCATCTGCCATCTGTAGTCCTCCAGGAAGGCCGGGAACTCCTTCTCGATCTGCTCCATAGTGAACTTCTCCTTGTTTATGCTGAAGAGCCACCTCTTCAGGAAGGCCTCAGGAAGGGCGACGGCGGCCTTCTCTGTCACATACTTGCGTATATCCTGCCCGAGACGGTAGTCGGACTCCTGGCGGTAATTGTCAGCTAAACGCTCGGAAACAGCCTTGTCGAAGGCGGCCTCGTCGCTGACCTTCCCCTCGCCGAAGATAGTGTCGTAAGTCTCCTGGCAGAGTTCGGCAGGGACATAGTCCTTTATGTTCTCCACAGTGGCGCAGAATACGGGAGCGATCTCCGCGAGCTCTTCCTTCTTCACTCTCAGCAGCGTGGCGCGGTCGCCCTCACGCTCCAGCAGCTCGTTCACATTCAGCTCCAGCTTGTCCCCGGCCTTGACTCCGAGAAGAGCCGGTTTCATAGACTCTGTAACGTCGCGCATAGAGATGAAGGTATTCTCTATGCTCTTCTGCCCATTGCTGAGGTCCACATAGATATAGGACTCGTCGCCCGGCTTCTCCACCTCACCGAGATGGCCGTACTGCATAAGCAGGGCCTTCTTCATCTCGGCCTCGGCTTCCGGCGTGGCCTTTATGTCGTATCTTGTCACCTTGTCGTCCTTTCCGAGCTCGAGAGAGATCTCCGGAGCGAGGCCTATGTCAAACTTGAACACGAGTTCGCTGCCGGCCTTCCATTCGTTCTCCGGCTGATTCTCGGCGGCGAGAGGCTCGCCGATGGTCTTGAGGGAGTTATCCTCGATGTATTTGCCGAGCTGCTCGGAGATTATGTCGTTCACGGAGTCGAAGAGGCACTGCTCGCCATATATCTTCTCGATGAAGGCCATAGGGGCGTTGCCCTTTCTGAATCCACGGATTTCCGCATTTCTGCGGCGCTCGTTGAGCTTTTTCTTCATTACGGGAGTGTAATCTTCGCTCCCGACTGTGAGGGTGAGCTCTATGTTCAGAGCATCGATCTGGTTCTTTTCTAGTTTCATATTCTGTTCTGTCTTTATTTTCTTGTCGGACTGCCTTACGGAGTCCCCGTCTGCAGAATCATCACCGCTGCGGCGGACGGGCCGCAAATATAGTGATTTTCCGCTTATTTCTGCGCATCACCTGGCCTTTCTTCCCGCTTTCCTGTCCGGATATGCGACTCTTTCGTGATTCACGGACGGAAGGTACTCCACGAGCACTTTCTTCATCGTGTTCAGGTCCTTGACCGTGATGTTGGCGTCATCGAACTGCCCCTGTTCCAGTTTCGAGGCCACTATTTTCTCCACCTGCTGCCGGCAGGACTCAGGCGTTGTGGATTTGAGGGAGCGGGAGGCGGCCTCTACAGAGTCGCAGACCATAAGGATAGCCTGTTCCCTGGTGAAAGGTTTCGGCCCGGCGTAGCAGAAGGAGTCCTTCAGCGATGGATCTCCGCCTTCGTTCAGATGCTTGATGTAGAAGGAGCAGTAACTCGTCCCGTGATGAGTGGCTATGAAGTCGCGCAGCTCCTTGGGCAGCTTATATGCGGCGGCTATCTCAAGCCCCGCCGGAACGTGTTCTATAATGTCTCTTGCACTCTCCAGAGGAGTCTTGCCGGCGTGATAATCGTCTCTGTCGGAGCCTGTGGCAAGCTTCGAATTCTCCGTAAAGCACAGAGGATTCTTCATCTTTCCGACATCGTGATAGAGGGCTCCTGCGCGCAGCAGGTTCACATTCAGGTTCCCGCCTATCTTCTGTCCCACCAGCTCTACCATATTCTTCAGCTTCAGGGAGTGGTCGTAAGTTCCGGGAGCCTTCTCGAAGAGCTCCTGCAGCAGCGGCTGGTCTGTCTCAGCGAGGTCCTTGAGACGCGAAGTGGAGAGCAGGTTGAAAAGCTTCTCGAATAGGAAGACCAGAGGATAGAGCGCTACCGAGAAGATCGAGCCGAGAGCGAGGAAGGCGAGGACCTTCAGGTAGTCTCCGTTCACGGCCTCTATCATAGCGAAGCCACTGTAAGTGATCACGAGCGAAACGAATATCACCAGAGATACCAGGAACTGGCTCCAGCTCCGGTTGAAGAATCTGAAGGCGTATCCGGCCGCAAGACCGGCAAGGAGGAACATGACGAAGAGCACGTAACCGTCCCGCGCGAATATCATAAGCGGCATCAGCGCAGTGATGTATACCGGAATCAGAACCTTCTTCGGGACGAAGCCCAGAAGCCACAGGGCGGCCAGAGGGAACGGAACCATATAGAGGAACTGAGGGTTCGCCTTGTTCACCAGCAGCGTAGCCACACAGGTGAAGAGCACCACGAACAGCAGGTAGCACAGCCGGCTTAGGTCGTCCAGCAGAGTGGTGTTCGTGAAGAAGATGCAGAAGAAGATGATGAGGACGAAAGCGAGGGCGAGGATGAAATTCCCCGCGAGGAAAACGAACTTCGGACCGTCATAGCCCATAGTCGCCTCATATTCGGCCTTGTACGAATCCAGAATCTGCTCTATCTCGGCGGTGACTATCTCATCCTTGGAGACTATCAGCTGCCCTGCGTTCACGAAGCCTGAAGTCGGAGAGACGGTCGGCGAGGACTCGTCGTGCACAAGCTCCGTGGTCTGCTTGTCATAGAAAAGATTCGGGACTATGAGGTCATAGACATTGTTCGCGCGGAAGATGGAGTCCAGATTCCAGCTCCTGTAGGTCCCGGACATATCCGCCAGAAGCTTCGCCTTGGCGTCAGTAAGCTTATAGACCTCGGAGACAGGAACTTTCGAGGCTCTCTTGTCCTTCTGGATGTAGAGCACCTCCCTCGAAGCGTCAGAGGAATTCCGGCTCAGCTTGACTCCCTCGTCGGAAACCACTCCGTGGCTGTAGATATCCTTGATGGTGGAGACTATGGCCGGTCTGAGAGCGGAGGCCTTCCCCAGCGAGAGGCTTCCGGCAGCCTTGAGATTCTTGTTGACGATCTCCTCGGAGTATCTGTAGTAGGGAATCACGCCGCCGTCCGACTTGGATTTCTCCTCGGAAATCTGCTCATCCGTCTTGAGTATCGGGAAGTCGAACTGGGCCAGCAGGGTCTCATACTTCCAGACCGAACCTTTCTTGTAGTCGTAGTTGAACTTTGCCGTCCTAGGGAAGATGACGAAAAGAATCAGCATCAGCACCAGGAAAGGAAGCCGGGAAGGGAACTTGATATCTTTCAGACTGACATTCATAGCTTATTCGGATTTCGAAAAAAAACTTACTTGAAAGGACTGTTCGCCTCGCGGGCGATGTAGCTGTAAGTCATCCTGTCGGTGAGACGCGGGAAAAGCCTGTGCGCCCACACGGTCAGATGTCCCAGAGGGGTGAGTATGCATTGGGAGCTGCGTCTGCGCAGAGCCTTGGCGAGGTGCAGGGCGCAGTCTTCCGCGCTCATCAGCTTGCTCTCGTCCAGAGGCGTCTCTCCCTGAGCGCTGCCGTCAGAGGTGAGGGCGGCGTTGCGCACGTTCGAGGAGGTGTAGCCCGGAGCGAACACCAGCACGTTGAGTCCGTCCTTGAGGTGCTCGATGCGGATGGTGTCCAGAAAACCGCGTATCGCGTATTTCGAAGCGGAGTAGCCCGTGCGGGCCGGGAGAGCCGAAAAGCCGGCAATGGAGATCACTCCGACCACCGACCCCCTGCTTCCCAGCAGATACGGCAAGGCGCACTTCGTGCAATTCACCGTCCCCCAGAAGTTTACATCCATAAGACGATGTATCACGCTCAGATCCAGGTCCTTGAACATAGCGCGCATAGAGAGCCCGGCATTGTTCACGAGTATGTCGATGCGTCCCCATTTTTCCACGGTCCTGTCTATGAGAGCCTGACAGTCCTCGAACACGCTGACGTCTGTCCTGACGCAGAGAATATGCTCGGAATCGCCCATAGACCGCGCCAGAGACTGCAATTTGTCCAGACTCCTGGCGGCCATCACCACCCTCGCCCCGAACGAGACGAATAAACGGGCAGAAGCCAACCCTATACCCGAGCTGGCTCCTGTTACTATGATGACCTTGTCTTTGAAGCAAGTCCCGTCCATACTATTCCACTGTCATTGCCGCTATGTCGTCTCCGTCGTATGCTCCGGCGTCGAGCTTGGCCTTTATCTCCTTGAATGCATTCAGGGTGTACTGCACATCTTCCATAGTGTGGGCGGCCGTGCTGACTATGCGGAAGATTATCATTCCCTTAGGGATGACAGGGTAGATGACCATAGAGCAGAAAATCCTGTAGTTCTCGCGCAGGTCCTTCGCCATCTTCGTGGCCTGGGCGACTCCGCCCTTGATGTGTACCGGCGTCACGCAGGCTTCGGCCTCGCCTATATCGAAGCCCTCGTCGCGGAAGCCCTTCTGGATGGCGTGGGTGATGGTCCAGCACTTCTTGCGGAGCTCGTCCCCTTCAGGGGAGTCGATAATCTCCATACGCTTCATATTGCCGATGACCAGAGGCATAGGAAGGCTCTTGGCGTACATCTGGCTGCGCATATTGGCACGCAGGTAGTTGATGATGGCGTGAGGGCCGGCTACGAAACCGCCTATGGAGGCCATACTCTTGGCGAACGCGCCTATGTAGAGGTCGATGTCATCCATACAGTTCAGCTGCTCGGAAGTTCCGCGTCCGTGCTCTCCCAGAAGACCGAAGCCGTGCGCGTCATCTATCATAATGCGGAAGCTGTATTTCTTCTTCAATGCGGCAATCTTGTCGAGTATGCCCATCGCGCCGGTCATTCCGAATACGCCCTCGGTGATGAGCAGCACTCCGCCCTGACCCTCTTCGGCAACCTTGCAGGCACGTGCGAGCACCTTTTCGCAGTCGGCGATGTTGTTGTGGCGGTATTTGTATTTCTCGCCCGGGTGCAGACGGATTCCGTCCAGCAGGCAGGCGTGGCACTCGGCATCATAGACGATCACGTCGTGACGGGCGGTGAGGGCGTCGATGGTGGAGACGATCCCCTGATAGCCGAAATTGAACAGATATGCGTCCTCCTTCTTCTCGAAACGGGCGAAGGTCTGTTCGAGCTGCTCGTGGTAACGGGTGTTGCCGGAGAGCATCCTGGCTCCCATAGGATAGGCCAGACCCCAGTCGGCTGCGCCCTGCGCGTCAGCCTTGCGCACCTCAGGGTGATTCGCGAGGCCGAGATAGTTGTTCAGCGACCAGTTCAGTACCGGTGTGCCGTTGAAGGTCATATGAGGCCCGAGTTCTCCTTCCAGACGAGGATACATATAGTATCCGAATCCCTGCTCGAAATACTGTCCGATAGGACCGCCTGAATCTCTTGCTATTCTGTCAAAAATGTCCAACATTGCGATATGTGATTAAAATTCTGTTTATTCTTTTCTCTTCGGCGGCCTTCCGGCCGCTTCCCGGGGCGAGGTTACGCGTCGATGTTCGCGTAGTGCGCGTTGTCCTCTATGAACTGCCGGCGTGGCGGTACATCATCGCCCATAAGCATGGAGAAGGTGCGCTCGGCCTGAGCCGCGTTTTCGAGGGTGATCTGGCGCAGACGCCTGTTCGCAGGATTCATAGTGGTGTCCCAGAGCTGAGCATCGCTCATCTCACCCAGACCTTTGTATCTCTGGACGGTGTAGCCCTTGTCGGAGCCTTTGCCGAGCTTCAGGGCGGCTTCCTCCCTCTGTTCCTCTGTCCAGCAGTAGATCTCCTCCTTGCCCTTCTTCACGAGGTAGAGCGGAGGTGTGGCGAGATATACGTAGCCGTTCTTTATGAGGTCGAGCATATATCTGAAGAAGAATGTGAGGATCAGGCAGGCGATATGCGAGCCGTCGACATCGGCATCGGTCATTATGACTACCTTATGGTAGCGCAGATGGCTCAGGTCCATATGCTTTTCTCCGGTCTCGTCCTCCTGGGCCACTCTGACTCCGAGGGCGGTATAGATGTTCTGGATTTCCTGGCTCTCGAACGCGCGGCCTTCCACAGCCTTCTCCACGTTCAGAATCTTGCCTCGCAGAGGCAGGATGGCCTGGGTGCGGCGGTCGCGGCCCTGCTTTGCGGTTCCGCCCGCGGAGTCTCCCTCGACGAGGAAGAGCTCGCACTTCTGCGGATCGTCCTCCGAGCAGTCGGCAAGCTTGCCCGGCATCCCGGCACCGCTCATAACAGTCTTGCGCTGAACCATTTCGCGTGCCTTGCGGGCTGCGCTGCGGGCTGTGGCGGCGATAACTATCTTTTCTATGATGAGCTTGGCCTCCTTAGGATGTTCCTCCAGATAGGCGGACACGGCTGCGGCGGTAGCCTGGGAGACGGCCGAGGTCACTTCGGTGTTTCCGAGCTTGGTCTTCGTCTGGCCCTCGAACTGAGGCTCGGCCACCTTCACGGAAATCACGGCCGTGAGGCCCTCGCGGTAGTCTTCAGGGGCGAGCGGATCCTTCAGCTTGGCGAGAAGGTTGTTCTTGTCGGCGTAGGCTTTCAGCGAGCGCGAGAGTCCCATCTTGAAACCCTGAAGATGGGTTCCGCCCTCGATGGTGTTTATGTTGTTCACATAGGAGTATATCTTCTCGGTGTAGCCGTTGTTATACTGGAGGGCGATGTCTATAGGGATGACCTTGTCGGAGTTCACGCAGACAGGCTCGGGGATGAGCTGCTGTGCGCCGGCGTCGAGGTATTCTATGAATTCGCGCAGTCCTTTCTCGGAGTAGAACACATCGCTGCGCTTGACCTTGCGTCCGGTAGGCTTGCTGTCGCCGTTCTCGTCGCGGACGTACTCGTCGACGTCCTCGCGCATATCGGTGAGGGTGATGCGGATGCCCTTGTTCAGATACGAGAGCTCGCGCAGACGGGCTGCGAGGGTGTCGTATTTGTAGACGGTGGTCTGGGTGAAAATCTCCGCGTCAGGATGGAAGGTGATGATGGTTCCGGTGTCGGTGCACTCCCCTTTCTCCTCGACAGGGCCGAGCGGCTTGCCTTTCGAGTACTCCTGCACGAAAACTTTTCCTTCGCGGTGGACTTCGGCGACCAGATGGTCGGAGAGGGCGTTCACGCAGGACACGCCCACGCCGTGCAGACCTCCTGAGACCTTGTAGCTGTTCTTGCTGAACTTGCCTCCGGCGTGAAGCACGGTCAATACCACCTCGAGGGCTGAGCGATGCTCCTTCGGATGCATCCCGGTAGGGATGCCTCGGCCGTTGTCCTTCACGCGGATGGAATTATCCTCCAATATGGTGACGCGGATATCATCGCAGAATCCGCCCATCGCTTCGTCTATACTGTTATCCACTACCTCATAGACCAGATGGTGGAGCCCCCTCTCGGCGATGTCGCCTATGTACATCGACGGTCTTTTCCTCACGGCCTCAAGCCCTTCCAGCACCTGGATGCTATTCGCGGAATACTGCTCTTCCGCTTTTTTCATTTCTTCAGAATCTATCATTATCTGTCTATATTAATTCATTATCAGTCAATCTCTTAGCGAAGCGCCTGGGGACGCGCCCGCATCATTCTCTAAAATCGGACAAATTTAACGAATTTTCTGCAGATAGCAAAATTCCGAGTATCTTTGCGGGGTTTTTCCGCGTATGCCCCGGAGCTGCCGGGGCGGATCCGGCGAAAATATCGGTAGAGATGGACGTAAAATTGACTTTCCTGGGCACGGGGACTTCACAGGGCGTGCCTATCATAGGCTGCAAGTGCAGAGTGTGCCGCAGTGCGGACCCTCGGGACAGGCGTTTCAGGGCTTCGGCTCTGGTGGAATACGGAGGGCTGAAGATACTGGTGGACGCCGGGCCGGATTTCCGTATGCAGATGCTTGCCGCCGGAGTGGGGCATCTGGACGCTATCCTTCTGACCCACAACCATAAAGACCATACCGGAGGTCTGGACGATGTCCGGGCCCTGAACTATATCGACCGCCGTCCCGCCGAAATCTACTGCGAGCCGAAAGTGCTGGAAACTCTGAAGGAAGAATACGCCTATGCGTTCGCGGAGCACAAGTATCCGGGGGCGCCGGAGTGGAACATCCACCTTATCGACGAGCAGCCCTTCGTGGTCTATCCCAACTCCGGAGGCGAGCTGATATGGAAGCACGATGTGGGTTACGGCTATCTGCGCCCGGACGGGTCTTTCCGGCTTGCGGGGACACAGAAGCCTGCTCCGGCTCCCCGGCCCACGGAGGAGAACCTCTCAGGGGGAGGCGTGAAGATAATTCCGATACGCGGGCTGCACGGGCAGATGCCGGTACTGGGTTTCCGCTTCGGGGACATAGCCTACATCACCGATATGAGCTGTCTGCCGGAGTCCGAACTGAGCAAGCTGCAGGGACTTGAGCATCTGACCCTGAATACCGTAAGCTATAAGCCGCACCATTCGCACTTCAGTCTGGAACAGGCTGTGGAACTAGCCCTCAGGATCGGGGCCGGGCACACCTGGCTCACGCACCTTTCTCACACTTTCCCTGTCTACACCGAATTCTGCGACTCCCCTCTCCCGGATGGCTACGGGGCCTCATTCGGCTCCCGCCTGCCGGACTCCATAAGACCCGCATACGACGGGCTGGTCATAAAAGCCTGACGCCGCGCGCAGAGAGAGAGAAGCAGCGCGGCGACGGAAGGCGTCAGCCTGAATCAGCGGGCGGAGAAACTACAGTGCGAAAGTCAGACCGACCGTAAACCACGGACCGCGAGGGGAGAGCAGAAGCTGCTGATAGACAGGCTGTCCGAGCAGATTCCCGCTGCGAAGCCGGAAGGCGAGACTGCGGTTATATCTGAACTGCGCATTCAGCCCGAGGTCCAGATAGCCCGGAATCACGATATCGGACCCGCTGCCGGCGACGCCCGGCAGCACTTCCGTCTGAGTTCGCCGCCCCATATATGCGGCTGAAAGACCGCCGTAGATCCGCTTGTTCCAGTTATAGGTGAACGAAGCCGAAGCCTGGAGCTCAGGCAGGGCCACAGCTGTCACGGAAGGAGTGAAAGAGCTGTTCTGCAGGGTGAGGTCCCATTCAGCCTCATACCTTTCCGTCTGTAAAGACATCCGGGCGTCGAAATGCAGCAGGGTGTAACCCGCACGGAGCAGCGCAGAGAGGTAGAGAGCGTCGGCTCCCCCGGAAACGGACTCCGCAAGAGCGTTCTCCACCTTCCTGTAGCCCAGACCCATCTTGTACTGCACTCCGCCGCCTATGCGTCCGGTGATGCCGGCCTCGGCATCGTAAGGCACGCTGACTACGTCGGTGAAAAAGACGGTATTGGACACGGCGGAGACGAATGGTCTTTCGTCCAGCACCCTCTTAAGCTCATCCACCTGAGGGCCGCCTGTAAGGGATGCATAGACTTTGAGAGTCTGAGGCACAAGCAGGAAGTCCGCATATAGATCAGGATAGAGCCAGTTCCCCCGGGATGGCTTGTCTCTGCCGCCGCCCAGAAAAACCATATTCTCGTCCACACTGCCCGCAACCACAGAGAGCAGAGCGCCGGCGCGAAGATGAGAGCGGCTGAAATCGGCCTTGTAGAGAGCCGAGAACTTGATGAGGGAGACTTCGCCGTCCGCACTTCCATATGAGAAGAAATCGGACTTCACGCCCGGATGGAACTCGAAGTAGCGGGAGGGCGCGTATTCGTGCACGATGCGGAAGCCCAGGTCCAGAACGGTCTCGGAGATATCGTTTTCATCTGCAAGGGAAGTGACAGGGCTGTCAGACCCTCTGCGCACTCCGGCATCCAGACCGAGCCGCCATTTCGGGAAATCCATCCCCAGAGTACCCTTGACGTCAAATGAATTATAGCTGTGTCCCGCAAGACGGGAATCCGAGCGCAGCAGGTCAGTCCCCGCATCGAAGAGCAGCTCGGGCCTGCCGAGACTGAGCCGGCCGTTTATGCCCAGACGGTTACGGTAGAGATGACCTCCCGAATACCCGTCCCTGTGCAGGACCTCTTCGCCGGAAGGAAGGCTGAAATCGGAGTAATTTCCCGAAAAGCCCCCGAAATCGTCATAGACGGACAGGCCGGATTTCGACGCCGAGAAAGGAGTATAGACCAGAGAGGCTTCCGGGCGGAAAGTGTAGCCTGCACCGGCGCGGACATAGAGCTTGCCTTGCTTAAGAGGCGTCGCCTCAGGAGTGGTGTCTATAAGGTACGGAGTGAAGTCATAAGCTCCCCGGTAGGGGTTGTCCGTGACCGCGTAGTCGAAATCCCAGTCGAACTTCAGAAGCGAATCCGCGATGCTCACCGGGAGCTCGCCCTTGTCCACTTCCATAATCTTGCCCCGGTAGTCGTTCGTCACGCGGACGGTAGGATTTATATTCTGCGAAAATGCACAGAAAGACGGCAGCAGAAGCAGCGCCGCCAGTGTGATGATATGTCTTTTCATCTTTTTCATTCTGAACCGTTTACTTCTTTAATTCAGCTATCTTCTCAAGCCTCATTCTCACATTGTCCAGGACATCGTCCCCGTCGCCCGAAGGGACATAGCCTTCCTCGATGCTGCGGAAAGTAGCCTCGGCCTGAGTCATATTGTCCTTCTCCGCGAAGCTGTCTCCCAGCACGATGAACGCCTTGGCGAGCCAGTAGGACTGGTCCGGAGCATTCTGAGCGAAGCTGTACACGCGGCTTTCCACCTTGTCGAACTCACCCCTGTCGTAGATGTCCTGGATGAGCAGATAGGCCGCCTCGGCCCCGTAGCTGTCCGAAGGATTCGCGCTCAGAGTATTCAGAATCCCGAAAGCCTCGCTGCGTCGCGAAGTGCCCAGAAGCGATTTGGACTTCACGTAGTCGGCCTCGCGGCCCAGCTCCTCCGTGCAGCGGGAATCTGCCTTGAGAGCCTCGCCGGCAGCGATGGCCTTGTCGTAAAGCCGTGCGCGGAAGGCTGAACGCAGCATACCGGTTTTTGCCGCGAAGACATTATCCTCAAGCCGGGCGGACTCCAGCAGCGAAGCGTAGCCCCGGTAAGCGTCGCAGTAATGGGCGAGCGCATAGGAGAGGGCGGCATACTGCAGAAGGGAGATCTCGGTAAACGAGCCGGACTCCGCGGAGGAAATCACCTGCGCGTAGCTGTCGCAGGCCTCTTCCTTCCGGCCCAGGGCGCGGTAGGACTCCGCCAGGTAGAATTGCGCATTGGCAGCTTTGCTGCCGTCAGGATAGGCATCGAGATACTTCTGCAGGGAGACGAGTGCCTTGGCGTAGTTTCCGCTCAGGAAGACCTGCTCGGCGGAATTGAAGTACACCGCCTCCTTCTCCGCTCCTGTCTTGCCGGAGGATATGCCGGAGCGGTCGAGGTAGGCGAAATACGCCTCGGGTTCGCCCTTTGCCTGATAGATGGACTCTATCGCAGCCAGGGCATCGTCATAATACTCGCTCCCCTTCATAGTGGCGGCGACTTCCTTGTAGTAGCCGAGCGCCTTGTCGTAGTCGGAAGCGTTTCTGGACACCATACCCAGTTCTATGAGGGCACGGGCCACGAAACTGCTGTCCCTGGATGTGGAACGCAGCTTCTCGAAGCACTGCGTCGCACGCTCATCCTTTCCGGCATCCACATAGGAGCGGCCCAGCTCGTAGAGCGCGTCGCAGTACAGCGGAGCGGCCGCATCCGCTTCCTCCACCGTCGAGAGAGCCTCTATCTTCTTGTCGATGCGTCCGGTCAGACCATAGGCGAGACCCAGCTGGTAGTAAGGATAGACATTGTCCGCGGGGCGGCTTTCGGAAAGAGCTTTTTCGTAAGCGGAGATGGCTGAGCTGTAGTCTTTTCTGATGAAATCGCAGTCCGCCCGGCGCACGAGCGCATCGCTGCGGAACTCCTTCGCGTCCGAAGCGCAGTACTTGTCGAACCACTTCGCGGCGGAGGCATAGTCGCCGGAAGTGAAATAGGTGTAGGCCAGGTCGTAAGGGATGGTCGCACCCTCAGCCTGCCCCTCCAGGGCGGAAAGGTTGTAGAGGTCGGTGAAGATATCCGCCGCCCGAGCGTAATCTGCCGTGCGGTAATATGCCTGCGCGAGCCAGTAGCGGGACATCTGGTTGAACGGGTCGTTCTTCCCCGTATAGAACGAGGCGGCGCGAAGACAGTCCACGGCATCTCTCCAGGAGCCTCCGCTGATGAGCTGAAGGGCACGCAGATAATTAGCTTTCATATAGTTGCCGCGCATCTGCGGGTTCAGCTCGTCTATCTTGTCGTAAGCGGCCACAGCAGCCTCGTAATCGCGGTTATAGAGGTAAGCCACCGCTATGTAGCTGTAGACGGCATCCCCGCGCCTGCTGTCAGCCCAGCGCGAGAGATACTGCTCGAACGGAGCCGAGTCACGGTTGATGTCGAAGGCGAGCTTGGCGTAGTTGAAGAACGCATCCTCCTGTATATCAGTGTCCCAGGAAAGCTGCGCCGCCTCTTTGAAAGCGCCGAGCGCAGCGACCTTGTTCCGCGTCTTGAGATAGGCGTCCGCCAGCTGATACGATGCTATCTGCCCTAATGAATCCGTCCTGGACGGCATAGCCGAGAAAGAGTCAATCGCGCCCTGCCAGTCCTGCGAAGCGTAGCTCACTGAGCCTGCGTAGAAGAGATCCTTGCCGCTTTTCAGGCCTGCGCCGGAAAGGTCGCGGTCATAGTACTCCTTCGCCTTCGCAGTATCTCCGCTCACGAGAAATGCCTCCGAGAGTATCCTCGCCAGATGAGCCTTGCGCTCCTCGGGCACAGAGGCATACACCTCGTCGCCGTGCTGCATGACATAGTCGTAGTCCGAGCGCATAAAACGGCACTCGAGTATGTAGTAGGCGGCGATGGAAGTGAATCTGCTGTCGGAGGCTGACTTCGTCAGCCAATCCTCAGCCTCCGCGAAGCGCCGCGCCGAGTAGTCGATATAACCTATGGTGTACTGCGCCGGAGCGGTGTAGTCGCTGTAAGGCAGCGCCACCACATCGGCCATACCTGCGCGGGCCGAATCGTAAAGGCCGCGGCTGAAATCGCAGTAGGCCCGCTTGAAAGTGTACTCGGGGACTTCGCCCGATTCGAGATGCTTCACGTTCACGGAAGCGAACAGGTCGGAGGCTGCGGCATACGAGAGGTCATCGAAGAGATTCAGGGCCGCCGCGTTATGTATGCGGGAGCGCAGCGATGATTCCTGCCAGAGCCTGTCGTACTTCTCCACGCTCTCAATCCAGCCTTCCGTGCGCGTCTTCACCCGGCAGAGGGTCAGATAGCCGTCGCTCAGGGCATCCGAGGGTTCCACTTCTTCCAATATCCTCGAAGCCCTCTCGTAGAGTCCGCTCCTGTAGAGATCGGCCGCCTGCTGCAGCTTGTCGTTCTGCGCACAGAGCTGCCCTCCGCCCGGCAGCGGGAAGAAGCAAAGTGCGGTTAAAAGCAATCTTTTTATCATAAACATTTCAGTTTCACCGCCCGGAACCCTCGGGGAGAGCCGGGCGCAAGTCTTGGTGATTCCTCAAACTTCGTGCATTTGCAGAAGTTAAGGTACAAAATTACATAAATTTGAGTAAATTTGTGAAATTTGATTCTGTTATGGATAATCTGGAGCCTGTCATCTCCTTCCACGGAGCAGACATAAACAACGGAGAAGAAAAAGTCATCTACGGTCTCGATATGGAGGTGTATCGGGGAGACTTCGTCTATATAGTGGGAAAGGTGGGCAGCGGCAAGACCTCCATCATCCGCACGATGACCGCGGAAAACCCTCTGAAAGAAGGAGAAGGCAGGGTCTGCGGCTACTCTCTCAACGGTCTGCGGAGCAAGGACATCCCCTATCTGCGCCGCAAGCTGGGAGTGGTGTTCCAGGATTTCCAGCTTCTGACGGACCGCACGGTCCTGGATAATCTGGACTTCGTCCTCAGAGCCACGGGCTGGAAAGACAGGGACGCGATGGACCGGCGCATCGAAGAGGTGCTGCGCTCCGTGAATATGCAGACCAAGGCCCACAAGAAGCCCCATCAGCTTTCCGGCGGAGAGCAGCAGCGCATAGCCATAGCCCGCGCCCTGCTGAACACCCCCGAGGTCATTCTCGCGGACGAGCCCACGGGCAATCTCGACAGCGAGACCGCCGAGGGCATCCTCACCCTGCTGACTTCCATAAACAGGGAGAACGGCACCGCGGTGGTGATGGTGACGCATAACCGCAGCATCTTCGAGAGATACCCGGGCAGAGTCTTCCTCTGCAAGGACGAGAAATGCACCGAACAGAAGCGGGGCGAGGAGGTGATCGACCTCGCGCTCAACATATAACGGCACAGCGGAAGAAGTGCCCCCACATCATACGATGACACTGCAGGAGAGATACTCGCACATCATCGGCTGGTTCGAAAAGAACGCGGCCGGGGCAGCCAGCGAGCTCCGCTACGAGAACGCGTATCAGCTGACGGTGGCTGTGGTCCTGTCGGCCCAATGCACGGACAGGCGCGTGAACCTCACGACGCCGGAGTTTTTCGCCCGCTACCCGGATCCGCAAGCCCTCGCGGCCGCCCTCGTCGATGACGTCTATGAGATCATCAAGTCCATCTCCTACCCCAGGAGCAAGGCGGAGCACCTTGTAGCCCTCGCGCGCAAGCTTCAGAGCGACTTCGGCGGGCGCGTTCCCGGAGACATCGAAGCTCTTATGACCCTGCCCGGAGTGGGGCGGAAAACCGCCAATGTCGTATCTTCCATCATATACGGCACGCCGGTGATCGCGGTGGACACACACGTGCAGAGGGTATCGCGCCGCCTCGGCCTCTCGCAGGCCTCCACCCCTGAGGGAGTGGAGAAGGACCTCGAAGCCGGGATTCCGGAGCGGAGCAGGGCCGCAGCCCACCACTGGCTGCTGCTGCACGGACGCTATGTCTGCACGGCACGCTCCCCCAAGTGCGGAGAATGCGGTCTGAGGGAATGGTGCAAGAATCCGGAAAAAACAGAGAAAAATCATAAAAATGCATAGACTATGGACAAAGAAATGAACTACATCGATGTGGCCGAGAGCTGGCTCAAAGGAGACTTCGACCCGCAGACCAAGTGTCAGATCATCGAGCTGCGCAACTCCGACCCCGCCCTCTTCGAGGATGCCTTCTACAGGCATCTCGAATTCGGGACCGGCGGACTGCGCGGAATTATGGGCGTGGGTACTAACCGGATGAACAAATACACTGTCGGGATGGCAACGCAGGGACTTGCAAACTACATCCTGAAGCGCTGCGCCGGACGCAAGGATGAGGACGAGGAGGACCTGAGCGTCTGCATCTCCTACGACAGCCGCAACCACAGCAAGGAGTTCGCCAAGATCACTGCTGAGGTCTTCTCCGCAAACGGCATCGACGTGTTCATCTTCGACAACATACGCCCGACCCCGGAGCTCAGCTACGCCATCCGTCTGAAGAAGGCGGCGGCGGGAGTTATGGTCACGGCTTCGCATAATCCCAAGGAATATAACGGCTACAAGGTCTTCTGGTCCGACGGAGCCCAGATCACGGCCCCGGTGGACAAGGAGATAATAGAGGAGGTGGCGAAAATCACCGACCCTTCCCAGGTGCGTTTCGAGTCCGGAAACCATTGCGGCGAGATAGCCGTGATGGGCAGGGACGTGGACGAGCAGTATCTCCGCGACATACTCTCTCTGACCCTCTCTCCGGAGGCGTGCGCAAGACATCCGGAGCTCAAATTCGTCTATACCCCTCTGCACGGCTGCGGTGTAAGGCTCGTGCCCGAGTGTCTTAAAAGGCTGGGATTCAAGAATATATACCACGTCCCGGAGCAGGACCTCAGTGACGGGGACTTCCCTACCGTGGTCTCCCCTAACCCGGAGGAGGCTTCGGCTCTGAAGATGGCCATAGAGAGAGCCGAGCAGGTGGGTGCGGACATCGTGATGGCTACAGACCCGGATGCGGACCGTATGGGCATAGCAGTCAGGGACGATCAGGGCAGGATGGTGCTTATGAACGGAAACCAGACCGCCTCGATGCTCACCTATTATATGCTGAGCCGACGCAAGGAGCTCGGGATACCTCGCGACGGGGGCTATGTGGTGAAGACCATTGTCACCACGGAACTGATAACCGAGATCTGCAAGTCGTTCGATGTGCCTGTATATAACGTACTTACGGGCTTCAAATACATCGCCGAGGTAGTGCGCCGCAACGAAGGCCGGGGACATTTCATCTGCGGGTGCGAGGAAAGCTACGGCTTCAACGCCGGCGAGAAAGTGCGCGACAAGGATGCCCAGATAGCCTGCTCCCTTGTGGCCGAGTGCGCAGCCTGGGCGGCCGAGCAGGGACTCACCCTCTACACCCTTATGCAGAAAATCTACCGCGAGTACGGCTACCGCAAGGAGGGGCTGACCTCGCTTGTGCGTAAGGGAAAGAGCGGTGCGGAGGAAATCCGCGCCATAATGGAGCGCTTCAGGGCAGAGAGTCCGAAAACGATCTGCGGAAGTCCCGTATGCAGGGTCGTGGACTATCTGGAGACGGAAAAGACAGGACTTCCGAAGTCTGACGTGCTGCAGTTCTTCGATGAGGCGGGAGATGTGGTTTCGATACGTCCTTCGGGCACGGAACCTAAGATCAAGTTCTACTTCGGGGCGAAGGGCGACGATGCGGACAGCAAGATAGAGCGTCTGAAAGAGGAATTCGTCAAGGCGTGAAGCAGAGCTTCGCGGATATGATGCGTGAAGAAGCCGCCGGGAATCTCAGACGGCTTCTTTCGAAACTGCCCGAATGGGCGGACGCCGCCCCGTCCCTGAAGATACCTTCCCGCCTCAACATCGAGCAGTGCAGCTCAGGCGTCACCGCACGCTATAAGGCCGCTCTTGCGGTGCGGAATCTCTCTCCGGAGTGCATAGCCGACCTTACGGGAGGGCTCGGGGCGGACTGCCTTGCATTCTCAAGAATCTGCCGGACAGTACTTTACAACGAGAAAAACGCAGAGCTCGCCTCGGCCGTAGAGAGTAATTTCGCGGCTCTGGGAGTGCACAATGTGGTATTCCGCAGCTGCTGTCTGCGCCCTGCAGGAGTCAGGGAGGCATTGGCCAGGGGGGGGGTCCGTCCGGACCTTATATATCTGGACCCTGCGCGCCGCTCGGATTCCGGGCGGAAACTCCTGCGGCTCGCGGACTGTATGCCCGATGTGCTCTCTCTGAAGGACGAGCTGCTCGCCGCCTGTCCGGAGGTGCTGCTGAAACTCTCGCCGATGGCGGACATTTCGCAGCTCTGCAGGGAGCTCGGGAAGGAGGTTCAGCAGGTGCACTGCGTCGGCGCGGGCGGAGAATGCAAGGAGCTGCTGCTGTGGCTGCATCGCGGCCACGCGGGCGGGGTGAGGATTTTCGTGTCGGGGGACCTCGATGCCGCCTCGCGGGATGCTGACGGGGCTTTCGCGCCGGTTCTCAATCTCACGTCTGAGGAGGCCCCCGCGCAGGGGCTGATTTCCGCTCCTTCGCCGGATGCCTTTGCGCCTGTGCTGAGTTTCACTCCTTCGCAGGAGGCGGAAGCGCCGCTGAAACTCTTCGCGCAGACATCGGACCTTCGCGAAGATATGCTGCTTTTCGAGCCTTCGGCCGAGGTGAACAAGTCCGGCTGCTTCAAGCTGCTGTGCTCTCTCTTCCCCCTTGTGAAGCTGGGCAGGTCCACTCATCTTTACGCGGAGGCCACGCCTCCGGGCTGCGAGGCCTCCGAGCAGCTGCGCCGGCTCGGCAGATTATTCAGGATCAAACGCATCTGCGCGTTCAGCGGAGCCGCCGCCGAGGCTCTGGGACGGGAATTCCCGCGCTGCGAAGTCAGTGCGCGGAACCTTCCGCTGAGCAGCGAAGAGCTGCGGCGGAAGATGAAGTGCAGCTCCGGCGGAAACGTGCACATTTTCGCCGCGCACGTGGATTTCTCAGGAAATGAGGGAGCCGCCGGGGAAGCGCGGCGACTGCTGCTCGTGACGGAGCCGCTGCCGCCCCGTGCGGGGCGGGAGCTGTCCGTGAAATGATGTTTTAAGATAGAACGATGTCTTTCACAGAAGAGTTCCGGGATTTTCTCAGCGCTCACGGCATAGCCGAAGGGCGCTTCACGCCTGTCCCCCTTTATGCCCGGAGCGAGGAGGAGGCCCGCAGGCAGCTATCTGACCTTCAGTCTCTTGTGGGACAGACCAGCTTCGTGGTGGAAGACCGCTGGAGGAGCCGCCCCGGGCAGACCCGCTCCCGGATTCTCGCCCACTGCGGCATCTTCACTCAGGTCTATGCGCGCAACTGCGAGCTCCTTCGGATAGACAAACCCACGGCGGCAGCTTTTCTGACCGGGTCCCACGACTACGCCGATGCGCTGTGCCGCTACCGTTACGGTCTCTTCCTGAAGCATCTGACGGGCGAAAAGAGCAGCGGAGCACCTCTCTCCGCTCCCCTGCAGTGCGGCACGCTCGTCGCTGTCGCGGAGTTTTCGAATCTGCGGAATATGGATCTGGACGGCACTCGCTCCCGCTCCTGCCAATGGATACGTTACGCTTCGCTTCCCGGCGTGCGGGTGGCGGGCGGAATGGGGAAAATGCTGCGCGGGCTGCTCAAAGACGTCGCTCCTGACGATGTGATGACTTACGCCGATCTGGAGTGGTCGGACGGGGCCGCCTACCGCGCCCTCGGCTTCGAGTACATAGGGCGGCGCCGCCCCGTGCTCTTCCGCATAGACCCCGGCAGCTGGCAGCGCCGCGCGGTAGATTCCCGCAAGGCACTTCCGCCAGGCTGCGGGATGCAGGGGCTGCGCGAAGAAGAGCCTGCCCCGGGTCTCGAAAGGGAGCCTTTCTGGTTCTGTAATTTCGGGAGTGCGGCTTATAGATTGAGACTGTGATCCATCGGGGGGGTCCCCGCCCCTCTCCCGGGTCGCTACGCACCCTGCAGGAGCACTCGCTAGAGAGAGAGGATATGCTCCAGTGCCCTGGCGATGCCGTCCTCATCGACACAGGAGGTGACAAGACCGGCGCGGGCCTTCACGCTCGAGTCAGCATTGCCCATAGCCACACCCAGGCCTGCGGCTTCCAGCATAGGGACATCGTTCCCGCCGTCCCCGAAAGCCACTGTCTCTGAAACGTCTATGCCCATCTCGCGGGCGAAAGCCGCGATGCCGCTCGCCTTGCTCACCCCGGCAGGGTCCACATCCGCGAAGCAGGGATGCCAGCGCGAAGCGACCAGAGCGGGCACGCGTGACATCACCTCCTGCTCGATCTCGGAAGTAAAGTACACGCAGAGCTGTCCGCAGCCCTTCTCGCGGAAAAGCGCGTATATGTCGCAGACCGTCGGCACCGGATGCGCGATGGCTTCCGCCAATTCCAGTACGGGCGGCGTCACTTTGCTTACGAAAATCCCCCCGTCGAGTTCCAGACCCACGGCGAAATCCATCTGCTCTCCCGCCTCCAGTACGATGCGGAAATCCTTGTAGTCTATCAGATGCTTTTCCACCACACGGCCGTCCCGCCAGCGGCAGTCCGCCCCGTTCAGGGCCACGGCCCCGTCGTAAGGGACCTCGGAGACAGGCTCCATATCCGCATAAGGCCTGCCGGTGGAGATGAATATCCTCATTCCTGCCGCCCTGGCCCTGCGGGTGGCCTCCAGAGTGGAAACAGGGACCCTGTGGGTTTCGAAGCTCACCAGGGTCCCGTCTATGTCGAAAAACGCTGCTTTATATTTCATCAAGTGAAAAATGCTTATCTGTCAAGACGCTCTTTTATGCGGGTGCGCAGCCCGGAGGAGAGATACACCTTGCCGTCCCTGTCCGAGAGGTCCAGCCACTCCTGCGCCAACTCCGGCTGACCGGAAACCAGACAGCCCAGGGCCAGGTTGTACTCCGCGCAGGCACGGACCGTATTATCGTCAGTGTCAGTCAGTTCCAGCCATTTGTCGATGGCCTTGTCCCATTCCATATTCAGGGCGTATTCCAGAGCCTGTAACCATCCCCTGCCCATGTCATAATAGAGAAGCGTGAAGGACTCTGTCCGCCAGGTCCCGGCATAATACTCTCCGAGGGCATCCGCGAGAACGGAGGCCCCCTCGACATCCGTCTCCGAAGAAAGAAGCCTGCCCTGAACGACCTTCACGCTGTCAGCTCCCATAGAGTCGTAAACGTAGGCCCTGGCCACCACCACTTCGTCCGACCCGTCGCCGCCATCCCGGCTTGCCGGGCTGTCCAGCAGTATGACCACGTCCGTATCGAGCTCCATAATCAGGGAAGAGAGCGTGTCGCGCGAAGAATAAACGCCGCCGCTCACCTGGGGAAGCCGGTATATGCCTATCCCGCTCTCTCCGCCGAAGTAGTCTTCCTCCATCCTCGAAGCCAGAAGGTCGGCTACAGTGACGTTGAAGAGGGAATCCTTGCCGTTATCGAGGAAGACCACGGAGATGCTCTTGCCCGCGAAGTCTATGCCCGAGGCGGAAGGATAGCGGGTATCCATATTCATCGTGTAAGCGGAAGGTCCGCAGGAGGAGCTCGCAGCGAGCGAAAGCGCCGCCAGAATAGACACAATCAGGATTCGTTTCATATCTCAATCATTTTTCCTTTGCAGCCCTTACGGCCGATCCCGTCACGCTCACCTTTTTCCTCTCACTTCTCTTCAGAGCTTCACCCGAGCTTCTCACTTTTCACCTCCCACCCGAGCATCACTCTGAAGAGGCTCAGCGATGAGGTCGTACTCGTCCGCGCCGCTGATGCGCACGGTGATGAAGTCGCCGGGGGCCGCGCCGGGGAATTTCTTTACAAGAATCTCGCCATCCACTTCAGGGCTTTCGTACCGGCTGCGGCAGACGAAGATCCCGTCGCTCTCCGCGTCTATGAGGACACGCTCCACAGTACCGATGCGTGAACGGTTGAATTCCAGAGAGATGTCCTTCTGAAGGGCCATAAGGGAGTCCAGACGGCTCTGTTTCACACTGTCGGGGATATCATCGGCGTAGTTCTCCGCACCGTAGGTGCCCTCCTCCTCAGAATATCTGAAAGCCCCCAGACGCTCGAACTTCGCTTGAGCGACAAAATCCAGAAGCTCCCGGAAATCCTCGTCGCTCTCGCCCGGATGCCCCACTATCATAGTGGTGCGAAGTACGATTCCGGGCACTTTCTCCCTGAACTTCCTGACGAGAGAGCGGGTCGCAGCGCCGCCGATGTGTCTGTGCATCATAGAAAGCACCTTGTCGGAAACGTGCTGCAGAGGTATGTCCATATAAGGACAGATCTTCGGATTCGCGGCCATCTGCTCCAGCACATCTTCCGGAAAGTCCTGAGGATAAGAATAATGCACCCTCAGCCACTCTATGCCCTCGATTTCGGAAAGCTGCGCGAGCAGCTTCGCGAGAGCCCTTTCGTGATAGAGGTCCAGACCGTAATAGGTGCTGTCCTGAGCTATGAGTATCAGTTCCTTGACCCCGTCCGCAGCGAGAAGGGAGGCTTCCTTCACCAGAGTCTCCATCGGCACGCTCCTGTGGGCTCCGCGTATAAGCGGAATCGCGCAGTAGGAACAGCGCCTGTCACAGCCCTCCGATATCTTCAGATATGCGTAAGGGAGCTTCTCTCCGACCGAAAAACGCTTCGTCCTGATTTCTTCCGACGGAGCGACCCCTAGAGCTTCGAACACTTCGTCGAGGCGTCGTGCGCCGCACCAGCTGTCCACTTCCGGAATCAGAGAGGGAAGTTCGGCGGCATAGCGCTGGCTCAGACAGCCGAATACCAGAATCTGCCCTATTTCACCCCGCTTTTTTCTCTCGGCAGCGGCCAATATGGTCTGTATGCTTTCCTCCTTGGCATCCCCTATGAAACCGCAGGTGTTTATCAGAAGGATGTCCACCTTCTGCTCGAGCGCGCTCTCGGGGAGTATCTGAAAATGATCCCGCAGGCCCGCGAGCAGGTGCTCCGAGTCCACGGTATTCTTCGAGCAGCCGAGGCTTATGAGCTGAAGGCTACGCATTCGCGCTGTCTCCGTCCTTCACTTCCTCCTCTTCCCCGGTGCCTTCGCCTTCGGCTTCCGCCTTGCGGTCCTCATCAGTCATGAAATCAAGTGAGGCATTGGCCTTCAGGTCATTGTACCAGTCCACCACCTTCTTCATATGCGAGAGGTAGAAGCGGTCCGGGTCATAATCCGGGACGGCCTTGGCGAAGAGGGCCTTGAGCTCGCTCTCGGAAGATTTGGAAGTCGGAGCGTCCTGCTGATCGCCGAGCACTTCGCGCAGCTTGCCGAACACTTCCTGAAGCTTCATCTCGCCTGCGGAGGTGAAGATGGCGATGTCGGCGAGCGTGGTTATGCGGCTCTTCATATCGAAGGCCACGCGCTTTTTCGTGCCGAGGTTTTCTGCGATGGCTCCGTTGCGGGCCGCCGCTATGTAGAGGAACAGGCCGTGCTGGCCCGACACTGAAAGGATTCTTGCGAGATCTGTCTTCATTTTTTACTCTTTTTCGTTAAGATTTGTTCTGCGTGATGTTTTCTTAAACTGTCTTGGCGACATCACTACGGCCTGCAAATATAGGAACTCTCGGACAATTACCCGGCAGTTTCGCCTGTCTTTTTTCACCGCCTTGTCCGGGGACTCGGCGGCGGGAAGCGAAAAAAAAGCCTCACTTATTCTCTGCGCATCACTTTCTTTTGTACATTTGTACTTCAGACTGCGGACGCGGAACTCCGTCTGTCCGAGCCTGCCTGAAACCGTAAACTATAACGAAAAGATATGAACAGGACACTATCCGCAGGGCTTCTTGCCCTCTCGCTGCTCACTTTCGCCCAGGGCAGCCTCCACGCCCAGGAAAACTATGCGCCGTCACAGGAGATACTGGAGTCACGGACCCGTTTCCAGGATCAGAAGTTCGGCATCTTCATCCATTGGGGAGTCTATTCGATGCTGGGAAACGGAGAATGGAATATGCAGGTGAATAATCTCAACAGGGACGAGTACCGGCATCTCGCGGCGGGATTCTGCCCGTCCGGGTTCTCGGCAGCCGAGTGGGTTTCAGCCATCAAGGCCTCGGGAGCCAAGTACCTGACCATCACCTCCCGTCACCACGACGGCTTCTCTATGTTCCACAGCAAGGCCAGCAGCTACAACATAGTGGACGCGACCCCGTTCGGACGCGACCCGATAGCCGAGCTCGCGCAGGAATGCGCCGCTCAGGGGATTGAGCTGCATCTGTACTACTCGCACCTGGACTGGGACAGGGATGACTATTGGCCGCTGGGCCGCACGGGCCACGGCACGGGACGCACTCAGCACGGCGAGTGGAGCAGCTACGCGGCGTTTATGGAGCAGCAGCTGACCGAGCTGCTCACAAACTACGGCAAGATCGGCTGCATCTGGTTCGACGGAGTCTGGGACCGCGATGAGTTCCCTCGCGAGAAGCAGCCTGAGCTCTGGGGCCTGTACGGCCAATACGAGCTCATCCACCGGCTCCAGCCGGGGTGTCTTATCGGCAACAACCACCATCTGCTTCCGTTCGGAGGCGAGGACATACAGATTTTCGAGCGGGATATCCCGGGACAGAACGAGGCCGGGCTTTCGGGACAGGAAATCAGTCCGCTGCCTCTCGAGACCTGCCAGACTATGAACGGCTCCTGGGGCTACAGGATGTCGGATCTGAACTACAAGAGTTCCGACGAGCTGATCCGTTATCTGGTGCGCACCGCCGGGATGAACGCGAACCTTCTGCTGAACATCGGGCCGCGTCCCGACGGCACTCTTCCCGAGCAGGCGCTGGAGCGTCTGAAGGCTATGGGAGAATGGCTTGAGGAGAACGGTGAAAGCATCTACGGGACCCGGGGCGGCATAATCGAGCCGCAGAGCTGGGGCGTGACCACTATGAAGGACGATAAACTTTATGTGCATATACTTGAGCTCAAGGACAAGTCGCTGAAGCTCGCCTGCGGTAAGAACAAGCTTCGCGGCGCCACGCTCCTCTCCACCGGAGAGAAAGTGGCCTATAAGCAGGCGAAGGACGGGAGTGTCACTCTGAATTTCTCCGAGGCTCCCGGCGGTGTGGACTGCATCGTAGTCCTGAACTTCAAAAAGACGCTTCAGCCATAAGGGGCGATGAGCGGTTTCTATCTGTTTCTGACCATAATGTCGGCAGTGGCGGCGATAGTTTTCGTCGCCCTGTATTTTGTGGATGCCGGCTATGGCAAGTTCTACTCCCCGAAATGGGGACACGCCATAGACAACCGTCTGGGCTGGGTCCTGATGGAGGCTCCGGTATTCTTCGCTATGCTGCTGCTCTGGCTCTTCTCCGAGCGCAAGACCGACCCGGCCAGGCTGGTCTTCCTTCTGATCTTCGAGATCCACTATTTCCAGCGTTCATTCATCTTCCCGCTGAAGATTTCCGGCAGGGGACGGATGCCTCTGAGCATAATCGTGATGGGACAGGTGTTCAACACGCTGAACGCCCTTATGCAGGGCGGCTGGCTTTTCTACATCTCCCCTGCGGGGATGTATCCACCCTCCTGGCTGCTCTCGCCGCAGTTCCTGGCGGGAACTGCCGTCTTCGCCTTCGGAATGTTCGTGAATCTGCAGTCGGATGACATCATAAGGCATCTGCGCAGCAGTCCCGATGACACGCGGCACTATCTGCCCAAGGAGGGGATGTTCCGCTATGTGAGCTCCGCAAACTATTTCGGAGAGCTCCTGGAATGGATCGGCTTCGCCCTTCTGACCTGGTCCTGGGCGGGAGCTGTGTTCGCCCTCTGGACCTTCGCGAATCTGTGTCCGCGAGCCGCCCGCATACACCGCCGCTACGAGCAGGAATTCGGAGACGAGTTTGACGGCAAGAAAATCAAATGTCTGATACCTTTCATCTATTGACATATGGAATCCCCTATATTCACTCCCTGCCGGATAGGCCCTGTGCAGCTGCGTAACCGCACCATCCGTTCCGCAGCCTTCGAGAATATGGCCTACGGCAACAGCCCCTCCCGGGACCTTTTCGACTATCACGTGGCGGTAGCGCGCGGAGGCGTCGGGATGACCACCGTGGCCTACGCTGCCGTATCCCGGTCCGGGCTTTCTTTTGACGGACAGCTGTGGATGCGCGAGGAGATAGTCCCGCAGCTTCGCCGGCTTACCGATGCGGTGCACGCGGAAGGGGCGAAGGTTTCCATCCAGCTCGGGCATTGCGGGAATATGACCCACCGTTACACCTGCGGCTGCACCCCTGTGGGAGCCTCCGGCGGCTTCAATCTCTACTCCCCCACTTTCGTAAGGGGGCTCCGCAGGGAGGAGATTACCGGCATAGTGGAGGATTTCGGGAAGGCTGTGGATCTGGCGAGGCTCGCCGGTTTCGACTGCGTGGAGATTCACGCAGGGCACGGCTATCTCATAAGCCAGTTCCTCTCCCCTTACACGAATCACCGCCGGGACGAATTCGGCGGCAGCCTTCAGAACCGTATGCGCTTTATGCGTATGGTTATCGAAAGGGTGATGCTTGAGGCCCGGGACGATATGGCGGTAGTGGTGAAGACGAATATGTACGACGGCTTCAAGGGCGGAATGCAGAGGGAGGAGTGTCTGGAAGTGGCCCGGGAGCTCGAGAGGCTGGGAGTGCACGCGCTGGTGCTCAGTGCCGGTTTCGTGAGCAAGGCCCCTATGGCCGTTATGCGCGGGGCTATGCCGCTGAAGACTCTCGCCCACTATATGGACCCGTGGAAGTTCTGGTGGCTGAAGGCCGGTCTCGCCCTCGCCGGACGGAAGATGATTCCTACCGTCCCGTACCGGAACGCGTATCTGCTGGAGGACGCGAAGTATTTCCGCGCCCATCTCTCCCTTCCTCTCATATATGTGGGAGGTATGGTGGACCGCTCACAGATGGAGCAGGTGCTGGGCGAGGGCTTCATAGCCTTCCAGATGGCAAGGGCCCTGATAAGGGACACGGATTTCGTGAACTCTCTGCGCAGCGGTGAGCTCAGCTGCAGCGGCTGCGGACACTCGAATTACTGCATCGGGCGGATGTACACCCTCGAGATGCGCTGCCATAGCTGCGTTAAGAATCTGCCCCGAAAGCTCGAGCGTGAAGTCGAGAAGGCTGAGAAAGCGAACAGGCGGGCCCTGTAAGTTTTTTTTATATGTCTTTAAGATATACCATAATAACCGGTGCGAGCGGGGCGATGGGTTCCGCCGCCTGTGCGGCGCTCGCGCGCGCGGGCAGGCCACTCATTATGGCCTGCCGGAACCTGGAGAAGGCGGAGGGAGTGAGAGAGAAGATATTGGACGAAGTCCCGGATGCGCAGATAATGGTCAGGCAGCTGGAACTGAGCGCATTGGACTCTGTCCGCGAGTTTGCGCGGAGTCTTCGGGACGTGGAGATTTCGGCGCTTTTCAACAACGCCGGGACGATGGAGCGGCATTTCTCTCTGTCCGCGGACGGTTTCGAGCGGACGCTGGCGGTGAATTATCTCGCGCCTTGTCTGCTGACGCATCTGCTGCTGCCGCAGATCAGGGACGGGGTGCTGAATATGGTTTCGCTTTCCTGCGAGGCCGCCCGCTTCGACCGCGGGCTTTTCGTTCCGGACAGGAAGCGTTTCTCGCAGCTGGGCTCCTATTCGAGCTCGAAACTGGCGCTGATGTTTTTCAGCATCTCGCTCGGGGGCAGCTGTTCTCTTCGGGTAAATGTCTCGGATCCCGGCATCGTGGACACTGAGATGATCAGGCTGCACCGCTGGTTCGACCCTCTTACGGACGTGATTTTCAGGCCTTTCTGCAACTCTCCGGAGAGAGGGGCCGCTCCTGCGGTCAGGGCTCTGCTGGATTTTTCTTCATCAGGGAAGGGTCTGCGCGGAACTTGCGGGTCTGACGCTCCGCGTGGGGAGAGCTTGCGCGGAACTTGCGGGTCTGACACTTCGGGCGAGGAGGAGCCTCGCAGATCTGAGAGTTCGGCTGCTTCGTCCGAAGCGGGGAGGGCTGCAGACGGTCCGGTGGAAGGCGGCGGGCTGATTTATAAGGGCCGGCACTGCCGCAGGATCCCATCCCGATACAGCGGCCGCACTGAAGATATAGAATGGCTCCGCTCCGAGACTGCCCGGCTTCTGAAGCTTGCAGAGCGCTGACATTGCAGGGTATTTGATTTTTCGCCCGGGACCTCTGAGCCGGGCCGGGGAACTGTTTTAGGATTTACGTACCTTTGACTTTCGTGCAGACGAAACTTTACATACAAGTGATTCTGCCTCTGAAGCTGGACTGGATGCCGTGGTATTACACCGACGGCATAAGCGTCGCCGTGGGAGACAGGGTGAGCCTGAGATTTGCCGGAAGGCGGTACAGCGCGGTTGTGGCTGCGGTAAGCGGGACTCCGGGCATAGACCCGCGGCGCATTCTGCCGATAGAGCGGGTCGAAAGCGGCCTGGAACGCATCAGCGGACAGGAAATCGAGCTGTGGAAGTTTATGGCGGACTACTATATGTGCTCCGTCGGCGAAGTTTTCAAGCTCGCCTACCCTATGAGCCGCATCGAAAAGGAGCAGGCCGCGCTGCGCGTGCAGCAGCGTCAGAGGGAGCGCAAGATTCGCGAGAGCCAGGCGGTGCAGGCGCGTCTGGAGCGGACCCTCGCGAGACTCGAAAAGTGTCGCACCAGCCTCCTATCTCCTCATAACGAGACGGTTACTCAGCGTCTTAAAGCTACCGAGCTCTCCCTCGAGACTTCCCTCGCCTCCCTTCAGGCCCGACTGGACTCGCTGCGGGGTGAGCTCTCGGAGGACCTTTCCCCTGACTGGCAATCTTCGCGGCCGGAGCTCTCGGAGAACCTTCCCCCGAGCGCTGAGTCTTCGCGGCCGGCCTCCCGGCCGTCCAATCCCGTTGCAGGGCAGGATTGGCCGCAGGCCGGCAAACTGATGCGGATGATGGAGGAAGGAGGGAAAACGGTATTGGCCGTGACGGCCGGACAGAGCGGTCTGTGGCCGGATGCGGTGCGCCGGCAGCTGGAACGGGGGCGGAACGTGCTGGTGCTGGAAGCGGAAATCGGGGCGGCGGGACAGCTGCACAGGGCTCTGGCGGACGAGTTCGGGGAGCGGCTTCTGCTGTACCATTCTTCGATTGCACAGGGGCGGAGGCGGGATGTCGAGGACAGACTCCGGTCGGGTAAGTCTTATCTGGTCGTGGGCACGCGCTCGGCACTGCTTCTGCCTTTCGCTTCGCTGGGGCTCATCGTGGTGCTCAACGAGCACGACCCCGCATACAAACAGGACGTCACTCCGCGTTACCACGGGCGCGATCTGGCCGCAGTGCTGGCGAGGATTCACGGCTGCGGACTGCTTCTGTGCTCGGCGACGCCTTCGCTGGAGAGCATCGCAAATGTGCTCTCCGGCAAATACCTGATGCTCCCTGGGCCCGGCTCTTTCGTCCTTCCGCCGGCCGAGATCATCGACACTGCCGCCGAGAAGCGCAAGAAAGGGATGGTCGGAAATATCTCGCGGCGGCTGATAGGGCGGATGGCGCAGGAGCTGAGCAGCGGCGGGAAGGTGCTGCTGCTGCGCACTTGGGGGGATGTGCATTTTCTCCGGGACGAGGTGGCGAGGCTGTTTCCGCAGCAGAGCGTAAGCTGTCTCGGGGACGAAGACTATAGGTCTGAGGCACAGATCATTCTGGGGACGATGTCGCGGGCGAAGGCTCTGGAGCTTTCCGGGATTGCCCTGGTGGCGGTGATGCTCTGCGATGACCTTTTCGCCCGGGCCGATTTCCGCTCCGATGAGCGTGCGCTGCAGATTCTGAGGCAGCTGCAGCTGCGGCGTTCGGAAGGTGCGGGGAGCGTTTCGCGGACAGGGAGGGGCGGAAATATCGTCATCCAGACTTCCCGATCTTCGCATCCGGTGTACAGAATGCTCTCGTCCTCGTCTTCGTCTTCTACTTCGTTCTCGACTTCGCCTTCATCCTCATCCTCGTTCTCGACTTCGCCTTCACCCTCATCTTCGTTCTCGACTTCGCCTTCCTCCTCATCCTCATCCTCGTTCTCGACTTCGCCTTCACCCTCATCTTCATTCTCGTCCTCGACGGACGGCGGCTCTTTTTCCTATGAAGAAGTGATGAAACAGCTGCTGCAGGAGCGCAAGGCTCTGAACCTTCCGCCATACTCGCGCATAGTGGATGTCCTCATCCGGGACGCTTCCCCTTCGCGCCTTAATCTGATGTCCTCGCGCCTCGCACAGTCGCTGCGGGAAGTGTGCGGCGGGGCTGCGGGGAGTTCTTCGGTCCCGGTGGGTGGCCGGGATGCCGGGCTTTCCCCTGCTCCGGGAGCAGGCGGGGCTGCGGGGAGCTCTTTGCCTCAGGGGAGTTGCGGGGCTGCGAGGGTTTCCCCTGTTAGGGGAGCAGGCGGGGTCGGGTGCCCGGCATCGGAGAGCTATGTGCGCTTCGAAGGAGTCATAACGGAGCCTTTCAATGCGGCTCCGTGGGAGAGCGATCTTCTGCGCATCAGAATAGTCCTGCCGAAAGGACAGGGCATCGCCGAGGCCAAGCGCACCATACTCGCCGCCGTCGCCGCCTTCGAGAAAAAGAACTCCTACACCTCCCACATCCACTTCGACGTCGACCCGGTGTAGTTCCCCCCCCCGTCCGGCGGTTATATCGGGGTGAAAAAAAGGCCTTTTTTCACCCCGGATGCCTTCGGGACGGTGTCCGGGGTGAATTAAAACGTTATTCTCACCCCAAAAGCCTCCGGAAACACATTCGGGGTGAACTAAAACGTTATTTTCACCCCGGAGACTTGACCGACGCCGTCTGATGCAGCTGCCGGATGACTATTTTACGAAGAAACTCCTAAAAAAGTGGGTTCATTTTCAGGAGTTACGAAGTTCTTTAAAAAATAGTCCGGAAAAATTTGTAGAATATGGAAAAAACACTACCTTTGCAATCCCAACGCGGAATGGTGCTGTAGCTCAGGTGGTAGAGCAATGGACTGAAAATCCATGTGTCGCCGGTTCAACTCCTGCCAGCACCACGCTAAAAGGCCTCGTAGATTCCTACAAGGCCTTTTTTGTGTGAAAATATGGCAAGAACGGGAGGGGTAAGATCTTCGGAATTCCGCTCTCCGGAGGCCCGTTACGCTTGCATTTTCAACGGAGACGTTTGCGGTATTGTTTCGGTGAGAGGCCTTTCAGACGCTTGAAAGCTTTACTGAAAGAGGGGAGGTCGGCAAAGCCGGTCTCGTAGGCGATGTCGCTAAGGCTCAATTCTCTTTTTTCAAGCAGGTAGCAGGCTACGCCGATCCGGTGTGAAGTGAGGTAGGCGGTGAAACCGGAACCCGTATTCCGCTTCCAGAAAGCGCAGAACCCGCTTTCTGACATACCGACGTGGCGGGCGACTTCCTTGGTCGAGATATGACGGCCAAAGTTGCATTTGACATATATTTCCACCTCTTTCAGCCTGTCCTTGGCGGAGCTGCCACTGACGAAACCTCCCGCCGGACGGCTTTCGGTGTTCTCTCCGAGCCGCGCCAAGATACGAATCGCGACAGCGGCCCTTGAAGTTTCGCTCAAATCCCTCATCCCCACCATTTCGACGGCTATCTCATCCCTTGTCTCACCGGTAATCTCAAGGGATGTCTGAAGCCCGGAAAGGTACTTCACAACCGGAGCGAAGCCCGTGATTCTTGCGCAGATCTCTCCCACGAAGTTATGGTCAAAATGAATCGTGACATTCTCAATCTCATCGCCCGTGTCTTCAAACCTCCACTGATGGGTCATATTCGGGATTACCAGCACCATATCACCTTCCGCAAATGGGGAGACCGTGTCCCCGACAGTCCTTTCCCCGTGGCCTTTGATGATGTACGACAGTTCCCAGCCCGGCTGCGAGTGAATGCCTATCTGCTCCGATGGTTTCAGTCTGACATAGTCGTAATTCATAAAATATGACAAAAAATATATAATATCAAACAAATATAAGACAAAAATCGTGAATATCTTTGCGGCAGCGAACCACAAACAATAAATTGCATCCAGCTATGGCGAAAAACACAGCTTATCTCGCATCGAAGCCCCGTTACGAGATTCTTGACGGGCTCCGCGGCGTTGCTGCCCTAATGGTGATATTCTTCCACTGCTTCGAGACTTACATTCCTCAGCTCGGTACGCAGGTCATAAACTACGGCTACCTGGCCGTCGACTTCTTCTTCGTCCTTTCCGGCTTCGTGATTGGCTACGCCTACGACGACCGTTGGGACAGAATGACCACTTGGAGCTATTTCAAGCGCCGTCTCGTGCGTCTGCATCCGATGGTGATTATCGGCACCGTCCTCGGAGCCGCCCTGTTCTTCTTCGGGGAATATGCCGGTTTCCCGAAGATGGCCTCCTGCAAGGGCTGGATGTTTGCCCTGTGCTTCGTTATGGGCTTACTGATGATTCCCTGCGGCCCGAAACTCGATATCAGAGGCTGGGGGGAGATGAACTCCTTCAACGGCCCTAACTGGTCGCTGACGCTCGAATATATCGGCAACATCCTTTATGCTTTCATATTCAGACGCTTGCCTAAATATGCACTGGCCATTCTGCTGGCTTGTTCGGCATTCCTCACTCTCAATCTCACCCTTGGCTGGGATGTGTTCAATATGTTCCCTGTAAGGGAGTTCACCACTCCTGACGGCATCGTGCACACTTTCGGCGGCCCGTCCTACAACGTGATCGGCGGTTGGAGCCTCACGGGGACCCAGATGTTCATCGGTATGACAAGGCTTCTGTACCCCTTCATCTGCGGCCTTCTCATAAGTCGTATCCTGCCCTCGCACCGCTCTGAAAGCAACCCGAGCGGCAGCCCCCTCCACGCACGCGGCGGCTTCTGGTGGGCTTCGCTCATACTCATCGTCATATTCTCGATACCCCGGATAGGCGGCAAGGCCGGTGTTCCTGACGGACTCTACCAGGCACTCTGCATCCTCTTCGTCTTCCCGCTTGTCGTTCTCCTCGGAGCCGGCAGCAAGACCACGGACGCAAAGAGTACTGCCCTCTGCAAGTTCCTCGGCGAACTGTCATACCCCCTGTACATCACGCATTATCCCCTTATGTATATGCAGATGGCCTGGGTCGCTGCACATCCCGATGCGGCTCTGTGGATGCACATCGTCCTCAATGCCGGTGTCGTGATTGTCTCCATCGGTCTTGCTTGGGGCTGCTACAAACTCTATGACATCCCTGTCAGAGCCTGGCTCACCGAGCATTGGCTCAAGAGGACCAAAAAAGTTCCATCTTCAATCTGATGTAAGTAATTCCTAAAAATCATTCCGGTTCTTGCGGGCATCGCCTGCTGCATCCTGCAGTATTGGAGAACAATGAAGAATAGGGAGAAAGCAATGAGAATAGAACACATCGCTATCTGGGCGGATGACATCGAAAGGCTCCGCGCATTCTATACCGAGTATTTCGGTATGAAGTCAAATGACATATACACCAATCCCCGGAAACAGTTCCACAGTTACTTTCTCTCCTTCGGCGAAGGGCAGACCCGCGTTGAGATTATGAATATGCCGGACCTGCCGGAGCCGGCATCCCGCAGCCGGATGAAAGGGCTGGCGCATTTCGCCATAAGCGTCGGCGGCAAGGAAAAGGTGCTCGCTCTCACCGAGAGGCTTCGCAGGGACGGCTACACCGTCCTCAGCGAGCCCCGCACCACAGGTGACGGCTATTTCGAGTCTGCTGTCGCCGACCCTGAGGGGAACTGTGTCGAAATAACCGCATAAGTGATGATGGAATAATCAGCCGGTAAAGATTTGTGAATGTTTTTTTATATATTTGTCTCTGAAGAAGGAGTGTACCGGAGTACACGAGGGATGAACAAATGAAAACGATCTGCAGCTTTTTACTGATTCTCGCGTGTCTCGCCGCTGCGCAAAGTGCGGCTGCGCAGACTATGGCGGAAGATATGCAGTCCTGTATGGGGAAATGGAAATACCGGTTCTCCGAGCAGGGACGCAAGGCCTGGAAACCCGAATTTACCGTCCGGTACTATGCGGGTTTCGTCACCGAAGGCCCTTTTGTCACAGCGGGAATACGGCTGGACGGAGTAAGGACATTGGGCGTAGCCCTCTGGAAAGGAGACACCTATGTCGACTCCGTCCCCGGTCATTACGATTCTGTCTTCGCCGGCCTATATACCCGCAGGTATTTCCATCTCGGGAGGAGAGACATCATAGCTTTCTACAGCGACCTGACTTTCGGAGGCGGAGCTGTCTATAAGGTCACGGGGGGATGGAGTTATGAAGATCCCGAAACCGGTTATGTCCACGAGACTCAGATGCCCGTGGAGAAGGGCGAAATGTTCTTGACCTTCGCCTGGCAGCCGGGCGTCAGGCTCCGCTTCGGGAGCAACGTCCATATTTTTCTCGGTCCCACCCTCTCCACCTACACCGTAGGCCTGCACCTCGGCCTGGGATTCTAGAAAGGATGAAATCAGCCGGTAAAGTTCCGGAGCCGGCATCCCGGCTATCTGCCCCCTGTGAGGATGCGCCGGAGGAGGGCTATCTGAGCGTTGACAAGACCGCATTCTCGCAGATAGCCTTCGGCGGCAGCCTGAAGGGTCGCACCCTGAAGCTGAGTCTTGTAGAAACCCAGACCGTCCCAGTCTATGTCGGAGACATCGATGGCGCTCCAGTCTATCTTGAGGAAGTCCTCGAGGACTTCTTCGTTGCAGATCAGCCAGATCATCCGGTCGATGGAGAGGGACTGCCTCAACACATAAGACTCTCCCCCGTCCGGAATCTGATAATAATTCAGCATCGTGACCATATAGTCCCGCCGAAGCTCCTCCACCGAAGCTCCGCAGAGAGCCTCGAAAATCATAGTCACGAATCCGCAGCGGTCCTTGCCCTCATTGCAGTGGATGAGATAAGGCGGCTCGTGCTCTATCATAAACTTGACGGCTTCGCCCAGACGCTGCTTGAAGTCGTCACAGAAGCCGTTCGCGTTCATCCCGCAGGCGATTACACTGCCCGCCGCGTAAAGCGCCGGGCAATATGAGGCCCCGTAGCCTTCCGACGCTATGTACTTCTCCACCTTCTCCGGAGTGTCGGCAAGGTCTATCTCCGTCCTTATGCCCACCACCTCCGCCAGACTGTCCGCAACACTGTAGCGGCCGGGATTCTTCTCGCAGTTGAGAGGGTTGCCGCTCCTGTAGAGAACCCCCGGAGCCACCCCGGTAGTCGTGACCATACGGAAATTGGCGTACTGCTCCGCGGTCTCCCCCGCACGCCTCTCCATAGGATAGACCGACCTCATCAGGTCATAAGTTTCGAGGTAGCCTCCTTTCTTCGATAGCTTCATCGTGACCCTGTCTCCGACCTCGCCGCCTATGAAGTAATGGAAATCACCGTTGAGCATCGCGAAGCCGTAATCGTCGCCACGGGCATTGTAATCCACGTATGAAGGGCCCAGAATGGCCACTTCGTTGAACGAACTCACATAAGGGAGATTGTTCAGAACTATCTCTTCACCTATCGTCACGTCTAGCAGGTCGGCGTAATCGAAGCCCGCCTGAGCCATCTGCGCGGGAGTGAAGTCAGGAATCGGCTGACCGTATCCGTTCACCTCCACTATGTAGCCAGAAATCTCCGGGACCGGCTCCCTCGCGGGATCTTTCCTGTGACAGGACGAAAGCGCAATCAGCGCCGCTGCGACGGCCAATACCAATACGGCGTGCGCGAATAATTTGTGTGTCATCTGTATCAGAAAGTTAATGGGTTATTCCAGGACTACGTCCACATAGACCGGAAGGTGATCGGAAGCGAGTGTGACATCGGCGGAGTCGAAGTGAGCGCAGATGCCGCCGCCGGCAACGCTGTACGGGGCCCCGTTGCGGTAAGCGAAGATGTAGTCGATGATACGTTCCGGGGCGTCGGCAGGGTAAGTCCCAGTAGCCGGCATAGGCGGGGAAAGCAGGGTCCAATCCTCCTTCATCCCCATAATCTCCTCGGAATCAGGCCGGGCATTGAAGTCGCCGCAGAGGAAAACCGGCAGGAGAGAATCGGCGAAATGTTCTGACACGAAAGCGCTTATGCTCTCTATCTGAAGCTTTCTGGCCTCGGCCGAGATGTGGTCCAGATGCGTGGAGATGAACACGAAAGAGGGGAAAACCACCACAGAAGCCACCCGCCGCTCGGCTCCTCCGCCCTGCGGAAGAGCCAGAGTAAGCGTCGTAGGGGAGGAAGCGGGGATGGGCCGGAAGGCCACGCCTATTCCGTATGCGCCACCCTGATAGTTAATGGCTTTGCTGAAATGGTAACGCCACTCCCCCATCTGTGAGCAGAACTCGGCGAGCTGGAACGACGGATGCCGCGCGTTGCAGCTGTCCAGCTCGTTGAGCGACAGCACGTCCGCGTCGAGCTCTCGCATCATCGCCGCGATTTCGCTGACCATATCCGCGCCGCTCTTGTGGAACACGCCCACATTGTACGTCGCCAGACGCAGAGCTTCGCCCTTCGGAGGAAACGCGCCCGAGGGAGCGCGCAGACAAAAGAAGGCGGCCGCCGCTGCGGCGGCCAATACCGACAATACGAGAATCAGTGCTCCGCGTTTCATTCAATAGAGATTATCTCAATGTGTCAAGTTCATAGTGGCGATGGTGCACAGCCCGGTGAGCATCAGGCGCTTGAAGCCCTTTATCATCCTCTCGGTCCCCTCCTCCAGACGGGAGCGCGGGCAGGCGAGGTTTATGCGCATAAAGCCGTCACGGCCGTACATTATGCCGGAATTTATCCACACCTTCTCGTTCTCGATGAGGCTTTTCGCTATATCGTCGGCGGACATCATCAGAGATCTGACGTCTATCCAGGCCAGATAAGTGCCTTCGAGTCGGGTGACAGGAATCTGGGGGATCTCCTCCTCGAAACGCTCGCAGAGGTGACGGTAATTGCCCCACAGATACTCGTTCAGCTCCTTGAGCCAAGGCTCCCCGTGATCGTAGGCGGCCTCGTGGGCCACCACTCCGAAAGGATTCAGCTCACAGTGCTGATCTATGTGCATCACCCTGTCTATCAGAGTCTTCCATTCGGGATTGCTGGTAATGATGTTCGAGATGCCCAGACCCGCGATATTGAAAGACTTGCTCGGAGAGTTCAGCGTGATGGTATTCTTCTGAGCCTCTTCCGAGAGGGACGCCATCGGAATGAAATGTGACCCCGGCATCTCGAGGTCGCAGTGAATCTCGTCGCTTATGACTATCACCCCGTGGCGGCGGCATATCTCGTCCACGCGCTGAAGTTCCTCGCGGTGCCATACGCGCCCGCAGGGGTTATGGGGATTACAGAAGAGCAGAATCTTCGCCATAGGGTCGGCGGCCCGCCTTTCGAGGTCCTCGAAATTCAGGTACCAGGTGGCCTGGTCCCCTTCTGTGTCATATATGAGACGGTTCTCGGAAAGCTCGCAGTGATTGTTCCCGATCGTGGAGTAGAAGCAGTTGTAGTACGGATTCTGGATTATGACCTTCGGGAGCTCCCCCTTCGGGCCGCGCCCGCCGCGGGGCTTCTCCACCACCTGAGAGTCTTTAATCTCATATCGGGTCAGAGCCTTGAGGACGAGGTACATCGCAGGGACCAGACCCGCTATGGGCAGATACCAGTCCTTTTCTGTATGCCAGCCCCTGCGGCGGCTCCACCAGTCTATGGCGGAACGGTAATAGGAATCCGGGACGCGGGTATAGCCGAAGACTTCCCCGTCCATCCGCCGGCGGATGGCATCCATTATCTCCGGGGCGGCCCTGAAATCCATATCCGCCACCCACATCGGAATGACATCATCGTCTATGGGGCCCGCCGGACTCGGCGCATCCCACTTCACGCAGCCGCTGCCGCGCCGAGGGACTATCTCATCGAAGTTGTACTTTCCCATTATGGAATAATTTTAACTCCGCGAAGGTACGAATTATGGACGAAATTTGTGTACCTTTGCCAGTCCAATCGTAAACGAAATGACAGAAGAACTTAACCTTGTGGCCGAACTCGGCCTCATCCTCTTCGCGGCGGGATTCTGCACCATCCTGTTCAACAGACTCAGACAGCCCATAATACTCGGCTACATCGTGGCCGGATTCCTTGTGGGCCCCCATCTCGGACTCTGCCCGCAGATGACAAGCACCGAGGCCGTAAGCGAATGGTCGGAAATCGGAATCATCTTTATGCTTTTCGCCGTGGGACTCGAGTTCAGCTTCAAGAAACTCCTGAAAGTGGGCAGCTCCGCTATGATAATAGCGGGCATCAAGGTCCTGGGTATGTTTATGGTGGGACTCATAACGGGCTACCTGCTGCATTTCACCTCTATGGAATGCATCTTCCTGGGAGGCCTGATGTCGATGTCCTCCGCAGCCATAGTGCTGAAGGCCTATGAGGATATGGGACTCAAGAAAGCCCCGCAGACCCAGATAGTGTTCGGAACCCTCGTGGTGGAGGACATTATGGCCATAGTCATGCTCGTGCTGCTTTCCACAGTGGCGGTTTCGAACCGCTTCTCCGGCACCGAAATGCTGATGGGCATAGGGAAACTGATATTTTTCCTGCTTCTGTGGTTCCTGGTGGGCATCTATATCATCCCGAGCCTGCTCAAGGGAGCGAAGAAATACCTGAACGACGAGATCCTTCTTATAGTGAGCATCTCGCTCTGTTTCGTTATGGTTTCAGTCGCGACTTATGCGGGCTTCTCCTCGGCCCTCGGAGCCTTCGTTATGGGCTCTATGCTCGCAGAGACCACGGAAGGCGAGAGAATAGAGAAAATAATGAAGACCATAAAGGACCTTTTCGGAGCCATATTCTTCGTCTCCGTGGGTATGATGCTGGACCCTGCGGTGATAGTGCAGCACTGGGCGGCGATTCTGGTCATCACCGTCCTCACGGTCATAGGTATGGTATTCTTCACCACGACCGGTGTGCTCGTGGCCGGGAAGGGTCTCAGGAACGCCATAAACACCAGCTTCAGCGTCTCGCAGCTCGGCGAGTTCGCCTTCATCATCGCGGGTCTGGGCTGCTCGCTCGGCGTGATGCGCGATTTCATCTATCCTGTAATCATAGCCGTATCCGTCATCACCACCTTCCTTACTCCTTATATGATAAAGGCGGCGAACCCGTACTGCGACCATCTCGAGAAGAAGATTCCTCAGAATGTCCTGGACAAGATTACCCCCGCCCACTCGGACGTGCATTTCACCAAGGAAGATGAAGGCGGCTGGAAGTACATCTGGGGACAGTTCCTGATGAGAATTCTCTTTTACGGCATCATACTCGGCGCGATTCTGTATGCCTCACGCAACTATTTCGAACCTACTCTGGAGAGTCTGCTCCCGGGTATGGGCGAGCTGACACGGCACATCATAGTGGTCTGCGTCACTCTTCTGATAATGACTCCGTTCCTCTTCGGTCTCGGCATCAGCCAGGGAGCCAGGGACGGCAAGGCCACCAGAATCGCCTTCGAGCTCATAAACAAGAAACCTTCGAACAGGGGGCCTATGATAGCGATGATGCTGGCGCGTGCCTTCATAACCATCGGCTTCGTCATCGTCCTCTTTATGATGCACTTCAAGCTGACTTTCTGGTTCATCTTCCTGATAGCCATCTCGGGAGTGGAGTTCGTGCTGCTCATAAAGCGCTATGCCAAGGGCTACACTTCCATAGAGAAGACCTTCGTGAAGAATTTCAGCGCAAGAGAGAATCAGGAGAAGGAGGATTCCCCTGTCACCGCCACGGTCAAGGAATCCCTCGGCGACTACGATGTGGTTCTGGAACTTTTCACGGTGTCGTCGGATTCGGAGATCGCCGGAGAGAAGCTGCTCAATATCTCTATGCTCAAAGACTGTGGGGTGAACATCCTCAAAATCCTGCGCGGCTCGCACAATATCCTGATGCCGGCAGGCGAGGAGACCGTCTATCCGGCCGACAGGCTGCTCGCAGTGGGCACGAAAGAGCAGATTTCGGCTTTCGCCGAGGCTATGACCGCAGCCGAGAGGAGCGCCGATGACGCGGTCGCCGACAAGGAGTTCGTAGTGAAGAAACTCCAGCTCGAGCGGGAGTCGTTCCTTACCGGCAAGGTCCTCAAGAATCTGGATATGCGCTCAGCGGGGTGCATAGTCATCAGCATACTGCGGGGCGACAAGTTCTATACGAATCCGAAGTCCGATATGGACCTGCGCGAGGGCGACGTCATCTGGCTCGCCGGCACCGCCGAGGGCTGCGCCGACTTCTGCATATAGAATAGACAGGTACGGGATTGGACGCCGGGAAGGCGTCCAATTCCTTATTCTATAACCCCTTGGTGTTCGTGTACTTGAAGCGCCGGATCTTGCGGGTGGCGGTCTTCTCGAAAGGCTCCTTCATCACCTGCACGTCACTGACCTTCGAGGTCTTGTTCACGTTCTTGTTCACGATTCCGAGAATCATCTGCTTCTTCTCCTCGAGCTTCTTGAAGAACTCCTCCTCACCCTCGTGATTCCAGTCGATGGCGTTCTCGTCGAAATTCACGAGAGCCACGAGCTTGCCCTGACGGGACACGATGACTGACTCGTTCACGGTCTCGATGCCGTTTATCAGCTGCTCGATTTCCTCCGGATAGATATTCTCGCCGGACGGGCCGAGAATCATATTGTTCAGACGTCCCTTGATGTGATAGCGGCCCTTCTCGTCGAGGCAGGCCAGGTCGTTCGTGCGGAACCAGCCGTCCGGAGTGAACGCCTCGCGGGTGCGGTTAGGGTCCTTGTAATAGCCGAGCATCACGTTCGGGCCCTTCGCCACTATCTCTCCCTCACCGGTGAGAGGGTCAGGGTTGTAGAGCTTGAGGGTCACGCCGCGGCAAGGGATGCCGATGGAGCCCGGAGTGCGGTTGCGGCCCATCATAAAGCTCAGCAGCGGCGAAGTCTCGGTCAGGCCGTAGCCGATGGCGTAAGGGAAATTGGCCTTGAGCAGGAAGGTCTCCACCTCCTTGTCCAGTTTGGCTCCTCCGATACCGAAGAAGGTTATCTGCCCTCCGAAGGTCTGGCGGAGCTTCATACCTATTATGCGGTACAGCACGAAAGGCACATTCTTCTGCAGCCAGGTGAGAACGGGGCTCTTGTGTATGGTAGGGACGATGCTGTTGCGGTAGATCTTCTCGATGATGAGCGGAACCGAGAGCATAGTGGTGGGCCTTACCTCCTTCATCACTTTCAGAAGCAGGGACGGGACAGGCGGTTTCGAGATGTAATATACGCTGCCTCCCACATACATAGGATAGAGCATACAGATGGTCATCTCGAGGGTATGCGACATCGGAAGGATGGAGAGCCAGCGGTCGTAAGAGTGGCGCTTGCAGCAATGATAGCACGACTTTATGCAGGAAGTGAGGTTGCGGTGGCTGAGCACCACGCCCTTGGCGTTTCCCGTGGTTCCCGAAGTGTAGATGATGGCCGCGATGTCGTCAGGCATCGGCATAGCCACTTTTCCGTCGCAGGTGAAGGCCTCTTCGTCCTGCCTGATGATTTCGAAGGTCTCGATGTCTATGACCAGGACGAGATGGGCCATAGCCTCCTCGGTGACATTGTGCAGGAGACGTTTGGAGACGAAGAGGACCTTGGACTCGGAATGGGTCAGGATGTTCGTGACTTCGTTCTCCGAAGATTCCGGCAGGATCGGGACCGCTATGCGGCCGAAAGGGACGGCGGAGAAGAACGCTACCGTCCAGTTAGGCATATTCTGGGAATATATGGCGACCTTGTCTCTGGCTCCTATGCCGAACTGGGTGAGCTTTTTCGACAGTTCGTCGCAGGCCGACTTGAAGCCGGCGAAAGTGTAGCTCTCGTCGGCGGCATCTGCCATAGTGGACATAAGACGCTTGGGGAACTGGCCTGTGGCGTATTCATAGAGTTTAGCCAGAGTATCGACATAAGCCTCCCTGAAGGCGTTTCGTGTGCTGAATAATTTCATAAAAAAACTGATTCGCGGTTCTGCGCGGCGCGCGGATTCCGGGTTTATTATTTCGCAAATATAATCACATCCGCTCTCAAAAAAACAATTTCGCCTCCGATTGTGGTGAAATTTGCGCTTTTGTCAGCGAAAGGGCGCTCAGAAGTTGCGGATTGCGGCGGGAGGAGGTTTGGAGTTCAGGGAGAATGTACCTATATTTGTTTGCTTTTGTGGGAGGGGACGCGTGAGCGGAATTCATAACAGTCACTTGAGAGTTACTGAGAACCGGTATTGGCCGTAAGGCCGCGTAAGAATAAATATTTATGCAGTATATGAAAAAGATTCTTTGTAGTATCGCCGCGCTCGCTTTGCTGACGGCGTCGGCCTCCTCCCGGGGAGCGTCCGGGACGGTAAAGGAGACGGTCACCCCCGCTTCCGATTCGAGGATAACCTATGTGGGCCGCACCCTCACGGAAGGCGGCAGCGTCTCGTTCGACTGGACGGCGACCTACGTCCGCATCAGATTCGAGGGCAACTATCTGGCCATCGACGCTTCGGACACATTCCGCGACTATTTCAACGTCTGGATCGACAAGGCCCCCACCTCAGAGCCTGACCGCATCATAGCCATAGGCAAGGGCGGCGAAAAGAGCAGCTTCGGGAAGATCGAGGCGAACACCGTCTATGACGGGCGCATCGAGATAGTCAGCGAGGCCGACATCAAGGCCATCTACGGCAAGAAAGGCCCGGCGCAGCACTTCGTCACCATACAGAAACGCACCGAAGGCGAGCAGGGCAAGACCACATTCCGCGAGATCATCACCAGAGGAGAGCTTCTCCAGGCGATGCCGCTCAAGCCCCGCTGCATAGAGTTCATCGGAGATTCCTACACCTGCGGTTACGGCTCGGAGAACAGTGTCTCCACGGACCCGTTCACCCCTGAGACCGAGAACTGCGGCAAGTCCTACGCCTCGGTGGTGGCCCGTTACTTCAATGCGGACTACGTAGTGGTGGCCCACTCCGGGATGGGGATAGTCAGGAATTACAATTCGAATGTCGCCGGCTGGTATATGCCCGAGCGCTACACCCAGACCTTCGATATGGACAGAGAGCTGAAATGGAACGCGGCGGAAAGCGCCTTCAGACCCGACATAACGGTCATCTATCTGGGGACCAACGACTTCTCCACAGGACTGCAGCCTAGCGAGGCCCGCTTCACGGAGAACTACCTGACACTGCTGCGGGAGATAAAGGACAACTACGGGCAGGAGCATCCCATCCTCTGTATGTCCTCCATCTGCGATCCTAATCTGGCCGGATACGTGCACGCCGCAGTCAGAAAGAGCGGAATGAAGAACGTGAACTGTCTGGACTTCACCCCGGGCGTCCACCACAACGACGACCGCAACCTCGGGGCCAGTTCACATCCGAACCGGCTCGGTCATCAGAAGCTGGCTTATCAGGTGATTCCGTATGTCGCCACTCTCGCCTGCTGGGGACTCAACAATGAAATCATAAAATGACACAGATATGAAAACAGGAAAGAAGATTGCGGGCATAGTCAGCCTCGTGCTGATTCTCGCGCTGGCGGGATTCTGCTATTTCCGCTTCTGCTTTGTCTTCGGAGAAGGCGTGAAGGCGGGAGAGCTGAATCAGGTGATGTACAAGGGCTATGTGTTCAAGACCTATGAGGGCCGTCTCATCCAGACCGGCTTCAAGGGCGCGAAAGGAGGCGGCAGCATACAGTCGAACGAGTTCAATTTCTCGGTCGTGGACAAGGCCATAGCCGATTCTCTGATGCGCTGCAGCGGCAAGGTGGTCGAAGTCCACTACAGGGAATATCTCGGAACTCTGCCTTGGCGCGGGATGGAGAAGTATATCGTGGACGAAATCATCTCCGTCCAGAAATCAGATATGACCACCGTAATACCGCTTGACTGATATGAGACTCAGCATTTTCTCCGCGCTCTGCCTGGCGCTTCTCTCCGCCACGGGTGCACAGGCAGCCGCGCAATCTTCCGCCGGTCAGCCTGGCGCTGCCGGCATCCTGCGCACAGCCACCCCGGGACCTGCCGTCGCGGCAATGTTCGAAGGGGTCATCGACCATCACCCCGCCTCCACCGGGACCAGGGATATCACAATGAAAGAAGCTGTTATGGGCTATCTCGCTCCTCAGAGGATGGCGGCGCGCTGGTCCGATGAGCGCAGTTTCATCTTCAGGGATCCCGGAGAAAGGGACTGGCACAAAAGTGATATGGAGGGCAATGTGAGCTCTTACGAAGCCCCGGCGGCGACCGTCGCCGCGCAGGCTCTGCCTGCGGGGATCACGGCCCGTAAGGAATCCGCAAAGGGGGATATCGCATTCTGCCTCGGAACAGACCTCTTCTATGCCGACACAGAAGGGAACATCATCGAGGTGGCTGTCTCCGACGACCCTTCGACAAGTTACGGACAGACCGTCTCCCGCAACGAATTCGCCATAAACGGAGGCATTTTCTGGTCGCCGTCAGGCGACCGCCTGGCCTTCTACAGCAAGGACGAGTCGAGGGTCACGGATTTTCCGCTGCTGGACATCTCCACGCGCACAGGCACTCTGGAGAACATAAAGTACCCTATGAACGGGATGGACTCCGAGAGAGTCGCTCTCGGCATCTATGATCTTCAGAGCGGAGAGACGGTGTGGGCGGCCGTGAGCGACTTCGGAGACGACCGCTACCTGACGAACATCTCCTGGTCGCCGGACGAGAGCCATATTTACATCCAGGTGGTGGACCGCACCCAGCATCACGTGCGGCTGAATATGTACTCAGTCTCCGACGGAAGCTTCGTGCGCACCATCCTCACAGAGGACAATCAAGCCTGGGTGGAGCCTTACGCGCCCCTGCATTTTTTCGGGGACAAGGGGCATTTCATCTACAGCAGCGACAACCGCGACGGCTACAAGAGCCTCTACCTCTGTGACGACGGGGGCGGCATACGCCGCATTACGGATGTGGACGCCGATGTGGAGTTCGTCGCCCGGGACGACAGTTACATCTATTACACCTCCTCGGAGATTTCCCCTGCCGAGCTGCACCTGTACCGCATCTGCGTAAAGGAGCACCGCTCCGGCGCCCTGTCGAAGGTCAAGTTCGGAAAGCCCGAGCGGCTCACCCCCGAGCGCGGCTGGCACAATGTGCAGCTCTCGGCGGACTGCAAGCATTTTCTGGACGAATACAGCGACTTCAACACTCCGCGCATCCTGAATCTGCGCACTTCGGACGGCAAGCTGCTGCGCCGCCTCTTCGAGGCCGGGAATCCGATCGCGGACTACCGCTGCGGCGAGGTGGTATTCGGCAAGATAGCGAGCGCGGACGCTCAGTACGAGAACCATTACCGCCTGCTGCTGCCGCCGGATTTCGACCCTGCGAAAAAGTATCCGCTGCTCCTTTATGTGTACGGAGGGCCTCATTCGCAGATGGTTCACGACAGCTGGCTCGGCTATGTGAGGTATTGGGAGCTGCTGATGGCTCAGAAGGGCTATATAGTCTATGTACAGGACAACCGGGGCACTCCTTACCACGGGACCGCCTACGAGAAGGCCATAAACCGCCGCTGCGGCCAGGTGGAGATGCAGGACCAGATGGAGGGCATCCGCAAGCTGCTGGGCAAGCCGTTCGTGGACAGCAGCCGTGTAGGCGTACACGGCTGGAGCTACGGCGGATATATGACCATCTCGCTGATGACGCATTATCCCGAAGTCTTCAAGGTCGGCGTGGCCGGCGGCCCGGTCATAGACTGGAAGTGGTATGAGATAATGTACGGCGAGCGGTATATGGACACTCCTGCACTCAATCCTGAGGGATTCGAGCAGACCTCGCTGCTCGGCAGGGTCGAGTCCCTCAGGGGCAAGCTCCTCATCTGCCAGGGCGCGATCGACAACACCGTGGTCTGGGAACATTCGCTCAGCTTCGTGCAGGAGTGCATCGAGCACGGCGTGCAGCTCGACTATTTCCCTTACCCACGCTCCGAGCACAATGTGATGGGCACCTGGCGGATCCACCTGATGGACAAGGTCACGGACTATTTCGACACGTGGCTGTAGATACCCGTCAGAATTCCAGCGTCACTTTCAGCATAGCGTAACGCGGAGCCTGAGGGAAGAGTCCTTCCTCGGTGTATTCGGAGCCGCCGACCACCGCGCGGTACACCCAGGCGTCGGAATAATAATCGGCATCCAGCAGATTGCTTACGTAGAGACTGACGCCGAGCGTTCCGCCCTGCAGCGCGAAGCGTTTTTCGAGAGCACAGTTCAGGACGTTGTAGGCGGGTATGCAGCGGTCAGCGGAGGAGGTGTTGTCCCAATACTGCTTGCCCACGACCTTCCAGTCGGCCGAGAAGGACAGTTCCCGGAACAGCGCGGGACGCAGCCACTCCCCTATTGCCATCCTGCCCTGAAGCGCCCCCACGAAAGAAGGCGAAAGCAGGATATGCGGTCTGGAGTAGGTCATACTCGTCTGGCCGGTTCCCGTCCAATCCGCATCGTAAGTGTCCAGATATGCCGTGAATTCCCTGATCCTGTTGTCCGAGAAGGCGGCGTTCCCCGCCAATTCCAGCCCCCGGAAAGGCTTCCAGGCTGCGGAAAGCTCCACTCCCCTTCTCCAGGCGCGCGGAACGTTCTCCTTTATGGCATAGCCCACATTGCTGCGCTTGCCGGTCTCTATGAGCATATCCCGGTATTCCATCGCATAGAGGTCCGCAGAGACGGAGAGTTTCTGCGAAGAGTACTGATAGCCCAGCTCGAAATCCAGCATCTTCTCGGCCTTGAGCGACTCGTGCGAGCCGCCGGCGTTGAGCGTTTCTATCACATCCTTGATGTCGCTGCGGCCCGGCTCGCGGTGTCCGAGAGCGGCGCTGAAATATAGCCGGCTGCTTTCGGAGAGGGCGGCGGAAAGACCCGCACGAGGATTGAAGAAATCCCAGGCTGTGTCATAGCCGAGGTCGCTGAACTCGTCATCGATTCCGCACATCTTCAGGGACAGGTGGCGGTACTGGAGGTCGGCGTAGGCCGTGAGGGCCTTGTTCAGCTGATATTCAGTGCGCCAGCTCAGGCTCGCTTCGCGCTTGAGACCGTTGTTGCGGTACCATTCCGTAGTGCTGTAATCGTAGCTGTCTCCCAGGACCTTGCTCCAGGCTATATGGCCGAAGTGGTCGCCGTCATAACGGGAGAGATATATGTCCGCTACGGAATACAGGCCGCCCTTACGGTAGGATAGCGAAGAGTTGAGGACATAGAGGTCATTGTCCATAGACTTGACCCGCACCATATCGGAACTGCTGTAAGTGACATCGTCCCTGCTGTAATCCTTCATACCGTAATCGGCGAAAGACGCGTCCGCCTTGTACTCTTCATAATAACCCTCCCCGGGAGTATAGTTCAGAGTGGTGCTCCAGACAATCGGCTCAGCGAACTGATGCGCATAGCTTATCTGGAAATGCCTCTGGGTGTAGTTGTCGCTGTCGTTGTCGTAATAGTGGACGTTGCCCAGCTCGTCGTAATACTCGCCGGCGGAATTGTAGCGGCGGTCAGTGGCCATCATAGCGGCCGGGACCCCGTTCCAGGTGATGCCGCTGTGCTGGTTGCCCATAAGGTAGGTGAATCTCAGAGAATTGGTCCCGTTCATCCATCCCAGTACGGCGAAAGCCGAACGGACTCTCGCCCAGGCGTTGCGGATGTAGCCGTCCGTGCTGTTCTTCGAATAGGCCGCACTGGCGTAGAAGCCTGCCGGAAGCAGCCCGGTTCCCGCCGCTACGGTGGTCATAGAAGTATTCCAGGCCCCGAGCGAATGCTCGAAACGGGCGTAAGGGTCCGCACCGACCGAAGCCGTGCTCATATTCACGCTCGCACCGAAGGCTCCTGAGCCGGCGGCCGAAGTGCCGAGACCGCGCTGAAGCTGGACGGATGAGAGGAGGGAGCACAGTGAAGGGATGTTCACCCAGAAAACCTCCTGGGACTCGGCATCGTTCAGAGTGATGCCGTTGAGGGTGACATTGGTCTGCGAGCCGCTGACTCCCCGGATTCTGAATTTCGAGTAGCCCAGGCCGGTCCCGCCTTCGCAGGAGGAGACGACCGACGGCTGAAGGGAGAGGGCCATAGGCAGGGAATGCATAGGAGCGAAACTGCGAAGCTGCCGCTCACCGACCATAGTGTAGGTCACAGGGGTCGCGCTGCCGGCGCGGCTCGCGGAAACGGTAGCGCTGTCCAGCTTCTCCTTCCAGCCGGTCTCCTCCCCTTCCGGGGTCCCTTCCGTCCCGGGGACTTTTTCCGGCTCATCTGCGATGAGGATGTCACCGCCATTTACCGAAGGGCTTTTTTCCTGCCCCGAAACGGCCGGGGCTGCAAGGCACGCGGCCAGCAGCAGATTGAAGAAAAATAAAAAACCTCGCATAATTTTTACTTTGTTATGCAAGGGGCACGCCTTCCGGCGCCAGGAGTTTCTGCATTCCCTACGGCGGTATGGACCGCGTCAGGTTCTATGGGACTCTCTCAACCCGGCCCGAAAGCCGGATACCCCCGCAAATAATTAATAATAAATATATTTTTTCTACTTCGCGACCAGTCTGACTTCGTAGAGACGAGGCCAGTTCTTGCCGGTCAGATAGATTTTCCGTGTCTGCGGATCATAGGCTATGCCGTTCAGCACGTCAGTCGCTTCGTCCTTCAGGGCCTTGTCGAGCAGGTCGGCACAGTCGATGGCAGCTTCGATGTCGCCGCTGGAGGGATCTATTATGAAGATAAGGTCCGAGAGATACATATTCGCCCAGATCTTGCCGTCTATGTACTCAAGCTCATTCAGATAGTGCACCGGTCTCCCGTCCAGCCGCACCATCACAGAACGCTGCAGCTTGAAATCCTTGTCGAGGAAATACAGCCTCGACGTGCCGTCGGACGTGATGAGGGACGTGCCGTCCGTTGTGATGCCCCAGCCTTCCCTCGGATAGGAATAGGCCTTCTCGTAGGTGAGCGTGGCAGCGTCATAGACGAAGGCCACCTTGCTCTCCCAGGTCAGGACATAGATCTTGCCGTCAAGCTCGGCCGAGCCTTCGGCGAAGTACTTGCGGTTAAAGCTGAGTTTCTCCTTCACCTCTCCCGTGGTGAGGTCCAGCCGTCGCAGCGTGGACTCGCCGTACTGCCCGGTAGTCTCATAAAGCTCTCCGCCATAGAAGAAAAGGCCCTGCGTATAGGCGTGGCGGTCGTGCGGATACTCGTTTACGACCTTGATCCTGTACTGCTTTATCTTCGCCTGGCAGGAAGTGCACAGCGGCTGCAGGAGCAGCAGCGGGAAGAGCAGCGAGCCAAGTAGTATGTTTGCGATTCTTTTCATCTGTTGTAGAATAACTCAAGTCATTCTTTGAAGCTTGCCCCGCAGCTTATTATCCTTGCGAGCCGCCCTCTTCCGGGCGGAGCTCCGCTTTCTTCCCTGCCCCGGCGCCTTTCTGCATCGCCGCCTTGACGAAGGCGCAGAATATCGGCTGAGGATTCTCCGGCGTGCTCTTGTACTCCGGATGGAACTGCACACCGATGAAGAACGGATGCTGCGGCAGCTCCACCACCTCCACCAGGCCGGTCTGAGGATTCCTTCCCGTAGCCTTCATACCGGCATCCTGGAACGCGTCAAGGTACTCGGAATTGAACTCGTAGCGATGGCGGTGACGCTCGGAAATCATATCGGTACCGTAGATCTTCTCGGCGAGCGAGCCCTTCTCGAGCTTGCAGGCGAAGGCTCCCAGACGCATAGTGCCGCCTTTGATGGTCGTGGACTTCTGGTCCTCCATAAGGTCTATGACAGGGTGCTCGGACTTCGGATTCACCTCGGTGGAAGCCGCGTCGGCATAGCCCAGGACATCGCGTGCGAACTCCACTACGGCCATCTGCATCCCCAGACAGATTCCGAAGAATGGTATGAGGTGTGTGCGGGCGTATCTTACAGCGACTATCTTGCCTTCGAGTCCTCTCTCCCCGAAGCCCGGGGCGACCAGGATTCCGTCCATGTTTCCGAGTTTCTCCTGCACGTTCCCCTCGTCCAGATATTCGCTGTGGACCGTATGCACGTGGACTTCACATTCATTGGCCGCGCCGGCGTGGATAAACGACTCGAGGATGGACTTGTACGCGTCCTGAAGCTCGACGTATTTGCCCACGAGGGCGATGTCCACCACGGCTTTCGGGGACTGGAGTCTGCCGAGGAAGCGTCTCCAGTTCGCAAGATCCGGCTGGGTGAAGTTCTCGATGCGCAGGTGACGTACCACGAGCTCGTCGAGGTGCTCCTCGTGCATATTCAGCGGAACCTGATAGATGCTCCAGGCATCTATGGACTCTATGACGTGACCGGGCTTGACATTGCAGAAGAGGGCCACTTTCCTGCGCAGGTCCGTTCCGAGATGGTACTCGGTGCGGCAGACTATGATGTCGGGCTGCACGCCTGACTGCTGCAGGAGCTGCACGGAATGCTGCGTAGGCTTGGTCTTCAGCTCTTTGGCTGCTTTCAGATATGGCACGAGGGTGAGGTGGATGGATACGCAGTCCTCTTCCGGAAGCTCCCACTGGAGCTGACGCACCGCTTCCACGAACGGCTGGGATTCCATATCTCCCACGGTACCTCCGATCTCGGTGATGACTATGTCGTATTCGCCGGTCTTGCCGAGCAGGAGCATTCTGCGCTTTATCTCATCGGTGATGTGAGGCACGATCTGCACTGTCTTGCCCAGATATGCGCCTTCGCGCTCCTTGGTGATGACGGTGTGGTAGATCTTGCCGGTGGTGACATTGTTCGCCTTCGAGGTGCGCACGCCGAGAAATCTCTCGTAGTGTCCGAGGTCGAGGTCGGTCTCCGCGCCGTCGTCGGTCACATAGCATTCGCCGTGCTCATAGGGGTTGAGGGTACCCGGGTCTATGTTTATGTATGGGTCGAATTTCTGAATGGTCACTCTGAGTCCGCGTGCCTGAAGCAGTTTGGCCAGTGACGCCGCTATGATACCTTTCCCGAGAGACGATGCGACTCCCCCTGTTACGAAGATGAATTTGGTTGCCATAAATGAATGCTGTCTAACAGGGATGCAAAGTTAAGGTCAGTTTTGTTTTTTTGCAAACATTTTTCTCTAACTTTGCGGTCTATGGAAATGACTGTTCTCTTACAGAGCGCCGCCGCAGGCGAGGCATTGGACGCGGTCGCCGACTCGGCAGCCGCGGCCCTTCAGATTATAGGCGAAAGCGCACCCGCCGCGCAGACGGGCGGAGGTTCCCTGACCCTGCTGCTGGTGTTCCTCTTCGGCGCGCTGGCCGTATCGTTCCTCTGCTCTCTGCTGGAGTCCACCCTGCTGTCCACGCCTCTGTCCTATGTCACGATGCGCGAGGAGGAGGGTTTCCGGGCGGCTAAGACCTTCAAGAAATTCAAGACGGACAGTTCCCGTCCCATCGCGGCCATCCTCAGCCTGAACACGATAGCGAACACTCTCGGCGCGGCCGGCGTAGGTGCGCAGGCTACTCTCGTCTTCGGCTCCAGGTGGTTCGGACTGGTCAGCGTGGTGACCACGATTCTCATCCTGGTGTTCTCCGAAATCATCCCCAAGACCATAGGCACGAACTACTGGAAAAGCCTTATGGGACTCGTCACCCCGATACTCAAGGTGCTGGTGACCATTATGTTCCCTATAGTGGTGGTGGTCGAGTTCCTCACCCGGCTCATCACTCCGAAGCAGAGCGACACTTCCGTTTCGCGCGAGGAGGTCAGCGCTATGGCGAACGTGGCCGAAGAGGGAGGCGACCTCGAGGAGGACGAGAACACGATAATCCAGAATCTGATCAATATGGACGAGGTCACGGCCGAGGACGCTATGACCCCGCGCGTGGTCTGCGCCATCGCGAGCGAGAATATGTCGGTGAAGAATTTCTGCCGCGACAAGAATTTCCGCCGGCACAGCCGCATCCCCGTCTATGCGGAAAATGACGAGTACATCACCGGTTACATACTCCGGGTGGATGCTCTCCAGCTGATGGTCGAGGACAAGGGAGACACCGCCCTGTCATCCATCCGCCGCGACGTGGCGAGTTTCCAGGACACCACCCCGCTCGACCGGATCTGGGACGAGATGCTCGGCAAGGACGAGCAGATAGCCGTCGTGATAGACGAATACGGCAGCTTCCAGGGCATCCTGACGCTGGAGGACGTGATCGAGACCCTGCTCGGCAGCGAGATAGTGGATGAAAAGGACACCGTCCGCGATATGCAGCAGCTCGCGCGCGACCGCTGGAAGAAGCTCCAGAACCGCAAGGCGGCCGCCAAGGCGACAGGTCCCGGAAGCACCGGCCGCGAGGACGCAAAAGCGTCCAATCTCGAAAACACTGACCCGGCACAATAGTCGGGCGGAAGCCCGGAGCGGCTCAGCCCCCGCCTCCCCTGACAGAATTACAGCCTTACAGAAGAATCACAAAAGGACCGGGGCGGAAAATGAAGGCCGGACCGTAAGCCGGTTTCTGTTTTTAAATCTGCCATTTATCTTCGCAACCTACCCCCCGGCATCGGGCGGGCCGCCCTCATCTGCCGGTATATTTGGTCTTGCAGGCCCCGGTGGCGTACCCACGGAGCATCGCTGCCCCGCGTCGTGAGCTCTTGCCTCGCGTTTTCACCCTTGGTCCCCGAAGGGGCCGGTTCTTTTCTGTTACGCCCTGCCTGAAGTTACCTCCACCTGTGCTTTCCACAGCGGGGTGCCCTTTCCTGTCCGGACTTTCCTCAGCCTCGCGGCCGCGGCAGATCGTCCGACCCGTCATTTCCGCTCCTGTCCTTATGTCAAAGAAGAGAGATACATCCCCCCCCCCGCTCGCGTACGGAAGCTATCATCCTTACCCGGACCCGAGGTGAAGTGTACATACCCGCTCCGGTACAGTCCGTCTGCACTTCCCCGGAAAAAGGCCGGCCGAGAGGCCAGCCTTCTGCTCGTACCCCCTAGGCGAATCGAACGCCTATCTTGGGAACCGGAATCCCGAATTCTATCCGTTAAACTAAGGGGGCTTCGGATTGCAAATGTACAAAAAAAACGGTTATCGTCTTTATTTTGTCATAAGATTTGCATATTTTTGTACGATTATTAACGGATAACCAAGATATGGTAAAAGCATATATCTTTCCCGGTCAGGGCGCACAGTTCCCGGGTATGGGCAAGTCCCTGTACGACTCCGGCGGAAAGGCAAAGGAATTATTCGAAAGGGCCAATGCCATTCTCGGCTTCAGAATCACAGACATAATGTTCGAGGGCAGCGCTGAGCAGCTGCGGGAAACCCGCGTCACCCAGCCTGCCATCTTTCTGCATTCCGTCATCCTTGCCGCCTGTGGGGAGGACTTCAGACCGGAGGATATGGCGGCGGGACATTCGCTCGGAGAGTTTTCCGCATTGGCCGCCGCAGGCGCGGTGGACTTCGAGGACGCTCTGCGCCTTGTGAGCGTGCGCGCCTCCGCTATGCAGAAGTGTTGCGAGGCCGTGCCGGGCGGGATGGCGGCGATCATCGGACTTTCTGACGAGCAGGTAGAGCAGGTCTGCGCGGGCGTGGACGGCATAGTCACGGCCGCGAATTTCAACTGCCCCGGCCAGGTGGTCATCTCCGGAGAGACCGGCGCTGTCGAGGCGGCCTGCGCGGCGGCCAAGGCGGCGGGTGCACGCCGGGCGCTTCCTCTCGCGGTGGGCGGAGCCTTCCACTCCCCTCTTATGGAGCCGGCGCGCGTGGAACTTGGCGAGGCGATAGAGGCGACCTCCTTCAGGGAGCCCATCTGCCCGATATATCAGAATGTGAGCGCCGCAGCGGAAAGGGACCCGGAGCGCATCAAGGCTAATCTGCTCGCGCAGCTCACCTCGCCGGTACGCTGGACGCAGAGCGTGCGCGCGATGCTTGCAGACGGAGCTGACACTTTCATCGAGTCGGGGCCGGGCAGCGTGCTCCTGGGGCTCGTCAGGCGCATCGCACCCGAGGGAGTGACGCTCGAAGGACGTGAATAATGACACTTATAAGAATCAAATAGCATTACACTATGGCAAAAGAAAAAAAATTCATCACCTGTGACGGTAACTACGCCGCGTCGAACATCGCATATCTATTCAGCGAGCACGCGGCGATCTACCCTATCACGCCGTCTTCCACGATGGCAGAGAACATTGATGAGTGGGCTGCTCACGGAAAGAAGAACCTCTGGGGCGAAACCGTGAAGGTTACCGAGATGCAGAGCGAGGCCGGAGCTTCGGGAGCCGTACACGGCTCGCTGCAGGCCGGGGCCCTCACCACCACTTACACTGCTTCCCAGGGTCTTCTCCTTATGATACCGAATATGTACAAGATAGCGGGAGAGATGCTTCCTGCGGTCTTCCACGTTTCGGCCCGCGCGCTCGCTTCGCACGCTCTTTCCATCTTCGGCGACCATCAGGACGTGATGGCCTGCCGCCAGACCGGCTTCGCGTTCCTGGCCTCAGGCTCCGTTCAGGAGGCTCAGGATATGGCCGCAGTGGCACATCTGGCTGCCATAAAGTCTTCGATTCCGTTCCTTCACTTTTTCGACGGATTCAGGACTTCGCACGAAATCCAGAAAATCGAAATGCTCGACGAGGACGCCCTCAGGGAGATGGTCAGCACCAAGGCCCTCGAGAACTTCCGCCGCCGCGCTCTCAATCCTGACTCCCCTGTCACCAGAGGCACCGCCCAGAACGGCGACGTGTATTTCCAGGCAGTGGAGGCCCGCAACCAGGTCTATGAGGCCGTCCCTGACATAGTAGCCCGCTATATGGGAGAAATCAGCGAGCTGACGGGCCGCCAGTACAGACCGTTCGAATACTATGGCGCGAAGGATGCCGAGAACATCATCGTGGCTATGGGTTCAGTCACAGAGACCATCAGAGAGACCATAGACTACCTCGCGGCACAGGGCCGCAAGCTGGGTCTCGTCACCGTCCACCTCTACAGACCGTTCTCGGAGAAGTATTTCCTCAAGGTGCTGCCTAAGAGCGTGAAGAGAATCGCCGTTCTCGACCGCACGAAGGAGCCGGGAGCCCTCGGAGAGCCTCTGTACCAGGACATCAAGACCATCTTCCAGAACAGGGAGAACACTCCTCTCATCGTGGGCGGCCGCTACGGTCTCTCCTCGAAGGACACCTCTCCGGCACAGATCGTCGCAGTCTTCGACAATCTCGCTCTCAAGGAGCCTAAGAACAGCTTCACGATAGGCATCGTGGACGACGTCACCTTCAGGAGCCTTCCCGTAAAGGAGGAAATCTCCATCGTGAAGGCCGGCACCACCGAGTGCAAGTTCTACGGACTCGGCTCAGACGGCACCGTAGGTGCCAACAAAAACACCATCAAGATCATCGGTACGCACACGGACAAGTACTGCCAGGCATATTTCGACTACGACTCGAAGAAGTCCGGCGGCTACACCTGCTCGCACCTGCGTTTCGGCGACAAGCCTATCAAGGCCCCGTATCTCGTGTCCACTCCTGACTTCGTGGCCTGCCACGTGCCATCTTACCTGAGCAAGTATGACGTGCTCAAGGGCATCAAGGACGGCGGCAGCCTCCTTCTGAATTCCCTCTGGGACGAGGAGGAGACCCTGAAGAGGATTCCTGACCACGCGAAGGGCGAGATAGCCCGCAAGCACGTGCGTCTCTATATAATCAACGCCACCAGAATCGCCGCTGAGATCGGTCTCGGCGGAAGGACGAACACCATCCTCCAGAGCGCATTCTTCAAGATTTCCGGCATCATCCCTTACGAGGACGCTGTGAAGTATATGAAGGACGCTGCGCTGAAGAGCTACGGCAAGAAGGGCGAGAATGTGGTCAATATGAACTATGCGGCCATCGACCGCGGCGGCGAGTACACCGAGGTCAAGGTTCCTGCCGAGTGGGCTGAGATCACCGCTAAGTTCCGGAACCCGAACGCCGACAGGATGGCTCCTGCCTTCGTGAAGAACGTGGCTGACGTAGTGAACTCCCAGTGCGGTGACACTCTTCCTGTCAGCACTTTCCTGCCTTATCAGGACGGCACTATGCCTGCGGGCACAGCCGCCTACGAGAAGCGCGGCGTGGCCGTGAACGTACCGGTATGGGACGCACAGAAGTGTATCCAGTGCAACAGCTGCGCTTTCGTCTGCCCTCACGCCGCCATCCGTCCGTTCCTTCTCACCGACGAGGAGGCGGCTACCGCTCCTGAGAGCGTGAAGACCGCTCAGGGCAAGGCCAATCTGAAAGACTACAAGTACAGCCTCGCCGTTTCAGTGGCGGACTGCACCGGCTGCGGAAACTGCGTGGACGTATGTCTGGCGAAGGACAAGGCTCTCGTGATGGAGTCCTACATCGACCACAGCGGGGAGCAGGCAGGCTTCGACTGGCTGAACTCCAAGGTGGGCTACAAGAAAGTCGTGGATCCTAAGGCCAATATGAAGAACGCCCAGTTCGCCCAGCCTCTTTTCGAGTTCAGCGGCGCCTGCGCGGGCTGCGGCGAGACTCCTTATATAAAGAACATCACCCAGCTCTTCGGCGACCATATGATGATCGCGAACGCCACCGGCTGCTCCTCCATCTACGGAGCTTCGTTCCCGGCATCTCCATACTGCACGAACGCTGAGGGCCACGGTCCGGCCTGGCAGAATTCCCTCTTCGAGGACAATGCCGAGTTCGGTCTGGGTATGCATCTGGGGTCCGACCGCATCCGCGAGACCGTAGCCGCCTGTATGCAGCACATCGTGGACGAAGGCCATAACGAGGAGGCCAAGTCTCTGGCAGCCAAATGGCTCGAGAACAGGGGCGATGCCGCCATCACCCGCGAGGTGGCCGACAGGCTCATCCCTCTGATCGAAGGCAAGCCTTGCGAGAACGCGAAGAAGCTCGTGGAGCTCAAGCACTTCATCCCGAGCCGCAGCCAGTGGATATTCGGCGGTGACGGCTGGGCCTATGACATCGGCTTCGGCGGTCTCGACCACGTGCTGGCGTCCGGCGAGAATGTGAACGTCCTGGTTCTCGATACCGAGGTGTACTCGAACACCGGCGGCCAGTCTTCGAAGTCCACTCCTGCGGGAGCCATCGCGAAGTTCGCGGCTTCGGGCAAGAAGATCCGCAAGAAGGACCTCGGAATGATCGCTATGAGCTACGGCTATGTCTATGTGGCTCAGGTGGCTATGGGTGCAAGCCCTGTCCAGTATATGAACGCCATCAAGGAGGCCGAGGCATACGACGGACCGTCGCTTATCATCGCCTACGCGCCTTGTATCAACCACGGTCTGAAGGCCGGTATGGGTCTGAGCCAGAAGGAGGAGAAACTCGCCGTCGAGTGCGGCTACTGGCATCTCTACCGCTACAATCCTGCTCTGGAAGGCAGCGACAAGGGTCCATTCTCCCTCGACAGCAAAGATCCTGACTGGAGCAAGTTCCAGGACTTCCTGAAGGGCGAGGTGCGTTTCGCCTCCCTGTACAAGCTCTTCCCTGAGCGCGCGCAGGAGCTTCTCCAGAAGACCGAGGAGTTCGCGAAGATCCGCTACGAGACTTACAGAAAGCTCGCTTCGAAGTAAGAGACTCTCGCATAAGAAAGAGAGCGGCCTGGGGGGGGTGCCTCCCCGGTCGCTCTCTCTTTTTTTAAAATTGGCCGGGGCCCTGCGGGGTCCCCGGCCAATTCTGTATTATTTGATTGGCCGGCACGGGTCCCCGGCCAATGCTGTATTTTATTTGCTCAGGGCAGTGGCTACGCTTACCGCTACTGCGACTGTCGCGCCGACCATAGGGTTGTTGCCCATTCCGAGGAAACCCATCATCTCGACGTGCGCAGGAACAGAGGAGGATCCGGCGAACTGGGCGTCGGAGTGCATACGGCCCATAGTGTCGGTCATACCGTAGGATGCCGGGCCGGCTGCCATATTGTCCGGGTGCAGGGTACGTCCGGTGCCGCCGCCGGAAGCGACGGAGAAGTACTTCTTGCCCTGGAGGAGACGCTCCTTCTTGTAGGTTCCGGCTACAGGATGCTGGAAACGTGTAGGGTTAGTGGAGTTTCCGGTGATGGAGATGTCCACATTCTCGTGATGGAGGATGGCTACGCCCTCGCGCACGTCGTCAGCGCCGTAGCAGCGCACGCCGCCGCGCACTCCCTCGGAGTAGCGGGTCTCGGAAACGATGTTCAGAGCGCCTGTGGCGTAGTCGAACCGGGTCTGCACGTAGGTGAAGCCGTTTATGCGGGAGATGATCTTCGCGGCGTCCTTTCCGAGTCCGTTCAGGATGACGCGGAGAGGCTTGCGGCGTACCTTGTTTGCCATTTCGGCGATCTTGATGGCGCCTTCGGCGGCTGCGTAGGACTCGTGGCCCGCGAGGAAGGCGAAGCACTCGGTCTCCTCGGAGAGAAGACGGGCGGCGAGGTTTCCGTGGCCCAGACCCACCTTGCGGTCGTCCGCTACGGATCCCGGGATGCAGAAGGCCTGCAGACCCTCACCTATGGCCTCGGCGGCCTCGGCGGCGCTCTTCACGCCTTTCTTGATGGCGATGGCAGCACCTACCACATAAGCCCATTTGGCATTCTCGAAGCAGATTTTCTGCGTGTCTTCGCACATCTTGTAAGGGTCGATGCCCTTGGCGTCGCAGATGGCCTTAGCCTCTTCGATGTTTTTGATACCGTATTTGTTCAGAGCGGCTTCGATCTGATCGATGCGGCGCTCGTAGCTTTCAAAAAGTGCCATAACTCTTACTCTTTACGTGGATCAATATATTTGACGGCCTCGGCGAAGCGTCCGTAGGTGCCTTTCGCCTTCTCGATGGCCTCAGGGCCTGTGGCTCCGCTCTTGAGGGCGTCCATAAGCTTGCCGAGGTTCACGAACTCGTAGCCGATGACTTCGTTATTCTCATCGAGAGCCATACGTGTGCAGTAGCCTTCGGTCATCTCGAGATAGCGGGAGCCCTTGAGACGAGTGCCGAACATAGTGCCGATCTGGCTGCGAAGGTTCTTTCCGAGGTCTTCGAGGGATCCGCCCACTGCGAGACCGCCCTCGGAGAAAGCGGACTGTGTGCGTCCGTAGACGATCTGGAGGAAGAGCTCGCGCATCGCCGTGTTGATGGCGTCGCATACGAGGTCAGTGTTCAGAGCTTCGAGCAGAGTCTTGCCCGGGAGAATCTCGGAAGCCATAGCTGCGGAATGGGTCATACCGGAGCAGCCGATCGTCTCCACGAGAGCCTCTTCGATGATGCCGTCCTTGACGTTCAGGGTCAGTTTGCAGCAACCCTGCTGCGGAGCGCACCAACCGATCCCGTGCGTAAGTCCGGAAATATCTTTAATCTCTTTTGCATGCACCCATTTACCCTCTTCGGGGATAGGGGCATTGGCGTGGTTAGCGCCCTTGGCAACGCAGCACATCTGCTGCACCTCTTTTGTGTAGATCATAATAAAATGTATTGAACTCTATTATATGTTCGTTTCCAACCTGCAAATTTAGTAATTCCTTAAAAAAAACTTGGCAGTTTTGCTTGTCTTTTTGGGTCATCTTATTTCATCTCTACTGAACACATTCTCCCGGGGCACCGGTACTCTGCCCGGGGGCACCCGCGATTGTCCGCTCACCTGCAAACTCCCACGTCATTGCCGGCCTGCCCTCCACGTCATTGCCGGCCTGCACTTTACGTCATTGCCGGCCCCGACCGGCAATCTGCCCTGTCGGCAGCAAAAGATGCCCGATCAGGTCGGGCATGACGAAAACCGTCATTGCCGGCTTGTCAACCCGCGTTTGTCCGGACGGAGTGTCATAAAGCGGGATTGGCCGGAGCGTTCGGGGAAGCTCCGGCCGATCAAGGTTGATTGATGCTGTCCGCTACTGTCTGAACCCCTTGGAGGCGCGCAGAAGGTGTCGAAGAGAGCTGGTGAGCTCGCGCATCTCCTGGAGGACATTCACGTAGAGGTAGCAGGCGGAGATGTTGTCCTTGCCGGTCTGCATCCTCAGGAGCTGGGCGTCGCGGGTCTTTTCGAGGCTGCTTTTCAGCACACTCCCCTGGTGCCGGAGCTCGTCCACGCGCTCGTCCGAGCCGCTCCTTATGGCTTCGCCGGTCTCGACGATCATCTTGTGGACTTCGTCGCAGAGAGGCTTGAATTCGGCTTTCTGAGCATCCGTGAGCGGGATGAAATTGTTGTCCACGTGCTCAAGGCAAGGGTCCGCGATACGTCTGACGCAGTAGAGGATCTCTTCGCAGGAGTTGCGGCCGAGGTGGAACCAGGTATTCTTTTCCATTGCCGCCGCCGGGTCTATCTTGCGCAGACCGGCCATCTCCTTGCGGCGGCCGCTCTTGAGTTCCTCGCGGGTGCGGCGCATACCGTCCTCGGCTTTGCGCAGAAGTGTGAGATTTTCCCTGGTGAATCCGTCCACGACCTGGGTGAAAGTGGTGTCGATGTAGCCGAGGAAGTCGCTCTGGGTCTTGATGATATGCCGGCTGAGCAGATCGAGGACCTCGTCCTTGTCGTTGGAGATCATCATCTTGTTGTAGAGCACGTCTCCCTTCTCTTCCTGCTTCTTCTTGGCGAAGCGGCGGTTGCTGCGGATGAGGATGTATATGGCCAGAACCATCAGGATGCAGGCGGCTACGAAGCCTCCCACGTGCAGCAGCATCGCGATGAGGAAGCTGAGGATGAAGGCGGCGCCTGCGGTGACGAACCAGCCGCCGATTACGGAAACCACGCCGGTGACTCTGTACACGGCACTCTCACGCCCCCAGGCACGGTCGGCGAGGGAAGATCCCATAGCCACCATAAAGGTGACGTAGGTAGTCGAGAGAGGCAGCTTGAGGGAGGTTCCGAGGGCGATGAGAAGGCCCGCGACTACCAGATTTATGGTCGCGCGTATCTCGTCGAACGCGGCCCCGTCGCGGATTTCGGCATCGTCATTGTTGAAGCGGGTCTCCACCCACTGCTGAAATTTCTTGGGTATGAGCTTTTCGAGAGTGCGGCCCCAGTTGTTCGAATGGCGTACCAGCACGCGTGCTATGCGGGAGGATCCGAACATCTCGTCGCCTTCTGTCTGTCGGCCCAGATCGACGGAGGTCTTGATGACATTCTTGGCTTTTTTCGAGGTGGCGAGGGCATAGACCATAATGCCGCCGGCAGCGAGCAGGAAGATGAGAGGTGTGTGGGCAGCAGAGTTAAGGGAGCTCATAAGGAAGGAGTCCGGATCGCTCGCACCGCTGCTCATATAGTCCACATAGGAGGAATAGCCGGCAAGAGGGACTCCGATGAAGTTCACGAGGTCGTTTCCCGCGAAGGCCATGGCGAGAGAGAAGGTTCCCATCAGGACCAGTATCTTGAAGACGTTCACTTTCAGGGCGTAAAGCAGCTGCATCAGCAGGGTGGAGCCCAGCATTACGAAGCCGAGTATCACTGAAGTGTTCGCGTTTATGTAGTCTCTCACTTCGGGGGTGATGAAGGTCATTCCTTTCATTCCCTTGAAGAGCATAAAATAGACGATCGCCGTCGTGCAGATGCCGCCGAAGATGCCTATCTTGTATTTCAGGTTCTTTTTATAGGTGAAGGTGAAGACCAGTCGGGATATGTACTGCAGGAGCGTTCCAAAGAAGAATGCTATGGCTACGGAGACGAAGATGGCCAGTATCATTCCGAGCGCTTTCTCGGTGTTCATCAGGTCTCCGAGGGTGAGGGTTCCGTCGCTGCCGATGATTTTCAGGAGGGAGAAGGCCGCTGTCGCGCCGAGGAGTTCGAAGACCATCGACACTGTGGTGGAGGTCGGAAGTCCGAGGTTGTTGAAGATGTCCAGCAGGATGACATCGGAAATCATTGCCGCGAGGAAGATGAACATAACCTCCTTGATGGTGAACATCGAAGGATGGAGGATTCCGTTGCGGGCGATTTCCATCATTCCGTTGCTTGCAGTGGCCCCTATGAAGACTCCGACTGCGGCCACGATGATGATGGTTCTGAAACTGGTTACTTTGGCTCCCACTGCGGGGCTGAGGAAGTTCACTGCATCGTTGCTGACACCGACCATAAGGTCGAAAACCGCCAGGACGAAGAGGAAGACCACGATGGTCAGGTAAACACTGCTCATATACTATTCGTCTGTTTCCGACTGCAAAATTCGCAATGTAATGTTACCGTCCTGTTTCGGGATTGTTAAAATATTGTTAAATCCGCCTCCACGGGGCGCGGGGGTTCTGGGGTCGGGGGCGGGGCATCCCGTCACCTCCTGCCTGCACTCCACGTCATTGCCGGCCCCGACCTCCACGTCATTGCCGACCTGCCCTTCACGTCATTGCCGGCCCCGACCGGCAATCTTCCCCGCGTCCGCGAAAGCCTGCGTCCCGCCGCCGGGCGCTTCATAGACGAAAAGGCTCAATCAATATTGAGGAGTAAGGTAGCTATTGGCAAACAGGTCAGGTGTTTGAGAGTGTCAGGCAATGAGGGGAAGACAGAAATCGGGCAATTATTCCTACATTTGCAGGATTAAAAATGTGCTATGAGAAGGTTTCTTTTGATTATTGTTGCGGCGGTAGCGCTCTGTTTCTGTGCATCCTGCAAGAAACAGACTGAGCCTCAAAGTCTTGTGGATAAAGTCTGGGAGTTCTCCCAGACACATCCGGATGGCTTTACCATCCATATTCCGGACCTTACGGAGCCCATTTCCGGGATTGCCGTATCTTACGCCGCCACGCAGGACAGTCACTCCAAGTCATCTCTTCCGATGGTGATTTCTCACGCTCAAGAGCACGACGGGTATGTGGGCGGCTGGCTGGACACGGATTCGGGGCTTTACTACTTCGACAGTACCAGGCTCTTTCCTGAGGATGAGCGGGATGAGGCTATCGCATTCGGCAAGGAGAACGGACAGATGGCTGCTTATGTTATTTCCACCGGCGAGAGCATCGACCTCACCCAAAACTGAAATCCGCGCAGGCTTAGAGTCAAGACGCAGTCACATAGGAGCGCGTAATGGCATATAGGGCTCACCTGCAAAAGCGTGGGTTGACAGGCGGGAAGAGATTGCCGGTCGGGGCCGGCAATGACGTAAAGCGCAAGCCGGCAATGACGGGGGAGAGGTCAAGCCGGCAATGACGGGGGAGAGGTCAAGCCGGCAATGACGGTTTCGTCACGCCCGACGTGATCGGGCGTCTTTTGCTGCCGGGAGGGGCAGATTGCCGGTCGGGGCCGGCAATGACGTGGAAGTTTGCAGGTGAGCCGTATATAGGAGTACGCAAGAGTACGCAGGATCACTTCAATATCTCCGCAACAGACGAAAAAGAGGAGTTACGACATATAGACATAAAAAAGTCGGGTCCCTCAATGAGCAACCCGACGCCCCTGACCGCAAACCCTTGCGAGTCATTGGTCATCACAAAGGTAAACATTTAATTTGAAAAAAATGTCCATTATACCTGCATTCCCGAAATAACTCCTAACGAGGCATAAAATTTATATTGCAAACGACTGATTTTCAGACAAATTATTTGCGATTCTCATCGTTATGTATTATCT
>CAVDFQ010000012.1:0-54242 GCA_963608065.1 bacterium
AGCTGATTATAGATACGTTCCTGGGTTAGTTGTACAATTTGGCGTTAAACTCACGATGGTTACCCATAATCTCAAAAGCGATGACTTTCACGTCACTGATTTCATACGCTGCCTGCGCAATGACATTCATTGCGAAACGAAAGTCGCCAGGTTCTTTGAAAATCAAGGGGGTCCCTTGTCCTTGTGTGTATAGATGCCAGACCGGCTGTAACTGGGCGAATACCGTAGCGCACGAATCTTCGCGCTCTTTGAACGAATACATATGTCGAAGTTTTTTATAGTTCTGACGCGAAAGTAGCCATACTTCAGCTCTTTTGCAAGACCTACAAGTGTTTCGGGGTGAAAAACGGCCGTTTTTTCACCCCGAACATAATTAGACGATATTTAGGGGTGAAATAAACGTTTTAACTCACCCCGAACACATAGGCTGCTGCATTACCTGCCCGTTATCTGCCCACGGAACGAATTTCTTTCAGAACCAAGTCGGTATAGACCTTTGCGCCTTCATAGTCCAGGTGCCCCGTGTCATAAAAATACTCCGGATGGTTCAGGAATTCGGGTAACTGCCGATTGTCAAAGAACGGGATGTCATACTTCGAACATATCTCCATCATTATGCGTTCCGATTCCTTATTCATTTCAGGATTAAGAATATGATACAGAGGAGAATCGAAACAGAACACGGTGACACCCTGTTCTTTGAGACGCTTCAAGGTGTTCTCGAATAGCTGTACCCTATAGTCGACGATCGTGGTCATACTTTTATCAGGGAGCTGTTCGACCTCAAGTTTGACATCGCTGCCTTGAGACGTATATAACGGCGATAACCCTTTCAGTGGATCATAGTCCTGTCCTCCTCGAATCCATCTTGATACAATCCTTATGGCGCTTCCGTTAAAACGGTACGTATTAAGCAGCATCTTGTACTTCGTAGAAGCGCCCTCTTTCGCATCGACAACACTTTTTATGTGAGAGTTCAGGTAGTAATACCGATGCAGAGAAGAGGTTCTGTCCGTCTCCGTCCTGTATTCAAACATTTCGTTGAGACTTATCTCAAACATAACTGCCTGTGGAGTATATCTGTCCAATATTGTGTTGATTAAAGCACAGTTGTAACTCAAAAAATGACCATCTACGCCGAGATTGTAAGCGTCTGTTCTCAGTGAATCGCCGATGACCTCCGGGAGATAGTGATGATGCGCCCGCGAAGATCCGAGGATAAGCAGCGGACTTTCAACTTGCTTGACCGAGTAGTGAATATGTGCTATTTCACGCCCGTTATTAGGAACCTTATCCAATAGGGCATCCAGAGCCTTGCCGATGATAAAGTCCAGAACGATGAAAGAACAGACGACAACAATTGTGGAAAAGATAAATCCGGAAAACTCTTTCATATCGCTCAGAATTGGAAATAAATGAATGATGCCCCGTCAAGTTCCCCCATAAGAAGGATATAACTGATTAGGGCCACGCAGGTGGCGTAACGGATTACAGTATGTCTGCTGCTCAGCAGACGGATTCCGGAGTGATACTCGTCCACATAATCCTTGACAAACAGAATGACCATAGAAAGAGAGGCAGGTACCAGCGAGTAGTCAAGGAAAGGCATCCCGAAATCGGTGATTATTTTACCGATAACCGTCACCGCCTCTCCGGTTGTGCTCATACGGAAGAAGACCCAGGCCAGTGAAACAAGGCAGAAAGTGACGATAATCCTTATGGCATTGGCCGGACACGGCCGGTCAGGGATGGACTTGAGACGCTTGCCGTAGAGCAGACGCTCGAGAATCATCAGAGCAGAGTGCAGCGCTCCCCAAATGATGAATGTGTATGCCGCGCCGTGCCAGAGTCCGCTGATGAGAAAAACAATCAGGGTGTTTAATGCCCATCGTGTTTTCGTCACTCGGCTGCCGCCGAGCGGGAAGTAGATGTAGTCGCGGAACCACGTTGTCAGCGAAATGTGCCATCTGCGCCAGAATTCCGTTACTGTTCGTGAGAAATACGGCCGTCTGAAATTCTCCGGCAGGTCGATACCCAGAAGTTTACCCGATCCAATGGCGATCAGGGAATAGCCGGAGAAATCAGCATAAATCTGTATCGTGTACAGAAATGACGCGAGAAGCAGCGTGGTTCCTCCGTGCTCGTCTACACTGTCATAAACGGTGTCAATGTAAACGCCTAAGCAGTCTGCTACACATAGTTTTACGAAAAGTCCCCAGAGAATGGCCTTTATGCCGATAGCGGCCTTGTCATAGGAAAACACTCTTCGTGCACAATACTGCGGAAGCTGGGTTGTCGCCCTGCTGATAGGACCGCTCAGCAGGGAGGGGAAGAACGTCACAAAGGCAAAATACGCCAACCAATCATCTGTCGGGTCGACACTCTGTCGATAGACATCGATGCAGTAGCTCAAAGCGGAGAAAGTATAAAAGCTGATGCCGACAGGGAGGATGATTTTAAGCGTGGAGAATCTGATATGCAGTCCGAACAGCGACATAAGGTCGGTGAAAGAGTCCACGAAAAAGTTGAAATACTTGAAATACGCCAGCATACCGAGGTTCACGACAAGCGACAGCAGAAGCAGCGCCATCCGCGCTTTCTTTTCTGATACGGCCGCCATCCGGCGTCCAATGTAGAATGTCGATCCTGCCGTAATCAACAGCAGTACAAGGAACTTCCAGTCCCAGAAAGCATAGAAAGCCAAGCTGGAGACAAGCAGAAAGGCATTCTGAAGAGTCTTGTTGCGGCTGAATATGAGCCAATACAGCAGAAATACCGTTGGCAGGAACAATAGATAGTTAAAAGACGTCAATGACATCGTGCATTTATCGGTTCTGGACAGCCAGCTCCGGTGATGCCGTCAGTAACAAAAAAAAGTGTGGAGCCGATTTCGTCTATCTCCAAGAAGGTTGTGGTAGAACCTGAAAGTAAATAAACGGAAACAATCCCCACACCTGTATCGTCGAGTGTAGAATACACGCAAGCGAATACAGATGAACGGTGCTGTCGTTTATCCTTACTTTCGTTGAAAACTACCACATTTTCTTGGAAGGATAGTGCGAAAACACTTTCATCAAATATGTCTGTTCAGACGCAATTGCCCTGAACGGTGCTAAGGTAAGAAATATAATTGGAAATCAGCTTCTGAACAGTACTGTTCCTTGCATTAAAAAAGCGGGTAACCTGTCTTTGATGGTCAAGGCAGAATCTGAGGCTTGATTTCGGGGGTGAAATAAACGTTTTAATTCACCCCGAAGGGTCTTGAAACGATGTTCGGGGTGAAAAACGGCCGTTTTTTCACCCCGAAACCTTTTTGATGTCGGGCGGGCCGGGGATTATCCCGGGATGTGGGCAGTGGATTATGCCGAAAGGCGGGCCGTGGATTATGCCAGGCTGCGGCGGAGATTATTCCAGGCTGCGGGCCTGGATGACGGAGATGGGACTGCGGTCTTTCAGGGCGGTGATGAAGGCGGAGCGGAAGCCCAGGGTGCGGACTCTGTTCAGATGGGACAGGGCCTCGGAGTAGGAGCGGAAGGCTCCGACCGAGTAGACATATCTTCCGGAGGAGTTCAGGAAGACCGGATTCAGGCCGCGAAGCTCCCGCGTACTGGCCGCGCCGGCAGAAGACAGAATCTGAATCTGATAGATTATGCCGTCCGGCAGGGCGGAGGAGGCATCCAGAATCTGGCTTTCCGCTCCGATGCGAAAGGTGAGGTCGTATATCGGTTCCGGCTTCAGGATGTTCATTGCCGGAGCTTCTCCCATAGAATGGCGGATGAAGCGGAAAGAAGTTTCGTCCGATGAAGACGTGGTGTCCTGATCGGGAGGAGCCGGGGCCATAAGCCTTTCGGGATCGATCACCACGCCCTTTTCCAGAAATTCCATTTCAGTAGCCTGCAGAGCCTTTACAGCCTCGGCAAGTGTCTTCTGGAGCGGGATCAGGTCCATCTCTTTCTGCAGTATGACGGAGGAAAGATTCTTGCGCTCCTCCTGCTCAGATGCAGTGGCAAGGGAGGCCCTGAGCGCATCGAGTTCCGCAGAAAAGGCGCTGAGGCTGTCCCGCAGACTGCGGACAGTATTCATCCTCTCCAGATAGGAAGACATCTCATCCGCCATTGGACGCGAAGCGTCCGCAGTGCGGGACGCAGAAGGACTGGACGGCGGAGCCGGCCGCAGGCTTTCCGGCTCGAGTGCGGCAAGTCGGCGAAGGTCGGAGGGTTCCGTCACTGCGGAGTGCAGCGGAAGGGAGTCGTATTCAAGCACATAGACTGTGACGCTGTCGCGGCTGGTCTCGCGGTTCGAAGCGAAAATGGTGTAGCGGCCGTCTGCGGAGTTGCAGTAGAGAAAGTCGTCATAGGGCGAGGAGTAGGGGAAACCGAGGTTCGTCGGCGTGTCCCAGTCGCGCGTGCGCTCGTTCCAGTGCGAGACATAGAGGTCGTAGCCGCCCATCCCGTAGAGACCGGCGGAAGCGAAGTACAGAGACTTGCCGTCTTCGCTCAGAATAGGGAAAATCTCGTCGTGCGCAGTCGTCATCTCTTCGTTCACAAGGCTTGGAACGGACCACGCAGTGTCTTGAACCTCAGTATAGTATATATTGTATATGCCGCTTGGGTCAGGGCCGCTGAAGTAGAGAGCCTCCGCATCCTCGGGGACATAGCTTGCGCGCACGAAAGGGTGCGTGCACAGAGAGTCGAGACAGGAAGGCAGCGCCCGCCACGTGCTGTCGCGCATCGGGTAATACAGAAAGAAGTCTTCGATGGAGAAGCACTTGCGTGCAATGACTACTGGATGACTGCAATAGTCGCTCATACTCAGACCGTTGCGCGACAGCAGCAGCTGCTCTTCGATATCGGCGCGCTCGAGCGAGTCCGCGGATGCGTCCAATGCAGCTTCCAGCATCCTGACGGATGATGCGAATTCGTAACGCAGGCGCAGAGAATCTCCCGCTGCGCGGAGTGCCGATACGGAAATGTTCCTGCGCCGCCACGTGCTCTCGCGGAGCGAATCCACCTTGGATTTCAGCAGATTATCCCGGAAGTCGAATCCCGTGGAGTCCCGCGGCTGCAGCGCGGAGGCGGTGTCCGTAGAGTCCCTCGCGAGTGTCTGCACTCTTGCGCCGGTGTCCGTGGAGGGCACATCGTGGGTTTGCGCTCCGGCGGCGATGCCCGTGCAGGACAGAACCGCGCAGAAAAGCGGAAAGATTATGTCACTCACTCTCATTGTGGAAGGATTCGGACTGCAAAAGTAAGAAAAGGATGGAATAAAATTTCTTTGCTTGGAAAAAAATCGTAAATTTGCACCCTATTTTGCCGATATGTTAATTAAAAAACTATAAAAAATGCAAAGTAAAGGCGCTATCAGGCTTGTAGCCATTCTGCTGGCTATCGCCTGCCTCTGGCAGCTGTCTTTCACTCTCGTGACGGATATCCACGAGAAGAAGGCCGTTAAATTTGCCGAAAAGGCAGCTGTCGCCGCACAGAACTCGGCGGCATTCAGCAAAGTTCCGGAAGGGGAGCAGGCATACTACCTGGACTCTATCCGCAAAGAGCAGAACAGATGGTACACGGACTCCATCTCTTCGCAGAAAGTATATTTCGGTTACACCTTCAAGGAAGTCAAGGCTAAGGAGATAAACCTCGGTCTGGACCTCAAGGGAGGTATGAACGTAATGCTGCAGGTGCAGCTTCAGGACCTCGTCAGAGCTCTCGCCGGAGAGAACCAGACTCCGGAATTCCTCACGGCCCTGAATCTTGCCAAGGAGCGTAGCGTCAACTCCCAGTCCGACTACATCACCCTCTTCGGAGAGGCCTGGAAGGAAGTCGGCGGCGGACAGAGACTTGCACAGATTTTCGGCACCTACGAGATGAGAGACCAGATCAAGCCGGAGTCCTCGGACGAGGCTGTTCTCGCAGTCATCAAGGCTGAGGCGGAGAGTGCAGTGGCTAACTCCTTCAACGTTCTCCGTAACCGTATCGACCGTTTCGGTGTGACTCAGCCGTCCATCCAGAAGCTCGGAAACACAGGACGAATCCTCGTCGAGCTTCCTGGCGTAAAGGAGCCTGAGCGTGTCCGCAAGCTGCTCCAGGGCACAGCGTCCCTCGAGTTCTGGACCACATACGACAACTCCGAAATCTATCCTTTCCTCGTGGAGGCTAATTCCCTGCTCGCGGATCTCCTCGCAGATGAGGAAGTCCCGGCAGCGCAGCAGGCCGCTTCCGAGACCGGCACCGACGTAGTCTCCGAAGAGCTTGCCGCTCAGAATGAGGAGACAGGCGCAGCGGCATCGAAGCAGAACCCTCTCTTCTCTCTCCTCCAGCCTTCACAGGCCAGAGGCAACGCCTGCATCGGTTATGCGGCAGCAGCGGACACGGCAGCCATCAACAGACTCCTCGCTATGCCTCAAGTCAAGGATGTCCTTCCTGCGGAGTTCAAGGCTATGTGGTCTGTAAAGCCGTCAGCGTATTTCAGCACGGACAACATTTTCGAGCTTGTAGCCATCAAGGCGTCTTCCCGTGACGGCAAGGCCCCTCTCGACGGAGGAGTTGTCACGGACGCACGCGTCCAGTACGAGAATTCGCGCGGCGGTGAGCCGAGCGTCTCTATGACGATGAACGCCGAGGGCGCGAACACCTGGGCACGTCTGACCAAGGAGAACATCGGCAAGCAGATCGCCATCGTCCTCGACGGCACAGTGTATTCCTATCCTACCGTCCAGGGTGAAATCACGGGCGGAAGCTCTTCCATTACCGGCCACTTCGATGTGGAAGAGGCGACTGACCTTACGAACGTCCTGAAGTCCGGTAAGCTTCCGGCACCTGCCACCATCGTGCAGGAGCAGGTAGTGGGACCTTCCCTCGGTGCCGAGTCCATCCGCAAGGGTATCATTTCCTTCGCGATAGCGTTCCTGCTCGTCCTCGTGTATATGGTATTCTTCTATCAGGGTGCCGGTCTCGTGGCGGACTTCGCGCTTCTGACTAACGTCCTTCTGCTTCTCGGAACCCTCGCTTCATTCGGAGCCGTACTGACGCTGCCGGGTATCGCCGGTCTCGTCTTGACTATGGGTATGGCCGTGGATGCGAACGTAATCATATATGAGCGTATCAAGGAGGAGCTCAAGTCCGGAAAGGGTATGGCGAAAGCCATCCACGACGGTTTCTCGAACGCCTATTCAGCCATTATCGACGGTCAGGTGACCACATTGCTCACCGGTCTGGTGCTGTTCTTCTTCGGCTCGGGTCCTGTAAAGGGCTTCGCCACCACTCTCGTAATAGGTATCATCACTTCGATGCTTACCGCCATCTTCATCACGAGACTCATTTTCGACACTCGCGTGAACAAGGGCAAGAACATCACTTTCGAGAACAACCTCACCAAGAACTTCCTCAAGAACACTCACGTCAACTTCCTCAGCGGACGCAAGTACTCTTATACCATCTCCGGCATCATCATTCTCATCTGCATAGCCTCGATGTGCTTCAAGGGCTTCACCTATGGTGTAGACTTCACCGGAGGCCGCACCTATGTGGTACGTTTCGACCAGCCTGTCACAGCGGAGAATATCCGTGAGGCCTGCCTCGAAGAGTTCGACGGCGCAGTCGAGGTAAAGCAGTTCGGCGGCGAGTCCCAGATGAAGATCACTACGGCCTACAAGGTCGAGGACGAGTCCACGGCTGTCGATACTGAAATCGAAGGCAAGCTCTTCCACGCCCTCAAGCCGTTCTTCTTCGAAGACCTTACCCTGGATGAGTTCACCTCCACTCTGGAGAATCCTAACGGTATCATCAGTTCCGACAAGGTGGGCGCTTCCATCGCGAGCGATATCAAGCGTGCCGCCATAATCTCGGTTCTCCTCTCGCTGCTCGTGATTTTCGCCTACATCGCGTTCCGTTTCCGCGGCTGGACCTGGGGTCTCGGCGGTGTAGTCTCACTGGCACACACCACCATCATCGTCATCGGTTTCTTCTCCCTCTTCTCGGGAATCCTGCCGTTCAACCTTGACGTGGACCAGACGTTCATCGCGGCCGTACTGACCATCATCGGTTACGCCATCAACGATAACGTGGTTATCTTCGACCGTATCCGTGAGAACCTCGGGCTGCATCCTAACGATGACTTCCGAGAGACCGTGAACAAGTCCCTGAATGCGACCCTCACCCGTACTGTGAACACCTCAGTATCGACCCTCCTCCCTATGCTCGCCATAGCGTTCTTCGGCGGCGAGTCCATCAGAGGTCTGTCAGTCGCTCTCGTAATCGGTATCATCATAGGAACTTACGCTTCCATTATGATCGGTACTCCGATTATGTTCGATGCCACTATGAACAAGAGGAAGAAGCTCGCAGCGAAGAAATAATATTTCCCTTCATATTTTTTGCGGCCGCCCTTTCACGGGGCGGCCGTTTTTTTTAACTTTGTCTTCCCGTAAGAAAAGTAAACCTATGTCCTTCGTCCACCTTCACGTCCACACCCAGTACTCCATCCTCGACGGATTCTCCTCCTGCAAGAAGCTCTTCGACAGAGCGGAGGAACTTAAGATGCCGGCGCTCGCCATAACCGACCACGGCAATATGTACGGAGTGAAGGAGTTTCTGAAGGTGGCCTCCAAGCATCCCGGCATCAAGCCCATCATAGGCTGCGAGGTCTATGTGACCCGTCATTATGACCATAGGCTGAAGGACAACGCCCACCGCAGATATTATCACCTCATACTGCTCGCAAAGAACTACCGGGGCTACAAGAACCTCATCAAGATAGTTTCTCTCGGGCATATAGAAGGCAAGTATTACGACAAGCCCCGCGTGACCCACGAGATCATAGAGCAGTATCACGAGAATCTTATCTGCTGCTCCGCCTGTCTGGCGGGAGAGGTTCCCAAGGATATCATCGAAAGCACCGAAGAAGAGGCTCTCAAAGCCATAGAATGGCACAAACGCGTCTTCGGTGACGACTACTATCTGGAAGTCCAGCACCACGCTACGGAGGTTCCGGGGGCCACGGAGAAAATGCTGGAAGTGGGAGAGCATCAGCTGATAGTGAATGAGGCCATTTTCCGTCTAGCGGCGCAGACCGGCACCAAGGTCGTCGCGACAAATGATGTGCATTTCGTCTGCAAGGAGGATGGACCGGCGCACGACAGGCTCATCTGCCTTACGACAAACGCCCCTGTGGACGACCCCAAAAGGCTCCGTTATACTCAGCAGGAATACCTCAAGAGCGAGGAGGAGATGGCGGCCCTGTTCCCGGAGCACCCGGAAGTCATCTCGAACACCCTGGAGGTCGCGGAGAAAATAGAGAGTTACAGCATCGACCACAGCCCCATCCTGCCGAAATACGACATCGACCCTGTCTTTCTGGCAGATATCGACATCTATCTGGAAAAGTATAAGGACATCATCGACTGCGGACGCACGGACAAGGACGGTAACGACCGGGGACGTGAGTTCAGCATTTCGGTGGCTTATCTCTGCGAGCTGACTTACAAGGGAGCGCATTGGCGCTACGGCGAGACTCTTACGGAAGAGCAGGAGGAAAGGATAGATTTCGAGCTCAAGACCATCTGCAAGATGGGATTCCCCGACTACTTCCTCATAGTCCAGGACTATATAGCCGCATCGCGCGCCGCCGGCTCTATGGTGGGCCCGGGGAGAGGTTCCGCTGCCGGTTCCGTAGTGGCCTACTGTCTGAAAATCACAAATCTGGACCCTATAAGGTATCAGCTCCTCTTCGAGCGTTTCCTGAATCCCGACCGTATCAGTATGCCGGATATCGACGTGGATTTCGAGGACCTCGTAAAGGCCCACGCCTATGTGGACGAGAAATATCATCCCGACCATACTGCCCGGGTCATAACTTTCGGCACTATGGCTTCGAAGAGCGCCATAAAGGACGTGGCGCGCATCAGCCGTCTGAGCATCGACGAGTCTAATCGTCTGGTAAAGATGATCCCGGACCACCTGACGGAAAAGAAACCGGCCGAATACAGATATAATCCGGAGCTGGACGAGCTGAAACAGGGGTTCAAGGTCGAGGAGCGGGTGGAGGAAAGGGAAGACCCCGAAAGCGGCGAAAAGGTCCGCGCCAAGGTCCTGTATCAGGTAGGCCCGGAAGAGAAGGATGTGAAGAATCCTACGCTGAGGGACTATTACCGTCTGGTCCCTGAGTTCCAGCAGGAGCTGAAGAATGGCGATGCCCTTACCAAGGAGGTTCTGGAATATGCCGCCCAGCTCGAGGGCAGCATCCGTCAGGTGGGAATGCACGCCTGTGCCACCATCATCGGCCGTGGCAAGCTTACCGACTTTCTGCCCATCTGCCTTTCCAAGGACAAGGATACGGGACGTGAAGTCTGGACTTCGCAGTATGACGGCCATTATATCGAGGATGTCGGCATGCTGAAGATGGACTTCCTCGGGCTGAACACCTTGACCATCATCCACGAATGCCTGCGCACCATAAAGGCCAGGACGGGGGAGGACATAGACATAGAGGCAATCCCGATAGACGATATGCCCACATATAAGCTCTATGGCCGGGGTGACACGACAGGAGTGTTCCAGTTCGAATCTCCCGGTATGCGCAAATGGCTCCAGAACCTTCATCCCGACCGCTTCGAGGACCTCATAGCGATGAATGCCCTATACCGTCCGGGGCCTATGGACTACATCCCCGATTTCGTAAACAGAAAGCTGGGGAAGGAACCGATAGAATACGATCTCCCTCAGATGGAGGAGTTCCTTGAGGAGACCTACGGCGTGACGGTTTATCAGGAGCAGGTGATGCTTCTGAGCCGCAAGCTCGCCGGTTTTACCAAGGGCGAGGCCGACAAGCTGCGCAAGGCGATGGGCAAGAAGCAGATCGATATTCTGAACTCGCTGAAAGACAAGTTTATGAAAGGCGGCGAGGCCAATGGTCACCCTATCAAGACTCTGGACAAGATCTGGAAAGACTGGGAGAAGTTTGCCGCTTACGCGTTCAATAAGTCGCACGCCACCTGCTATGCCTGGGTGAGCTACCAGACGGGCTGGCTGAAATGCCACTATACGGCAGAGTTTATGGCTGCGAACCTTTCCTGCAATCTCTCGAAGATGGAGGAAATCCAGAAGATTATGGCTGACTGCAAGGACCACGGCATCAAAGTCCTGAACCCTGACGTGAATGAGAGTCTGAAGACATTTACCGTGAATTCAGAGGGCTGCATACGTTTCGGTCTGGGCGGCGTGAAGAATTTCAGTACCTCTCTGGCCGAGGCCATCATAGAGGAAAGGCAGTCCCGCGGTCTCTATAAGGATCTGATGGATTTCGTGGAGCGTCTCGCTCCGAATCTGAATCTGCGCTCTCTGGATCTGCTGGTGCATTGCGGAGCGCTGGACTCGTTCGGCTATCGCAGGGGGCAGTATTTCGTCATCGTCAGCAACGGGACCCCGTTCCTGGAGGAACTCGCCCGCTACGCAAACCTGTACAGCAACGACTCCGTCGATTCCTCGGCGTCACTTTTCGGGGACAGTGAGGAAACAAAGCCCGTGCGTCCGGAGGTGCCGGAGATGAAAGAGGAAGAGGACCTGTTTGCCCTGCTTCAGAAAGAAAAAGAGCTGCTGGGGATGTACGTCTCAGCGAATCCGCTCGACCGCTACAGTTTCGAAATCAAGTACTTTACATCCTGTCCGCTCGCTCAGCTCAAATTCCGTATCGACGAGTGCGATACCCGCCGCAGCCCTTCCTCGGCCGCAGTGGCCGGAATGGTGGTGGATGTCAGGCCGATAAATTCGAAGAGTCCAGGTATGAGCATCACTCTGGAAGATCTGAGCGGCTCTTACGAGTTCGCGCTCTTCGGCAAGGACTACGAGTCCTGGCAGCATTATCTGGCTCTGCATAAGGAACTATACATCGAAGGCGACATCAAGGAGCGTTACTGGAGCCGTCAGGACGAGGGGAGCAAGGACGCGAAGAAGGCTCCGTACATATTCAAGATTAAGAAGATAAATCTTCTGGGCAATGTCCGCTCTGACCTTCTCAAGTCGTTCCAGATCATTTTCGACACTTCACGTCTGAGTCCCGCGTTCCGCCGAGGCTTCCTGAAGATTCTGAAAGAGCACAAGGGTACCTATCCGGTCGATATACTGCTCTGTGACGGCGCGAAGGGCTATAAGGTAGAGCTGGTGTCGCAGAAGTACCGCATCGATGTCTCCGATGAGCTTCTGCGGGAACTCCGGGAGATGGATATCGCATTCACAGTGAACGGCAAGCCGGCATAGAAGCATTTTTCTTCAGCTTTCCGGTGAGGCCTGTGAGGGTATTTCGACAGTTTTCCTTACGCGTCAGAAAATCAGCTGAGCCTTTATCGGGAAGTGGTCAGAGATGAAAGCCCTGTCCAGATAGGGTTTAGTGATAGTCTCGAACTCAGTGCAGGACGAGAATCCCGAATACCACACGAAATCGATGGTCGTGGAAGCCTTGCCCCAGCCGTTGTAGGAGCAGTGGTCGTCTGTCTTCACGGCGGTGGTGCGGGCGTTTTTCATCACTTTCTGCACAGGAGCCATCGACGGGTCTGTGATTTCCATATTGAAGTCTCCGGTCAGCACCATAGGCAAGCCGTCATCGTTCATCTCCGCTATGCGCCTGCAGATGAGCTGCAGGCCTTTCTGTCTGGCTACAGAACCGACGTGGTCCAGATGCGTGTTCACCATATAGAATTTCTTCCCGCTTTTCTTGTCCTTCATCAGGGCCCAGGTGGCAGTCCTGATGCAGGCCGCGTCCCAGCCCATTGACGGTTTGTCGGGAGTGTCCGAGAGCCAGAAAGTGCCCCATTTCAGGACGGAGACAGTCTTCTTGTTGTAGAGCATCTCCATATGCTCGCCTTTCTTGTTCCCGTCTTCGCGACCCACGCCTATCACCTTGTAATCCGGCGTAAGGGCGTTTTTAAGGTACATCACCTGATCGTGGAGCGCCTCCTGAAGCCCCACGATGTCCGGTTTCTGGTCCAGAACCATAAGTGCGGATGTCGGGTAGCGGTACTCCCAGGAGTTCGTGCCGTCCTTGGCGTCGCCGACGCGGATGTTGAACGACATAACGGTTATTCCGGCAGGGGTTTTCTGGGCTGACAGGCTGAGCGGGGCCGTGAAGAGCAGCGCCGCTGCGAAAAGAAGAGTCGATGATAGTTTCATATCGGTGTCTGTTTCTGTAAAAAACAAAAGTAGCAATTTTATCCTACAATTTGCCTAACTTCGCGGATTATGGAAAAGACAAGTTTTGCTGAAATCGGGAAAGTCGAAGCTATCTCCCGTCTTTATGAGAACACCCCATACACCGCGTTCGGGCAAGCCTCCTTCGAGGCTCCTTCGAGGGAGTATATACGCGAAAGCTGCCGGGTGCTGCTGGAAGGTACGGATTTCGATCTGGTGTATTTTCCTCTTAAACATCTGGGCTACAAGGCTGTAGTCTCCGTTACAGGAGATCTGTACGCCTCGATGGCTCGTCCGCGCACGCTTTCTGTCGTACTGGGAGTCTCTGCGAAGCTGGATTTTCCTCAGGTAGCGAAGATCTGGGAAGGCATCATCGCTTCTGCCCGCGAACAGCGATACTCCGATGTATGCCTGGACCTGATTCCTTCGCGAAACGGTCTGGTCATCAGTCTTTCCGCTCTCGGGGAGACTTCTCTTCTGACGCGGAAACGCCGCCCGGCGGCAAAGAGCAAAGACCTTGTCTGCGTGAGCGGAAGCCTGGGAGCCGCTTATCTCGGGCAGCAGCTGCTCGAAAGGGAGAGGCGCAAGTTCGACAAGGGGGAAAAGGAGGACAGCGAGAAGGTGCTCGCTCCGTATAAGATGCTGGTTGCGGCTTATCTCAAGCCGGAATTGAGTCCCGCCATAGTGGAGAGGTTCGAGGAGGCGGAAATCTATCCTTCTGCGGCATATTTCCTCACTTCCGGCCTTGCCGATGCTGTCAAAAGGCTTGCCCGGGACACCGGTCTCGGGGCGAAAATCTACACGGAGAAGATTCCGTTCGAAGGCAATTCTTTCCGTGCGGGCAAGGAAATGGACATCGACCCTATGTCGGCTGCGTTAAACGGAGGGGATGATTTCCGCCTGCTTTTCACCGTCCCGATTCTCCAGGCGGAGAAGTTCCGCCGTGACTTTCAGGATTTCGATGTCATCGGTCATCTCGCTCAGAGCGAGGCCGGCACCGTTCTCGTGACTCCTGACGGCCTCGAACACCCGCTGCACGCTCCCGGCTGGCGCGAGGAGGTGTAAGTAGCCTTTGTTTCAGGCGATTTTCTCGAAAGTTGCGAAGTGAATTGCGCTAAAAAAGCCCCCCAGAGAGGCCGAAGGCCGCTCCGACGGGCTTACTCGATCCACTTCAGGAAGTCATCGACGCGGGCGCGGGAGACGGTCATTTCGAAGCTCGGGGCGGGTACGGCATTAATCAGAAGTCTGCCGCCGCCCTGACGCGTGATGCTGCGTATGGCGCCTATCGAGACGATGCAGCTGCGCGATATGCGGAAGAAGACGCTCGGGTCGAGCTCTTCCGCGATGCTGTCCATCGACGCGTCGAAAATGTAGTGCGCCCCGGACGTGGAGGTGATATAGTTGCTCTTGTTCTCGGAGTAGAAATAGGCGATGTCGGAAGTGTTCAGAGGGATGATCTTTTCCCCAAGGTGAACTATGAAGCGGCTCCTGTAGCTCCTGCCGGCAGGTCCGCCGTGCCCGAGCGCGGCGAGCAGAGAAGCGATGTTCACTTTCTCCGTGCGGTGACGGCAGCGCTCTACGGCTCTTGTCAGATCACTCAGCTCCACCGGCTTAAGCAGATAATCAATGCTTCCCGCCTCGAACGCCTTCACGGCATAGTTGTCGTAGGCAGTGGTCATCACTACATCGGCAGACACGCTCGCACGGCGGAAAATCTCGAAGCAGTTCCCGTCCGAGAGCTCCACATCCATAAATATCAGATCGGGGCTGTGGCCTTCCAGGAAGGCCAATGTCTCCTTTACCGAAGAAGTCATACCGATGACCTCCAGATCGGGAAAATGTTCTCTTAAGGTCCTGGCCAGACTTTCGCGGGCCATAAGTTCGTCTTCGACTATCAGAACTTTCATAGAAGCGGCAGTTTTACGATATAATGCGCAGATCCGTCCGCATCGTGCGCATCGGGGATGACTACCGTGCTGCGACCGGCCAGATCCAGATATTGTTCCTGTATGTACTTGAGCCCCAGCCCGGTGGATGTGCTTGTCGGGGGAGTCTTGGGCTGCAGGTTATTGTCTATCACTATGTAGGATTCCTCGCAGAAGATGCGGATATGAAGAGGCTGCTCAGCGCTGATGCGGTTATGCTTCGTCGCGTTTTCTATCAGCAGCTGCACAGAGCACGGCACCACGCTGCGGTGCAGGGCGGTGCCGGGGATGTCTTCCTCGACACTGAGCCCCTCGGGGAACCTCAGTTTCATCATATCCACGTACCTGCTTACGAACTCCATCTCGTCGCGGAGCGAAACTAGAGTCTCGTCTTCGCTGCGGAGCATATAGCGGTACATCCCGGCGAGCTTGTGTATGTAGGTCGAGGCGGTTTCGCGCGGGGCGTCCTTCACCAGGCAGTCCAGAATATTCAGGCTGTTGAAAAGGAAGTGGGGGTTCACCTGCTGCTTGAGCTTCATATAGCTGTACTGCGCCAGACGGGTGCGCTCCCGGTCAGAACGGGCAGACTCGTCTATGCGGATGGCGTTCGCGGCAAGGAACACCAGTGCGGCGCAGCTGAAGATATAGTCGATGATGAGATTCACTACGAGATTCTCGCTGTTCAGCACATCGGAGAACAGCAGGATTAGGGCAAGGCGGGCGCAGAGTATCACCACGATGGCGACAAGCAGCCACTTGAATCCTGTGGTGTCGCTGGGCCGGAAGCCGCTGCGCCGGCGGATGGCGGCGGTGCAGCCGTAAGTCGTCCAGCCTATGATCTCCGTGGTGATGAAAGTGGAGAGCGGATTCACCAGAAGACGGTAGTCTGTCACTGTCCTGAAAAGAGCCGCGCAGCCCATTCCGAGCAAGAAACCGAAGATATTCACCGCGATGACACAGACCCCCATAAACTTCGCGCTCACACCTCTGCGCAGGCAGATGATCACAACGAGCAGCATAGTGAGCATCGTCAGCATCAGGTCATCCTGGATGCCTATCAGACGGCTGCAGAGCGCCGTCAGGGCGTGCAGAAGCGCGAAGCCGTTGATGATGGCTATGTCTGTCTTATACTGTTTCTCCATATTCTGAGCTTCTAAAGTAGGCATTTCATCTTAAAAAAACAACCATTTATCTTAAAAACGATGCAATTCGTCCACGCGCGTGTATAATAAGGGCGAGAAATAAGTATTTTTGCACACAAATGCGCTAAAACGATAAAAATGGCTAACCGCAAATTGACGTTTCTTCAGATGTTTGACTTGAACTTCGGCTTCTTCGGAGTTCAGATAGCATACGCGCTGCAGAGCGCGAACATCAGCCGGATATTCGCCACGCTCGGAGCCGATCCCCATCAGCTCAGCTTCTTCTGGATACTGCCTCCGCTTATGGGTATGATAGTCCAGCCGCTCATCGGCAAATGGTCTGACCGCACCTGGTGCAGGATGGGCCGGAGAAAACCCTATCTGCTCATAGGGGCCATCGTAGCCGTGCTCGTGATGCTGCTTCTCCCGAACGCGGGGAATCTCAGCCTCAGCACCGCATACGTGTTCCTCGGACTGAACGCCGCGATGTGGTTCGGACTCTTCTCCCTCATATTCCTCGACACATCCATAAACGTGGCTATGCAGCCCTTCAAGATGATGGTCGGCGATATGGTCAGCGAGGAGCAGAAGGGCACGGCCTACTCCATCCAGAGTTTCCTCTGCAACGCCGGCTCGCTCGTGGGGTATCTCTTCCCGATATTCTTCACCTGGATTGGCATAGCAAATACCGCCCCCTCCGGGCAGATTCCCGCTTCCGTGAAGTGGAGTTTCTACTGCGGAGCGGCGATACTCATACTCTGCGTGCTTTATACTTTCCTCAGGGTCAAGGAGATGCCTCCTAAGGAGTACGCCGAGTTCCATAACACGCAGGCGAGCGACGAAGAGACTGCCGGCTTCCTGAAGTGTCTTTTCAAGGCTCCGCGCACATTCTGGACAGTCAGCCTCGTGCAGTTCTTCTGCTGGGCGGCTTTTCTGCTGCTGTGGACCTACACGAACGGGGCGATAGCCTCCACCTGCTGGCACACTTCCGACGTGGCGTCCGCCGAGTATCAGGCCGCCGGCAACTGGGTGGGTGTCCTCTTTGCCGTAGAGGCGGTGGGAGCGATGCTCTGGGCCCTCGTGATTCCGAGATTTTCCACACTTAAAAGGGCATATCTGGTGAGCCTGCTGCTGGGAGCCGCCGGCTTCGCTTCAGTATATTTCATAAGCGACCAGTATCTGCTCTTCATATCCTTCCTGCTGATAGGCATCGCGTGGGGAGCAATGCTCGCGCTGCCTTTCACTCTAGTGACCAATGCGTTGAGAGACCATATAGGTACTTATCTCGGCCTTTTCAACTGTGCCATCTGTCTGCCGCAGATAGTGGCAGCCGCCACGGGCGGCATCATCCTCAGATGTCTGGGAGGTTCCCAGGCGGCGATGATGCTCGTGGCGGCCGTCTCGCTTTTACTGGCTGCGGCAAGTACTTCCATTATCAAAGAGAAATAACCGAATTATTAACTAACCAAATTCTTTATGAAAAGAATCCTTTCAATCCTTGCTTTCATTGCACTTGCAGTGAACGCATTCGCACAGCAGAGCGGATTTGAGGTGAAGGGCACCGTGCAGGACCATATCGGTCCGGTCATCGGCGCTTCAGTAATTGAAGTGGGAACGAGCAACGGTACTGTTACCGATCTCGACGGCCGCTTCATCCTCAAGCTTTCGTCCGCCGAAGCGATGGTGGAAGTCAGCTGTGTAGGCTACACCACCCTGACTTTCCAGGCTTCACAGCTGCCCGCCGTCATCACGCTCGAAGAGGATACCGAATTCCTCGACGAAGTGGTGGTCATCGGTTACGGTACAGTGAGAAAGAGCGATATGACCGGTTCTGTGGCTGCCGTCAAGGCTGACCAGCTGAACAAGGGTGTCGTCACATCACCTACCGACCTGCTTCAGGGCAAGACAGCGGGTGTCGTCGTCACCGCAGGTGACGGAGCCCCGGGCTCGTCCAGCACCATCCGTATCCGCGGCGGCTCTTCACTGAAGGCGAACAACAACCCTCTCGTCGTCATCGACGGCCTTCCTATTTCCGAAGTGGGCATCAGCGGCGTTTCGGACGCCCTCTCATCCGTGAACCCTAACGACATCGAGAGCTTCACAGTCCTCAAGGACGCTTCGGCTACCGCCATCTTCGGAAGCCGCGCTTCGAACGGAGTCATAATGATCACCACGAAGAAAGGCTCCAAGTATCAGCAGGGCGTCCACGTGGACGCAGACTTCACGGCTTCCCTCAGCCAGAACACGAAATATGTGGACGTGCTCACGGGAGACGAGATGCGCGACCTTATGGCCTGGTACATCGGTAAGGACGGAGCGGCTTACGCGGCTCTCGGATCAGAGAACACGGACTGGCAGAAGGAGATCTACCAGCTCGGACAGACCTACGACGAGAACATCTCCGTATCCGGCAGCACCGTCTCAAGCAAAAGCAGCTTCCATATGCCTTACCGCGTATCCCTCGGCTTCCACAGCCAGGAAGGTACGCTGAAAACTTCGAAACTCCTGCGCGAGACCCTCTCCGTAAACCTCACCCCGACCCTTCTCGATGACCATCTCACGATCAACCTGAACGGTAAAGGAATGAATATGGACACCCGTTTCGCAAACCAGGACGCTATCGGCGCAGCCGTCAGAATGGACCCTACGCAGCCTGTATATGACAGCAGCTCGAACGGCCTGAACGGCTACTGGTGGTGGAACTACGGTTACGGCACAGCCGACATCGCGAACGCTAACACTATGGCGGGCCAGAACCCTCTCGCCCTCCTGAACGACAAGCGCGACGTCTCGAACGCCAAGCGTTTCATCGGCAATGCGCAGTTCAACTACAAAGTGCACGGCTTCGAAGCCCTCAGCTTCAACCTCAACCTCGGTCTCGACGCCTCGAAATCCGACGGCACCGTGGATGTAGATCCGCTCACCGAGCAGAGCTTCCACACCAAGGCGGAGTCCGGCTCCGGCTCGCACAACATCTACAGCCAGAAAAAGCAGGACACCACTCTCGAGGCCTACGGCCAATTCGACAAGACCTTCGGAAGGCACTACCTGAACCTTATGGCCGGCTACTCCTGGCAGCACTTCTACAATGAGACCTACAGCGAGAAGTACAAGGCTGACGGCACCAAGCCGAATGAGACCGGATACTATCTCAGCAATCCTTATACATTCAAGACCGAATACTATCTGGTATCGTTCTTCGGACGTCTGAACTACAGCCTCAACGAGCGCCTGCTCCTCACCGCCACACTGCGTAACGACGGAACATCCCGCTTCTCGAACAACAAATGGGGTCTCTTCCCTTCGGTGGCTCTCAGCTACAATTTCGCGAAGCTGCACTTCCTTCAGAACAGCGATGCGGTTTCCGCTCTGAAACTCCGCCTCAGCTGGGGAGAGACAGGTCAGCAGGACCTGCAGTCCGGAAACTATCCGACACTTGCCACTTACGTGTATAACACGAACGCTTCGATGTACAGCTTCGGCAAGACTACCGTAGTCCCTATCACAGCGAAGGGTTACAATGCGGACCTCAAGTGGGAGACTACCACCACGTACAATGCGGGTCTCGATCTGGGTTTCTTCAACGACCGCATCACCGCAAGCGTGGATGTCTACAAGCGTGACACGAAGGACCTGCTGAACCGCACTCCTGTGGCTGCCGGCTCGAACCTCTCGAACTATCTCGACGCCAACATCGGCAATCTCACGAACAAGGGTATCGAAGTCGAAATGAACCTCATCCCTGTTCAGACCACAGACTGGAGATGGACACTCGGCTTCAACGCGTCATATAACAAGACCGAGATCACCAAGCTTACCACTGACGACGAGCGTGAAGACTACTACGGCATCACGACAGGAGGCATCTCCGGTGGTACCGGCAACACCATCCAGGTGCACCAGACCGGCCACGCCCCTAATTCCTTCTTCGTATATCAGCAGGTTTACGACACTGACGGCAAGCCTATCGAGGGTCTTTACGTGGACCGCAACGGTGACGGCAAGATCAACGACAACGACAAATACTGCTTCCACAAGGCTGCTCCGGACTGGACCTTCGGTTTCAACACCCAGCTCAACTACAGGCAGTGGACTGTCGCGATGAGCGCCCACGCTAATGTAGGCAACTATGTCTATAACAACATCTCCTCGAACGGAGACCTCCTTACGGACCTCTGGGCAAACAATTTCGTGAGCAACCGCAGCTCTTCGGCGAAGGAACACAACTTCAGGACTTTCGCCCAGTACTTCTCGGATATGTATATCCAGGACGCTTCTTTCCTGAAGATCGACAACGTGACGCTCAGCCGCAGCTTCAGTCTCGGTCTCGACCATCAGAAGACGCTGAATCTCAATGTCTTCGCAACAGTGCAGAATCTCGCTTGCTTTACCAGGTATGACGGTATCGACCCGGAAATCTTCTCCGGCATCGACAACAATATGTATCCGAGACCGCGCACCTATGTTCTTGGCGTCAAGTTTAACTTCTAAAACACGACTCAAGTATGAAAAAGATTAAATATATTTCCTGGGCCATAGCAGCCCTGATGTTCGCGGGGACTGCCGTTTCCTGTGTAGGCGATCTGGACGTCACTCCTATCGACGAGAACACCGTACCTCCGGAGGAAGTCCTCGACTCTCCTGCCGCTTTCACGCAGCTTCTGGCGAAATGCTATCAGGGACTTGCCTGCTCGTCTTCCTACGGACAGGACGGAGATGCCGACATCGAGGGTATCGACGGCGGTTTCGGACAGTATATGCGCGCCCTCTTCAATCTCCAGGAGCTCTCCACCGATGTGACGACCTGCTGCTGGAACGACGGCAACCTCTATGACATCCACAATATGACCTGGAATGCGGCCAACGAGTTCGTCTCGTCGATGTACTACCGCATATTCTTCCAGATCGGCCTCTGCAACGAGTTCATCCGCCGCTCGAACGACACGAAGATCGACGGCTACACGAACAAGGCCGCGTATATCGCCGAGGCCCGTGCTCTCAGGCTCCTGAGCTACTATCACGCCATCGACCTCTTCGGAAACGTTCCGTTCACCACGGAGGAGATGTCGGTAGGCTCCACGGCTCCGAAGCAGATTTCCCGCTCCGACCTCTTCGACTGGATGGTGACCGAGGCTGAAGCCCTCATCAGCGGAAGCGACCTCGCCGCCGCCGGCAAGAACGAGTACGGCCGCTGCGACAAGGGTATGGTGCAGATGATTCTCGCCAAGCTCTACCTCAACGCAGAGATATGGAAGGGCAGCGCCATGTATGACAAGGCTGCTACACTCTGTGAGCAGATCATAAACGAGTACAAGCTCCACACCGCCTCTTCCGGCGTCTACAGCGCCTGGCAGGAGCTCTTCTGTGCAGACAACCATCTCTGGACAGCAAATACCACCTATAACGGCGACGAAATCATCTTCGCAGTGGAGCAGGACGGTATCCAGGTACGCTCGTACGGAGCTACCAACTTCATCGTATTCGCCTGCACCGGCGGCACGATGGATCCGGGTGCCGTAGGCATCTCGTCCGGCTGGGGAGGCCTTTCGCTTACGGGAGCCTTCACAAGTAAGTTCGAGGACAGCGACCTTCGCGCCACTTTCTTCAAGGCAGCTGATTACCAGCAGTATATCGATGCCATCCGCCGCGAGTCCGACTCCTGGTCGAACGGCTGGAAATCGATGAAGTTCCTCAACAAGAACCACGACGGCAGCGCCGCTCAGGATATGACTTTCGTCGACACTGACTGGCCGGTATTCCGCGTGGCTGACGCTTACCTTATGTACGCCGAATGTGCGGCCAGAGGAGCGGCTGACAAGACGAAGGGTCAGAATTACCTGAACGCCGTGCGCGCAAGAGCCGGTGTGGGCAGCCTAGACCTGACTCTGGACAACATCATCGATGAGCGCGGCCGCGAGCTCTATATGGAGGGCTTCCGCCGTCAGGACCTCGTCCGCTTCGGTATGTACACCACCGACAAGTATCTCTGGGAGTTCAAGGGCGGCGTCCAGGCCGGAAAGGCAGTGGACAGCCACTTCAATCTCTATCCTATCACTTCCGGTGACCTCAATGCAAATGGAAATCTTACTCAGAACCCCGGATATTAACAGATTATGAGAAAGTTATCATATTTCGGCCTCTTTGCTGCGCTCTCTCTTTTCGCAGCATCCTGCGCTATGGAAGAAGATCACGTGACCTTCGACCTGAACAAAGCTACGTCCCCGTCCATCACATCCATTCAGGGTGCGACGCTATCCTCCGACGGTGCTCCGATCAGCTTTAATTTCAATCTGCCGGATTACAAGCTCGCGGCCGGAACCACCTACGCGCTCTATGCCGGTGCGGACCAGGCGCTTTCCGACCCGCAGAAGCTTTCCGCCACCATCGGCACGGACGGCACTGTCTCCGTAAAGCAGTCCGACCTCAACTCTATGATTCTGAATCTGGGAGGAGAGGCCGAGAAGGAATTCACGCTGTATTTCCGTCTGAGTTCCTGGCTCGCGAACGACAAGGGCAACGCCGTGGAATCATCCCTGCTCTACTCGAACATAGTATCCGCCACATTCATCCCTTACGATATGACAGTCCTCGACAAGGATATCTATCAGACCGTCTGGGTACAGGGCGACTACTGCGGCTGGAGCCACGACAAGAGCCAGTTCCTCTACAATTACAGCAAGGACGGCAAGACCTTCTCCGGCGTAGTGGACTTCGCCGGCAAGGCTTCCGGCGGAATCAAGTTCACCGGCGCCGCATCCTGGGACAACTCCACGGGTAACTGGGGCTCCGAAGCTCAGGCCGAGGACTCGGAAGCCGGCAGCGTACAGCTCATAAACGGCGATGGCTCGAAGAACCTCGTCTGTTACAACAAGCGCTTCTACAAATTCTCGCTGGATAATACCACCCTGCTTCTCACCAAGGAATGGGGTGCGGACAAGATCGGAATCGTCGGCACCATCAACGGCTGGGCTGCTCCTGACGTGGAGATGAACTACAACGCCGATTACGTACGTTTCTGGGCTGACGTCGAGATCGACGGCGATCAGGAAATCAAGTTCCGCGCCGACGAGGACTGGACCTGGAACTGGGGTGCAGACGCCAAGGTCAACGGAGACAACATAAAAGTCTCTACCGGCAAGTACCGCGTATACCTCGACCTGAACAAGGGCACGGTGGAACTGAGCGAGAAGATGTACGGCCAGCCGGAGCCTTCCGCCTCGGGAGACGAGCCGCAGCCTGACAAGCCTGCCAGCTGGTCCCTTATCGGAACGCTCTACGGAAGCAGCTGGGATGCTGATTTCGACCTTACTAACACTTCCGGCGACATCTGGCAGATCCGCAGCGTGGAAATCACCGCGAGCGATGAGTTCAAGATCCGTGCAGACCACGACTGGAGCAACAATGTCGGCGGCCCTGAGGCCAATTCCAAGAGCACCATCGACCCTTCCAACCCTTACGATGTCTATAAGCCGGAACTCGGCAAGGCATTCGCTACCGGTGGCAACAATATCCAGGTCGGCGTCGAGGGAGTCTATGACATCACTTTCGACTACGCGAACAGCACCATCCTCATCGAGGAGCACAATGCCGCCTATTCGCTCATAGGTGAAATCGACGGCGACAGCTGGAGCAAGGACGTGATTATGACTCAGAACGGCGACGTATGGACCAGCCCTGTAGTGAACATCACGGGCGGCTTCAAGATCCGTTACGACTACAACTGGGACAACTGCTACGGCGTGGCCGAGGGATTCACTCCGGTAATCGGAGAAGAATTCACAGCCGAGCAGCCGGGCAGCAACATCACGGTTCCGGAGCCGGGCGACTACAAAGTCTCCTTCAACGCCGCCACCAAGGCTGTCACTATCGTATCCGTGGCCTTCCCTGAGACGATGTATATGATCGGTCAGGACTTCGGAGGCTGGGACTGGGCATCCGACGGCATCGTAAGTCTTACTCCTGTACATAGCGGCGAGGGCCAGTTCTGGACAGTCCGTTACATCAAGGCAGGCGTAGGCTTCAAGTTCTGCTCGAAGAGAGAGTGGAGCGGTGACTTCTGGGGTCTTGAGACCAATGACGGCTTTACCGAGCAGGGCGGCAACTGCGTTGTCGACAAAGACGGCCTCTACCTCATCCATATCGATCTCAAGAACGGCAAGGTTCATGTGGAGCCGGCCCGTATCTACGGTATCGGTGACTGCTTCGGCGGATGGAACGAGGGGATGGAGAACGCCCTCTTCACGAATGACGGACAGACCACAAGCGCGAAACTCGCCGCTGACGGTCAGGTGAGAATGTATGTGGCTTCCGACATCGCCACCACGGACTGGTGGACCCGCGAGTTCATCATTCTGGACGGCAAGATCGTGTACAGAGGCACCGGTGACGACCAGGAAAGAGTAGCCTGCAAGGCCGGAGAGACAGTCACTCTCGATTTCAATGCCGGGACAGGCTCCATCGACTAGAGTCCGAACCCGTATCCTTTAAGCAAATGCGCTCGGCGCGCCCGGGCGCATTTGCTTTTTCATTTATGTAAGGATGCTTTTTTAGAGTTACTATAAGCAATAACTTATATCTTTGCGCGAAATGAAGTACAAGTCCATAATTCTCTCACTTTTGCTGGCAGCGGCCTGCGCCCTTGCCTGCGGCAAACATAATCCCGACACTCCTGCACCGGTACCCGATGAAAAGATCCCCGAGCGCAGCGGCAGCTCCGGAATCACATATCAGATTCTGGTATATTCTTTTGCGGACAGCGATGCCGACGGCTGCGGAGACTTCAGGGGGATAGAAGAGAGGCTGGACTATCTCAGCTCGCTCGGCGTACAGGCCATCTGGCTCTCACCGATCCACCCGGCCTCTTCCTACCACGGCTACGATGTCATCGACTACTCGAGCGTCAATCCCGACTACGGCACCGAGGCCGATTTCAAGTCTCTTCTGAATGCAGCCCACTCCAAGGGCATAAAAATCTATCTGGACTACGTCCTGAACCACTCTTCGAAAGACAATCCCTGGTTTCTCGAAGCCAAATCGGATCCGTCCGGTCCGTACAGAGACTATTATATCTTCTCCGATGATCCTCAGGCCGACATTAAGGCGGGGAAGATTCCGATGATCGCCACCGAAGGTGCTTCCGGCTATGATTCAGGGCAGTGGTTCCCATCCATAAGCGGCGGAGCATCGGTCGGCAAGGTGAAATTCACCCTCGCGCTGGACTCTTCCGGAAAACCATCCACCCTCACGATGGACAGGGTTGAGGAAATCAGCAACAGCGGCTCGCGCAGCAGCGGCATCTATCTCTATTACGGCGATGGTCTGATGGAGCAGTTCTATGCGGCCGGAAACGGGAAATGTACCCTCGCATTGGAGCTGGAAAGCTCCTGGGGAGTCCTCGTGCGCACATCCACGACGCAGTGGGACTCCTACAAATACGGAGCCCCTTCCGGCAGCAACCGTCTTTCGTGGGGACAGCCGTTGAGGCTCTCAAACACCGACGCCCAGGACATCCTGCTTCCGGAGATGACCACCACGATGTACCACTCACATTTCTGGACTTCGTGGTTTGCGGACCTGAACTACGGTCCGGCATCCACCTGCGAGACTTCCGCAGCATTCGAGGCAGTCTGCACTGCGGCCGACAAATGGATAGATATGGGTGTGGACGGCTTCCGCCTCGATGCGGTGAAGCATATATACCACAACGCCTCATCGGACGAGAACCCGACCTTCCTCAAGAAATTCTATGACCGCTGCAACTCTCGTTTCCACGCGGCGGGCGGTACGGGAGATTTCTATATGGTGGGCGAACAGTTCAGCAGCTACGATCAGGCTGCGCCATATTACAGCGGCCTTCCGGCCCTTTTCGACTTCAGTTTCTGGTGGACACTGCGCGATGCCATAAACAGCGGCAGCGGCAGCGGCTTCTTCTCCGCAGTCAAGGGATACAGGGACACTTATGCCAGATACCGCAGCGACTTCATCGAGGCCACGAAGCTCTCGAACCACGATGAAGTCCGCGCAGGAACCGAGCTGATGAAGAACAGCGAGAAGATGAAACTCGCCGGTGCCGTCCTTCTGACCTCTCCGGGCGAGCCGTACATCTATCAGGGAGAGGAACTCGGCTATCTGGGGAACAAGAATAACGGCGACGAGTATGTCCGCACGCCCATAATGTGGAATTCGGACGGCTCCTCCTATGCCGACGGCAAGCTCTCCGGCAAGATAGACGCTCAGCTGCGCACGTCCTCCTATAGCGTCGAAGCCCAGAAGGCGGACTCCACGTCCGTCCTGCGCTCCTATATGAAGTTTACGGAGCTGCGCGACCGCTACAAGGCTCTCGCGAAGGGCAGTTTCGAGGTCTGCGGCGCAGCGGCCTCAGTACCGTCGGTAGCAGCGTGGTACCGCAGCTATGACGGGCAGACGGTGCTGGTGCTCCATAATTTCTCCACCGCTCCCGCGAGCGTGAATCTCCCCTCGGATGACCTGACACGGCTCCTCGGCTCGAACGGCACCGTCACGTTAAAAGGCCAGAAACTGACTCTCGGCACCTTCGCCTCGGCCGTTTACCTTCAGTAAAAACACATAGGATAAAAGACAATATGAAAAAAATCTTTCTGCTTATCGCCGCCGCCATCCTTTTCGCGGCCTGCGCCACTTCTCCACAGAAAAACTCTCACGCGGAGTGGACAAAGGGTTCCACGGTCTATGAACTGAACGTACGGCAATTCACACCGGAAGGAACTTTCACGGCAGCCCTGCCCCGTCTTCCCATCATCAGGAATATGGGTATCGACATCCTCTGGCTTATGCCGATTCATCCCATAGGCGAGGTGAACCGCAAGGGTACTCTCGGCTCCTACTATGCCATCAAGGACTACCGCGCCATAAACCCGGAATTCGGCACTATGGAAGATTTCGACAGGTTCCTCGCGCAGGCCCACGAGTGGGGCTTCAAAGTCATCATCGACTGGGTCGCGAACCATACCTCGCCGGACCACGTCTGGACCGTGGACAAACCCGCAGACTGGTATGTCCGTGACGAGAACGGAGATTTCGTGGTCGAATACGACTGGACTGACATCGCCAAGCTGAACTACGGCAGCAAGGATATGCGCGCCGAGATGGAAAGCTGTATGGAATTCTGGGTGGACAAGGGAGTCGACGGCTTCCGCTGCGATGTGGCCTATCAGGTGCCGCAGGACTTCTGGGAAGATGCCATATCGCGGCTGAAAAAGAAGAATCCTGAGCTTTACTTCCTAGCCGAAGGAGAGGAACCGTGGCTTCACGCTGCCGGGTTCGATGCCACCTACTGGTGGAAACTCCATCACGTTATGAATGATATCGCCGCGGGCAAGGCGGGCAAGGCAGAGCTGCTCGAAGTCATAAACGGCAGCCTGAAGGACTATCCGTCCGACGCCTACCGCCTCTCATTCATAACGAACCACGACGAGAACTCCTGGAACGGCACCGAATTCGAGCGTATGGGCAAGGCCTGGAGAGCGTGCGCCGTGCTCACCTGCACACTTCCGGGTGCACAGCCTCTCATCTATACGGGACAGGAGCTGGGCAACACCAAGCGTTTCGAGTTCTTCGAGAAGGACCCGCTCCCTGCCGAGCACTGGGCTAATGAAGACAATATCCGCAACATCTACTCCTTCTACTTCGACCTGATGAACTTCTATCACGACCATCCTTGCGTCCAGGCCTGGAGCGGAGCCACTTTCGAAGTGGTGGAGAACGACTACCGCTGCATAGACGACAGCTGGCTCTCGTTCAACAGGATTCTCGGGGACGACTCCATAAATGTCCTCATCCATCTGGCAGACCCGTTCGAGACCAAGGTGTCGAACGGCGCGATGGTGGTGGACGAGTCGATGTTCGGCGGCGAGGCAGCCTCCGAGGGTACCGCACAGACTATAGAATAATCTTACCCACACAGCACTTTACTGATAATAGACACTATGAGAAGAATATGGATTATAGCCCTCTGTCTGACTCTGGCCTCGTGCTCCCGGGCATTCGACCCGTCGTCGGTGCAGGACGCGGGCGAAGCTCAGATCGACCGCGTCGAGCCGCCCCTCTGGTGGACAGGGATGAAGACCCCGCTCCAGCTTATGATACACGGCGGGAACATCGCGGAGTATGATCTCACCATCGAGGGCAAGGGCGTCAGACTGACCGGAGTGCACCGCGCCGAAAGCCCGAACTACCTCTTCGCGGACCTCTCCATCGCCGCCTCCGCCCCGGCGGGCGAGATATACCTCGTGTTCAGAAAGGACGGGGTGAGCTTCAAGCGCGCCTACACCCTCTCGGAGCGCAGGGAAGGTTCAGCGCAGCGGGAGAGTTTCACCACGGCCGATATGATATATCTCATTATGCCGGACAGGTTCGCCAACGGCGACCCGTCCAATGACAACTCTCCTCTCACCGGCGAGCTCGCTGACCGCAGCGACCCTTTCGGCCGCCACGGGGGTGACATTCAGGGTATCATCGACCATCTGGACTATCTCTCGGACTTGGGAATCACTGCCATCTGGAACACACCTCTGCTTCTGGACGATGACAGAGGGGGGACATCCTACCACGGCTATTCCTGTGCGGACTACTATATGGTGGACCCGCGTTTCGGCGGCAACGAAATGTACCGCACTCTCGTGAGCAAATGCCACGAGAAGGGGATAAAGATGATTATGGACGTGGTGACGAACCACGCTGCGGCAGACCACTGGTGGATGAAAGACCTGCCGTTCTCCGACTGGATAAACCGGTGGCCGGAATACACCCACACGAACGCCTGCTTCTCCACGACCATCGACTACAATGCCTCCGAAGCGGACCGTAAGGGAATGGACAAGGGCTGGTTTACCGAGACGATGGTGGATATGAATCTGGACAACCCTTATCTGCTGCAGTATTTCAAGCAGTGGGCCGTATGGTGGATAGAGTGGGCCGATCTCGACGGTTTCCGTGTGGACACTTACCCGTATAACGAGAAGGGCCCGATGAGCGAATGGTGCCGGGCGGTGCTCTCCGAATACCCGAACTTCAACATAGTGGGCGAGGTCTGGACCTCTTCCGTCCCTCAGCTCGCCTACTGGCAGGCCGGCAACCCGAACAAGGACGGCTTCAACTCTCATCTGCCGTCCATAATGGACTTCCCTCTGCAGAGCGCCATCTACACCGCCTTCCCGGAAGACAAGGTGAACTGGAACGAGGGTATGGTGCGCATCTACGACTGCATATCGCACGACTTCGCCTATCAGGATATGAGCCATATGCTCGTAATGTCGTCAAACCACGATATCGGCCGCCTCGGCGACGCTCTCGGGAAATGCCCGGAGAGGCAGAAGCTGGTGATGACCCTGATCGGCACGGTACGTGGCATTCCGCAGATTTTCAGCGGAGACGAGATGATGTTCTGCTCCTCGGACGTGCGCCAGGGCGACGGAGGCAAGAGAGTGGATTTTCCGGGCGGCTGGCAGGGAGACGCTTTCGATCTCTTTACTCCTGAGGGCCGCGCCGCCGCCGACATCTGGAATAACGGTGAGCCGATTGCGGCGGGCACTTACGCTGACCTTTACGATTATGTGAGCACTCTGTTCCGCTGGCGCAAGACCGCAGAGGTCATCCACAACGGCAAGACTAAGCACTTCCTGACACGTGACAACACCTACGCTTATTTCCGTTACGATGACAGCGGAAGGAAAGTCTTCGTCTTTCTGAACAACTCCCGCGAGGCAGTCATCGTCCCGTGGAGCTCTTATGCCGAGATAGCTTCGGACATCACCGCAGGGCGTAATGTCATCACCGGCTCGACGGTGGACTTTTCCGCTCCCGTGCAGGTGGGTCCGCTCTCCTGCCTCGTAGTGGAATTCTAGACAACTTCACAGGACTATTATTTACGTTATTGCAGATGAAAAAGATACTTTATACGATTATAGCTTTGACCGCTATCAGTTCCTGCTGCGCCGGCTCTCAAGCAGACAGGGCCTCGCTCCGGGCTATGAAAGAGAGCCGGTCCCAGGTTCTCGAACTGCTCTCCCCGGACGGAAAGCAGAAGATGGAATTCAGTCTTTCTTCAGACGGCCGTCCCGTTTACAGCCTCTGTTATGACGGCAGGGATGCAATCCTTCCGAGCACGCTCGGATTCGAGCTCAGAGGCAGCCTCAAGGCTGACGTGCTGGAATATGAGCCTTCCGGGAAGGTGCTCAAGCACGACAGGGAAGAGAGTTTCTTCTTCGACAGCGGCTTCTCCATCGAGAGCGTTCAGACCGCCTCGAAAGATGAGTGGTGGACTCCCGTATGGGGAGAGGAGTCCCGCATCAGGGAGAATTACAATGAGCTGGAGGTAAACCTGCTCCAGGCTTCTTCCGGCCATCGTATGACTCTGCGTTTCCGTCTCTTCGACGACGGCCTCGGATTCCGCTACGAGTTCCCTCAGGACGGCAATGCGAGCTATTTCGTAATCAAGGAGGAGCTCACGCGCTTCGCCGTGCCGGGAGACTGGACCTGCTGGTGGATTCCGGGAGATTTCGACACACAGGAATACGAATATACCGAGTGCCGACTTTCGGAAATCAGCTCCGGATTCGAAGGGGCGGTGTGCGGCAACTCCTCCCAGACACCATTCTCCACCTCGGGCGTGCAGACTTCCTTCCTGCTCCGCTCGGATGACGGCCTCTATATGAACATACACGAGGCGGCTCTGGTAAACTATCCTTGTATGCACCTGCTTGTGGACGGCCGCAGCAATGTCATAACCTCCTTCCTCACTCCGGACGCCAATGGCTGGAAGGGCTATATGCAGACCCCTTGCACAACTCCTTGGAGAACAATCCAGGTCACGGAGAGTGCCGAAAAGATGCTCGAGAGCCGTCTTGTCCTGAATCTGAACGAGCCTTGCGCGCTACAGGACGTATCCTGGATACATCCTGTGAAATATGTGGGCGTATGGTGGGAGATGATTTCCGGCAAGGGAACCTGGGCATACACGAACGACTTCAGTTCCGTACAGCTGGGCAGGACGGATTATTCTGCGGCCACCCCGAACGGCACTCACAGCGCAAATGACGCCAACGTCCGCCGCTATATAGACTTCGCGGCTGACAACGGCTTCGACGCCGTCCTTATCGAGGGCTGGAACGAAGGCTGGGAAGACTGGGCTGTGGGCTCGAAAGACTATGTCTTCGACTTCCTCACCCCGTATCCGGATTTCGACATCAAGGCTCTGAACGACTATGCGCATTCCAGGGGTATCAGGCTCATAATGCATCACGAGACTTCCTCGTCCGTGCGCAATTACGAGCGCCATATGGAGGCGGCATACTCTCTTATGAACCGGTACGGCTATGATGCCGTGAAGAGCGGTTATGTGGGCGATATCCTGCCGAGAGGCGAGTATCATTACGGCCAGTGGATGGTGAACCACTACCTCTATGCCGTGACTGAGGCCGCAAAGCATCATATTATGGTGAATGCCCACGAGGCGGTGCGCCCTACGGGCCTCTGCAGAACCTACCCTAACCTTATCGGCAACGAGTCCGCAAGGGGGACCGAATACCAGGCCTTCGGAGGCACCCGTCCGGAGCACGAGACCATCCTCCCGTTCACACGTCTGAACGGCGGCCCGATGGACTTCACTCCGGGCATCTTCGAGATGGAACTCAGCAAGTTCTCTTCGAACACTTCACACGTGAACGCCACCATAGCAAACCAGCTGGGCGTGTATGTCACGATGTATTCTCCTCTGCAGATGGCGGCGGATCTGCCGGAGCATTACGCGCAGTTTATGGACGCTTTCCAGTTCATAAAGGACGTGGCCATCGACTGGGAGGAGAGCCGTTATCTGGCGGCAGACCCGGGGGACTATCTGGTAGTGGCCCGCCGTCCCAAGAAGGAGACTCTTACAGGCTCTGCGGCGCAGTTCTGCACACCCCGGAGCAAGGATGTCTGGTTCGTGGGCGGCGTGAACGACGAGAATGCGCGCGATATGGAAGTGAAGCTGGATTTCCTGAAGGAGGGCCTGACCTACGAGGCCACGCTCTACAAAGACGCTCAGGATGCCGACTATAAGACCAATCCTCAGGCCTACACCATAGAGAAGCTCCGGCTACGCTGCGGTGACAGCCTCAGTGTGAGGATGGCTCCGGGAGGCGGCTTCGCACTTTCTCTCAGAGAGATATAACCACTTGGAGCGATACGGAATAGGGGCGGCCGTGAAAGGCCGCCCCTATTATATGATATCCGCCGTGCTTATCTCCCGGCGGGTCAATTGCTCCCGAACGGGTCGAGAGCTGCTGTGGCCCGGCCGTTCGAGAAGGCTCCGTAATCGTAGCCGTTTTTATCACTTTCAGACTCGGGCTCCCAGTAGAATATGCCCTTGAACCAGTCGTAGGAGGCAGTGTTGTCGAAAAGATACTGTATCATCTCCTTGGCTTTTTCAGGCTGGCTTACAGGCATCCCGATTTCGCAGAGCATCACAGGGAGTCCGTAGGTGACGTGAAGGGTATTCGCGTTCATCACGAACTGCTTGGCTTTCGGAGTCCAGTCCGGGAATGATCCGCCCTCCCAGTAGGAAGGGTAGAGGGAGAGCCCGATGATGTCGTATTTTGCAGAATTGCTCTTCATAAGGCCGTAGAACCAGTTCGAGGTGCCCGAATCCCAGCCGTTGCTGATATGCAGGACTACGGAGGCGTCAGGATAGACGGCTTTCACCGCGTCATAGCCGGCATTCAGATAGGTGACGAAGCTGCCGGTGGAGCTGCCGGAAATCTTGCCGCTTGGCCATAGCATACCGCCTTCCACTTCATTGCCCACGGACACCCAGGTCACGTCCACCCCCGCGTCCTTGAGAGCGCCGAGGACGGTGCGGGTATGCGAATCGACTGCGGCGGCCATCTCGCCAGGACTATAGCCGGCCCAGGCGGCCGGGACATTCTGTTTCGCGGGGTCTGCCCAGCTGTCGCTGTAATGGAAATCTATCATTATGTGCATCCCCAGGTCCTGAGCTCTTTTCGCCTTCTGAAGAACATCGCTCTGCCCGCACCATCCGTCCGAAGGATTTACCCATACGCGAAGGCGTATGGAATTGAATCCCAGAGCCTTCATAAGTGCAGTGCATTCGGTTTTGTTCCCTGAGGCATCGTAGAATTCATAGCCTTTGCTCTCCATCTCGGTGCACCAGGAGATGTCGGCTCCCTTGGCGAATGCCACTGTTTTCTCTTCTTTCCCCGGATCGGGTCCATCTTTTTTCTTGTCCCCGCAGCCCGCTATGGTGAGAAGCAGCGCGCAGAGGCTGAAATAAAAACGTAAACATTTCATAATCACTTGAATAATATGGGTAAGAACATATCGAGGTAATGCCTCCAGTTATTCCAGTCGTGTCCTCCGCCCGTGACGAAGAACGAATGCCAGACATTGTGCATAGTAAGCTGCCGGTCGAGATTCTGCGCATCGCTGTAGACGGGGTCTTCGCTGCCGCAGGCTGTCCAGACGAGGGACAGACGCGATTTGGCGAGCCTGTCGAAGTAGGCGAGTGTTCTCTGCTCGTCGAAGAATACGGGACTTCCGCTGCGGTTCATCCCCTCGAATCCCACGCTCAGAGGGCAGACGTAGGCAAACAGGTCCGGATACTGGCAGCTCAGTCTCAGAGCGTGTTCTCCTCCCGTCCCGGCTCCGGAAACGGCACGGTGGCTCTTGCCTTTGTGGACATTATAATGGCTTTCCACATAAGGGATTATGTCCTTTACGAGACTGGTCTCGAAAAGTCCCGGACCTGCGTTCCTCTCGCTCAGTGGAGCCGGGGATCCGGTGAGCGACTGCCCGCAGGAGAGACGGGCGTCGCAGTTCGGCATTACGACCACCATAGGCTGGGCTTTGCCTTTCGCTATGAGGTTGTCGAGTATCTGGGCGGCGCGCCCGAGCGTCAGCCACGAGTCTTCATTGCCCCCTTCGGGGTGCAGCAGGTAGAGTACAGGGTATTTCGTGCGCCTGTTCTGGCCGTAGCCTGCGGGCGTGTACACCCACATTCTGCGTTTCATCCCGAGGCTCGGACTGTCGTACCAGAGCGCTGAGATGCTTCCTCCGGCGGAGATGTCCTTGAAGTTTTCGGACTTGCTGCCCGGCTTGAGAAAGATGCTGCGTATCCCTTCCGGCAGAGAAAGGGAGGAAGGGTTCGACGGGTCAGGAGCTTCCACTCCGTCCACGATGAAGCAGTAGGTGTAGATGTCAGGAGTCAGTTTCTGAATGGTGACGGTCCAGATGAAGTCTTCCGCGCGGCGCATTTCCACAGGGGCTTTCTGCCAGGAGCCTGAGAGTTTTACGGAGGTCGCGTAATCTGCAGCGAGCCTGAAGGTTACGCTATCCTCTGTAATAATCGGTGAAGTGGCTTTGCGGCCCGAAAGTACATTCTGTGCATAGGTCGTGAAAGTCAGTAGTACGGCAAGAGCCGTGCAGCTCAGTATTCTCCTCATTCTTCTTTTCTTTTTCTGCGTCGGCCCTGCTCCGCGCCGTGTGCTCGGACTCAGGCTCACAAGGTGCAAATGTACTAAAAAAAAGGGATTGGCCGCAAGGCCAACCCCTTTCCATAAGAGTCGTTTCTGCCGCTTACATCAGGATGTAGCGGAGCAGGAAGAGAACTGCGAGCACCCACATGGTGACGCTGATCTTTTTGAACTTGCCGCTGAAAGCGTTGATGAGCACGTAGGAGATCATACCGAGCAGGATACCGTGGGCGATGCTGTAGGAGAGAGGCATCATAATGGCGGTGATGAATGCAGGGATGGCCTCGGAGTAGTCGCCCCAGTCGATGTTGCGGATAGGGCTCATCATCATCACGCCGACGATCACGAGCACCGCGCCTGTAGCCGCGCCGGGGATGGCGAGGAAGATAGGCGAGAAGAGCAGGGCGATGGCGAAGCAGACGGCGATCACGAAGGATGTGAGACCTGTACGGCCGCCTTCAGCTACACCGGAAGCGCTCTCGATATAGGTGGTGGTGGTGGAAGTTCCGAAGCAGGCGCCGGCTGTGGTGGCTACGGCGTCAGCCATAAGGATCTTGCTGATGCCGTCCACGCGACCGTCCTTGTCCACCATACCGGACTTTACGGATACACCCACTACAGTTCCGATGGTGTCGAACATGTCGATGAAGAGGAAGGTGAACACTACCACGAGCATATCCCAGGAGAAAATCTGGCTCCACTCGAACTGGCAGAAGATAGGGGAGATGGAGGCAGGCATAGCGACTACGCCGGTGAACTTGGTGATGCCCATAGGGATACCGATGATGGCGGTGCCGAGCATACCGATGAGGATGCCGCCCTTGACCTTGAGGACTACCAGGATGGAAGTAAGGAAAAGGCCTATGATGAAGAGGATGCTTGTGGAGCTCTTCAGGTCGCCGAGGGTGACGAGGGTGGAACCGTTGTCCACGACGAGTCCGGCGTTCTGCAGTCCGATGAAGGCGATGTACAGACCGATACCGGCTCCGATGGCGTTCTTCAGCGTGTTAGGGATGGCATCTACTATCATCTCGCGCACCTTGGTGGCGGAGAGGATGATGAAGAGGATACCTTCGAGCAGGATGGCCGTGAGGGCGAGCTGCCAGCTGTAGCCCATACCGAGACATACGGTGAACACGAAGAAGGCGTTCAGACCCATACCGGGAGCCAGACCGAAAGGCTTTTTGGCGTAGAGGGACATCACGAGAGTACCCACGATGGCAGCGAGAGCGGTGGCGGTGAATACCGGAGCATTAGGCATATCCGGGAGGCTGCTGAAAATGCCGGGATTCACAGCAAGGATGTATGCCATAGTGAGGAAGGTGGTGATACCCGCTACGATTTCAGTGCGGACACTGTGCTTCTGAGCGTCGAAGCCGAAGGCTTTTGCAAGAAAATTGGACATATCCCGTTCAGATTAGAAGACCCACTTGGTACCGAGACAAGGACGGCAGTAGAAACCGCTGCATCCGGCGAAGTTGTAGCTGAGCTCGATTTCCGTTCCGATATGGAGGTTGTCCATTCCGAAGAGCTTGCCGACATTGTACCAGAGCTGAGGCTCGGAGATGAAGATGACATTGCCCTCTGAAGCTTCGAGAGGATTCTTGTCACCGTACCAGTAGGCGGTCTTCTCGCCCCACACATCGGCGAAGCCGCTGAACTTGAGGCCGTTTATGCCGAGGAACTTGTCCATACCCCATACGAAGGTGAACTGGAGCGGAAGGTCTGAAGAAGCTGAACCGTTGAAAGTCTTATACATAAGCTCGAACGTGAAGGTGTTCGAGAAGTCTGCGTTGTGGAGGAAGTAGTTTACACCGAAGAGGAAGTTGCTGTTGCCGAAGCCTACGCCGCCGTTGAACTCGACGTGTGCGCTGAGGCTCTTGAGAGCCGTGTTCTGCCAGAAGTTGATGCCCCTCGCGATTTCGAAGTAGCTGCCGCTTACGCCCTTGGTCTTGTTTCCGGAAGCGTCCTTGGGATGATTGTAGTCGTAGTCCACGAAGAAGAAGGTGTCACCCCACTTGTCTCCATAGTAACCCTCGAGGGTCGTAGTGACGTGCTTGCGAGAGAAATCATAGAACGTCTGGAAGTTGGTTTGTGCCTTAGCTCCTTGAGCCAGGAACAGGGTAGCGATAGCTCCCAAAATGAATACTTTTTTCATCTACTATATAGTGTAAAATGTTTTAAAACGCAAGAGGCCGGCGCAGGGGCCGGTCTCTTTACAGTTGCAGGACGGATGTAACCTCGATGTCCCGAGGGAAGGTGTCGCGTCCTTTAAGTTCCGTCAGTTCGATGATGAAGTTCAGATAGACGGCTTTCGGGTGCGAGTTCGACACGAGCCTGAGCGCCGCGTCCATCGTTCCTCCCGTAGCCAGCAGATCATCGTGCAGCAGCACGATATCATCATTCGAGATGGAGTCTTTATGTATTTCTATTGTGCTCTGTCCGTACTCCAGGTCGTAGCTCTCGCGATAGACTTCCGCAGGAAGCTTCCCCGCCTTGCGGACCATCACGAAGCCGGCCCCGAGTCTTTCCGCCAGGATGGCTCCGAGGGCGTAGCCCCGGGACTCCACTCCGACGACCTTGGTTATCCCCTTGTCCTTATACATCTCATAGAGCCGCTCGCTCAGCTCTCTGAAGCAGGCTGCGTTCTTGAAGAGCGTGGTGATGTCATAAAAGAGTATACCCTTCTTCGGAAAATCAGGAACTGTCCGAAGATGCTGTTTTAAAGTCTCAATACTCATCGGTAGGGAAAAATTGACGCGCAAAGTTAGGCAAATAATCCGATAATGCAAGACCGTTTTTCAGATTGTAGAGCTCCGCGGGAAACGAAAAAAGAGGACGGCCTTCCGGACATCCTCCCCTATGTATCTGTAAAGCTGCGACTTATTCCTTTGCAGTAGCCTTCACGACTTCGCTCAGCTTATTGTAAAGAGCGTCGGTCTTGATGACGAGGTCCTTGCGGATAGCGTTGAACTGCGCTTTCCGGCTGCCTTCCACCTTCTCGGCGCAGCGGTCCCTGAGCTCGTTGTAGAGGTCGATGGCCTCGTCGAAGAGCTTGGAAAGCTCGTCGTCGGAAGCCGAAGGTCTCATAGATGCGAAGATGTAGCAATCATCGATGAATGCGCTGATGACGTATTCGATGTCCTTTTTGATGTCTCTGAGATTCATAATTCATTTGATTTGTAACAGGGCGCAAAGTTAGTGATTTTTCAAAATATATCACAATTCTCTCGCCCCGGGAGGTAATCAAGTCTTACTTGGCAGTTTCTTACTGCTTGAAATAATACGGACTCGTGCCGATGCGTGGGATGGATGGGTCAGTAAGAATGCGCCGCGCGCGTATCGGACCGCGTCCGGCGTAGTCCTTCGAGGCAGGGTCGAGCGAATTTATCCGCACGAGCTGCGAAGAGTGTATATACATCCCGTCCCCTATATATATGCCCACGTGCGTGACTCTCTCGCTCTGCTCCTCTGTCGCGGCCCGGCCGAAAAAGAGAAGGTCCCCCGGCATCAGATGCTCCGTGTCAGGCACTATATCCTGTCCCACACGCGCCTGCTGCGAAGCGTTTCGCGGCAGCAGCACGCCGCTCAGGAAATACGCTGACCAGGCGAGTCCGCTGCAATCCACACCCTTTATCGAAGTTCCGCCCCAGAGATACGGCACTCCGAGGAAGCGGTAAGCATTCTGCAGAACTTCTCCGGCCGTCGCGCTCCGCGTCGACGTCCAATCCCGCAAGTCCTCCACAGCCTCTTTCTTCACCCATCCGCTGCGGCCGGAAGGCAGGACCACTTTCACGAACTTCCTGCAGGTGACGGGTCTGCCCTTGCCGTCCAGGGCCTTGCGGACTATGTCGCCGGCTATGAAATCGCACACCCCCATACTCTTTTCCGAAGGCTCGCTCAGGATTTTCGCGTAATCTGCGGTGCAGATATACTTCGGGGCCTGAAGATAGGCGTCTTTCTCCGCCTCGCTCATCGGAACAAGCCCCATCGCGTTCACCCAGGCCTTATATGGCTTAGGATTCACGATCTGTCTCCAGTAGGAATCCTCACCCACGATTTCCACCAGCGTCCCCATCAGGCTCTGGTCCCCCATCTCGGCAGCGTAGTCGGGCTGCTCTCTCATATTGTTCACGGACAGTTCCACTACCGCCCAGCGCTTTTCCTGCGAAAATCCGCTCAGGCACGCGAGCAGGCCTGCAAGCAGGCAAATGATCAGTTTCTTCATAAAATGTCATTAATTTATAGTCTTTCCACTCTGTAATGATTCAGGATACGGGAGCATACCGGTATCGGGAGTACAAATTTAAAAAAAACTTCCCGACTCCGGCACTGTTTCGAGCCCGTCTCCCGCAACACGTCAGAGGGAAAAGTTCATTCCGGCAGGCCGAGAAGTTTTCAGGGGGGGGGTTATTATTCGGGAATTCCTTAGTAAATTTGAGGGATTTATCTGAAAACGACTACTGGGATGGCGACGAAAGCGAAAACGGTATGGTATTGCAGTTCCTGCGGCAATGAGAGCCCCAAATGGATGGGGCGCTGCCCCTCCTGCGGAGAGTGGAACACTATGATAGAGGAGCCGAAAGCCGCCAGAGCGCAGTCCGACTCCCGGGGCGGCTTCAGCGGCGTGGAACGCTCCCGCCCCGTAAAGCTCCGCGAGATCAGCGCGGAAGGGGAGCTCCGCCGCTCGCTGAGCAGCGCCGAGGTGGACAGGATTCTGGGCGGAGGTATCGTCAGGGGGTCTCTTGTGCTGATCGGCGGTGAGCCGGGCATAGGCAAGTCCACGCTGTCGCTGCAGATTCCGCTGCATTGTCCTGAGCTCAGGACGCTGTATGTCACGGGCGAAGAGAGTGTGAGGCAGGTGAAGATGCGCGCCGACAGGCTCGGCGGAGACTCCGGCAGCTGCACCGTTTACGCTGAGACCTGTCTCGAAAACATATTGGACGAGGCCAGGGGCCTCGGCCCCGACCTTATGGTGGTGGACTCGGTGCAGACGATGTATGTCAGCGCGGTGGAGTCTTCGCCGGGGAGCGTCTCGCAGATCAAGGAGGTGGCGGCGAGGCTGCTGCGCTTCGCGAAGGAGACGGGGGTGCCGGTGATTCTGATAGGGCACATTACGAAGGACGGCTATATCGCCGGTCCGAAGATACTCGAGCATATCGTGGATGTGGTGCTGCAGTTCGAGGGGGAGAACCGGGGGTCCTACAGGATTCTGCGTAGCGTCAAGAACCGTTTCGGCTCGACCAGCGAACTCGCGGTTTTCGAGATGACGGGCAGCGGACTGCGCGAGGTGAGCAATCCTTCCGAGATGCTCATTCCGATGCACGGGGAGAATCTGAGCGGGACGGCGGTGAGCGTGATGCTGGACGGAAGCAGGGCCTTTCTCTTCGAGGTGCAGGCGCTTGTGAGTTCGGCGGTCTACGGGACGGCGCAGCGTTCGGCGACGGGCTACGATGTGCGCAGGCTGAATATGCTGCTGGCGGTTCTGGAGAAGCGGGCCGGTTTCAAGCTCGCGGCGAAGGACGTGTTCCTGAATATGGCCGGAGGTCTGAGGGTTACGGACCCGGCGGTGGACCTGGCTGTCATCTGCGCTGTGCTCTCGTCCTGCTTCGATTTCGCCATTCCGCCTCACTGCTGCTTCGCCGCGGAGGTGGGGCTGAGCGGGGAGATCCGTCCCGTATCGCAGATAGACAGGCGCATAGCCGAGGCCGCCCGGCTCGGCTTCAAGACCATATATGTCTCTGAGTTCGCCTCCGCCGCTGCCGCCCCTGACGGTATCCGCGTCGTGAAGGTCGCCGATGTGCCCGCCCTCGTGCGAAGCCTCTTCCGGAGCTGAAGCCCGGCGGGGGGAAAGAAAAAACATCTAATAACGCAGATATGAAAAAAACAGTATTGGTTTCCGGAGGTGCCGGATTCATCGGCAGCCACGTGACTGTCGAACTCGTGGAGGCCGGCTACGATGTCGTCATAGCCGACAATATGTCGAACTGCGATGACACTTGCCTGCGCGGTGTCCGCGAGATCACGGGCAGGGACCTTCCTTTCTACAGGATGGACTTCTGCGACTCCGAGAGCGTGGAGCAGCTCTTCAGCGGGGAGCACATCGATGCGGTTATCCATTTCGCCGCATACAAGGCAGTGGGCGAGTCAGTCGCGGAGCCGCTGAAGTACTACCGGAATAACCTCACCTCCTTTCTGAACGTCCTGGATGCTGCCCGCTTGCACGGCTGCAACGTCCTCTTCTCCTCTTCCGCCACCGTCTATGGCGAGCCGGAGAAACTGCCCGTGACCGAGGAGTCGCCGCGCCAGAGCGCCACATCCCCTTACGGGAACACCAAGCAGATGTGCGAAGACTTCCTGCGCGACAGCGTGAAGGCCTATCCGGAGAAGATCAGAGGCATCGCCCTCCGTTACTTCAACCCCATCGGAGCCCACCCGTCAGCCCTCATAGGAGAGCTTCCGCGCGGAGTCCCGAACAATCTCGTGCCTTTCATCACCCAGACAGCCAGCGGCATACGCGAGTGCCTGTCCATCTTCGGCAACGACTATCCGACCCCGGACGGGACCTGCCAGAGGGACTACATCGACATCGTGGACCTCGCTAAGGCTCACGTCTGTGCAGTCCGCAGAATGCTGGACGGGGAGATGGAAGCCGGCTACGAGATATTCAATATCGGTACCGGTCGTCCTGTCTCGGTGCTGGAGCTTGTGACCACTTTCGAGCGGGTGAACGGCCTGAAGCTGAATTACCGTTTCGCGCCGCGCCGCGCCGGGGATGTGACAGCCATCTGGGCCGACCCGAGCCTCGCTGAAAAGAAACTGGGCTGGAAAGCCGGACGCAGTCTTGAGCAGACTCTCAAGTCCGCCTGGGAGTGGGAGAAGCACATACGTAAGTAACGCGGTTTCGGGGTGAAAAAGCTTGTGTTTTTCACCCCGGACGCACTTTCGGGGACCTGCGGGGTGAAAAAGGGCCACTTTTTCACCCCGCAGATCTATCGCCTCCGACCTCCGAGCGGCTGCCCCCCCCACCCCGGAAAGCATCAGAGACCTCCGAGCAGCTGCCCCCCCCCCACCCGGAAGGCATCAGAGCTCCCCGAGCAGCTGCCCCTGGAAGGCATCAAGCCGCTCCAGCCTCTCATCGAGAAGCCGGAGAATCTCGAAATTGCGTATCAAGCCCCAGCGGCTGCCTCTGACAAAGCGCGGCGGCACTTCCCCGGCGACTCTCTCTATCGCGAGCGAAGGACGGAGCCTCTGCAGAGCGGACACGATAAAATCCAGATACTCATCCAGTGTCCATCTCGCAAAGCGCTCGGGGAAAGAGGCTTCCTCCTTCTCCATCGCCGTGCCTCTTATGATCTGGAGCTGGTGGAACTTCACGCTGGTGAGCGGCAGGGCGTTTATCAGCCCGCATTCCTCCAGCATCATCCCTGCCGTCTCGCCCGGCAGACCGAAAATGAAATGCGCCCCGCATTCTATTCCGCGCTCCGCCGTCATCTCCACGGCCCTTCGTGCGCAGGCGAAATCGTGCCCACGCTTGATGTGCTGCAGCGTAGCGTCATAGCAAGACTCCACCCCGTACTCGACCACCGCCACAGGACGCTCGAACCTTCCCCTCGGCTGCTCGAACTTTCTCTCTTTCAGGGCCGCTAACGCGTCCAATTTCTCCCCGTCCACGCAGTCCGGTCTCGTGCCCACGACGATCCCGACCACTTCCGGGTGAGACAGGGCTTCGTTCCAGAGCTCCAGAAGCCTCGGAAGCGGGGCATAGGTGTTTGAATACGACTGGAAATATGCCAGATAGTGACAGGCATTGCGATAACGGACCCTGTGGAACGCTATGCCTTCGTCCAGCTGTGCCGTGATGGACTTCCCCGGGCTGCTGTACCCCGGATGGAAAGCCGCATTGTCGCAGTAAGTGCAGCCGCCCACCCCTACAGTCCCATCCCTGTTCGGGCAGGTGAAACCGGCATCGATCACCAGTTTCTGAAGGCGCTCGCCATACTTCTGCCGGCAGTAGCCCACATAGCCGAGATACCTTTTGCCGTCCGGAAACTCCGCCGGAGCTTTCGAGGCTACCTCTCCCGGGACCATCTCAGGAACCATCTCCGCAGCATTGCCGGAATCCCTCATCCCTATGACCTCGGCGCTCACTGATTCTCCTCCGAGAGCAAGGCTATCACCTTGTCCATTATGAAATTGATCCGGGTGACATCCACGATGGTGTTATTCGCTATGATGGAGAACACGATAGTGTCGGTATCGGCTCTCGACGGGTCTGAGGGAAGGATATAGCCGCTGAAGGCCCGTACCCCGCCCATACTGCCGCTCTTCATAAGCACGCGGCCTCTCACCGCTGCGTCCGCCGTCCTCATACGGCTCGACAGCGTCCCGTATCCCGGAGCGGGGAGCGTGTAAAGGAAGTCTTCGCTGCGCACCGCCGCAAGATAATCCGTAAAGAAAGAAGCCGAGATGTAATTCTTTCTCGAAAGCCCGCTTCCGTCAGCGATCTGCACCGTTTCGCTCCCGAGTCCCAGAGCCTTGAGAGCCGCATTTTCCGCCACGGCGCAGGAGTCGTAGCAGGAAGACCCTGTGCGCTTCAGACTCAGAGCGCGCAGAAGCGTCTCAGCATAGAAGTTGTCACTTTCGAAATTGGTCTTCCGCGCGATGTCCTTAAGCGCGGGAGACAGAGACACCCCGATAGAGCGGAGCTCCCCGGTCGGGGCGGCAGCGGCCGTTTCTCCGGTGAAGTTTCTGAGTCTGCCGCTGCGGTCGATGTCTGCGGGACCGCCGGTGATGCGGATTCCGCCAGCTTCGAGATAGCGGAAGAAATAGTACGCGCAGGTCAGCGCGCCGAAACGGTTGCTGCCGCTCAGACGGTAGGGTCTGCGCCGCGAGGCGAGGCTGCCGCGGATCTCTCCGACGGGAGCGAGGTCGGTGTTGAAATACACGAGGGTGTTCGCGGACTCCTGCTGCCCGCTGAGGGCAGTCACTCTCAGTTCCATCCAGGGGGTTTCGGGGAAGGCGGTACGCACGCTCAGACTATCGCCCGCGGCGTCTCCGGGCACGATTTCGAACTCCTGTATGTTCTCGTAGAAGCTCAGCGCGGAGGGAGCGGCTCCGTAGTCAGTACCTATGTCTTCGTACTCCCAGCTCGGGTGCTCCTGCACGCCGTCATAGTATCTGCCGTCCCCGACTACGCGGCCCTCGATGCGGGCGATGCCCGCATCCCGGACCAATTTCTCCCAGGCGCAGAACGTGGTCAGCAGCGGATAGGCGACAGAGTCCCTCGCACCTATGGTCGGGTCTCCGCCACCCACGATGTAGAGGTCGCCCCGGAGCGTCCCGTCTTCGATGACTCCGCTGTAGGCGAGAGTGGTGCTGAAACGGTAGTCACCTCCTAACTCTCTGAGCGCAAGGCCTGTACTGAGGAGTTTCACATTCGAAGCCGGCAGCAGGCGCAGATCCGGAGCATACTCGGCTATCACCTTCCCGTCCAGTCTGCGGGCGCTCACGCCCCAGGCCGCCTGAGAGAGTTCTTCGCAGGTTTTCAGCTGCTCGACATACAGCTGGGCCTTCGTCTGAGCCGCAAGCGGGAAGACGGAGCTCAGAAATAATGTGCAAAATACAATAACTCCTGACTTTTTCATAACGCGCAAAAATAAGCATTTTTTCTCTGCCCCTGCGAATCGGGCCGATTTTGCTCGCGGGACCCGGATTTTTGTCGTGATAATACCGAAAATGGCAAAAATTGTATCAGAATCGGCCTGAAAATGTATTTAGTTTTGTTCTTACCACAATATGACTGATAACGAAACTTTGTTTAAAATCAACCAAATAACAATAATTATCAACTAAACCACGTGTAATTATGAGACAAGCATCTCAGAACTCTATTCTCGTAAAACTTGCTCTGGTCGCCGCCTTGTCGGTGTTCCAGGCGATGTCCGGAATCGGAGCGGGTGTACTCAATGCACAGAATGTTACGGGAACCGTCATTTCCGCGACTGACAACGGACCGCTCATCGGTGCCGGTGTCAAGGTGCAGGGGACAACGCTGGGCGTAGTGACCGACATCGACGGAAACTTCGCCATCGACGCAAGTGTCGGACAGACTCTCGAAATCTCATTTCTGGGCTATATTACTCAGGAAGTGACCATCGCCGAGGCGGGTGAAAAACTGTTCATCTCTCTGCAGGAGGACCAGAATTCCCTCGACGAGGTAGTGATCGTAGGTTACGGTGTCCAGAAAAAGAAACTCGTCACCGGAGCCAACATCAACGTCAAGGGCGAAAGCATCGCCAAACTGAATACCACGAACCCTCTGCAGGCTCTTCAGGGCCAGACTCCGGGTATGACCATCATCTCGACATCCGGTCAGCCGGGATCGGGTATGAAGGTAAATATCCGTGGTATGGGAACTGTGAGCAGCTCGGACCCTCTGTATATAATAGATGGTATCAGGGGTGACATCGCCAGTCTCAATCCTGCGGACATCGAGAGTATAGACGTGCTCAAGGATGCCGCATCCGCGGCCATCTACGGCTCGCAGTCCGCGAACGGCGTGGTTCTCATCACCACCAAGAGCGGCAAGGAAGGCCGCGCCGTCATCAGCTTCGACGCCTATGTCGGCGTGCAGAACAAGGCCCGCAGCATCGATATGCTGAATGCCGAGGAGTATAAGGTCATACTCGACGAGGCTGCGCTCAATTCCGGCAAGAAAGCCTATGACTGGTCCGGCTTCAAGAGCATCTACGATGCCTCCGGCAATCTCATAGACACCGACTGGGTGGATCAGATGTTCGTGAAGAACGCCAAGACCTCCTCTTACAATGTGGGCGTTACCGGCGGAAATGAAATGACCGCCTATGCCCTCTCCCTCGGCTATATGGATCAGGAAGGTATCGTAGGCGGCAAGGATGTCAGCAACTATCAGCGCTACAACTTCCGCGTGAATTCCGACTGGAACGTCAAGAAGTGGCTCAAGATAGGCGAACAGGTAAGCTTCGTCTATACCCGCAACAACGGAATCGCGGTGGGGAACGCCTATAACAACTCCCTGCGCAGCGCATTCAACACCTCTCCTTTCGCTCCTGTCTACAGTGACAACAACGTGTACGATTCTCCGTACAACGACACATCCGACAGCGACTGGTACAATGCCGACGGCAACCCTTACGGCGTGATGATGACCACGAACAACAATCAGACGAACGCCGCCCGCGTCACCCTCAACGCTTATGCGGAGATAGAGCCTCTGAAGAATCTGAAGTTCCGCTCGAACGCCGGTTACGAGTACTATGCGTCCGACTACCGTTCTTTCACACCGCTCTACAAGTTCTCCATCTACAGCTACAACACTTCGGGCCGCACAAGTGCCAGCCAGAGTATGAGCCACAACCGGCAGCTCACCTGGACGAACACCCTTTCATATACCTTCGACCTCAAGGACCATAACTTCAGCGCACTGCTCGGTATGGAATCCTATCAGTTCGACGGAGTCGGCGCCGGAGGCTCGAACGCCACTCTGAAGAACGGCTTCGACGACTGGGATCACGCCTACATAAGCAACGGTACGGCGGCGACCAGCACCGACGGGCTCAGCGCTTACGGCGCTCCGTCGCTCTCCCAGCGTATGCTCAGCTACTTCGGCCGTCTGAGCTGGAACTGGAAGGAGACCTATATGGCGACCGCCACTCTGCGTGCTGACGCCAGCTCCAAGTTCGCGAACGGACACCGCTGGGGCTATTTCCCTTCCATCAGCGCCGGCTGGATTCTGACCAATGAAGAGTGGGCTCAGCCGCTCATCAAGGTTATGAACTACGCGAAACTCCGCGCCAGCTGGGGACAGGTGGGCAACCAGAACATCGGCGACCTTATGTTCGTGTCCCCGATCACCACTTCCGGCGTGTACTACAACTTCGGCAAGGCTCTCGGAGGTGACGGACAGTCGGCATATTACGGCGCTTACGAAAGCCGCCTGGCAAACGAGGAGATAAAGTGGGAGACCTCCGAGCAGATAGACCTCGGTCTCGATATGCGTTTCTTCGGGGGCAAGGCCACGATGAATCTCGACATATATCAGAAGAATACGAAGGACTGGCTCGTGCAGGCTCCTATCCTGGCGACCGCCGGCACGGGCGCGCCGTACATAAACGGCGGTGACGTGAAGAACTCCGGTATAGAGCTCGGCATAGGCTGGAACGACACCATCGGCAAGGACTTCAGTTACAACATCAGCCTCAACGGAGCATATAATAAAAACGTGGTGGGCAATATCCCTACCGAGGACGGCATCATCCACGGGACTTCCGGCTCAGGCCAGCTCTACGACAACTCCACAGAGTTCTACCGCTGCGCCAACGGTGAGCCGATAGGCTTCTTCTGGGGATACAAGACTGCCGGCATCTTCCAGAACGAGCAGGAGATTCAGGACTGGATCGCTGCGGGCAACGGCGTGCTCCAGGGCTCTTCCGTGCAGCCTGGCGATGTGAAATACTATGACATAAACCACGACGGCGTCATAAACGATGACGACAAGGTGAATCTCGGCGACGGTATGCCTGATTTCACTTACGGATTCTCGGTAGGTTTCGACTACAAGGGACTGGACTTCTCCGTGACCGCAAACGGCTCGGTGGGCAATGACATCGTACAGAGCTACCGCAATGTCGGAAACAAGACTTCGAACTACACCACCGCCATTCTTCAGCGCTGGACAGGCGAGGGGACTTCGAACAAATACCCGCGCGTGACCGAGACCAACGTGAACTGGCAGTTCTCCGACCTGTTCATTCAGGACGGCTCCTTCCTGCGCATCAGCAACATCACTCTGGGATACGACTTCTCCACCCTGCTCAAGAGCGAGTGCTTCTCACAGGCCCGTCTTTATTTCCAGGTGCAGAACGCATTCACTTTCACCAAGTATGACGGTATGGACCCTGAAGTCGGATACGGCGTGAACAGCTGGGCTTCCGGCGTGGATCTGGGATACTATCCTCGTCCGAGAACCGTTCTGGTAGGTCTGAATCTTAAGTTCTAATTATATAGGGAATCACGATTATGAAAAAGAATACAGTTAAAATAGCTCTTTTGACCATTCTGGCGGCAGGAGGCCTCACTGCCTGCGGTGAAGGCTGGCTGGATGTGTCCTCGAAGACCGAGTCGAACTCGGACAACTTCTACAAGACGGAAGAGGACGGCCTGCGCGCTCTCTATGCCTGCTATGACGGCTGGCAGCGTACGGTTTCCGACGGTCCTCAATTCTCAGTATACCAGCTGACGGAAACTATGAGCGACGAGTGCTTCGGCGGGACGGGCAACAACGACGCCCGCAACACCCAGATTCTCGACCGTTTCGACATCAGTCAGTCTCCTTCCTATACCACGATGCACAATACCCTGTGGACATCCTACTATGCAGCCATCTTCCGCTGCAATGAATTCATCGACAAGGGTGAAGGCATCGAGTGGAAAACAGAAGGCCTCAAGGAGACCTACATCGGAGAGGCGCGCGCCATCCGTGCGCTGTGCTATCTGGATCTGGTGCGTCTCTTCGAGAACATCCCTCTCCTGAGACACGCGACCTCCGAGAATGTACCTCAGGCTGAGCCGGACTCGGTCTATCAGTTCATCTTCTCAGACCTGAATTACGCCATCGCGAATATCCCCGCCAAGGCTTATCCCAAGGCCGACGCTGCGGTGAATGACGGCCACGTGACCAAATACGGCGCAGAGGCTATGCTCGCCCGGGCATATCTGTTCTACAGCGGCTTCTACGGCAAGGAGCCAGATGCCCTGGGATGTACAAAAGCTGCCGCTCTCGCAGCCTGCGAGGACATTATCAGCAGCGGCGAATTCGCCCTCGTAGATGAGTTCAAGGACCTCTGGCCTGCTTCTTCTGAGGACCTCTCCGGCGATCACGTAGGCCTCTGGGCTCACGAGAACTCCACCTGGGCCGGTCCCGGGAACGTCGAGGCCGTGCTCTCCATGAAATTCAACTACACGGGAGACTATAACGGCAACAATGACGGCAACAAGTTCCAGGTGATGCTGGGCCTGCGCACCGGCTCCCTCGTCTATGAAGGATACGGTCAGGGTTGGGGTGCCTGCACGGTCGTTCCGGCCTTTGCGTCAAGTTACGCTTTCGGAGACACGCGCAAGGACGCATCCATAATCGACGCCACCAAGCTGGAAGGCTATGAGAAGAACTACATCTCTGACCAGAGGGAATACACCGGCTATTTCACCAGAAAATACACCACCCTCTCCAAGCACGCTGTGGCGGGCGACGGAGTCCTGCAGCACTATACCGAGACCGTAGGTGCCGGAGACTTCCAGGTCAGCCAGTTCCAGGATTGGGTTATAGTCCGCTATGCCGACGTGCTTCTTATGGCTGCGGAGCTGGGCAGCTCCAATGCGCAGTCGTATTACGATGCAGTCCGCCGCAGAGCTTTTGGAGACTCCTTCGTCAGCAAGCCTGTGAGCAAGGAGAACATTATGGCTGAAAGAAAATTCGAGTTCGCTTTCGAGGGCATCCGCTACTGGGACGAGCTCCGTCAGGGTCTGGACCACGCGGCAAATGAAATCGCGGGCACCTGGGATGTACTGGACGGCGGCGTGAAGTCCACAGTGACCATCGATGCCGACAACATCAAGGCCAAGCGCGGAATGATTCAGATTCCTCTTACTCAGATCACACTTTCCAACGGCGTTCTGAAACAGAACCCGGGCTGGTAAACTTCTAAACAATCATACAGTTATGAAAATTAAAAACACAGCATATACGGTTATGGCAGCCTTGGCCCTCATATTAGGGGCGGCTGCGTGTACGCCGGACAAGCACAGCCTCGGCGAGAACGCCATCACTTCTGCAGACCTGCAGGAGGGTGTGGCCTACAGCATCACGCCGGATTCCTCGAATCCGAACATCGTGTATCTCGAGAACAAGATGGGGAGCAACTACCAGGCCCAGTGGGAGACGCCTCAGGGCAGATTCCAGGGCGACAAGGTGACGCTCAAGATACCTTTCTCCGGGACGTACGAGGTCACATTCGGCATCGACACCAGAGCTGGTGTGGTTTACGGGAATCCTGCGACCTTCACCATCAGCGACATCTGCACCGACTTCATCACGGCGGAGGTATGGACTCTGCTTTCCGGCGGTGTGAATCAGGAGAAGACCTGGGTATATGACAACGGACAGTACGGCTTCGCCGCCGGCGAGCTGACCTACGGCAGCCCGGATGACAACGCGAACCTGACCTTCGGCCACTTCACCGCGAACTGGGATCCGGGCAAGGGCCACTGCGGCGAGGACACGATGTGGGAAAGCACTATGACCTTCAGCCTCAAGGGCAGCGCGGGCTACAGTTTCTACAACTCCACCTCCGGCACGACTCAGACAGGCCTGTTCTCCCTGAACGAGGAGACCTACGTTCTGAGCTTCTCCGATGCCTCTCTGATGCATCCGGATTCCTGGGACGCCCGCTATGCCGACTGGAGCAAGAATTTCCAGATAGTGGAACTCGACGAGGACCATATGCGCGTAGTCTATCTGCGTCAGGCCGGAGACTGGGGAGGAGAATGGCTCGAAGCCTTCAACTACGTCTCCAAGGATTTTGCGGACAGCTATGTCCCTCCGGTGGACGACAACCCTCAGCCTACCCTTGCGGATACCTGGATGGAGGACATTTCGGCCCTGCACCGCTCTCCTAACACCTATCGCGAGATAAAATGGGTGCTTACCGACGGAGGTGATGCGGCTTCATACTATGACCTCTACGGCAATCTCGACAGCGGGGCACAGGCCGCTTCGGATGCGGGCGCGGAAATGAGTCTCGTGCTCAACTCCGTGGATATGACCTACTCGATGAAGGATGCAGACGGAAATGAGGCTGCGGGTTCATACACCATCTCCAGCGACGGTTTCATCACCTTCGAGGGCGGACTTCTCACAGTGGCGGCCGGAAAGGACGGCGCCATCTTCAAGTCCAATGAGGATGGTACCCTGCGCGTTCTCAGCTACACTATGGACGGCAGCGAAATCACAGACCTGGTGCTCGGCTATGACCTGAAGGACATTCACGGCGACCGCTACAAGTATCAGGCTTTCCACTTCATCCCTAAGATCATCGGCGGCGTGGAGCAGGAATACTTCAAGGCCGGCCTGCACTTCTTCAACACAGGCTGGGGCTTCACTGACAGCGAAGTGGTGAAGATAACGGGCGACGGGGTCTATACCCTCAAACTCACCGGCAACGACACCGACCCTTACGGAATGTACCTCGATGTGGTCAAGGTGCTCGCCAAGTATCCTAATTTCGATATGGAGATAGTGGATATGCGCGTGGACGGAGTTTCCATCGCCTTCGACGACACTATGATAGAACGCGGCAGCGGCGATGAGAAGGATGCCTCCGGCAACCCTATCACGGCACGACGCTACATCCTGAACCCTTGGAACAGCGAAAACTACTTTATGGTAAACGGCTACGCGGTTCTGGGCTTCACTTCTTCGCTGGAGGTGGACATCAAGGTCACCTTCGATACCGGAAATCCGTTCCTTACAGAGTAACGATCTTATATTATGACTATTATGAAGAATAAGATAATATCAGGCATTGCGGTATCGCTCTCGCTGCTTATGGCCGGCTGTACCGAGGAGAACTATACCGCCTATACCGGAAGCATCATAAGCAAGGTGGAGACCGGCACAGCCGAAGTCTATGCCACAAGCGCCACGGTATCGGGTACGGTGCTCGACCTGAGCGCCGCCGCCTCGTCATCATACACCGTGGGTGCCGTGTATTCCGTTTCGCAGGATGCCGCCGCCGGCAGCAAGGTCTCGGGAACTCTGTCGGAGGACGGTACCGTATCCACGACACTGACGGGGCTCACCGTGGGCCGGACCTACTACTACTGCACCTTCGTCACGCTCCAGAACAAGCTGACAAAGTATGGCGAAGTGAAGTCTTTCGTCACCACGGACGCCGACATCGCTACGGCAGATGCGGTAGTGAGCGGCCTTGGAGCCACTCTGGGCGGCACGGTCAACATCCCTACCGTCTCCGACAAGGTGACCAGGGGAATAAAGATCAGCCTGGACGAGGCTGCCGTAAAGGATGGCAGGCTCTATACTGCCGAGTCGGAAAGCAACAGCTACACTGTCAGCGTCTCCGGCCTCGTTCCCGGGAAGACCTATTATTACGTGTCCTATGCCGCGGTGAATTCCGAGGAGAAGTACGGCGAGGTGAAGTCTTTCAGCCTTGCCGCACAGGACGTGGAATTCGTCGATCTGGGCCTCTCCGTGGAGTGGGCGACAGTGAACGTGGGCGCTACCGTCCCTGAGGAGGCGGGCGGTCTCTACGGCTACGGAGACAAGACTCTGTTCAATGTTTCCACCAGTGCGGACGACTACGTCGCGACTGACATACAGAACACTGAAAACGACATCGCGGCGATGTACATCCCCGGAGCTTTCGTCCCGAATGCGACCCAGATGCAGGAGCTTCTGGACAACACCGCGGCCGAGTACACGAGCGTAAACGGAGTGGCCGGCTACCGTTTCACGGCAGCCAACGGGAACAGCATTTTCCTCCCTCTGACCGGTACACGTACCGGCACTCAGGTCAGTGGTGAGCAGACTCTCGGAGCCTACTGGACATCATCTGCGGACGCTGTGGATGTAGCCCACTCTTCGGCTCTCACACTCTCCGACGGCAAGGCCGCAGTCAGCGGGGCCTACCGTTACGAAGGTCTGGCCATACGTGCCGTGCGCACGCCGAACCGCCCGATGAAGCTCGAGTATCTCTACAAGACCTGGTGCATCGACCTCGACGAGCAGGGCAAGTGCGCAGTCTGGGACGGTCCTCTCTTCTACTACGGTACGGAAGACAGCTGGGATACCGTGACGAACGGCTACGCTCTCGGTCCGGGCCACGACAGCTGGAACTGGTGTCCTGTCTATGCGGAGAATACCTGGCTCGCCACTCCTAAGAACTACGGCACGATGACCTTCAAGGCTAACGGCGATGTGCTTGTCGATGACAAGGGTAACAACAGATATTTCGAAGGTACATACACCGTGGATACCGAGAATCATACGATTACCCTGAACGGAGCCCAGATTCTGCATCTGGACAATTTCGACGCTCTCGTGACGAACTGGAGCATCGACCTCAAGGTGATGTCCCTGAGTGAAGACGGCCTGCAGATAGCGGCGCTTCGCGACAACAGCGACGAGGGACAGTGTCTGCTCGTGCACAACTATGCCGATGCCTCGCTTGTAGGCGGTAACGGAAAGGAAACCGACTTCGATACTTCGAAACTGGTTTACGGAGACATCGAAGAAAACGGGAATCTGAGGCTCGAGCTCTACAACGAGTGGGGTGCGAGCAAGTCGGACCCTTGCGTGGACCCTTCCACATTCTCGTTCTCGAAGAGCCTTGCAGTCACCTTCACTCTCAGCGGAGTGGAATTCAAGGAAGGAGCCGCAGGTCAGTACAATGCGGCCCTCAGCTACGCCAGCAGCGACTGGAGCGTTTCGTACTGGGGCGGCACCGCCAAGCAGGACGCGCTCGTTACGGGCGACGGAACATACACCGTATGGATGCCGACATCTTCGGCAGCCTCGGGCATTATGGTGTTCGTCATAGACATCAAGGGTATGGCTGCGGATGTAGTGGACCTGACTGCGGTCAAGGCTGAAATCGTCAGCGTGGTAACGGACGCGGACATCTCCAAGCTCTGCAAGACCATCCCTGTGGACAGCTCGAAGATCAAGTTCAACAACAAGGACGGCAACGGAGTCGACGGCCGCATCGAGATATACAACGAATACGGCGAGACCAAGGAAGACCCTGGCGTAGCCCAGTCCGACATCAATTTCTGCGGACGTATGAGCATCACCTTCACTATTTCCGGTATCGACGGGAACCTTGTGGAGGGCGCGTCCTGTGACTACAAGACGGAACTCACCTATGCTGCGCAGGGCTGGTCGCCTTCATACTGGGGCGGAGGGATAGGCGTTGCCGCTGTGAGCGGTGACGGAACCTATACGGTGTATGCCGATATGGGTGATGATGTCTGCTCAGGCGCGGTCGTATGGTGCATCGAACTCTATGGCCTGTGGAAAGACCTCGTGGACGGGACCAAGGTATGCGTGTCCATCGATGAGGTGGCCGTAGAGCCTGTCAAGAAATAATCGGTAAGCAGACCGATTGTCATTATGAGATTGTGGCCGGCAGCCTCTCTGCCGGCCCGATCTTTTTCATATTACAGAATGTCAATCGACCTGCTTTCTTTTAGCAACAAGAACATCTATAAACGCATAAATAACAGATGTTATCAATGCGAATATGACAGAATGCAAGAAGTCATTATATTCTAAACCAATTACGGGGATCTTATTTATAAAAAAATGTATAATTGATAATAGAATAAAGCAATAGTTCGTTAATTTTATAAAAGTTACGCCACGGTGCGAACGCCGTAGAATAA
>CAVDFQ010000013.1:0-53206 GCA_963608065.1 bacterium
TGTTGTTGTAAGTATTTGAAAATTATTGAAATATTAAATTTTTAACGAACTATTGTTACTACATACTCGAAAAAAACAAAAAAGGCCAAAAACGCCATTACGGCAGCCTGTGGCCTCAGATTACCCTTTTTCTCTTTTTCTTAACTGTCAAAGACGGGAAGGTAGATATTATTTTCAATCCGCCAAACTTTTTTATCATTTTTCTCTTCATCTGCCCGCTCCGCCGGAACCTGTCGCCTGTATCAAACGTTTTACCGCCCCCACCCCATTCTCAATACCGAATTATTGCCTAACTTTGAGGATTCCGGAGCCGAGACCGGTCACCGGGCAGAACCACTGAAATGAACACCAAGTATCTCATAAAAGCATTCGCCGCCCTGCTTGTCGCCGCCGGCACCCTCTTCGCCCTGTCCGCCTGCAGACCCGAGGCAGAGGATACGCACGAAGAAAAGCCTGTAAAAGAATATCTGGACCTTCTGGACGCTTATGAAAAGGGCGCTGTCTTCACGGGGGCGGAACATACGGCCACAGCTACCCTGCTGCATTTCGAGGATGCCTCCGACCTCAGCATTCCCAATTCGCAGCTCCGCATCCACGACCATACAGGCACGGCCGTGCCCGTCATCTCCCTGAACCCGGACAATGTCTGGCAGATAGACGGCTCCATCACGGGCATCCGTTTCAGCGATGGAGATGACAGCAGTTCCCTCCCGGTGTATGTATTCCACGACAGGCTCACATTATACATATATGTCAGCAACGGCAGCCGCATCGCATTCGCGCACCGCAAGCCGAAAAGCATCCCGACAGTGCGCCTCTTCACCGACGGAAAGGCCCTGATAAGGGATAAGGAGAACTATGTGAACGGTTCCGTCAGGGTGGAAGATCCCGCCTGCATCTACAGCGCCGACACTCTGTATGAGGGCCGTATGCGCATCCGGGGCCGCGGCAATTCCACCTGGGGAATGCCGAAGAAGCCGTACAAGATAAAGCTGGACGAGAAGGCCTCCCTGCTCGGTATGCCCAAGGACAAGGAGTGGTGCCTGCTCGCAAACTACAGCGACAAGACCCTTCTGCGCAACATCACCGCTATGGAAGTCTCCCGGATCCTGGATATGGCCTGGACCCCGCGTATGCGGAGCGTGGACGTGTATCTGAATGACGAGTATCTGGGCTGCTACACCCTGAGCGAGCATAAGAAAGTGGCTGCGGCGCGCGTGGACATAGACACGGACGAGGGAGATGTGTATCTGGAGATAGAAGAGAACCAGGACGAGCCGCGCTGCTTCTGGACCGGGATGGGAGTCCCGATTATGTTCAGCGACCCGGACGAGCCGGACGATGCTCTGTTCGACTCTACCGTCAAGTATTTCGAAGAGTTCGAGGCGGCCCTGCAGGCCAATGATTTCACGGATCCCGAGAAGGGATATGCGGCCTACATCGATGTGGACTCCTTCGTGAATTACTATATCATCCAGGAGCTTGTGAAGAATGTGGACGGCAATCTCCGCAAAAGTTCCTTCCTCACCAGGTCCCCCGGAGGCAAGATGGTGATGTATCACGTCTGGGATTTCGACCTGGCACTGGGCAACTGCGACTATTTCGATGCCGCTGTGGGCTGCGGCTATACCGGCTTCTTCATAAAGGACTACGGCAGCTGGGGTAGGAACTGGGGCTGGTATCCCCGCCTCTTCTCGGACCCCGCTTTCGTCGATAAGGTACAGGCCCGGTGGAAGGAGGTGCTGCCTCAGCTGAAGAACGTCCCCGACTTCATAGATGCCCAGAGAACCCTGCTCTACGGGGCCGAGGAGCGGAATTTCGAGAGATGGGACATTCTGAACCGGTATGTGTGGCCTAACGCCAAGGTGCTCGGCACCTACGCTGCGGAGCTGAATTATCTCAAGACCTTCTACACCGGCAGACTGAACTGGCTGGACACTAACCTTATGAGACTGTAGGCTCCGCCTCTCTGTGGCGGGGCAGACTCTCAGCCACGTCAGCGACATACGGAGAAAGCCCGAGAAACAGCGAAACAGCGAAACAGCCAAACAGCCAAACAGAAAGCCCGCGAGAATCAGAGAAAATCAGAGACTCGGAAACTAAAGAAAGATATAAATAATGATAAAAACCTCATCCAGTTTTATGAAACGTGTCAGATTATTACTTTCGGCGGCAGCAGCCGCTGCGGCATTGGCCGGCTGTACTGTACAGCCGGCAGAGGGAACTTTGCGCAAGGCCACTCCGGAGTCTATGGGTATGAACTCCGCGAAACTCTCGCAGGTGGACGCCATCGTGGAGTCTTTCATCGCTGACGGCTCGATTCCGGGAGCGGTGCTCTCAGTGGTGCGCGATGACAGAATAGTCTATCTCAAGGCCTACGGCAACAAGCAGGTCGTTCCGGACACGGTCGCGATGAGCACTTCTACGGTCTTCGACCTGGCTTCCGTGAGCAAGTGCGTGGGCACGACACTGTCCTTTATGCAGCTAGTGGAGAACGGAAAGGTCCGCCTGACTGACGACGTGAAGATGTATATCCCGGATTTCGCGCCCTGGACTGACCCCGACACGGGCGCGAAGGTGGACATCACCGTCCGCGACCTCCTGACCCACACTTCCGGGATCGCACCATATATCAGCGTGCCTCCTTATGTGGAGAGGTTCGGCGCTGCTACACCTGACTCGCTCACCCGCTACATAGCCACTGAAGTCAGACGCAATTTCCGTCCGGGAACCGGCTATATGTACAGCTGCCTGAACTTCATCACGCTCCAGAATATCCTCCAGAATGTCACGGGGGAGAGGCTCTGCGACTATACGCAGAAGAACGTCTTCGATGTACTGGGCCTCAAGCATACCTGTTATCTTCCGCAAGGGGAGACTCTCGAACTCTGCGCTCCGACCGAGGTGCAGCCTGACGGGCTTCCTCTCATAGGACAGGTGCACGATCCGATGGCGAGGGTGGTGAACTGCGGCAATTCCGGCAATGCCGGAGTCTTCTCGAACGCCGAGGACCTTTCCGTCATCGCTGCGGCGATAATGGACGGCGGCAGCATAAACGGCCGCCGCATTCTCAGTCCTCTGACAGTGGAGACTATGGCTACCGTGCCGCCTGAGAACAATCCTGCCGTGGGACGCGCTCTCGGCTGGGACAACTGCAGCGACTCCGCCGGCCTTCGCGGCGACCTTTTCAGCCGCACACGAACCCTCTGCCACACCGGCTACACCGGCACCTCTATGATTATGGACCTCGACTCGAAGACTGCGGTCATTCTGCTCACTAACCGCGTGCATCCTTACGATGAGGGCGGCTGCGGCAGACTGCGCGCGCTAGTCGCGAATGCAGTGGCAGGATCCATAGAGAAACTTTAAAAAACCTGCCGGAACCTCTTGACAGGAAAGGATATTATCCCTATATTTGCAGCCTAAATTAGAATTTATTTAAATATCAGAATTATGAAAGAGCTTAAAGGAACCAGGACCGAGGAAAACCTCAAGACCGCATTTGCCGGTGAGTCACAGGCATTTACGAAGTATAACTACTACGCCTCGAAGGCTAAGAAAGACGGCTATGTCCAGATAGGACAGATGTTTGAGGAGACTGCAAACAACGAAAAGGAGCACGCCAAGATCTGGTTCAAGCTCCTCCACGGCGGCTCGGTTCCGTCCACCACGGCGAACCTCGCGGACGCTGCCTCAGGCGAGAACTACGAATGGACAGATATGTACTACGGATTCGAGAAGGTTGCGCGCGAGGAGGGTTTCGACCACATCGCTGACCTCTTCGCCGGTGTCGCAGCCATAGAGAAGACCCACGAGGAGCGCTACCGCAAGCTTCTTGCGAATATCGACACCGGAGTCGTGTTCTCCAGGGACGGCGATATGATCTGGGAGTGCTCGAACTGCGGTCACATCGTAGTCGGCAGGCAGGCTCCGGAAGTCTGCCCGGTCTGCAATCATCCGCAGTCCTACTTCCGCCTGCGCGCAGAGAACTATTGAACGAAATCCTGAAAAAAAGAGGGTGACCGGGGCAAGGCCATCCTCTTTTTTTTGTGCGCACGGTCGCTGAATTTGTCGGTCGCTGAGCTTGTCGAAGCGACCGTGTGCGGGGCCCCGGGGCAGGCCCAAAGGAGCGCCCGGGGCAAGCTCGGAGCCCCCGCCCGCGGCTTACTTTCCCTCGCGTATGTAGGCGAGGGCGCGCTCGAACTGGTTGTCGCGTCCGGTGGCAGCGTACAGAGAGGCATCGTAGCGGATCTCGATGTCAGGAGCCACTCCCACGCCATCGATCACTCCCAGGCCATAGTAGCTGGTGAGGACAAAAGGAATATAGGCGTACACCGGAGTCTCGCCGCTCACGCCGATGCAGCCGGCGTAGTTCAATAGGGAATTGTAGGTCGCATCACTCAGAAGCTTGTTGCCTCCTCCCCAGGTTCTCATCCCCATAGAGATCCCGTTAGTATGCTGTTTTACTGACACGGTGGTGATTTCTGCGCAGGAAACTGTCTGCGCGTTAGCCAGAATCACCATCGGCTCATCTATATCCTCAGTGTTCGAGCCGTAGCAGTCCATACGCAGCGGCACACTCACGCTGTAGTCCAGCCTCCCGAGCCCGTTCTTCATCTTCATAGTGCCCGGATGGTAGCGCTCTCCCTCATAGAAGAGGCCCGCCATCCACTTCAGGTCATCGACCAGTCCGCCGGGGTTGTTCCGCACGTCCAGGATTATCCCCTTGAGAGTGCCTTCGGAGTGCATTTTGTAGACCTTGTCGTGAAACTGCGTAAGCGCCTCGAAATAAGTGTTGCGGATAAGGCTGTCGGTGGCCGTGAGATCGCTCGCGGGAACCTCGAGCATTTCAAAATGTGGCAGGATGAACTGGGACAGACGATAATAGATGATATTGTCCTTCGTCTTGCCGAGCTCGACCTGAGCTACATCATCTTGCTTGAAATTCGTGTCCGGCAGGTCGTATTCGACCTGCAGCAGCACTATGTCCGTCTCGCTCAGTCTGCTCTGATAGATTCTATACAGGCTGGAAGCGTAGAAAGGACTCTTTTCCATATACGTGCTCATAGTTTCGAGAACCGGCAGAGCCTTCTCCAGAGCTTCGAGAATAAGCTGCTCGTTCGGGGTAAGCTCCTCCAGTCCGCTCAGGCGCTCGTAGTCCTGCTGCATTTCCGCCTGCTTCTTCAGAATCTCTTCACACATTATGACGGGTACGGAAATAAAGCGGAAATCCTCCGAGAACTCGCCCCCGTCCTCGCAGTAATAGCTTTTGCTCATCTTGACCACATCCTCATAGTCCTGCCGAGCGCTGTTGCGCGCATCGGCAGGCATAAAGCCTATACGCTTGCCGGTAGCATAATCCACATACTCCAGATATAGATGCCCGTCGTGGAAACGGCCGAAGATCTCGTGGAAAAGCTCCTCTGCATCGTCAGCGACTTCCTTGAGAGCGTCACTGTCAGCAGTGGCCGAATCATTCAGGCTGTCCACCCTCTTGTCCAGCGCCTCGAACTGCGCAGTATATATCTCCCGGCTCTCGTCCCAGTCGAAATCTTCTATCTCCCAGCCCACATAGTTCTGGTTCATCCCTCTCCAGAGCACGTCCCAGATTTCGGAATAAGTCTCGGCAGTCTGCTCGGCAGGGTACATTCCGATGGCCACGACCTCAGTGTTCTCCTTCCTGCAGCCGCACAGCAGCACGAGCAGCGCCGCAGCGGCGGCCGCCGCTACGGCCAATCTTATATTCATTCTACTCATAATCCACCGAATTTAAAAGATATACGCAACTGTCGCCGAAAGAGTGAGAGTACTGTTGTACTGGTAGTCTTTGGCAGCCTGATACTGTTTTTTCTTGCTCACTACGCTATAGTAGTAGCGCGCCTCGACCTGTGCCGCCAAGTGCTTTGCGATGCGGTATTCCAGGCCGAGTCCGCCGATGTAGCCGAAATCTGACCTCCGGTCACGAATTTTGAGCAGCTCGATTTTAGTATTCACGGCTTCAGTGTCATCGTCGATTTCCTGGAATGACCCCTTGCACCAGCTCTCCAGCCAGTACCCTCCGGACACGCCGGCATTCAGAAAGCCGCGCAGAGTCTTTCCCCCGAAGGAGAACGAAGCCATTACGGGCAGCACGAGATAATCGTCCCGGTAGCGGAAAGTGTTCTCTGCGATGTAATTCTCCGTGCGCCGCATAGTGTACCCCCTCTGCTGGAAGAGCAGCTCCGCGCGAAGCGCGAGCCAGTCGTTGAAATCGTATTGGCCCATAAGGCCGATGTTCACTCCCTGTCTGTCATCATATCTCCAGTCATACTGGTACTGGGTGTCGAGGCAGAGGGTGTTGTTCGCAGCTCCCGCCGTGACTCCCGCCCGCCACTGGGCGGAGGCTGCGCTGCAGATCATCAGAAATCCCGCGAGCGCGATTAGTCTGTCAAGTTTCATCGTGATATTAAAAGTGTATGGAAATGCTTTTTTCTTAAACAACCAGTTCCCGCAGCACCCGGTCGGCCTGCAGGTAGAGCTCCTCGAGCGAAGAGTTGTTCTCTATGACCGCATCCGGAGCGCGGAGCGCCGCAGTCTGCTTTTCTTTCTGCCGCAGGATTCTCTGCGCGACTGCCTGCGCATCACAGCCGTCCCGGAGCATAGCGCGGCGCAGGCGCGTCTTCTCGTCGGCGCGCACGAGCAGCACCCTGTCCACCTCCGCCAGAAACTCAGGCAGCGATGCCGCGATCGCAGATTCCAGAATCACGACCTCGCTTCCGGCGGCTTCCCGCCAATCCCGGAAATCCTTCAGGACTGCCGGATGCACCAGAGCTTCCAGCCTGCGGAGGGCCTCTTCAGAGGCGAACGCGCGCTCCGCGAGTCTTGCCCTGTCCAGAACACCGTCCGGAGAGAGCAGATCTGCTCCGAAAGCTGCATTGATACGGGCCGCAAGGCCCGAGGATCTGCCGTAGAGAGCTTTGGCGCGTGAGTCTGAGTCGTAAACGGGAATGCCGAGCGAGGAGTAATGGGCGCAGACTGCGGATTTGCCGCTGCCGATGCCCCCGGTCACGAGTATGGTGAGAGTTTTCATCACTTTCCCTTCTCCACGCATTCGAAGACCTTGGGTTCGAGGGTGTAGCTTATGACACCGGACGGAAGCTTGCCGGTCTGAGGAATGCACCTGCCGTTTATGGATTTGGCGAAGTCCTTATAGTCTATCCAGAACGTGATGTTGCCGGTCGGGTCGCTGCCCATAGGGAAGATGCAGCGCCAGGTCACTTCGCACTGGGACGGATAGACGGACACTTCCTTGCCGGCGGGCACGTTGCGTACCGCGATGCTCACTTCTGTGCGGATCTCCACGTATCGGGTCACGTCCAGGGTGTAGCTTACCTCGCTGCGCGAGAGACGCACTCCGGCGGGGACTTCGAGCTTCACCACGCCGTGGGCTCCGGACGAGAGGTTCTCGAGGTTTACAGTCGCGGTGTTTACCCGCTCTATGTTATCCAGGCGGAGCGGCTCACCGTAAACTATTACCGAGTCCGGCTCCGACCGGATGGGTGCGAGAGCCATATACTGAGGCTTGAAACTCTGCACGCTGGACACCTGCACGGGGACTTTCTTGTGGTTCTCCCTGGCGAAGCGGAACTGGACATTGCTCGAGATGATGGCTTCGAGCTGGATGCCGTCTCCGAAGATGTCGTTGAAATATCCGCTGAGCTCGTTTGCCGAGATGCGGAAGAAATCGTCTTCCCCGCTCGGGTGCAGGTCGGCGGAGGAGATGAATACCTGACGCGGCTTGAGGCCTGTGGCGAAGCGCATCAGATTGAATCCCGAAGTGCGGCAGCGTGCCGCGATGACTACGGAATTCGATGAGCTGCGGGCGCGTCCGTCCAGATCGCTCAAAGCGCTGACCGGGACGCTCACCACGGAAGAATACTGAAGCGAGAGATTATATATGGTCCAGATGCCGAAAGACAGCAGGAGAGACAGCAGAAACACCGTCACATCTCTCCCGCTGATGTTCTTTTTTCTGAAGAAGTCGCGTATCTTATCCCTGCTGAGCATCAGAATAATCCCTCACGATGGAGTTCTTGTCGACTCTGAGCTTCGTCTCGCCGTCCACCTTGATGAGGACGCTCCTCTCCTGGATCTCGGCTACTGTGCCGTAGATGCCGCCCGAGGTGATGATCTTGTCACCTTTCTTGAGCTCGGAGCGGAACTTCTCGAGCGCCTTCTGCTGCTTGCGCTGAGGACGGATCATAAAGAGCCACATCACAGCGAAAAGGAGGATTATCATAATCCAGAAAGAGGCGCCGCCGCCTGCGGGCTGGCTGCCTGCCGCCTGAAGCGGCACGATAGAAATGAGATTCATATTCGATATCAGTTGTTAATGATTCACAAAAATACATAAAAACGCGAGACCGTGGCTGCATCCTCCTCCGTTTTCTCTTCCGGGCGTGCCTACATCAGCCCCCGGCCGGTCTTCACAATGTCCCCGCTTTCGAGCATCTCCCGGATGAGCCTGTCCAGGAGCCCGTTCACGAAGGAGCGGCTCTTCGGAGTGCCGTAGTATTTGCTTATCTCCACGTACTCGTTTATCGTGACCTTCACCGGGATCTCCGGGAAGGCCTTGGCCTCGGCTAGTCCGCAGACTATCAGCACCATATCTGTGATGAAAAGTCTTTCCTTGTCCCACTTCGGGACGGTCTCGGCCACCAGGGCGCTGTAGGGGGAGAAACTGTTGAAGGCGGTCCTGAGCAGCTTGGTGACGAAGACCTTGTCGCTGTCCACGCCGCTCTTTGCGGACATCTCGCTCTTGTACAGAGGAGGGAGTGTCCAGTCCTTCCCCCGGGAGAGCTCCTCGAGAGAGTAGCAGCACCAGCTCAGAGCGTAGGCGAGATCATCTGTCCAGTATAGGGACAGGTCTTCGAGTATCTCCTCCAGATCCGCGCTGTCCACGAATTCCTCCTCGAAGATGTGCTCGAAGAGCTTGCAGTCCTCCTTGAGCGACCTTTCGGGGCTCGCCATATACTGCGCGAACCAGTCCTTAGTGCGGATGCTGTCATAGGTCTTGCGTATGAGCACGTCGTACTGATCCCAGGAAAGCTTCAGCCTGCCGATGATTTTCCGGAAGTCGGGGTCGTCATCGAAATATTCCGCGAGAGCGTTCTCCGCGAATTTCATATTGGGATTCCTTTCTTCTTCGGTGGGGTTGAATTTTTCGCGTGCCGCTCTGATTCTCTCCGCAGCCTCTGCGGTAAGGGGCGAGATGATGGCAAGCATAAACAGATAAAGGTCGCGGGTGGCCCTGCAGGAGATTTCGAGCTGGGACTCCGCCTCTTTCAGACTCATGGACCGGTTCTCCGCGTAGCTGTAGAGCACCTTGAAGGCCTTGATTCGTAGGATTCTTCTGTTGAGCATCTTATTTCGTCACTCTTAAAAAAGAACTTGGTACTGTACTTTTCGTCATTCCTCAAACAAAAATCACTGCAAAGATAACACGAGAATCCGGAATTTATTCTAATTTTGCGATGATTGACTTTAAAAAAGATTCTGATTTAATAAAAGGAAATATGTACAGAGATGATTTTGATCGTGCCGGCAGTCCGGAACGCAGTGCAGAGGATGTTTTTTCGAAACCGGTGAGAGCGGGAAAGCGTACTTATTTTTTTGACGTCAAAGCTACGAAGGGTAACAACGACTTCTATCTTACCATCACCGAGAGCAAGCGCAAGCAGGAACGTGACGGCAGTTTCACCTACGACAAGCATAAGATTTTCCTCTATAAAGAAGACTTCGAGAAGTTCCAGGAGGGTCTGAAGGACGTGGTCGAGTACATAAAGACCAAGTGTCTGGACGGCAAGGACTACGAGCAGAGAAGCTATGATGAGCCCCAGCCTTCGGAAGGGGAGTCCTCGGATTTCGGGGAGTTTTAGCGCTCTATGGACATTCTCCTTAGAAACATAGGACTGGGGGACGGAAGGAAAGACATCGCCATAAGCGGCGGTGTCATTTCCGGGATCGCCCCGGCGGGCACTCTTCAGCCCGGTGAGGGCTGCGAGGTGGTGGACTGCATCGGCCGTCAGGCTGTGCCGGGCTTCATCAATATGCACGCCCATTCGCCTATGACGATGATGCGCGGAATCGGCGAGGATGTGCTCTTCCGGGAGTGGCTGCGCCACATCTGGGAGGTCGAGGAGAACGTGGACAGCGAGTTCGTCTACTGGAGCACGAAGCTCGCCTGCCTGGAGATGATCCGCAGCGGCACCACCACTTTCAACGACCACTATTGGCATTTTGCCGCCTCGCAGAAAGCGGCCGCGGAGATGGGCATTCGCATCGCGACCGGCTACGACCTGATCGACCGGGGGTCCGAGGCCGTCGCCCGGCATCAGCGTATCCAGTGCCGCGAGAGGACTGAGGCTGCAGTGCGTCAGCAGGGACCGCTCTTCGTGTGCACATTGGCGTTCCACGCCATATACTCTGTGAGTGAGGAACTTATCCTCTGGGCTGGCGCTCTCGCCCGCGAGAAAGGCATTCCGCTGCACATCCATCTCTCGGAGACGGAAGGTGAGGTCGCGGATTGCAAGGCAGCGCACTCGGGACTCACTCCGGTGGAGTATCTGGACAGTCTCGGACTGCTCTCCGATAAGCTCATAGCTGCTCACACTCTGCATCTTACGCCGCACGACATAGCTCTTCTCGGAGAGCACGGCGTGACCTGCGTGCACAACGTGAATTCGAATACGAAGCTCGCTTCGGGCTACCGCTTCCTGTACAAGGAGCTTCGTGATGCCGGCGCGAACATCTGCCTCGGCACGGACGGCGCGGCCTCGTCAAACAACTACGATATGCTCGAAGCTCTGAAGACCTCCGCCCTCGTGCAGAAGGCGTGGCGCGGCGACCCTGCTGCGATGCCTCTGGGCGAGCTTATCTCTATGGCCACGGCCAATGGAGCCAAGGCTCTCGCTCTGAATTCCGGCTCTCTCCAGACAGGACGCGCCGCCGATATCTGCATCGTGGATACGCGTGGCCCGGCCTTCCTTTCGCCGGCCCCGTTCCTTGCGAACTATATCTATTCCGCCCACAGCGACTGCATCGAATCTGTGCTGGTAAACGGCAGATTCATAATGAGGAACAGGAAGATAGAAGGGGAGGAGGAGATTCTGGAGCAGGCCCGCGTGATGATGAAGAAGATCTCCTGACAGGGAGTCGCTATACCATAAATCAGTAACAGCTATGCAGAAAAGACTGGAAACCATACACGATTCAGCCGCTTATCTCAGGGAGAAAATCGGCTTTCTGAAGCCTACTGTGGGCATCATACTGGGCAGCGGCCTCGGCCGTCTCGCCGACGAGATCACCGAGCAGGTGGTCATACCGTATTCCGAGATTCCGGGCTTCCCGGTCTCGACCGCCATAGGGCACAAGGGGAATCTGATCCTGGGTCTGCTGGGCGGAAAGCACGTGATGGCCATGCAGGGCCGCTTCCACTTCTACGAAGGCTATTCGATGGATCAGGTGACTCTCCCTGTGAGAGTTATGAAACTGCTGGGCATCCAGTACCTTTTCGTCTCGAATGCTGCCGGAGGCAACAATCCCGACTACAAGATAGGCGAGCTTGTCATCATCAAGGACCATATCCGCTTTATGCCTGATCCGCTTCTGGGACAGAATCTCAACGAGTTCGGTCCGCGTTTCCCGGATATGACCTGCGCCTACGATGCGCAGCTGCGCAAACTGGCGCACGAAGTGGGGGAGGAGATGGGGATCACGCTCCCGGAGGGCGTCTATTTCGCCGCTACGGGGCCTTGCTACGAGACTCCGGCCGAGGTGCGCTTCTATCGTATGATAGGCGTGGACCTGCAGGGGATGTCCACCATTCCTGAAGTCATCGTGGCCCGTCACAGCGGTATGCGCGTATTCGGTATGTCCGTGGTCACGAACATCTGCAACACTACGAACGAAGCCACTACTCTGAATGACGGCGAGGACGTAATCATCGCCGGCAACGCCGCCGCAGGCCGGATGACCGCCATCTTCAAGCGGATGATCGAGCGGCTGTAGGGGGGGGACTTTAGAGAGTCATCCAGTTCAGGAAGGCTTCGACGTCGAGGTCGTAGGCTCGCGGACCGCGCAGGGTCTCGCCGGCTGAATCCAGAATGAAATAGTTCGGCTGGGAATTCACGCCGAAACGCTTCAGCGCGATCCAGGAATTCACCCTGCCGACATCTTTGAGGGCGCGTCCGCTGTCGTTATACACCCACTCGCTCTCCGCGAGCCTGGTCTTGTCGTCCACATAGAGCGCGACGATCACGAACTCGTCCCGAAGCTTCGCCAGCACCCTCGGGTCGCTCCAGACCCGGGCTTCCATCTCGCGGCAGTTTACGCAGCCGTGCCCCGTGATGTCCACGAAAACCGGCTTGCCCTCCGCCGCCGCAGCCTTCACCGCCTTATCCAGGTCAGTGTAGGCCTGCAAGCCGTGCGCTATGGCGACAGTCTCAGACGAAGTCCCGTCCGTACCGGAGACCGCCGCAGGTTCCGCTGCGCTCCCGCCACTCTGCTGTCCGAGCACGAAATCCTGAGTCTCAAGCGGCGGGAGATAGCCGGACAGTGCCTTCAGAGGTGCTCCCCACATACCCGGAATCAGATAGACCACGAAGGAGAGCACCGCGATGGACATAACCAGACGCTTCACCGAGACATATTCCACAGGAGAGTCGTGACGGAAGCGGATCTTGCCGAGCAGATACAGCCCCAGCAGCGCGAACACCACTATCCATATGGCGAGATAGACCTCCCGGTCCAGCAGATGCCAGTGATAGGTCTGGTCGGCGGTGCTGAGGAACTTGAAGCCGAGGGCGATCTCTATGAAGCCCAGGACCACTTTCACGCTGTTGAGCCATCCTCCGCTCTTCGGAAGCTTCTTCAGCAGCGAAGGGAAGAGGGCGAGCACCGTGAAAGGCAGGGCGAAAGCTATGCTGAACGCGAGCATAGTGATCATCGGGGCCCAGAATTCGCCGCTCGTGCTCTTTATGAGCACCGTGCCCACGATGGGACCCGTGCAGCTGAAGCTCACCAGGACCAGCGTGAGGGCGAGAAAGAAGATTCCGCCGATGCCGGCGTTCTCGCTCTTGCGGTCAGCGGAATTCGTCCACTTCGACGGCAGAGTGATCTCGAAAGCTCCGAAAAAGCTCGCCGCGAAAAGCATGAATATGACGAAGAAAATGATGTTCGGCAGCCAATGCGTGGAGAGCCAGTTGAAGATGTCCGCCGTGACCCCGCTCCCCCCGACTATCCTGGTGATGAGTATCAGGAGGCAGATGGGAACGGTGTAGAGCAGTACTATGAAAAGCCCGTAGAGGGCTGCCTTCACGCGACCCTGTGCAGGCGTGGCGCTGCCCTTGATGAAAAAGGACACCGTCATCGGCACCATAGGGAAGACGCACGGGGTCAGCAGCATCGCGAATCCCCAGAGTATGGCTTCCAGGATAAGGGCCCAGATGTTTGAGGCTGAGGCGTCAGCGGAAGGTGCAGCCTGCGCGATCACAGCTCCGTCCGAGGGAGGCAGACTGATGTCGAAATCCCAGTCAATCCAAGGCGTGCAGAAATCGTCGCTGCAGCAGATCACCGAAACCACGCCGCTCACGCTGCCTTCCCCCTCGACTCTGAGGAGCAGCTCCAGCTTGTCGTAGATGCATTCCCACCCGTTCTCTGTCTGTACGGGCGAGAGCAGCAGCGGTCCTTCGACTATCTTCGCGCCGCCGCCGGCGGCCAATTCCACCTGCGTGGCGGCATTCTCGTCGCTCATCGAGTAGGTGTGCATCCCATCCGCGAGCTTGCCGACGAGACGTATCTCATAGAGGCCATCTTCCGTCTGCTTGACGGAAGAAGACCAGTCTATATACTTGTCGGCCGCAGGCCTTATCTGGGCGAAAATCTGTCCCGGCAGCAGCAGGGCTGCGGAGATGACGGCGCAGAGCAGTGTCCACGCCGGGAAGAATCTATTTCGCATAAGCAACGGAGCGGGTTTCGCGGATAACTGTGATCTTTACCTGTCCCGGATAGGTCATCTCTTCCTGAATCTTCTGCGCTATGTCTGTGGAAAGACGTCCCGCCTGCTCGTCGGAGACAGACTCCGCTCCCACTATGACGCGCAGCTCGCGGCCCGCCTGGATAGCGTAGGATTTGGTCACGCCCGGATATGCAGTCGCGAGGTCTTCCATACACTTCAGACGCTTGATATAGGACTCGATGACTTCGCGGCGGGCTCCCGGACGGGCTCCTGAGATGGCGTCGCCGACCAGAACGAGCGGAGCGATTACGGAAGTCATCTCCATCTCCTCGTGGTGGGCTCCGATGGCGTTGCAGATTTCAGGCTTCTCCTTATACTGCTCGGCAAGCTTGGCTCCCAGCAGGGCGTGAGGCAGCTCGTTGTCGAGGTCGGATACTTTTCCGATATCGTGGAGCAGTCCCGCGCGCTTCGCGGTCTTAGGGTTGAGACCGAGCTCGGAGGCCATTATGGCGCAGATGTTCGCTACTTCGCGGGAGTGCTGCAGAAGGTTCTGTCCGTAGGACGAACGGTATTTCATACGGCCTATGAGACGGACCAGTTCTATGTTCATCCCGTGGATGCCCAGGTCGATGCAGGTGCGCTTCCCGGTCTCCAGAATCTCGTCCTCGAGCTGCTTGCTGACCTTCGACACCACTTCCTCGATGCGGGCGGGGTGAATGCGCCCGTCGATGACGAGCTGATGAAGCGCGAGACGCGCCACTTCGCGGCGTACCGGGTCGAAGGCGCTGAGCAGGATGGCATCCGGAGTGTCGTCCACCACTATCTCGACTCCCGTCGCAGCCTCGAGCGCACGGATGTTGCGGCCTTCACGGCCGATGATGCGCCCCTTTATCTCGTCATTTTCGATAGGGAAGGTAGTCACGGCATTCTCGATCGCAGTCTCTGTGGCGGTGCGCTGTATGGTGTTTATCACGATGCGCTTGGCTTCCTTGGACGCCGTCAGGCGCGCCTCGTCCATAGTGTCGTTTATGTACGCCTGGGCTTCCGAGCGTGCCTCCGCCTTCATATTCTCCATCAGGATCTGCTTGGCTTCGCCCGTGCTCATCCCGGCGATGGTCTCGAGCTGGCGGTTAGCCTGGGAGATGAGCCTGTCGTACTCCTCGCCCTTGCGCTCGACGTTCTCCTTCTGGGCCTGGAGGCTCTGCCGCAGGGAGTCGTTCTCCTTGTTCTTGCGGTTAAGCTCCTCGTTCTTCTGGTTCAGGGAGTTCTCCTTCTGCCTGATGCGGTTTTCCGCCTCGCGGAGCTGGGAATTCTTCTCGTTCACGTACTGCTCGTGCTCGGTTTTCAGCTGGAGGAACTTTTCTTTGGCCTGGACGATCTTGTCTTTCTTTATGTTCTCGCCCTCGAGCTCAGCCTGCTCGAGAATCTCTTCCTTACGTCCGTTCAGCCTGCGTCTGTGCAGACTTATATAGATGGCCAGAGCGGCTGCGGCTCCCGCAACTGCGGCCAGAATACAGTAAAGTACAGTCATAAATATCTATATAATAAATAGTTAATAAATCATCCCCGAGAGTCCGGAGAGTCAGAAAGACTTGTATAAAAAACCGTCAGCCTACAGACAGAAAAATCTATCCTGCAAGATTTGGGCTCCGCCGCTTTTCAAGTATCCGGTCTGTGCCGGCCCGCTTTCCTGCGGCGAGGTCACCCGGTTCCGTGAAACCTGTTGTTTTCAGCGTTCGGGCTGACGGTTATTTCTCTTCTATACTTTTCAGATATCTGTCAATCTCGCCGGTCATCTCCTTCACTTCCCCCTCGAGCGCTTCCATCCTGCGCATATAGGAAAGTCCGGTCACGGCTTCGCTCAGAGCCACGAAGGCAAGCTTGTCGGTCAAAGTCTTATCCGGGAACCTGGAGCTGTAGTCCGCCAACTGGCGGTTAATCTGCTCCGCAGCTATTCTCATCATCTGCTCGACCTCCGGAGATGACGCCTTCAGCGGAAACTCCTTTCCTGCGATCTTTATGATTACGCTCTGTCCCATCAATTCTCAAGCAGGGAAATGCATTTATCTATCTCCCTGATTAATCTGTCGACCCTGAGTCTGGCTTCTCCGTTTCCGCCTTCCGGGGCGGAGAATGCTTCGGCGAGTCTGAGGTTGTCTATCTGTCTTTCCAGCTCCACTGTCCTCTCTCTGAGAGTCTTGCAGTCAGCGGTCGCTATCTCCATCCGGCTCCTCAGGGAGGCGTTTTCCTCCCTTTCGGCTTCGTAGAGGGCTACCAGCCTTTCGAAATTCCTGTGTAAATCCTCAAGCATTTCAGTACACTGCAATCCAATCACCGCAAAGATAGTAATTCCTGAAAATTACTACAACTTATTTTTATCATTACGCGGCTAAAAAATGATGAAGCCCACATCACTGCGGGCTTCATCAATTAGTTAGTAGTGTATTACCTAAGAAGGTTAATTATTGTTGGTTAGAATGTGTCTTGTTTTATACATCGTTTTTAAAACCGATGCAAAGGTATGTATGTTTTCCCGAACTTCAAAATTATTTGGCAAAAAACGTATTAATAAAAAATTTTATTATCTAAGAAGCTCCGGTCGTAACAGTTCGGTTCTTTTCAGCGCCTCTTCATCCTGCCAGGCCCTAATCTTCTTTGGGTCACCGCTTAAGAGTACATCCGGAACTTTCCATCCGTGGAATTCCGCAGGGCGCGTATAGACAGGAGGGGAGAGGAGGTTGTCCTGGAATGAATCACTCAGCGCTGAGGTCTCGTCGGTCAGCGCCCCCGGTATCAGGCGCACTATGCTGTCCGCGAGAAGGGCTGCGGGTATCTCTCCGCCGCTCACCACATAGTCGCCCACAGAAATCTCGCGGGTGATCAGATGCTCCCTTATGCGGTGGTCTATGCCCTTGTAGTGCCCGCAGAGGATGATGAGATTCTCCTTGAGCGAGAGTTCATTGGAGATTCCCTGACGGAGGACTTCCCCGTCCGGAGACATATAGATGACCTCGTCATATTCCCTTTCGGACTTCAGTTCCTCTATCATCCTGTAGACGGGCTCGACCATCAGCACCATCCCGGCATCGCCGCCGTAGCTATAGTCGTCCACGTTCCTGCGCGGCCCCAGGCCGTATTTCCGGAGATTATGGACGTGGATTTCCACGAGGCCTTTCTTCACGGCGCGTCCCACGATGGAGCCGGAGAGGGGGCTGTCGAGCAGTTCCGGGACTGCGGAGATGATGTCTATGCGCATATATATTATTATTGGTCCGCAAAAATAGTATTTTTACTCAAAAAGTGATATATTTGCGACTTGGAAGTAACGTTTCTGCTCCCCGAGACCGCACTTGCGCGGGCAGGGGGCGATGAAGTTACGAATTAGTATTCAACCTTGAAACTCTAGTTGTTATGAGCGATGTAATCATCCCTGAAGAGAACCTGTCTTCAGATGTACTTGTTCCTGAAGCACAGTCCGGGAGGGCGGCTGCAGCGGAAGAAACTCCGGCGGCAGCCCCTACTGCCGAAACCGCTCCTGCCGGGGAAACTGCTCCGGCGCAGGAAGTTGTAGTAACTGCTGAAGAAGCTGTCACTGCCGGGGAAACTGTTCCTGTCGAAGAAGCAAAACCTGCCGAGAAAGCGGAACCGGCCGAGGAAACCTCACCTGCCGGGGGGGAGGCAGAGCCTGCGCAGGAAGCGGAACCTGCCGCCGCGGAGGATGCCGAACCTGCCGAGACCGTTAACTATGCCGAGAAGACTCTGGCCGAGCTCGTGGAACTCTTCCAGAAACTCGGTGACGGCATCGAGAAGGCCAGGCATTCGAAAGAAGCGGAAGCCATAAAGTCCGCATTCTACAGGAAGCTGTCCAGGGAGAAGTACGAAGCCGGACTTGGTTCACGGGTGGATGAACCCGGCGAAGAAGATGCTCCGGAGGCGGCAGAACCCGCTAAGGAAGAGATTCCCTCGTCAGAAGGCGGAACTGGAGTAAACCCGTTCGAGGCCATCGAGGCGGGCTTCAAGTCCCTCTATAACGAGTACAGGAAGGAACGCGCCGAGCTGAACCGCCAGCAGGAGAGCGAGCGGGAGAACAACTACACCCTCAAGCTCTCCGTCATCGAGGACCTGAAGAACCTTCTGGAGAAGCAGGAGGACGTGAGCGCCACTTTCCCTGCCTTCCGTGAGATCCAGGCCCGCTGGAGAGCCATCGGTCCGGTTCCTGTTCAGCATTTCAGAGACGTGAACGACTCCTACCAGTACTACGTGGAGAAGTTCTACGATATGGTGAAGATAAACCGCGATCTGCGCGATCTGGATTTCCGCAAGAACCTCGAAGCCAAGCAGGCCTTCTGCGAGGCGGCGGAGAAACTCTCCGAGAACGAGAATGTCGTGGAGGCTTTCCGCGAGCTGCAGAAGCTCCACGAGCAGTGGAAGGAATTCGGACCTGTGGCCAAGGAATACCGCGACTCCATCTGGGAGCGTTTCCGCGCCGCCACTTCCGTCATAAACAAGAAGTATCAGGCCTATTTCGAGGGCCAGAAGTCGAAGCAGGCCGAGAATCTCGTGGCCAAGACCAGACTCTGCGAGCTTGTGGAGGCCATCGCGGAAAGGGAGATCACCGCATCGAACGAGTGGAACGCCCTCTCCAAAGAAATCGAGGGCATCCAGAAGCAGTGGAAGGGGATAGGCTTCGCGTCGAAGAAGGACAACCAGAAGATCTACGACCGTTTCCGCGCCGCCTGCGACAAGTTCTACGGGAAGAAGCGCGAGTTCTATGCCGAGTACAAGGGCAATATGAGCGAGAACCTGGACAAGAAGCTCTCCCTCATCGAGCAGGCCGAGGCTCTCAAGTCCAGCACCGAGTGGAAGAAGGCCACCGACCAGTTCATAAATCTCCAGAAGCAGTGGAAAGAGATCGGAGCTGTTCCGCGCAAAAAGAGCGAGCAGCTCTGGAAGCGCTTCCGCGCCGCCTGCGACGAGTTCTTCGCGGAGAGGGACAAGCAGGCCAAGCCTGAGAATGATTTCTACGGGAATCTCAAGGCCAAGCGCAAACTGGTCGAGGAAGTGAACTCCTACGCTCTCAAGGGCGACTCTTCCGATGCCGAGGCGTTCAGGGATTTCTCCGACAGATGGGCCTCCATCGGCTTCGTCCCGTTCAAGGAAAAGGACAGCATAAACAATTCCTGGCGCGAGGCTCTGCAGGCCAAATTCCCTGATATGTCGCCAAGAGGCGGCCGTGGGGGAGCTCAGCGCGGCTCAGCACAGCGCGCCCCGAAGGCGCCGCGCAGCGAGAAGGATATCCTCATCCAGAGGTACAACGCTCTGCAGCAGGATATCGACACTTACGAGAACAATATCGGATTCTTCGCTATGTCCAAGAATTCTGCACCTCTCATCAAGCAAATGCAGGAAAGGATCGAGGAGGCTAAAAAGGAACTGAAGGAACTTGAGGAGAAGATCAGAAACACGGAGGAGAATAATGGATAAAAATTCGATTATCGGCTTTGTCCTTATAGGAGTAATACTTTTCGGTTTCACCTGGTATCAGGCCGGCGTCTCCCGCAAACAGATGGAGTATCAGGCGCAGTATCAGGCACAGCTGGATTCGATAGCGAGAGCGGATTCGCTCGCCTCCCGGGCGGCGGAGCATCCGCAGCAGGCCATAGAAGCTGCCGGAGAAGCGGCGGACCGGCCTGCCGCACAGCCGCAGCAGCCTGCCATCTATAAGGACTCCCTTCTGGAGACTTCATCGCATCTCGCGGAGGAAATAGTGACTCTGGAGAACGAGAAGCTAGAAATCAAATTCACGACCAAGGGCGCGAAGCCGTATTCGGTCAGACTGAAGGACTACAGGACTTCCGACAGCACTGACCTCTACCTCTTCAGGGAGGGAAGCATGGAGTATGCCGCCAGCATCTACACCGGCGAGTACATAAAGACTTCGGACTTCGTCTTCACCATCGCGCAGAAGACGGACTCGTCCGTGGTCATGAGACTCCCGTTCTCCGGCGGCGGATACATCGAGCAGAGTTATGCCCTCGAAGGGAAAGACTCCTACGCTGTATCCAACCTCCTGTCATTCATAGGGATGGAGGGAGTGGTCCCGAAGAACGTCTCCGCAGTGGACATCGACTTCTCGATGGTGATCCCGCGTATGGAGAAGGGCTACAGGAACGAGTCGCAGTACTCCAAGCTCGACTACTACTTCGACGGCGACAAGAAGCCGGTCGAGATGGGCAGGGGCCGCAGCGCCGCCAAGCGCATCGACTCCAAGCTCTCGTGGTTCGCGTTCCAGCAGCAGTTCTTCTCGGCCATCGTGCGTGCTCCGGGCGAGTTCGCCTCCGGGCAGCTGAACATCGAATTCATGCCTCAGGAAGACCCGGACCGCAATCTTATGGCCTGTTCGGCCAATATGAGAGTTGATTACCCGCGTGATTCCGAGGTCTCCGTACCGCTGGAGTTCTACTTCGGACCGAACCACTTCAACACCCTCAAGCAGTACGGCCAGAAGTATGAGAAGATCATCCCTCTGGGAGGCTGGCTCGTGGGCTGGTTCACCCGTTTCGTGATCATCCCTCTCTTCAACTTCCTGCACCGCTACATCGCGAACTTCGGCATAATCATCCTTCTTATGACTCTCATCATAAAGATAGTGGTGATGCCGCTGACAAATAAATCTCTCCTGTCCTCAGCGAAGATGTCGGCTCTCAAGCCTCTGATAGACAAGCTGAACGAGAAGTATCCGAAGCAGGAGGACGCCCTGAAGAAGCAGCAGGCCACCATGGACCTGTACAAGAGGGCGGGAGTGAGTCCTATGGGTGGCTGTCTTCCTACCCTTCTCACCTTCCCTATACTCTGGGCTATGTTCCGCTTCTTCCCTGCGTCCATCGAGCTGAGACAGCAGTCGTTCCTGTGGTGCCACGACCTTTCGGCCTATGATTCCATCATAGACTACGGCACCAGGATTCCGATTCTGGGAGACCACCTTTCGCTCTTCGCGCTTCTTATGGCCGTGACGATGTGGTTCTACTCGAAGATGACTATGGCCTCGAATCCGGCCGCGAACGACCCGAACGCCGCCTCTATGCGCTTTATGAGCGTGTGGATGATGCCGATAATGATGTTCTTCATCTGTAACAGCCTTTCGGCGGCCCTCAGCTACTACTATCTCCTGAGCAACCTCTTCATGATGCTGCAGAACTTCATAATGCGCAAGTTCTTCGTACACCCCGAAGAGCTTCTCGCCAAGGTCAAGGCCAGCGAAGGCAAGGCTCTGCCTAAGTCGAAGTGGCAGCAGCGGCTCGAAGCGGCTCAGAAGATGCAGCAGCAGCAGATGCGCGAGCAGCAGAAGAAAAGAAGATGATAAGGGAGAATCTTCTCAGCATTAAAAATGAACTGCCATCAGGGGTGAAACTGGTGGCAGTTTCCAAATTCCACCCCATCGGGGATATCCTGCAGGCTTATGACGCGGGTCAGAGAGTCTTCGGCGAGAACCGTCCACAGGAGCTTCTCGCCAAGGTCTCCGAACTCTCGGCCCAGGGCAGGGGAGCGGACATCGAGTGGCATTTCCTGGGACATCTCCAGACGAACAAGCTCAAGCTGGTCCTGCCCTTCGCGACTCTGGTCCAGTCCGTGGACAGCCTGCATCTTCTCGAAGCCATAAACACCTGGGGCAAGGCCAATTCCAGGACTATAGACATCCTTCTTGAGCTGCACATAGCCCGGGAGCTGACCAAGCAGGGCTTCTATGAGGAGGAGATTCTGGACATACTTTTCGATGCCGCAAAATATCCCAATATCCGCTTCCGTGGTCTGATGGGGATGGCTTCCCACACTGATGACGAAGAGACTGTCTCGGCGGATTTCGCCCGCATAGATACCTTTATGGCCTATCTCTGCGAACTCTTCCCGGAGCTGGACTCCTTCGACCAGCTCTCCATCGGAATGTCCGGCGACTGGCGCATCGCTCTGCGCCACGGCGCCACCATAGTCCGCATCGGCACAGCCATATTCGGCCCGAGAGACTATAAACCATAGAGACTAAAAGATGACGTGTAGAGCCTCTACACGTCATCTTTTTCTATAGCCCCATCCTGCGGGGAGAGCGGTTCCACGTCCGGCGGAAGAGGCCGGCGGGAGAAGCTGCCGAAATACCCCACGCAGGCATCCCGCCACCATACTGCATCCCTCTCCTGGATGCGCAGGGTCTCCGCGACGGACTCATAGCGTTTCCTGTCCACGAAAGGCTTCATCCCGGCCCAGAGGTCACGATAGCTCCGCACCGTCTTGACACCCCGGTCATAATGCCTGCACAGCTCGTTCCAGAGGGTATCCCCGGAGCGCATCCTGTAGTCCCAGCCCAGATGATGGAACCATAGCAGATATTCGTCGGGACAGTCCGGACCCCCATAGAGCGAAGCGAGAGGCTCGTTATACTGCTCCACGGCCCCGCTACCCGAAAGAGTGCGGTCGAAGCCTATCCCAGCGCTGTCGGCCCTGTGGTAATACGAAGGCAGCCAGTCGGGACGGAACCCCTCCACATCGCACCACGGCTCGGGTCCGTAATGATGGTCGGCGGCGAAGAGATGGTGCAGGCCCAGCGGCATCATATAGTCCACGCAGGCCTCCCTCGAGGACAGCATCATAGCCTTCACAGGCTCGATGAAGGCGCGAGTGAAACGCCTTGCCGAAACGAAACGTGGCTTGGGGAAAGTGAGCCTGAGCCATTCTTCAGCGATCTGCTCCGAAGTGAGTGTCGGGTCCCAGGCCAGGCGGCCGAAGGCATACCAGTTCGCCTGGGCGAAAACGCTGCCGCACCAGTCGGGGGATTGGCCGGTATTGGCCACGCCCGCGATAGCGCTCACTGGGCTCTTTGAGGTCACGGCTGCGACGCTTGACCCCTCTCCGTCCCGATAAGTGTCGGACTTCAGGCACTCCTCCCACATCGGGGCGGTAAATACCAGATTGCGGCTCTGCCCCAGGTACTCCTGGGTGATCTGCAGCTCAGGGGTCATAGAAGTGTGCCGGAGTCCTCCGAAAAGGGGACTGAACGGCTCACGCGGCTGGAAATCTATCGGCCCGTTCTTTATCTGCACCGTGACATTGTCCCGGAACTGCCCGTCGAGGGGCATAAACTCCTCGTACGCCTGCATCGCGCGGTCGGGACTTGAGGCGGAATAGACGAATGCCCTCCACATCACTATCCCCCCGTGGGGAGCGAGAGCGTCAGCGAGCATATTGGCCCCGTCCGCGTGCGTGCGCCCGTAATCCCCGGGCCCCGGCTGCCCCTCGCTGCTGGCCTTCACCAGAAAACCTCCGAAATCGGGTATGAGAGAGTAGATTTCCTCGACCTTGTCCCTCCACCAGGCCTGGACCTCAGGCGCCAGAGGGTCGGAAGTGGGCAGCTCGCCCAGAGCCGAGGGGGACGCGAAGTTCACCGACAGGAAGGTCCTCATCCCGTGCGCGCGCAGAATCCGGGCTATCTGCGCCACGCGGGCGAGACAGTCGCCGCGAAGTATCTGTGGAGCAGTGTTCACATTGTTCAGGACAGCTCCGTTGATGCCCAGTTTCTCGTTCAGGCGCGCGTAGGTTTCGATGCGCTCCGCAGGAAGCTCCTCCGAAGTCCATCCCCAGATGGAAGGCCCCGCGTAGCCGCGTTCCACGCTGTCGTCGAGATTGTCCCAGTGGTCGAGTATGCGGTACTCGTAGGCAGGAGTCCCGCTCAGAGGCACGTCGCCGTAGAGCCAGAGGGTATCTTCATCTGCCGTCGCGCCGCAGGCGGCGGCAGATGCAAGAAGCGTCCAGGCGCAGAGCGCCCGGGCGGCGAGGCACTTTTTCTCAGTCATCTCTTCCCTCTATGGTGATGATGTCCCCCACGGCGTCGTATCTGAGTTCGCAGACCTTGAGGCTGCGCAGGCAGTTCACCCCGCCTGACGGAGCGCTGTCGTGGTGGAAGAGCCACCACTTGCCGCCGTATTCTATGATGCTGTGATGGGTGGTCCATCCCACGACCGGGGTGAGTATCACGCCTCTGTAGGTGAACGGGCCGTAAGGATTGTCGCCGACGGCGTAGCACAGCAGATGGGTGTCGCCTGTGGAATAGCTGAAGTAGTATCGGTCCCCGACTTTGTGCATCCAGCTCGCCTCGAAGAAGCGGCGGGATGTGTCGGAGGCTTTCAGCGGCCGTCCGTTTTCGTCCAGGATGAGCACGTCGCGGGGCTCCCCGGCGAACTGGAGCATATCGGCGGAGAGTCTGACCACCTTCCCGCAGAGCGCCGCCTCGTCCCCTTGTGGAAGAGAGGAACCCCTGTCGAGGGCCTTGTTGTCGCGGTATCTCTGGAGCTGTCCGCCCCAGATGCCGCCGAAGTACATATAATGTTCACCTCCTTCCGCGAAGACGCAGACATCCATCGAATAGCTGCCCCTGATCGGGTCGCCCTGAGGGATGAACGGCCCTGCGGGCGAGTCGCTTATGGCGACTCCGATGCGGAAGATGTCATTGCGGTCCTTCATCGGGAAGTACATATAGTACTTTCCGTCCTTGTGGGCCACGTCGTTGTCCCAGAGCTGCCTGCCCGCCCACGGAATCTGCTCGCGGTCAAGCACTTTGCCGCAGTCCACCACCGGAGAAGTCATAGGGTCCGGACCCTCTATGCAGAGGACGTGGTAGTCCTTCATATCGTACTCCGAACCGTCGTCGTCGTCCGGAATGCCCGACTCGCGGTCGTGGGAAGGGTAAATGTAGATCTTGCCGTCAAACACGTGGACGGACGGGTCGGCCATATAATCACCCGGCCAGAGGTATCTTTTAGGAGTTTTCATATGCTTTGCTTTCGATAGTCCTGTTTATTTCGTCCATACGGTCGTCGCTGAGTTCATACTTGCTGATGATGAACATAGCGAGAAGCAGCAGCAGCGCCGGAATCACGCAGACCAGCCAGAGTATGCCCTGCTCGGCCAGAGGGGTCTGCGTCTTGAGCCCGGCCGAGAAGCCGACAGCCGAGAGGATGAGTCCCGGCACCACTCCTCCGAGAGCCATTCCGGCCTTGAAGAAGATGCCTGTGAGCGCGTTCACTATGCCTGCGATGCGCCGTCCCGTGGTGTACTCCCCGAACGCCACCACTTCGGGAACGAGGGCCCACATATATCCCGTGGCCACGATCACGCCGGTGGATTTCACGAACTGCGCTATGTACACTATCCACATCTGCGACCGCAGAGCCGGGATGACGGAGACCAGATAGAGCACCGCCATACCGAACATCGCCACGGAAAGGAAGATGTAGAACATATTCTTCTTCCCCACAGCCTTCTTTATGGCAGGCACGAGAGGCATGAATATGAAGGCGGGGATGGAGCCGAGTCCCATGAAGACGGACATCTGGGCAGTGGAGGAGTGCATATTGTACTGCATATAGTAGGAGCCGGCCGCATTGCTGACGGACATCATCGCGAAGGCGGTGATGAAGAAGAACGCCAGGATGCGCAGAGGCCGGTTGCGGCCGAATTCGGTCCAGAGGTCGGAGACCTTCACGTTCGCGGTCTGCGTCTCGTCCATTACGACCCTTTCCCTGGTCTGGCTGAAGCAGAAGAAGAGCAGCGCCAGAGCAGCGAGCGAATACACCGTCATAGTAAGGAACCAGGCCCTGCCGTCAGCGGGCATAGCCTGCTCGCCCACGAGCTCGGTGCCTCTCGCGAAAAGCTTCACGCAGGCGGGAATCCCCATCGATACGGCCAGACCTCCCAGATTCGCCATAAACATCCTGGTGGATGTCAATACGGTGATCTCGTTCGTGTCGCGTGTCAGTGAGGAATTCAGGGCCCCGTAAGGCACGTTCACGAGTGTGTAGCACATCGACATCCCCACATAGGTGACGTAGGCGTAGAGCAGCGAGCCGGAAAAGCCGTTCCAGAAGCAGAGGATGGCGAACACGGTGAGCGGGATGCCTCCCAGGATGAGGTAGGCGCGGTATTTTCCGAGCCTCGGGTTGTGCTTGTCCACGAACGCCCCCACTATCGGGTCCCAGAGCACGTCCACTATGCGGACCACCAGGAACATCACGGCGGCGACGGCCGGGTCCAGCCCGAAGACATTCGTGTAGAAGAACAGCAGCCACATACTTATGGTCTGGTAGATGAGGTTCTGGGCCATATCCCCGGCCCCGAAACCTATGCGCTGCATCCAGTTCAGTTTGTAGAAGCCCTTGGCTTCGTCGGTAGTTTTTTCCATATTCTCAATCGATACTTTTCATTATTTCATCGGCAACTCTCTCCCCGAGGGTCTTTTTGTCCTGAGGATGTATGTCATTCCACTCTCCGAGGTCGGCGTTCGGGATGAGCCTTACCCCATCCATCTTCTCCGCCGTGCTCCTCTGGGCCTTCCGGATACGTCTCCAGCCGTTCTGCTCGCCCGCAAGCTCAGAATGCTCGTAGTCGGCCAGCTCCACCACATAGAAGGGGAGCGAGTCTTCGTGCATCTCCGCCCTCCAGTCTTCTATCATCTTTTCGAGCAGCTCGCCGTAGGAGTCCGGGCATCCGGCATTGCTCTCGCCCTGATACCAGATGACTCCGGCTGTAGCGTAAGAGGCGAGAGGAGCTATCATAGCGTTGAAAAGCCCGGACGGCTGATACTGGAGGAAAATCTCGCGCCCGCGCGCGGGCATCCTTCCGGCATAGCTGTGCTGCCAGCCGTCAGTAAGCGGAATATCCCTGAGGGAGCATTCCAGAGAATAGCGCTTGCCCCCGATGAATCTTCCCGGACCCTCGTGGCCATAGACGTAGAGGTGGACTTCCAGCAGGTTGTCGCCCTCGCGCAGGACCCCTTCGGGGATTTCATAATGGCGCGGAGGATAGCGGTACGACGTGCTTCCGACGAAAGTCCCGTTCACGAATACCGAATCCGCGTCCACCATCGCTCCCAGATGCAGAAGGGCTCCGCCCGAAGCCTCCCCGGCGCCGAGTCTTAAGTTTCTGCGCAGATGATGGCATCCTGTGTAGGGTTCTCCTTTCGCGTCCAGGGCCCATTCCCCGGAGAAAATGTCCACGTCTTTCCAGACCTCATTGACGGCCGGAAGCTCCGAGTATGCGGTGGCCCAGTCGCTGTAAACCTTCGGTGCGGCGGCCTTCAGGCTGTCCAGATAGTCTCCATCCTTCAGGGGAGCGAGACTGTCCAGGGCATAGCGGGGCAGTATCTGCTCGCCCATCCAGGCCTCGATGGGGGAGCCTCCCACGGCCGAGCGTATCATCCCGACGGGAACTCCCGTCTTTTCATAGAGCGAACGTGCGGTGAAATAGCAGAGCGCGCTCCATTTCAGAGCCGTCCTCTCGCCGTCGAGCACTTCCCATTCTCCTTCCGGAAGCTCGCACTTCCGCTCGCCGAAAGAGTAGCGGGTAGGGACTGCGAAATACCTTATCTGAGGGTTCGAGTATCCCTTTATGTCCTCTGCCACCACATCCAGACAGCGCTGAACGGGCAGTTCCGCGTTCGACTGGCCCGAGCAGAGAAAAACATCTCCCACGAGTATGTCTCCGATCGTCTTGTCTCCGACTTTCAGCGTGAACGGCCCTCCCGCGTCTCCGGACGGGAAGGTCAGGCGGAAGAGCCCTTCGCCGTCGGCGGTGGAGCAGTATGTGCGTCCCCTCCAGCGAGCTCTGATCCTCGCTCCCGGAGCGCTGTGCGCCTCTATCGTGATGTCGCGTCCGCGCTGCAGGACAGCGTGTTCGCAGAAGAGCGCAGCCGGACTGACCTCCGCCTGAGGGGAGCAGGAGGAGAGCAGAGTCATGGCGGCTGCCGCCAATATCGTTACGTACAATTTCTTACTTTTCATAAGTGCCCCTTTCCGCTTCGGTCCCGAAAATCCTGTTCAGCGTGTCTTCGTCTTCACAGTCGCGGTATTTGGCCAGGAATTCCTTCGGGGACATACCGAAATACTTGTGGAAGGCGTTCGAGAAATATGAAGGCGAGGAGAATCCTATCCTGTAGGAGACCTCGGATACGTTAGCTTCGTTATGTATGAGCAGCCAGGCTGCCTGTTTCAGACGCATTGACCTGATAAGGTCGCTCGGGGAGATGTTCATAGTCTCCTTCAGCCTGCGGTTCAGATGCACGCGGCTCATCCCCACGTCGCGGCTGAGATTCTCCACGCTGAAGTCAGGGTTGTCCAGATTCTTGCGGATGACTTCCATAACGGTGTCCATCATCTGGCTTCCGCTGCGGATGTTCATCTTCATATCATCGTAATTGTAGTGCATGTCGGTGGCGAATTTGCCGCGCAGAGTGTCCCGTGTCGCTATGGTATTGGCCAGAGAGCTCTTCAGGAGCTCGATGGACAGAGGCTTGGTCAGGAAGGTGTCCGCTCCGCTCTCGCTGGATTTCTGTGCGCTCGCCTCGTCTGTGCGGGTGCTCATTATGATGACGGGGATGTGGTTCGTGCCGGGGTTGCGCTTGATGCGGCTGCACAGCTCGAAGCCGTCCATTCCCTCTATGGACACTTCGGTGATGACGGCGTCCGGGATGGTCGTGGAGATGATACCCCAGGCGGATTTGCCGTTGGGACAGCTCTTTACGTTATAGAGTTTGCCCAGCTCCAGCCGCAGGTATGCGCGCATCTCGCTGTCCGCGTCCACTATGACTATGTCTTTTTTGCTCTTGCTGTCTTTCTGTGATTCGCCCGGAGCGGCTGCGCTGTCCGCCGGAGCTGAACTGTCTGCGGAATATCTGGTGTACAGGTCTTTGTGAAGTTCCGTAGGGGACATTTCCTCCGGGGAGAGATGAGCGCGCCCGCAAGGCAGGAGGATGCAGAAGCCCTCAGTCTCGTCAGTCCTTTCGCTCCGGAGGATCCCGTGCTGGATTTCAGTAAGTTTCTTCGCCAGATAGAGTCCCGGGCTCGCGGAAGGATTCTCTTCGCCTGAGTCCCCCTCTTCGCCTGAGCCGGGCTCTGTCGAGCGCATCAGCCCTATCCGGATGTAGCTTTCTATCCTGCCCGGCATTTCGCCCCTGTTCAGGGACGGGGAGCAGATGTCCAGCTCTATCCGTCCGCCGTCCGGAGTGTGTCTGAAAGAGTAGGAGAGAAGGTTGAAGATAACCTTGTCGAAGTGGCCCTGGTCTATCCACATCATGGCTTTTTCCTCCTGCGGACGGAAAATGAGGCTGATGCCCCGGCTCTGCGCGAGGGTCTCGAAGGAGTGGACGATGTCCCCGATGAAGAACACTATGTCCGTCTCGCGGAAATGGAACTGCAGCTGCCCGCTGTCCATCTTGCGTATGTCCACCATCTGGTTCACCAGCCTCAGCACGCGGTGACAGTTGCGGTACATAAGGTTGTAAAGGTCTTTTCTGCGGGGGTCGGTTTCAGCCTCCCTGAATTCCTTCAGAGGCGACATCACCAGAGTCATCGGGGTGCGTATTTCCCGGGAGATGCCGCTGAACATCTCCAGTTTCATCTCCTTGACTTCGGACTCCCTGCGTTCCTCCTCGTGCGCCCTTTCTTTCAGCCGGTAACGCCTTATCAGCAGGGCGGCCGCCATAAGCAGCAGGAAATAGACCAGAAAAGCCGGTATGCTGTTATACCACGGAGGGAGTATGCGTATTCTTATGGCCTTCTCGGAGAAGTTCGTGTCATCATTCTCGAAGGCGGCCCTCACTTTCAGAGTGTAGCGTCCTGCGGGCAGGTTCGTGTATGTGACACTGCGCAGGTAAGGGGAGAGAGTCTGCCATCTGCGGTCGAACCTTTCCAGCTTGTGGGAATAGACCATCTTCCGTGGATTCGTGTACTCCAGGACCGCGTAACCTACGCTGAAACTGTTGCGGGAGTGGGGGAGGGTTATGGAAGTGGCTTCCAGAATGTGTCTGTCGAGGATGCCCCTGTCCTGCGGGGTGTTGTATCCGACTTTCCGGCCGCCTACTTCCAGTGAAGTGAAATACACGGGAGGCACATCGTGTATTTTCTGGTTTACCGTCTGGGGGTAAAAGAGGCTCAGGCCGTTTATGCCTCCGAAAATCATACGCCCGTCGGAGCACCGGAAGGCCGCGCGGTAGTGGAATTCGTTTTCCTGCAGTCCGTCGTAGGCGTAATATCTGCTGATGCGTCCGGTGGACGGGGTGAGTCTGCTCAGTCCCCGGAAGGTCGAGAGCCAGATGTTGCCGTCAGCGCTTTCCAGGATGCCGCAGACCACGTTGCTGGAAAGCCCGTCCTCCACCGTATAGCTGACGCTCCTCGCGCCGGCCTTGTCGTAGCAGACCAGACCTTCGCCTGTGCCTATCCACATCTTGCCGTCCCGGCTCTCGCAGAAGTTGTACACGCGGGAGAACATATTGTCCTCTCCGATGTCGTAACGGACCATTTTCCCCGTGGTGTGGTTGTAGCATAACGGGCCGTTGAAGGTTCCGACCCAGAGCATACCGCCGCTGTCCAGATAAAGAGCGCTTATCCACTTGTTCGGGTCTTCGGAGATATTGCCCGTGACTTTGCCGGCCGCAATATCGATTATGGCGAGTCCCGCCCCGTGCGTGCCGGCGTAGAGCAGATTCCTCTTGCCATCGTACGCCAGATCCACAGTCTTGGCGGTGCCGATGCGGGGATTGTCCCCGAAGGCGGTAATCTTCCCGCCGGAGTATTTGTAGAGGCCTCCCTGATATGTGGCGATCCACAGAACCCCGTCGCCGTCATTTTCCAGAGCCATGACGGCATCGCTGCCCAGGGCGGAATTCTCCGAATTGTAGATGGTTCTGCTGCCGTCAGGGGCTATTCTGACGATTCCGCTCCCGTCGGTTCCGACCCAGAGGGAATGGTCCCGCTCGTCTCTGTATATGGATGTCACGCAGCCGAAGGATTTGGCCCCCGGCTCTCTGGACGAGTTCAGGTCTATGCATTCGAAGCCGTACATAGACTTCGGAACGACCATCACTCCCTTGAGGAATGCACCCATCCAGACGTTGCCCTGATTGTCTTCCATCAGGCTGTGGATTTTCCATCCGGAGGTGTCGAAAGGTATGTCGCCGGCGCTCACGTCCCTGAGACGGTCGCTCTGGAGGTCGTAGATTTTGTATCCTCCGTCTTCCAGGCCTATCAGATAGGCCCTGTCTCCGGCGCGGCTGAACATTCTGTCCCTCAGAAGAGCCATTGCGCTGCAGTGCGCGGCCGCCCTGTCGCGGGAGCGGCGCAGCCCGGAGGAGTCCGCGATGAGAAGGCCGCAGTTCGAGCTGCTGATGATTACCTCCCCGCTTTCGCTGTCCTGCTCGAAGTCAGTGACGAGGATGGTGGAGGCGAGCTCTGCCGTCTCCCGAGTCCATAAGAGGTCGGTGAGGCTGCTGTAGTCCTGCAGGTTTATGACGCTGAGCCCTCCTGTCTCGCAGGCTATCCACATCCTGCCTCTGTCGTCCGCGAAGATACGGCTTACGAAGAGGGAAGGGAGCAGGGCATTTATGGAATTGTGCTTTTCCGTGTCGGGACTGTGCGTCAGTCCGTCTATGATATAGACTCCGTGCTGCGAAGTCCCTACCCATATCTCGAAAGTCCCGTCCACACGGCCTACTTCCACTATGGAGGAGATGTGCTGGGTGGAGAGCGGCACTGCGCTGTCCCCGAGAGCCACAGTGCTGAATCTGCCCGAGGCTACATCGTAGGTCTGCAGGCCCTTCGATGTGCCGACCCAGAACGTGCCGGCGCTGTCCTCGAAGGTGGTGAGGACGAGGTTGCTGGCCAGATTCCCTTCTCCGTCTGAAGGAGACTGTATGCCGTGCATCTCCATCCCGTCGAAGAGGGCGAGGCCGTTTTCGGTGGAGATCCACACGAAGCCCTTGCTGTCCTGATGTATGTCGTTTATCTGGCTGCTCGGAAGTCCGTCTTCCGAGGTGTATAGACGGGCCGTCTGGGCGCCCGCGCTCAGGTGGACGGAGAGCAGCAGGCAGATCAGAGTTTTTTTCATCGGGTTCTTCTTCGGGTGTAGGTAACTTGAGTGCTTTTCACAAGGCACCGGGTAAATATAAACCGGGGAGGGGAGCGATGTCTCCTCCCCGGGTTGAACAAGATGAGGCTATTCGTCCTCGATTTCTATGGTGGTCATAGGAACGATGCGGAGGTTGTTCCAGTACATTATGAAGTTGTTATATGCGTGGGCCGCGTGGCCGTCGCACTCGTCATTGTAGAATGCGATCATACCCTGACAGGCGTAGTCTCCGTTCACACCTTTTATGGTGTTTTTCAGGACATAGCCGTAGGTCTGGCCGGCGAAGTTAGGGAAGTCGGACAGAGGGATCGTGGCAGTCATCCACTCGGTCATCCCCTTCGCGTAAGTGTCCGGATCCGTAGTCCACGGATGGTAGTTCGCCATCCAGTCGATGCCGTTGTCCACGAAGGTCACGGCGATGCGGCCGCTGTCCCAAGGCCCCGGGATGTAGTAGTCGAACTGTAAAGCCAGGCTTTCGCAGGCAGTGGCGGTCGTGAAGAGCTCCACGCCGATGTCCAGGGTCTGAGCCATACCGAGGGCGCGTCCCGAGCAGGCGTCGGAGTTGAAGCAGGCACGCGCGATGCAGGCTCCGCCGTCCGCGGAATGCTCCCCGTCGCTCAGAGCGAGGACGGAAACAGCAGCTCCGGGATAGTCAGGCATAGACCTGAAGATGGAAGGGTTCTTAGGACCGTCACCTTCAGCAGGGAACACCTCCGGGATGTCAGGATAGGCCTCCGCATCGGGCATATTCCCCGAGGTGCCTGAGCCCCAGGCATAGTAGCTGTCGTGGGTGGAACTCGGGTTGTATTTGTAGAGCCCGTCGTCTTCCTCGCTGTAGAATTTGCTCAGGAAGATGTTCTTCACTCTCCAGAAATAGTTCGGAGAAGCCGCCTTGCCGTTGTCGGTGTCCACGAGAAGATATCCTCCCTCGTAATCCTCAGGGAAGGCCGGGGTCCGGAACTGGAAACTCAGGCCCTTCGCGTTCTCGTTTCTGATGTCCCCGGTCGTGGCGACCACTTCGTCAAGGTCGTTGCAGAAGGATACGCTCTTTACGCCCTTGAGCTGCTCGCCCTTCACAGTCACCCAGGAGCCTTCGCCGGGAAGAGTGTGGCTGACTGAGCTGATGCTCGGGGCGGAACCCATAATCCTGAAGCTGAATTCGTAATCCGGGTTGCCGGTGGAACTGATGATGATCTTGTCGCGGAGCGCCTCGTCGCAGTCAGTTCCCGTAGGAGTGTCCGCATTGTCGGAATCCTTGGTCGGAATCCTGAAGACAACCGAGTTCTCAGTGAGCAGATTAGGGTTTATGTACGCCTTGGAGCCGTTGCAGGATATCTTTTTGATTCCGAGGAAGTTCTGTCCCTCGAGACGGATCATCGTGCCGAGACGCACGCCCACCGTAGGGTCGATCTCCTCGAGTGACTTCACCGTATTCTGATATACCTTGGTCACTTTGAGCGGGCCGTAGGACTTGTCAGTGTTCTCTGACTCGCTGCAGGCGCCCAGCAGCAGGGCGGCGGCCGCGAGCGAGGTGATTATGATTGAAATCTTTTTCATATCGCGTCTGTATTATTCTTCATCGCTGAATGTATAAGGGACCGGGTCGGCCTTGAGCAGCTGGTTCTTGATGAGCTCCGATTCCGGATAAGGAAGGAGCAGACGGCTCGCCGAAGGAGTCTCCTCGTCGTTGCTTCCCGTCTTGGCTATGGTGCCGTCGTCATTCAGTTTCCACTCGAAGGTGTTGCTCGCCCATTTGTAGGAGAAGGAAGCGTTGCGGTTCTGGCTTCCCATAAACTTGAGTACCCAGTCCTGCTGGTAGTAGGCTCTGCGCACGAAGTCCGGCCAGGCCACATATTCGATGGCAAGCTCGCAGCGGCGCTCGTTCCACAGGCCGTCCTGTCCGTCCACGGTGATCTCGCTTACTGCAGGCAGACCGGCGCGGCTGCGGATTCTGTTGAAGACATCCAGCGCCACAGGGTCGGTTGTGGATGTACCCTCGCCTATGCAGGCTTCGCAGTAGTGGAGCATCACATCGGCGAGCCGGAGCAGAGGAGTGTTGAAGCAGGAGTTCTGATTGGTCGCAAGACCGCCCGTATCGGCGCTCGACCCTACCACTCCCTTCTTGATCCAGGCCATGATGTCGGAGTATTCGTCTTTGCTGACGAGCACGAATTCGCCGTCCGCGTTGTAGGAACCCGTCCCGGTGCCTACCAGATAGCCCCCCTCGTCCGAGCGGATGTAGTCGTAGTAGCACCCCTCGGTGAAGTATGTGGCTTTCAGGCGGATGAGGTCATTTCGCTCGCTGAAGAGCTTCACGAGCTCGCCCGAGCCGTAGGTAGCGTTGCCCCAGGCCGAGCGGCCGCCCACGCAGGTGCTGCTCAGCGCGAGGTATGCGTCGGAGAAATTGGTCGTGCCGTAGTCGGAGTTCGGAACCCACTGCAGGGAGAAGAGCACTTCCCTGTTGTTGTTGTTCTGAACCTTGAAGAGGTCCTCGTAGTTCTCCATCAGACCCACGCTGCTGTCGTTTATAACCTTGAGCGCAGCGTCCTTGGCGGCCGAGTAGTACTCGGACGCGCTCTTGCCCAGAGACCCTGTGGAGCCTTTCCCGCCGCGGACGAATGCGGCCGCCGTGTTGTAGAAGCGGGCGAGCATACCGTAGGCTGATGCCTTGAACACGCGTCCGGACTGGTAAGGGGTCTGCGGAAGATACTTGGCGGCATATTCCATATCCCTGATGGCGAATGCGAGCACGTCTTCGATAGGGTTCGTGTTCACCTTAGGGTCATTGATGAGCTGCTGAGGGTCCTCGATGATGGGGACATTGCCCCAGGACATCGCCAGATACCAGTAGGCGATGCCTCTCATAAAGCGGCACTCGGCCTTGCACTCGTTTATGACTTCCTCGCTTACTCCGTGCTCCAGGGCCCGGTCGAGGTTGTTCAGGGTGTAGTCGGACTGGGTCACGATCACGAAGAGGCTCTGCCAGGCGCTGTAGAGGTTGGCGGTGGAGGTGGTCTCAGTCAGATTCACATAAGGGTAGATGTAGGCCGACCACGGACCGAAGACATTGTTCGCGCGTCCGTCCATAAAGCCGAAGCCGAAGTTGTTGTTGAAGTCGAACCACACCTTGTTGTAGAGCGGAGCCGTGGAGTTGCGGCAGTCGCTTTCGCTCCGGAAGAACGTGTCGAGAGTAGTCTGCGACTCGGAGGAGACGTCAAGCCAGTCCTCGCAGGAGGAAAGGGTGACGAGAAGAGCGGCGCTCAGACATATAATGCTTAATATCCTTTTCATTTTCATCATCTTTTGGAATTAAAAACCGATGCTTACCCCGAGGGTGTAAATCCGCGGGCTCGGATAACGTCCCGTATCGATGCCGTTCATAAGGGCGCTCTGCCCCGAGGTCGAATACTGGTCGGTGGTCATACCGATTTCCGGGTCGTAGCCGGAGTATTTCGTGAAGGTGTAGAGGTTCTGGATGTTCAGCGACAGGCGCAGGGAAGCGATGTGCATCTTCTCCACTATATCATAAGGGAGCTTGTACGCCAGCGAGATATTCTGCACGCGGATGTACGAAGCGTCCTCTACGTAGAGGGAGGAGACGCGGTCGTTGTCGTTCACGTCGCCGGAACTCATTCTCGGAACCCAGCTGTTCGCGCTCTGCACATATACGTTCCAGATGTCGCTGTCGCTCTTATTCTCGTTTATGAGGCCGATCTTGGCGTAGTCCTTCACTCTCGCGAACTTGTTCGTGGTGGAGTTCGGGTTGTCCATAGTGACTCTGAGCCAGTTCATTACCTTGTTCCCGTAGGAATAGGTGAGATAGACGTTGAAATCCCAGTTCTTCCAGGAGACGGTGTTGCCGAAGCCGCCCGTGAATTTAGGAAGCGGACTTCCGAGGTTCACGCGGTCATTCTCGTCGATGACCATATCGCCGTTCACGTCCTCATAGAGCCAGTCGCCGACCCATACGCCGGTATCCTTGTTTATGACAGTGGTAGGAAGGGCCACTTTTATGTTTCCTTCGCTGTCGTAGATGTCGTTGGCGTCCATAATGCGGCCGATTACCCGGTAGCCGTAGAAGTCACCGATGGAGGATCCCACCTTGGTGCGTGTGACTACGGTATTCGTTCCGCTCACCTGATAGGTCTTGTCGATCACGCCGTCATCGGTGTTGAGGGCCTCCACGCGGTTGCGGTTCATCGAGAACACGAAGCTGCTCGTCCAGCTGAAGTGCGGCTTGCTGACGTTCACCGTGTTCACGGTGAATTCGAAACCCTTGTTCGAGATGGAGCCCATATTGCCGTAAGGCGCGGCTGCTGAGCCCTGTCCCTCCGTTCCTACATATGCCGGGAGGACGGCTTCCATAAGCAGATTGTCCGTGGTCTTGCTGTAAGCGTCGAAGACTATGTTCAGCCTGTCCTTGAAGAGGCTGATGTCCAGACCGGTGTTCAGAGAGCGTGTGGACTCCCAGGTGAGGTATTCGTTAGGGATGCGTCCGGTGAGGTAGCCGTTGCCCCAGTTAGTGGTGACGGTGCTCAGAGTAGCCTGCCAGGCCATCGCAGGCACGTTCGAGTTGCCCACTTCACCGTAGCCGAGACGGAGCTTCAGATCGTCGATCCAGGAGACATTGTCCTTTATGAAATTCTCCTCGGAGATGCGCCATGCGAGGGCTGCGGAAGGGAAGATGCCCCATCTGTGGCCTCTCGCGAAATTCGAGGAGCCGTCCTCGCGCAGCGTGGCGGTAAGGAGATACCTCTCGTCGTAGGAGTAGAAGAGTCTGCCGAAGAATGAAGCGAACTTGGTGTCGCCGCTGCTGCCTCCGGTGGTGCTTGTGGTCTGGTCGCCCGCGCTGATGTCGTGCAGGTTGTCAGGGCCGCTGAGTCTCTTGGCGAGGATGTACTCCCAGTGGCTGGAGGTGATTTCCTGGCCGAGCATCATATTCACGCTGTGCTTTCCGAAGGTCCTGTTATAGGTGAGAAGGTTCCTCCAGGCGTAGTACATAGACCAGTTCTTCTGCTCCTGGCGGCTGTTCTCGCTGTTGTAGATGGAACCGAACTTATATGTAGGGGTGAACTGGTATGCGTTCGTGAAGTTTATGTCGCTGGAGAACTCCGTCCTGAAGTTGAGCCCCTTGAGGATGCTGAAGTCCATATATATATTGGAACGGACTCCGGATTTGTTGTTCCTGTTCTCGAGGAGGTTCGCGAGACCGATAGGGTTGCTCTGTGCGAAATTCGCGTCCTCGGGTCCGTCATAGCCTCCGTCGATGGAGTGTGCCGCCACGGCAGGGGACTGTTTCAGAGCCACCTGGATGAGACCTTCCGAGCTTCCCGCGAGGGAGTTCACGTTCTGGACAGAATGGCTGACCGCCACGCTTGCGCCCATCTTGACCCATTTGCGTGCGTTTATGTCGATGTTCGTGCGGAGGTTATAGCGCTCGAAACCGGAGCCGTAGGCTATACCGTCCTGATTCAGATATCCGCCGGTGACCGCGTAGGTGGCCTTCTCTGTACCGCCTGTGACTGAGAGATTGTACTGCTGCATAGGAGCCGTCTTGAAAAGCTCCTTCTGCCAGTCGGTGCCTGCGGAGAGGGCGGCAGGGTTTGCGTATTCGTCTCTCTGGGTCGCGCCCCGCAGCTTCGCGTAAGCGTTGTAGGTTTCCGCGTAGGTAGGGAAGTCCATCAGCTCGAGGTATTTCGGCATAGTCTGGATACCCGCCTGGGCATCGAAGGTTATGCTGCTGCTGCCTGCGCGACCGCGTTTTGTGGTGATCAGGATGACGCCGTTGGCGCCCTGTGCGCCGTATATGGCGGTGGCAGACGCGTCCTTGAGAATGTCCATACTCTCGATGTCGTTCGGGTTGATGGAGGATAAGGCGTTGTCGGTGCTGGACCCCGTCTGGGCGTCGATGACCACGCCGTCGATGACCACGATAGGCTCATTCGAGGAGTTCAGGGAGTTCACACCGCGGATGCGGATGGATGTACCGCCGCCCGGCATACCTGAGTTCTGTGTCATCTGGACTCCCGCAGCGCGTCCCTGCAGCACCTGGTCGGCGGAAGTGGGGATGGTTCTGGTTATGGCGTCGCTTCCCACGGATGCGACGGAGCCCGTCAGGTCACGTTTCTTTACAGTGGAGTATCCGATGGAGACCGCTTCTTCGAGCAGCGTGGTATCATCGTCCATAACGACATCCACGGTCCTGGAACTTCCTATCATAACCCTTTTTTCCATATAGCCCAGGCAAGTGAAGATGAGGGTCTGACCTTCCGATGCTCTGATCGAATAGCGCCCGTCGGCATCAGTTACTTCGCCTCCCTGTACGCCGTCGACCATTACGACGGCTCCGATTATGGGCTCGCCGGTCCTGTCCGTGACAGTGCCGGTGATGCTGCTGGTGCTTTGTGCAGATGCCGTAAGCAGTGTCACGAGCATCAGTGCGGCAGTACACAGCCATTTCCCACAGTCTCTTGTAAGTAGATTTCGCATAAAGTGACTTTCTGAGTGGTTGAATTGGTTAGTAATCCGTGTCTATGTCGGGAAACATATAGTCGTGTGGTTTCTTCTGCAAAGGTCGGGATTGTTGAGCTAAGTCCCCTGCCCGAAAGAAACATCTATATGGATTTTTGAAACAAAGCTTTGGATTATGTAACAATTCCTTGTGTTTTCGTTATGTGGTGCGATTATGTTCCCAAATCTACATAAATTGTTACAAAAGTAAGATATACTTATCGAAAAAGAAAATCCGTGAACTATAAACGCATTGTGCGCACGGGAAAAGAGCTTAATTTTGCAACGTGAACTTATGTATCGGGAAACACGTAATCGTCACACAAAAACTAATTATTCAACTCGACTTATGAAGAAAAAATCTTCGTTCCTTGCGATAGGCATAGTCCTTTTCTGCCTCGTTTCCTGCCGGACGGGGGAAATCTACGAGGAATTCAGCAAGCCTACAGATGTGGTGAATCCGAACCCGCCGCTCCCCGACGTGGATTTCACGAAAGCAGGTCTGGCGGAACTTGCGGCAAAACAGGACATCAGACTCGGTGCTGCGTTCACGCACAGCGAATACTTTCAGAATGATTCCATTGCCGGGATTCTCAAGCGCGAATTCAGCGCGGTGACTTTCGGCAACGAGATGAAGCACGACGCCATAGTGGCGGCAAACGGCAAACTCAAATTCGACACCGCCGATGAGATGTCCCTCTGGGCTCAGGAAGCCGGAACAGAACTCTTCGGGCACGTGCTCGGCTGGCATCAGCAGCAGAATTTAACTTATCTCCAGGGCCTCGTGGACAAGTCCGCCGCTGACAACGACTCTTCCGTCTTCAGAGGCAACTGGAATTTCGAGTCCGGGGGGGACTTTGACGGATACACCGCTTCCGGCTTCGAACTTACGGATGCATACATCGACGTGTTCGCGGGCGACTATTCCGCCAAGGCTTCCACCGACGGCGCCTCGCTCTCCTTCAAGGCTGATCTTGAGGAAGGCAAGGCCTATATGGTTTCCTTCTGGGCAAAAGCCCCGGAGGGTGGCTCCGTGACACTCTCGTCCGCGGGCGGACAGAAAGCGGATACTGCTCTCGAGCCGCTCTGGTACAAATACTCCGCCGCTTTCAAGACTCCGTCCCTCGCGGACATATCCTACACACTCACAGTATCGAAGGGAGTGATCATAGACAATATCCGCGTAGTCGAGACTATCATAGAGGAAGAGGAGACTACGGGAGGCAACTACATCAACCCTAAGGCCCTCGGAGGAGGGATAGATTTCGAATCCTACACCGCAGGGGCTTCAGGCAGTGATCTTCTCGCCGCTTATGGCTGGGCCCAGTGCAACGGAGCCGATGCGGTGAGCATTTCCTCAGAGCAGGCAAACAGCGGAAACCTGAGCCTGAAGATGGACAACTCCGACGGGCACTGCGCGAACGCCTGGGACATCCAGCTCGTCACTCCTTCCTTCGATGTGGAGGCCGGCAAGACCTACCGCATCGCCTGGTACGGAATGGCGAACGAAGAGGCTGACATCCAGATAGACATCCGCGAGGACGGCTCCGCCAAGGCCTATAAGAACTCCGCCTGGGGACAGTACGACAAGATGGGGAAAAGCTGGACATACCAGTATCTGGACTATACGGTCGAGGCCGGCTCAAGCCTGAGCATCGCCTTCTACGGCGGCACAGCCGCAGTATGCTACTTCATCGATGATTTTCAGATTTTCGAGGCCATCTATGACGGCGACTACACCAATTATATAGACAAGACGAATCTGCTCGCCGGAGGCGACTTCGAGACAGAAGGGGCCTATGGAATATGGAACGGCTCCGACTATGCTTCGGTAGTCTCCAGAAACGAACCGGAGATCGGAGCCAACAAGGATGCAGTCCACTCGGCTCTCCACGCCCTCGTGGTGGACAACACCTCCACGGGCTACACCGGAGGCGACGCCTGGCACATCCAGGTGGCGTTCACTTCGAAGATGGACATCGTCGCCGGAGAGTCCTACCGTTTCGGAATGTGGGTCAAGTCCCCTGACGGGGCCGATACCATACAGGCTGAGCTCAAATGGGATACCGGCACTTCATATAATCAGCTTCCGGGCATCGGTGACAAGTGGTCTTTCCTCTATCTCGACGCCGTGGCTCCGGAGGGAGCATCGCAGGTGCAGATAGTACTCGACTGCGCGTATTCGGCCGGCACTTACCATATCGATGACGTGCAGTTCTATCCTACTCCTGTGGAGAGCTGCATAGAGAAGAGCTCCGTGGCGGACGACGGTGATTTCGAGAGTTATGCTGACGCTGCGGCTATGGTCGAGGCGGGCTGGCAGGTGAACGGTCCGGACTATGTGACCTTCGTTCCGGACGCTCACCACGGAAAGCAGGCCGTGCGTATGGACAATTCCGACGGCCACGCGGCCAATGCCTGGGACATCCAGCTCGTGTCGAAGAAATACGGCGTGGAGCCGGGCACGACCTATCGCATAGCCTGGCAGGGCAAGTCCGACGCTGCCGACACTGACCTGCAGATAGACATCCGCGGAGGCGCGTCCACCGAGTACAAGAGTTCCGCCTACGGAAATTACGACAAGCTCGGCACCGACTGGACGGCGCAGTCCTACGACTACACGACCGCCGACGACCAGACCGAGATCCAGGTCGCCTTCTACGGCGGCGGCGCCGCAAATATCATAACTCTCGACTGCTTCCAGATCTACCCTGTTACCGAGTCGGCGCAGGCCGCCGCAGCGGCCAATGGGTACGGAAAGTACTACAGCTGGAAGCGCCCCGCTCCGCGCAAGGCCGCTGCCGCGCAGTTCGAGAGCACGAATAAACTTGACGGCGAACTCGCCTCCGACGCTCTCGGCTATGCCTACAAGACTTTCGTCTACGGGATGGTGGAACATTTCGACGTATATGCCTGGGATGTTATGAATGAGGTGTTTACCGAGGAGGGCAATTTCCGCAGCGCGGAGAACACTCCCGGCGAGGACATCTTCATATGGGGCGAGTATTTCGGCGGCAGCAAGAACTTCACGGACAAGGCCTTCGCTTATGCGGCGGATGCCCTTAAGCTCTACGGCAAGACGGCCGACCTCTATATAAATGACTACAACCTCGAAACCTCCCCGTCGAAGCGTTCCGCCCTCTGCGCGTATGCGAAGGGCAATGCCGATGTGACCGGCGTAAGTACCCAGATGCATCTGGATATGGCTACGGAAGGTCTTGAGGACAAGATTGCAGCTTCCCTCACGGAACTCGCCGCTACGGGCAAGATGGTCCGCATCTCCGAGCTTGACATCAAGTGCACGGACCTCGAGGCACAGGCTGCGCTCTACAAGTACATCTTCGAAAAGTATATCGAGACAGTTCCTGCTGCGCAGAGAGGCGGCATCACCATCTGGGGCATAAACGACAAGGATTCCTGGGTAGGTGAGGAGAATCTGCCTCTGCTCTGGTCCGGCAATAAATATGTGAAGAAACCGGCCTACGAGGCTCTGTACGTATATCTCTGCGAGCTTGCGGGCATCTATCCATATCAGGAAGAAGAGTAGTAGGTAATGCGCCAGAGAATGAAAAGGGTATATGCGCTCCTTGTTGCGCTCCTGCTCGCATCTGCGGCCGTGAGTGGTCAGCCTGTAAGGCTTCAGAAGAACAATGAAGCCTTGCAGCTGATGCTCAAGGGGGAGCCGTTCATAGTCCTGGGAGGGGAACTGGCAAACTCCAGCGCGTCCGGCGCGGAGTATATGGACAGCCGGGACTCCTGGAGCATCTTGCGCGATGCCGGACTGAACACGGTCCTCGCTCCCGTTTACTGGGAGATGATCGAGCCCGAAGAGGGCCGCTTCGACTTCTCTTCGGTAGATTATCTTCTGCGGAGCGCCCGCTCCCATAATCTGCATCTGATACTGCTCTGGTTCGGAACCTGGAAGAACAGTATGTCCTGCTATGTGCCCGCCTGGATGAAGAAAGGCTTCGGCAGCCGCTTCACCCTCGCCGAGGACGAGAAGGGGGAAGTCAGAGAAATCCTTTCCGCCTTCTGCCCGCAGGCGCTGAAAGCCGACTGCAAGGCATTCGCCGCACTGATGAAGCACCTGGCGGAAGCGGACTCCGGGACCGGCACGGTGCTTATGGTGCAGGTGGAGAACGAGATAGGTCTGCTCGGCTCTGCCCGCGAATTCGGGAAGGCGGCTCAGAAAGCCTGGGAGAAGGAAGGACGCAGGGGAGACGACATCTATGAGCAGGAGAAGTTTCAGGCGAAGTACTACGCACGCTATACGGAAGCTGTCGCAAAGGCGGGCAAGGCCGAATATGACATACCGATGTATGTCAATGTCGCGCTCAATTCCCGTGGACGCAAGCCTGGAGACTATCCGGCAGCGGGACCGCTGGATCATCTTATGGATATCTGGAAAGCCGAGGCGCCGGACATAGACCTGATCAGTCCGGACATCTATGACCCGGGCTTTCCGGAGTGGATCGCCAGATACTCCGGGAAGGAGAATCAGCTCTTCATCCCGGAAATCCGGCAGTGCGGGGAGAATGCCGCGAGGGTTTTCTATGCTCTCGGGCGTCACGCCGCGATAGGATTCTCTCCTTTCTCCATAGACAATGACCCCCTGCCTACGGCTGCCTCTTATGCCCTGCTGCAGCAGTTCCTGCCCCTTATAGCCCGTAAACAGGCCGAGGGAAAGGTGTACGGGGTGCTCACAGATGCCGCTGCTCCGAGGACGGAAGTCACCATAGGGGATGTACGCTTCACCTGCAGCCACGACGGGACCCTTTCCTGGAGTCCTGTCCACGGCAAGACCGACAGCTGGGGGGAGGGCGCGTTCCTGATTATCGACCTTGACGAGGAGGGGGTCCTTTTTCTAGGCACCTCCTGTGTGGCTACGGCCTCTCCCGCAGACGGGAACGGGCATATCGGCTTCCTCAGCATAGACGAGGTCAGGGATGGGTCCCTGCGCGGAGTGCGGCGTCTGAACGGTGACGAAAACCATCAGGGCCGCCATCTGCGCATTCCATACGGTACCATCGGCGCGCAGCTGCTGAAAGTGTATAAGTACTGACGCGACGCGGCCTTCCGACGAAGGGAGTGTAGCGTAATCCATTCGGTAATGATGAAATAATATTTGTCAGATTTAAGAAAAGATACTTTATCTGTTTTTTTGACTCTATGAGAAAAGAATTAATCTGCATTTTTACCATACTTGCCTCTGCAGCCTGCTCGAGCGGGCCGCAGACTCTTAAGGACGCGCTTGAAGGCAAGTTCCTCATCGGATCCTCCGTCAACGAAGCGCAGATTCTGGGTCTGGACACCAGGGGTGATTCCCTGCTCCTGCGTCACTTCAACTGCATCGAGCCTGAAAACTGCCTGAAAAGCGAAGAGATCCAGCCCCGTAAAGGGGAGTTCGTCTGGGATCTCGCCGACCGCTACGTGGATTTCGGCACTCAGAATAATCTGGCCGTCTATGGTCACTGCCTCATCTGGCATTCGCAGCTTCCGGAATGGTTCCCGATAAACGAAGACGGCACCGATGTGACCCCGGAGGAACTGAAAGCCAGGATGAAGGATCATATCCACACCCTCGCGGGACGTTACAAGGGCCGCATAAAGGGCTGGGATGTAGTGAACGAGGCCATACTCGACGACGGGACGTGGCGTCAGAGTCCGTTCTACCGGATACTCGGGGAGGAATACATAGAACTCGCGTTCCGCTATGCTCAGGAGGCCGACCCTGACGCGGAGCTTTATTACAATGACTACAATATGTTCCGCAGGGAGAAGGCCGAGGCTGTGGCGAAGCTTGTGAATGACTTGAAAGCCAAGGGGGTGCGCATAGACGCGGTGGGCTTCCAGGGCCACTATGGGATAGACTATCCCGACCTGGACGAGCTTCAGCAGGCCATAGACATAGTCACCGCCACCGGAGTGAAGATACAGTTCACCGAGATGGACGTCACCATACTTCCTACTCTGACCAGGTCCGCCGACATCGGGGACAAGTCCTTCGCTGAAGTGGTGGCTGACCCCGTGCTCTTCGAAAAGCACAGGGATATGTTCATCCCTTACCCGGACGGCATTCCGCAGGAGGTCAACGATCTCTGGAACAGTCGCGTGGAAGGCCTTTGGGACCTTCTGCTGCGCAACCACGACAAGATCCTTCGCGTGAATCTGTGGGGAGTCCAGGACGGTGACAGCTGGAAGAACGAGTATCCTACGCGGATCGAGGGCCGGCAGGAGTATCCGCTGCTCTTCGACCGCGACTTCCGCGAGAAGCCTTGCACCCGCTGGATAATCGAGAACGCAGGAAACTATAAGTAATACCCGGCTCACCGGCAAAAATGTGGGTTGACAAGCGGGAAGAGATTGCCGATCGGGGCCGGCAATGACGGGGAGTGCAAGCCGGCAATGACGTGGAGTGCAAGCCGGCAATGACGTGGAAGTATGCAAGTGAGCCGAAATTCCAGGGATTTACCTATCTTCGCGCCGTGCTCAGGTTTGTGGACATACGCAAAAGTCTGAACGCGGCGCTTGTTGCGTCTGCGCTGCTATGCCCCGTGCCTCTCTCCGCGCAACGCTTCGTGCTCTCTTCGGACATCGTGCCTTTTTCTGCGGCCGTCGTACCTGCCCCCGGACAGGCCGTTCCGGCCAATCTGCCTTCGCAAAAGTCTCAGTGGAACTGCATTTGGCGCAGGGTGGGAGGAATAGCTGCGGTCAGCCTGCCCGCTATGGCACTGGGAGGAGTGGCGGCATCTGACGCCGACGGCGGCCTTAAGGGTCTGAGGGACAGCCGTATGCCGAGTTTCAGCACCCATCTTGACGATTATCTCCAGTTTTCGCCCGGAGCGGTGATGCTCGCCCTGAAGACGGCAGGGGTGCGCGGGCGGAGCAGCTGGGCAGAGATGCTTACGGCTTCCTCGGCCGCTTACGTGATTATGGGCGGATCTGTCAAGTCTCTGAAGATGATAGTCAGCGCGGAGCGGCCGGACGGGTCCGATGCCCGTTCGTTCCCTTCCGGTCACTCGGCGAGGGCCTTTATGATGGCGGCTCTTCTGACGCGCGAGTACGGCGAACTCAGCCCCTGGGTCGGGGCGGGAGCCTATTCGGTGGCTGCTGCCACCGGAGTTATGCGCATCGCCGGCGACAGGCATTGGCTGAGCGATGTCCTGACAGGGGCGGGGCTCGGAGTGCTGTCGGCCGAAGCGGGATATCTGATTTCTGACCTGGTTTTCGGGAAGCTACGGCAGGATGAACTGCTTTCTGATGAGCTGAGGCCTTCATTCATAGGGATTTATACCGGAACGGGCTGGCTCTTCGGGGGAGCTTCCGGGCGCTCTTCTCTGCGCAGCTCGCACATCGGTCTGGAAGGAGCTTATTTCTTTAATGAGAGTTTCGGTCTCGGAGGGCGGGCCCTGCTTTCGTATGCCGCCGACAGCTTTTCCCGCACTGCAGGTTCCGTTCCTGCTGCTTCATCCTCTTCCCTCGGTGCGGCTTCTGCGGATTTCGCTTCCGTCTGCGCCGGCCTTTATTACAGATGTCCGCTCGGCAGACGCATCGCCCTGGGGAGCAAGGCATTGGCCGGATACTTCCGGCAGACCGCCTCTTCCTCTGCCTCTTCCTCTGCCTCTTCCTCTGCCTCTTCCTCTGCCTCTGCCTCTGCCTCTTCCTCTGCCTCTGCCTCCTCTGCCTCCTCTGTCTCCTCTGCCTCCTCTGTCTCCTCTGTCTCCTCTTTATCTTCTGTATCTTCTTCCTCCTCTGCCTCTTCTGTTTCCATCATCTCTGCTGTCTCTACCGCCTCCGCTTCGGCGAGGGGCTTAAATACTTCAACTTCAGGCAGTGATGTTCGTCAAGGACTGAACGGTCCCGATCTCGGCGAGGGACTTGATCTCTGCGCCGGGCTGTCTCTGGATATCCGACTTCGCGACTCCTACGGACTGCGCCTTTTCGCCGACTGCGACTATCTCCCTTGCTCCTTCGCCGTCCTCCTCACCCTCGGCTTCAGCTTCAATATTCTACTATAATAATCTGCCAAGAAGAGCGATAGTTACTTTTCTTCAGTCTCAATATCCTTCTGCGGTAATCTGCAAGGTGAGCGGAGGTTACGCTTTTCTTCTGCTTCAATCTCCTTTTGTAGTAATCTGCAAAGTGATAGGAAGTTACGGTTTCTCCGGCAGTCAGACGCCTGCGACGCGGTCGCTGAGACCAGGGGAAGAGTGCCGGTTCCCCCCCCCCGGGGGAATTGTTTTTTGCAGGTCACTATGTTCTGCAATGATGAAAAAGTTTTCATCATTACTTATATTTGCGCTCTGATTTACAGAAAGGCTTGGAACTTTTATTAAATGATTTTCCGGATTATGCGTAAACACTGTATTGGCTTTTTGCCTCTGTTTCTGCTCTGCCTGAGTTTTGCGGGCTGCGGCCGGAGTGTGGAACCGGCTCTGCGGAGCGGTGATCTGGTTTTTGTGCAGATTCCCGCAGACTATGACCTCGAGGATGATTCTATGGCGGGGGCGATAGGGGCTTCCACTGCCTCCTCCAGCGATGCTCTGATGACTGTCCACGTGGCCATCCTCGAGGTGGAGAGGGATTCGGTATGGGTTATCGATGCGACCATAAAGCACGGGACTGACCGCTATCCTCTGGACACTTTCCTGAGGGATTTCACTCTCAGGGACGGTTCGCTGCCTGTTTTCGAGATCAAGCGGGCGGCGGTCAGCGCCGCACAGGCCCGGGAGTTCGTACAGAACGCCAAGCGCTATCTGGGCCAGCCCTACGATGTCCATTTTCTGCCCGACAACGGCGCGATGTACTGCAGCGAGCTGGTATATAACTCTTTCGTGACCCGGGACGGAGAGCATCTTTTCAGCGAGTATCCGATGAACTTCCGCGACGCGGACGGTCAGATGCCGCTCTACTGGACTCAGCTCTTCGCTCTTCTGGGCGAGGCGGTTCCTCAGGACATCCCGGGGACCAATCCTCAGCGTATGTCCTCCGAGCCCGTCCTCCGCTCCGTCCGTACCGGCTTCTGACCCTCTCCCCGGCTCCGCCGTCCAATGCGGTACTTTGCTCAGCCGCCGGACTGCCGGCGGCTGAAATCGTGGATGTCACCTTCCGGTGTAGGCTCCGATAAAGAGGATGGAGCCTGTGGAGCGTTCGCGGAGCAGGAAGACGAACGGACGGACAGCTTCGAAGACGGCGGACTGTACCGGACCCGGAGAACTGTCGCCGAGCATTCCGACGTGTGTCACGGCTGCCGCCTTGGCTCCGTCCTCGTCCATCTCGAAGACGGCCTTCTGCTTTACAGTGCCGATGAACAGACCCTCGGACTCGTTAATGAGGGAAAAGTCAGCCGAGTTTCTGTCGAATGCGTCAATGATTCCGAGGTTTGAGAGGGCCGGTTTCAGGGCTGTTCCGAATTCCAGCTTGAGTTTCGGAAGCTTGAGCCTCACATTGGCCGTGCCGAAAGCATTCAGATATTCGTTGAAGTCCGCTGCGGTAAAGGTCGAGAAGAAGTCCTCGAAGTCGATGTTGTCGCGCGGGAGGAGGAAGTCTATGGCGTAGGCCTTGTTCCCGAAAGGCAGCTCGCACACCTGCATCTCTTCACTCTCGCTGTACAGGAAATCCTCGGTCTGGTTCATGAAGTCGAGCTGCGTTTTTCCGCCTCCCGGAGACGTGAAATCGTCTTTCTTCGTATTTGCTCTGCTGAATTTACAGGACCATAGTCCCTTGAAGTACAAGGCGTTGAGCAGAGCGAGCTTCAGATCCGGTTCAGGCGCGTCCATAATCTGCGGAATCATCCCGTGAGTCTTGTCGCGGCACCAGGCGTTGATTCTGTTTATGCCCGAGGAGAGGGAGAAATCCACGTTCGCGCTCTCGGCTCCGTAATTATCCTTCAGAAGGGTCACGTAGTCTTTATTCACGTCGAAGCCGTCGGCGATCCATACGGAATTCGCGATTTCGAAATCGATGGAAGTGTCCACCGTCTGAAGTCCGCCGATTATCTTGCGCATCGTGCCGTTCACTGTCTGCTGGTCATAGCCGTCGAAGCCGACCGCCTTCACTATCTGCTCGTAAGTAGCGCCTCCGGCTCCGTTCGCGGCCATAATCAGAGCCACCTGGGCGCTGAGAGGGGAGAGAAAAACCGTCTTGCCTTCCGACTCCCTTGTCACTTCCCTCAGAAGGTCGAAGGCGAAGCCGTTGCCGCTTTCCACTACCTCCTGTTCGGCTCTTGTCAGCGTTATGAACTGTCTTTCGGGGAATTCAGTGTTTACGCTCCCTTTGCAGGAAGCGAGCGCGGACAGTGCCGCGAGCATAAATGCGATCCGTTTCATATTTTTTTCATTTTCTTCCTTAAATGCGGCCCCTTACGGAATACTGCGTCCGGATCAGTTTTTTTAGGAATTACTTACTGCTTTCCTGCAGCTCATTTTGCACTTGAAGCCGGGTTTTTTATATTTGCGGGACAGCAATGGATACAAGCTATGAAACGCCTTTCTTCTCTGGACATATTACGCGGGATAGTCCTGTTCCTGCTTGTCTTCCTGCAGCCGGTTCTGATTTCTTTCGGACAAGTGTCCGGCTGCGGATGGATACTCTACCATTTTGACCACGAGGTCTGGGAAGGTTTCCGCCTGTGGGATCTGGTGATGCCTCTCTTTTTGTTTATGGCCGGAGTTTCATTGCCGTTCTCTCTGGCCAGATACACGCAGCAGGGACGACGGAAGGACGCTTATCTCAGGATAGGCAGACGTTTTGTACTGCTGTTTCTGCTCGGGATGATCGTTCAGGGGGATCTTCTGGGATTGGACCCGGGCAGTCTGAAAATCTACAATAATACGCTTCAGGCTATCGCTGTCGGCTATGTCATCGCGGCTCTGACGGTTCTGCACTGCCCGGATAAATACAGGCTGGCTGTTGCGGCCGCCTTGCTGCTTATCTACTGGCTGCCGATGCATTTCTGCGGGGACTATACTATGGGCGGATCATTCGCGGCAAGAGTTGACGAAGCCGTGCTGGGACGGTTTCGTGGAGATCCGTCATATACCTGGATCTGGAGCAGTCTGAACTTTGGCGTTACCGTGATTCTGGGAAGCTGCGCAGGCACTATGATGAGAAACGACAGTACCGGGGTGAAAGTGGTTTACAGGCTTTTGCTTGCCGGAATATCCTGCATCATCGCAGGGCTCCTGTGGGGACTGGAGATGCCTATCATCAAACGCTTGTGGACAAGCAGTATGACACTGTTCTCGGGCGGAATCTGTCTCGTTCTGATGGCGCTCTTTCACTGGTGGATAGACATAAGGGGACACAGCAGAGGACTGGAATGGCTGAACATATACGGTATGAATTCCATCGCGGCATACGTGATAGGGGAGTCCATCAGTTTCACCTCCATCGCCAATTCTTTGCTGTACGGCTTCTGTCAGTACCTCGGGGGCTACTACGAGGTACTGCTGCGCCTTGCCAACTACAGTATCGTTTTCCTCATCCTCACCCTGATGTACAGGAACAGAATCTTCATCAAAGTGTGACAGCGTCTGAAAGCCTCGAGAGCCTCGTCGCGCAGAAGCGACTCCGCCGGAAGGAGACGCTCGGCGTGAGGAAGGGCAAGTTCGTCATAGATGAAAGAGTCGTCGACACATAGGACAGGGTTCGCAGGAAGTGTAGATCTCGCAGCCGCTCAAGTCGAACGTCCCGTCCAGTCCGGCTTATCTTGCCGGTTGTAATGCGCCCCGGGAGTATCTCAGTGTAGCATTGGACTTTTTTGAGAAATCGAAATTTTGTCAGGTTTCAGTAGTTTCTATGAAAGATTCTCCCTATCTTTGGCTTCCGGGAGTAAACCCCGGAACACTCTTACAGTCAGCCTATGGACCAGCCGAAACAAGACCGTATGTTGCGCCTGATGAAGATGATGTCGGGCAACATAAACTACACCATCGAGGAGATTTCCTCACGTCTGGAGATGTCCCCGCGCACCATCTACCGGTACATCGACACTATCAGGAATGCCGGCTATGTGGTGACCAAGCTCTACACAAACACCTACAAGATAGAGTCCGTACCCCGGAGTATGCCGGACTTCGACAAGCTGATGTACTTCAGCGAGGAAGAGTCCTACCTCATCAATTCGCTCATCGACAGACTCTCCCCGACAAACTCCCTCAGGAAGGGGATCCGTGACAAGCTCGCGGTCATCTACGACAAGACTGCCATCGCCGACTTCGTGGACAGGCGGAGCAATGCCGCCCACGTCCAGGAACTGACCAAGGCCGCAAGGGCAAAAAAGAAGGTCATTCTGAAAGACTACGAGTCCGGCCACTCCCATACCGTCAGGGACCGGCACATCGAGCCTTACGGGTTCACGACCGACTATATCGATGTCTGCGCCTACGACCTGGACGACGGGCACAACAAGATTTTCAAGATTGGCCGCATCGGCGGCGTGGAGATTCTGGACGAGAGCTGGACGGCCGAGGCCTCCCACCGCAAACAGGGGATGGACGTGTTCCGTATGACCGGCCACTACTGCGGGCACGTCACTCTGCTGATGTCCGTTATGGCGAAGAACCTGCTTCTCGAAGAATACCCCCTCGCGGAGAAGGAACTCGTGCGCAAAGCCAATGACTGGCTTCTGGACATCGATGTCTGCGACTATGCCGGCGCCTGCCGCTTCTATGTCGGCCTCGCCAAGGAAATCAGGATCGTGGACTCCCCGGAGTTCAGGGAGTATGTGAGGGGGTATCTGGCGGAGGCCCTTGCCGCGTTATAGAAGCTGTAAGCATCAGCAGGTAAATTTTTTACGTTATATGTTTGACGTGTCAGATATTGACACTGTCCCGGTATACCTTTGCATCATCAAAAACAAAGAGATGCTTATGGAATACTGGGAATTTTATGGTAATGGTGGCGACACCGATGAAAACTAATAGATATGGCAAGAGAAGTACAACACCGTCATTTTCTGAACTTTGACATCGCCGGCTTCACTTATTGGGACGGAGCGATAGCTCTCAATGAACTCAAACCGGGCCTTCAGGTTCAGCTTGAAAGGGAGGAGGATAACAAGTTCGACCCTTACGCCGTGGCCATCTGGTACGGCGACTACAAGCTCGGATTCATTCCGCGCACCGAGAATCACGAAATCTCCAAGTTTCTGGAGATGGGGCACGGAGACATCTTCGATGCCCGTATCCAGAGAGTCTCTCCTGACGACCATCCGGAGCATCAGGTGAGCGTGATCATCTACATCAACCGTAAATAATGCTCCGAAAAAGTGGCCGGCAACTGTCAGTCCTTCCGGAGCTTCCTCCGGGACAATGATTGCGAGCGGCAATTCGATGCTGCCTTCTATGCGCAGTGCGGAGCCAATGTGCTCGATGAGACCCTTGCGGACATCCGCGTGATCGACGAATGCTTCCTCGCCCGCGCCTTCGACTGGCGCAAGACTCCGGAAGGGAGGGAGTTCTGGAAGGATATTGATGACAAGTGGTGGAGACTCTGCCGGGCCCGTGCTATGAATCATATCCCATTTTGATTGCGTAGCCTTTCCACATATCTCCCGAAAGGTGGATACTTTGTGAGAACAATTTTCATTTTGCCTATAGGGATAGTACCCGTGTTTAAGTATATCGGATCTTATGGACCAGACCAAGATAGTCAAGATGCTTCGGCTGATGAGGATGATGACGGGTAACACCGGTTTCACCATCGGCGAACTGGCCGACAAACTCGGAACCACGGAGCGCACCATTTACCGCTACATCGATTCGCTGCGGGACGCTGGCTTTGTGATAAACAAAGTTTATGGCAACGTGTACCAGATGGGCAAGATGTCTCGTCAGCTGCCTAATCTTAAGAAATTCATCTACTTCACTGAGGAAGAGGCTTATATCCTCTCCGGGATGTTGGAGAATCTGAGCGTCACCAATTCGCTGAAGGCGGACCTGAAGCGCAAGCTGCTGAGCGTCTATGACTGCACAAGCATTGCACAGTACTGTGAGAAGGCGAACATCGCTCCGAACATAGAGGCACTGGCGCACGCGCGCAATGAGAAACTGAAGGTCGTTTTGAAGAACTATGAATCCGGCAATGGCAATGTCACGGAAGACCGCATTGTGGAGCCGTTCGATTTCACGGCCGAGATGATTGATGTATGGGCTTGGGATACCGGGAAGCAGGAGAACCGGGTGTTCAAGGTGGCCCGTATCGGCGAGGTTCAATTGACAGAGGAACAGTGGGAGAACGAGGCGCGGCATCGCAGGTCGGATACTGACATCTTCAGGATGAGCGGCGAACTTACCATTCCGGTAAAGCTGCAGTTGAAGACTCGTGCCAAGGTACTGCTGCTCGAGGAATATCCGATGGCCGGGAAATTCATTTTCCGTGAGGGCAAGAATTGGATCCTGGAGACAAAAGTCGCCCGGCTGGAGGGCGTGGGCCGGTTCATCATCGGCCTTTCCGACGAGGTGAAGATTCTGGAGGGCGATGTACTGAAGAAGTACGTGAAAGAGTTTGTACAGAAGTATTTGTCGTAATTCTCTTTTGCACTCCGGCTTCCCGCTCCCGATCTATCCTTCGTCATGCCCGACCCGATCGGGCATCTCGACCTTTTTCCCGTCATGCCCGACCCGATCGGGCATCTCGACCTTTTCTTCGTCATGCCCGACCCTTTCCCGTCATGCCCGACCCGATCGGGCATCTCGGTCACCTGGACAAAAAGTAGGATGATTTGACAGCTATTTTTGCCGGGTGGACAAAAAG
>CAVDFQ010000014.1:0-51961 GCA_963608065.1 bacterium
GCAATGACGGGGAGTGCAGGCCGGCAATGACGGGGAGGGCGGCCGGCAATGACGGGGAGTGCAAGCCGGCAATGACGGGGAGTGCAGGTGAGCCGTGAGAGGCAAGCAAGCAGCAAGCAATGTGGATATTAGCGCAATAATCAGTATTTTTGTAGCCTGTCAGTAATTGTGTACAGCCCGGAGGCTGTCAGCTCCAGAAATATGATGAGAAATATAATGATATGAAACGGCTATTTGCTCTTGTAGCGGTTTTTGCCTTTGTCGTGCCCGTGCTGCGGGCGCAGACAGGCACCTGGTCAGGAAAGATCGATGTTCAGGGGACGGAACTCCCCCTCGTGTTTCACATAGAAGAGGACGGAGCCACGATGGATTCCCCGGCGCAGGGCGTCAAGGGAATTCCGGCCGAGGCCACTCTCTCGGGTATGGGGGAAGTGAAGCTGAAAGTGCCGTCCATAGGAGCTGCCTTCGAGGGCCTGTGGGTGATGAAGCGGATAGTCGGCACATTCACCCAGAACGGGATGTCTTTTCCTCTGACGCTGACCCCGGGGGAAACAGAGCTCAAGCGCCCGCAGACACCGGTCGGACCATTCCCCTACTCGGAGGAAGAGCTTTCCTTCTCCAGCGGCGACGCCCTTCTCAAGGGCACGCTGACCCTGCCGGAGGATTACTCCCGGGCGACTCCCGCACTCATAATGGTGACAGGCAGCGGGCTTCAGAACCGGGACGAGGAACTGTTCGGGCACAAGCCCTTCGCGGTGATCGCCGATGCGCTGGCGCGGCGCGGGATAGCGACGCTCCGTTACGATGACCGGGGTTTCGGCGAATCCACGGGGGATGTGGTTTCGTGCACTACGGAAGACCTCAAGAATGATGCGCTCTCGGGAATCAGGACACTCAGGGCGCGCTTCGACAAGGTCGGCGTCCTCGGCCACAGCGAAGGCGGGACCATCGCTTTCATCCTCGCTGCCGAAGGACAGGCGGATTTCGTAGTGAGTCTGGCGGGGATGACGGTCTCAGGCAAAGAGCTCCTGCTCCGGCAGAACCGCTCCCGGATAAGTGAGAGCTTTGGCGAAGCTACGGCTCAGGCCTATTGCAAGCTGCTGGAAGAGGCGTTCGATGCCGCCATCGCCGGAACTCCCCTGCCTTCTGCGGACGGATATGCTCTGCCGCACGCACTGAAACAGAACTATCGGGGAGTTGAGATGCAGCTCGGGAGCCCCTACCTTAAGTATTTCCTCCGGATGGACGTGAGAACAATTCTGGACAGAGTGAACTGTCCTGTACTTGCCCTGAACGGAACCAAGGATACACAGGTGGACTGCAGGGAGAATCTCGGCGCGTTGGTGCCTTTACTTCCGGCAAATCCCCTCAACGTCATAGAAGCCGTCGAGGGGGTTAACCATCTGTTCCAGCACTGCACTGTAGGAAGTATCGCCGAATATCGAGAGATAGAGGAAACTTTCGCGCCGGAAGTGCTGGAAAAGATGTCTGAATGGATAATAAGCCTTAAACAATAAGTCGGTAAAGTTTCCGTTCATCCCTCGTGTACCGGGTGACACGAGGTCTATTCAGACCGGAAAGACGAGCAGAACTACCAAGCCCGGCTTCGCGGAAAGCCTACTCCTATAATATCCGGGGGGGGTCAAACATAGGAACTATTCAAGAGTCTCCAATACATACTATTCCACCTTGATGACGGCACTTGAGCCCGCGTTCAGATAGGAGCAGAAGGCGTAGCCGGTGCCGGCGGAAAGGGCTGTGACCAGGCCCTCCGGGCTGATGCTGAAGCACTTGTCACCACGCTTGCCCACGCTCCATTCCACCTCATTGTTCGAGGTGACATCGTAATCATGAGATACAACCGGAATCCCGTCCTCATAATAGGTTGTGGTGTACACAGCCTGCAGCTGCGCAGTCTGGCCGACCGCAAGGGTGACTTCGGCCGGAGTCACGGTCAGCTTGTCGAATTCCGTCCTTTCGGGCCCGACACTGACCGTACAGGCAGTTTCCAGACGGCCGTCCCAGGATGTCGCGGTGAGAAGGCCGGACTTTCCCTCTTCCGCATCCTCGCTGCAGGAGAGCGTAACCAGATTTCCGCTGGCAGAGAAAGACAGTCCGGCATCACTCAGACCGCTTTCAGACAGGATAAATCCGAAATCGGCGGGACTGAATAGAAGCTCCACGCTTTTCTCCTTTCCCGGCGCGACTTTCAGATAGGAGGAGGAGAAATACATCCTCCGCGTATCCGTCCAGTCAGAGGCGGTGATCTTCCAGTTTCCCTCCTTTCTCATATTGTCCTCGGAAGGAATGAAGGTCAAGCGGTAAAGGCTGTTGCGCCGCAGGTCGAAGTTCGAGGTGTTGTCGCTTCCGAGATACATCCGGTATGAATCCCGTCCGCTGTAACCGGGCGAAGAATAGCTGCCCGCGACTTCGAGATAGGTGCAGAGGTCCGAGCGCGAAGAAAGGTTCTCCGGGGTCTTCGCCCAGGGGTCGCCGTTTCCCGGCAGCAGATCCCCCTGCATATTCTCGAGTACATAGAAACTGACGCTTCCGCCCGTATTGAGGACCGAGAGGTCCTCCTCCCCCGCCACGTCCCCGTCTGCCGCACAGGCCGCGTCGAGAACCTTCTCTTCGCTGACGAAGGGTCTGATTCTCGACGGACAGTTGCGAAGGCGCACGCTGTCGGCGGTGAAACTGCCGTGAATGGACATCAGGGACTTGTCCAGCGTGAGGCTGAGCTTGGCCACGAGGCGCGTAAGCTCTACCCTGGCTTTCCCGTCCTTGCGCTCGACGGTGTATTCCGTCATCCCCGCCATAGGCAATCCGCAGGGGAAATGCTCGGAAAGGCGTGTGGTGTATTCCCATCCGAGTATATCCGCTTCGGACCGGAGCCCGGTTATACGGGAAGGATTGTTCGCGACAGCGTAGAGGCGGTAGGTCTCCCCCACCCTTCCCTTGAAGCTCACAGGGGAGGCTCCGCTGCTGAGCACATCGTCCACTATGTCTCCGTCGGCATCAGTGACGAAGAGCTGGAGAGTTCCGATATCGTTTTCTCCGGCCACGCAGGAGCTTCTGCTGAGGCTGAAGCTGTCCAGGGTGAAGGAGACACTGACTCCTCCGCCTTCGCCGCCCTCCTTCTGACAGGAGAGCAGCAAAGGGAAAAGCGACAATATTATAGGCATCGTTTTCTTCATAAAGCTATATGGTTTTTCGGAAAGACTCCCCGCCGTCCCATTCCTCAACGGTGACCACGGCATCTGTCTTGGTGTAGTCGATCTCTATGTATATATCCTTCAGGTCTTCGGCATTCCAGTCATAGCCTGTGAGGTCGATGTGGTCTCCGAGAGCTACGTTGTCTATCAGTGTGTCGCTGCTGCGGTCGTAGATTTCCAGAGCGAGACTCTTGTCGCTCTGTCTCGGAATGCGGAAGCGGTGAGGCTGCCTCGGGTCCTGCTCGGGCAGTTCTATGCAGAACGCTCCCCTGCTGGGCGCCAGAACATCTATGGAGAGTCCGTTAGTGCCTCCCCTCACCTTCAGTTTCGGGATACCGGAGGGGGAGTCTCCTCCCTCCCCCGGCCACAGAAACTTCAGATAGACAGTGGAATATTGCTTGTGCAGGTCCACACGTTCCCGGGCCTGCTCCCCGCCTGTATCCACTACCGCCGAAAAGGCGTAGATGCTGTCTGCCTGATCCCCGTAAGCAATCAGAAGGGATCGGTCCTTCACCGAACGGCTGCTGCGGACGGTGAGGGCGGATACCGTGACTTCTCCCCGGGGGACCCGGATTTCGATGCTGTCCGGGCAGCTTCCCGGAGTGAACGTCTCCCTGTAACAGGTTTCCGGGCTATAGACGGAGACCATAAGTTCCTCCGGGGCGTTTACGATATCATCGAAAGCGCGTCTCAGATCCAGGCTCAGATAGCAGGGGCAGTCATCCCTGTACTCCTTCACAGAGCAGGAAATGACACAGAGCAGCGTCGGGAGCAGCAGCAGCAGCAGCGGTTTCAGAACTTTTCCGCTCATCGTACATTAGATTGTTACGCTGGAGCTGGTTCCTTCCTCCCAGTCAGAGACGGTGATGGTGAAGCCTACGTTCTCCGCGACTACCGGTTCGTAAGGATTCACCGTTCCGCGCTTGGTGACAGTAAGGTCCGTGACAGTATAGATCTTGTTCCTTTCCAGTATCGGAAGCTCCAGAGAATAATATCCTACGGTCCCGCCCAGAGTAGTCTCGACCACCAGCCGGGTCTTTCTTGCACGCCATTCTCCCGAGGTGTTGTCCTCCTCTACAGGATTCGGATAGGAATAGAAAGTGTGTGCGGTAGTGTACGGGACCGCTTGGGTGAGGGTGACATCCAGTCCGGTGTCCTGCGTCAGGGCAGCGGCAGGATTCCCGGAATCGAGCGCGAGCTTGTTCACCCACTCGTATCCGGTTCTGTCCAAGTTCAGCCCGTAATTGTTGCTCGCTGCCACATTTATGAGATATATACCCTTAATCTTGAACTCCAGACCCGCCAGAAAAGGGGAGGAGAAATCTGCTTTGACACTTTCAATCACGACCTTCGACACAAGCCTTTTCACCTCGATGCTGACCGCCGGGGTCGCCTTCACCTCAGAGATGGAGGTCTCGCCGACCATCTGCAGGGCGTCAGGAGAGTTGTCCTTCAGGAGGGTTACGGTCGAGAGCAGTGTTTTCCGCGTATCGATCTTCGCTCCGAGATCCGGACAGTTCGCCAGAGCAGTGAAGTACTTTCTGCCTTTTGTGACATTGACCGTGAAGGTCGATCCGCTCCCCTTGGCGTACGATTCGATTTCGCCGTTTTCTGTGAACACGAAAAGCTGCAAGTCGGAGACTGTCGCTTCGGTGCGGGCATCCGACGACTGCACGCGTGTCGCAGCGGCTCCGTCGATCCTCACAGTCACCGTCACGGTCTCAGCGGTCTTCTCTTCATCTGCCGTCCGGATACGGCTGCAGGCTGCGGCCATAATAATCAGGACGGCCGCGATAGGTAATTTGATTTTCATAGTAGTTTTTTGGGATTGTTTTTAGTGATGTTCCGGAAAAAGCATTCCGGTTTATTTTATAATTTCTGATTTCGCCGGTGCGGGGCATCCTGTGCCGGGTCCGCCCCGGAGCTGCCGCGCCTCAGTAAAGCTTAATAACTCTAATAAAACCGGCTTTTTTACTCAAGAGTCACTATAGTCTCTCCGTCCAGGTACTCCCGTCCGTCCAGTCGCGTACCGTCAAGTCCGCGCTGAACGCATCACGCACGTAAGGCGTGTCCGGCGTAGGGCTGCCCTTTCCGCTGAGCGTCAGATTCTCGATGGTATAGGTCCTGTTTCTGAGGATCTGAGGGAAAGTCACCGAGTAGTAGCAGAGCTTCCCGCCCAGCTCCGCTTCGAGCACGAGCCTGGTCCTGCGCGGACTCCAGCTCCCACCTGCACTGTCCTGCCCGCAGAGATTCGGATAGCAGTAGAAGCTGTGTTCCACGCTGTAGCTTCCGCCATCCTCGAGGCGTATGTCCAGAGAGCGCTCGCTCAGCAGGGGATCCGCCTCGCAGGTGGCAAAACCGCTCCGGTTCAGCCAGAGAGAAGCGTCGGCAGAGCCGTCATAACGCAGGGAAGCCGCCACATTTATGAGGTACATCCCCTTGAGCACCAGCGGCCTTGCGGCCAATCCCTCCACATCGAAGCTCCTCGTGATCTTCTTCACCCCCAGTCTTGCCACCAGTCTTGTCAGGCTGATGTTCACGGTGGTTTCCCGAAGGATGTCCACGACTGAGTTTCCGCACATCACGAAACTGTCCGGAGAGTTGTCCGTAAGAAGACTCACCCGGGCGAGGAGGTCCTCCTCGCTCTGCGCATCGCAGACGTCCGGAGCGTTGGCTATGGCCCAAAGGCGTTTCCCCTTACCGGCCGTGACGCTCACGCTGAGGCTGCCGCCGTCGCAGCTGCCGGCCGCATCGGCTGAGCCGTCGGAGTTGAAGACAAGCACCTGAAGGCTGTGCAGCGCAGCTTCATCCTCGGCACTCACGTCCGCGACCCTCGTGACAAGTCCCGAGACTTTCACCGTGGCGGCCTCGCCTCGGACCGGCTGAGGCAATTCAGACTCCGGAGCGCTGTGCGGAGAGCAGGCGCAAGCCGCCAATGCTATGATCGTAATAATCTTTCTCATAATTCATCATCATCATCTTCTTCATATAGGTCTCTGTTCAGACCGTATTTCTTTATCAGACCGGATATTTCGGGGTCCAGATTCCCCCTGTGCACCAGAGCGGGGTCTGCCTCGCAGGCCGCGAGATATCTGGTGACCGCATTGGACTCGTCTCCCTCGCGGGAGTAGAGCACCGAGAGCAGGTAGTCCACCCGGGCGCTCCGGGGCTCGCCGAGCAGGATGTACTTCGCGGCCGAGTTGTAGTCCGCAAGAGTCAGGGCCAGAGCCGCATTATAGTCCCTGTAAGGCCTGAGGATTTCCAGAGCCGTCTGATAGTCGTGTTCCATAAGTGCGGAGACTCCCCTCATATAGGCAGTGTCCAGGACCTCAGTATGGACAGTATCCTTCTGCATATTCCTGCGGCTCAGATGGAAGTCGAAGCGAACGGTGCGCAGCTGCGGATAGATGTCTTTCAGAAGATGCGCGTAATACGGCATTTTCCGCATCTCCGCTTCCCTTATGTCCGGATCCTCGATAGCCGAAAGGGAGCAGTAGGAGTCGTAATCGGCATTGCTCATCAGCGGGTCACGCCTGACCAGCGAATCCAGCGCCTCCCAGTTCTCCGACCTTCCCCTCGATATGAACGGTATGCGGTCCGTGCTTGTCCTCGCTTGCGAGTAGCTGCGGTCCAGATTGAAGAAATAACCGTCGCTGCGTATCAGAGAGTCCCTATAGTGGTTTATGTAGCTCCGGAAATACTCCGAGACGGCTTCGCTCCTGCGGCGGGTCAGCCGCGCGTTCGTCTCCAGGCTTCCTTCAGGAGATGACGAGGCCCCGACTATGATGGAGTCGAGAAAGAAGACATCGCTGTCCAGAAGCTGGGAGAGCCGGTGGCGTATCCTGCGTATCTCCAGATAGTTGTCCGACAGGGCGGGCAGGATTTCCGCCCTGCCCTGCTCGAAGTCTATCCTGTACGAGTCGAACTGCGAGACCTTCCTTTCGATCACCTTGGTGACGTAACGCTCCCTGGAGTCCACCAGACTGCTCAGAGAACTCACATAGAAGGTAAGCGGCGCTCCCCTCGGCATCCTGTATATGCGCTTGTCCTGCTCGAAGACATCTCCGTCCAGAGTCACGTCTATCTTCCTGAGTTTCGGACGGGTCCGGACAGTCTGGACATAATTGTATATGAAATCTCCGCCGATATCCGTGATTACAGTATCGAGCCTCAGGCCTTCGGTGACTATGGGGGCCTTCACATACTTGCGGTACTTCCTGTCAGAAGTGGCATATCGCCTGCGGTTCCTTCTGACCCTCATCCAGTTCGTGTAGTGCTCCACCGCCTGTCTCTGAGTCACGCCATAGACGGAAGCGAACGCCTCGAAAGAGACATAGCTCGTGTCGCTCTTCATCGCGTAAACCTCCGGCAGATTCCTTTCCAGAAAGACCTCCAGCTGATGCAGGTCTATGAATCTCACGGTATCCGTGACTATGCTCTCCAGAAACCTCCGGTACTGTTCGTAGCCTCGCAGCTGAGCCTTCCGGTAGCCTTTTCCCGTGACCAGGACGGGGTCCAGGGACACGCTGTCGGAGAGATAGAACATCTTGGGCCGGAAACGGAGCTGCCAGCGGCTGTCCTGCAAGGATGCGGGCACGCGGATCTGGAACTCGAGGTCTATCTTCCCTTGCCGTTCCGCCACATTCCTGAACCGGGCGGTCACCATCGCCGCATCCAGCACATCGTTCGCCACCATCTCCCCGTCATCGTCCCGTATGGCCTTCATTATGATAGTTTCCCTGCCGTCAGGAGACATCACCACCAGCGAATCGGAGGGCCTGCCGGGAATCCCGATCTCCGGGGTGCTCTGCTCACGAGTGAGCGCGAGCACGGGAGCGGAGCGGGAATTCCTCAGCCTTTCCGCCTTTCTCCTTGTAGCACAGGAAACAGCCGTAAGCAGACAGAGGGCTGACAAAATGATAGCTTCAGTTTTCATCCGGACTCAGAACTCGTAGTTGAATTCTTCCGTGTCTATCTTCTGCAGCTTATATGCGCTGACGTCGCAAACCGTCCTTTCCACGCCGTCACTCCCGAGGAAGCGCTGGTTCCTCAGCCTTCCCACCACATAGAGGCGGTCGCCCTTCTGTATGGAGGTCAGCTCCGGGAAAGCCTTGTTCTCCCAGGCCGAGATGCTGTGCCAGGTGGTCTCTATCACCGGATCACCGTCCTTGCTTTTGTACACATAATTGGTCACGAGAGAGATTCTCGCCACTTTCTTGTCGGAAAAGGTCTGCACCCTGATGCTTCCCACTGTTCCCTTGAGTTCGATTCTGTTCAGTTGTTCCATAATCCAAGTCTTTTAACGTTACCCTCCGCAGCGGTGCGCGCTTCCGCCGGAGGCCGGGGACAAAGGACGGGAGGGCGGACGGGAATTCCAAGCGGATTCAAGAAAGATTGCTCCCTTTTTTACCTTTCCGTGACATTCAGAAAAAAATGCCGTTTTTTCTTTAACGGGGGGTCCCGCAGCTGCGGATTAAGAATAAAGTGAAGGATTCAGAAAAAGTGAGGCATCATCCGGCGGGAAAATAAAAACCCCCGGAAAAAACTTAAATCCGCGAGGTTTTTCCGGCGCGGGCGCACATCTTTGCCGTCCTTGATAAGGATTATTCAAAGAATCACTTAACCCATTAACCACTGAGACTATGGCATACACCAAGACACAGACCGGAGGCCGCCTCTGTCTGGAATGCGGAGACGCGATCGAGTACGGACGCGCCACCAAGAAGTTCTGCTGCGAGGAGTGCAGGAACCGCTACCACTACAAACTGAACAGAAACTATCGGAACACGCACCTGCGGGTCTCCAGGGCACTGGAGAAGAACCACGAGGTGCTGGACAGGCTCCTGGAGATGAGCGTCGTGTCCATCGGCCTGGAAGAGCTGGCGAAACTCGGCTTCGACCCTTCGTATATGACGGCCTGCAGGAAAGAAGGCCCCCATATCGAGTACCGCTGCTACGACATCAGGTATTATAAGTCCGACAGGAGAATCTACTCTCTGGAGAGGGTCATCCGGCGCAAGCCGGAGGTCGTGGAAGTGTAGTGAAGATGGGGAAAACCGGAGTTACCGGGAAACTATGCCTGCGCTTGCTTTACTTTCGCGGGATCCTTGAAAAGTACCAGGAAGAGCACGGCCACTACCAGGGCGTAGGCCGCGAAGACATACCAGGCGGCAGCCCAGTCGGCAGGCTGACCGGCAGCCTGAGGGTTGTAGACCAGAGCATTCACCACCTTGCCGGCGGCATAGGTTCCGATGGAAGCTCCGAGACCGTTGGTCATAAGCATAAAGAGTCCCTGGGCGCTGGAACGCATCTCCTTCGAGGTGTTCTCGTTCACGTAGAGCGAGCCGGAGATGTTGAAGAAGTCAAACGCCACACCGTAAACGATGCAGGAGAGGATGAAGAGCCAGACGCCCGAGCCCGGGTTGCCCAGACCGAAGAAGCCGAAGCGGAACACCCAGGCAAACATCGCTATGAGCATAACTTTCTTGATGCCGAACTTCTTCATAAAGAATGGAATGAGTAGAATGCACAGGGTCTCGGACACCTGCGAGAGGGAGATCAGCGCGTTCGCGTTGCGGGCTCCCCAGGCATTTGCGAACTCAGGCTGCTCGGTGAAGGAGGTGATGAAGGCGTTCGCATAGCCGTTCGTTATCTGCAGGGAAGCTCCCAGAAGCATAGAGAAGATGAAGAATATGGCGAACTGTCCCTGACGGAAGAGCTTGAAGGCGGAAAGGCCCGTAGCCTCCGCGAAGGACTGCCTCGCCGCATCCTTAGGCTTGCAAGGGCAGGAAGGGAGGGTGAGGGCGAAGGCACAGAGCACGAGGCTCAGCACTCCCGAGGTGATGAACTGGTTATATGTGTGCTGATACTGGATGCCCTCCCCGTTCTTCATAAAGTTCACGAAGAGCATACAGCAGATGAAACCGATGGTTCCGAACACACGGATCGGAGGAAAATCCTTCACCGGGTCCTTGCCGCAGACTTCCAGAGCGTTATAGGCCACGGAGTTGGATATGGCGATGGTCGGCATAAAGAAAGCCACGTTTATGGTGTACAGAGCATAGAATACACCGAACTGCATAGCGGCCCCGGCGGACATCGCATAGAGGCCGGCGGCTATCATCGACACTCCCGCTATTCCCTGACAGAGGGAGAGGACCTTCTGCGCCGGGATCCATTTGTCCGCGACTATGCCCATAATGGCAGGCATAAAAATGGACACGAAGCCCTGGGTGGCGAAAAAGAGCCAGATCTGGGCCCCGAAGCCGGACTTGGCAAGAAAACTGCCCATAGAAGTGAGATACGCTCCCCAGATGGCATACTCCAGGAAGTTCATAATGATGAGCCTGAGGCTGATGTGCTTGTCTTTCATTTTGTGATTCTTTGAGGAGACAAAATTAATAAAATGCTTGATTTTTTGCTACCTTTGGGAGTTTTTATGAGATTGTATAGATGAAATTCAGCATAAGCGCCGCCGACAGCGCCTCTTCCGCCAGATGCGGAGTCATATCCACTGACCACGGGGAGATCCATACCCCGATTTTTATGCCTGTGGGTACAGTAGGCTCCGTAAAGGGCGTTTACCACAAGGAACTGAAGGAGGACATCGGCGCGCAGATCATACTCGGGAACACCTACCATCTGTACCTGCGTCCCGGTACGGAGGTGCTCCGCAAGGCAGGCGGACTGCATCGCTTCGAGCATTGGGACCGCCCCATCCTGACAGACAGCGGCGGCTTCCAGGTGTTCTCCCTGACCCCCATCCGCAAGCTGACCCCGGACGGGTGCACCTTCGCATCCCACATAGACGGCTCGCGCCACACTTTCACCCCTGAAAACAATGTCGATATCCAGCGCGCCATAGGCGCCGACATCATGATGGCTCTGGACGAATGCTGTCCCGGAGACGCGGACTTCGCCTACGCGAAGAAGTCCCTGAAACTCACACAGGGCTGGCTTGAGCGCTATGCGAAACGCTTCGCCGAGACGGAGCCTCTCTACGGCTACAGCCAGAGCTTCTTCCCCATCATCCAGGGCTGCGTCTATCCGGAGCTGAGAAAGATGGCGGTGGAGCACGCCGTGAGCTTCGATGCAGACGGTTACGCGATCGGAGGTCTCGCCGTGGGCGAGCCGACCGAGAAGATGTACGAGATGCTCGAGCTCGTCTGCCCGCTGATGCCTGCGGACCGCCCGCGTTACCTGATGGGCGTCGGCACTCCTGCGAATATCCTGGAGGGCATCGCGCGCGGCGTGGACATGTTCGACTGCGTGATGCCTACGCGCAATGCGCGCAACGGTATGCTCTTCACCTGGAACGGAATAATGAATATGCGCAACGCCAAGTGGGCGGACGACTTCTCGCCGCTGGACCCTTCGGGGACATCGTTCGTGGACAGCTACTATACGAAGGCCTACCTGAGGCATCTTTTCATCGCGGGCGAGATGGGCGCGGCGATGATCGCGAGCGAGCACAACCTCGCCTTCTATCTCGACCTGGTGCGGACGGCCCGCCGGCACATCCTCGCCGGCGACTTCCTCTCCTGGAAGGAGGCTGCGGTAAAGAAACTCACCAGCAGACTGTAGCTTATGGAACTCCGCATAAAGAAACTGGACTGGTACATATTCCGGAAGTTCATCCTGACCTTCGTCATCGCGCTGATCCTCATCATCGGAATCGTCATAATCTTCGACATCAGCGAGAAGATCGACAATTTCATCTCGCATCAGGCCCCTCTGAAGGAGATCATCTTCGAGTATTACCTGAACTTCATCCCGCAGTTCGTGAATATGTTCAGTCCGCTGTTCGTGTTCATCTCCGTGATTTTCTTCACTTCGCGCCTCGCCGCGAATTCGGAGATCATAGCCATACTCTCCAGCGGGGTCAGCTATCACAGGATGATGGTTCCGTATATGGTCGCGGCAGCCATAATAGCCGCTATGTCGATGGGGCTGGGTCTCTATGTGATTCCGCGTGCGAACGTGCACAGGCTCGCCTTCGAGGGGCAGTACATAAAGCAGCGCTCCACTAACGTGCGCAACGTACACTATCAGATAGCCCCGGGCTCCTTCGTCTTCGTGGAGAGCTTCAGCTCGTGGAGCAACACCGCCTACCGCTTCACCCTCGAGCAGGTGGAGGGGAACCGCGTGGTGAGCAAGACTTCCGCCGAGAGCGCGGTATGGGACAGCACCTCGGGCTCCTGGAAACTGAGGAAATATTTCACCAGAAACTACGCTGACGGTCTCGGGGACAAGGTGATAAGCGGAGCAGAGAAGGATACTGTCATCGCCCTGACCATAGATGATTTCTACCGGAACAAGGCCACGGTGGAGACGCTCACCATAGGGGAACTGAACGAGCTGATCCGCACTCAGAAACTGCGCGGAGACGTTTCCGTGAAGTACTCCCTGATAGAGAAGCACACCCGTATGGCCCTGCCTTTCTCCGCATTCATCCTCACGGTGATGGGAGTGTCGCTCTCGTCCCGCAAGAAGAGAGGCGGGACCGGCTGGAACATCGCCATAGGCATCGCCCTCGCGTTCTCCTACATTCTGTTCCTGCGCTTCAGCCAGATGTTCGTCTATACGGACCTGCTGCCGCCAGGGATAGCGCTGTGGCTGCCGAATGTAATCTTCGTAATCATCACCGCCATCCTGTACAGGATGGCTCCAAAGTAGAACAGCAAATGAAAGTCAAGATTCTGAATAAGTCGGGCTTCCCGCTCCCCCACTACGCCACGGCATTTTCCGCAGGCGTGGACCTGCAGGCCGCAATCCCGCAGAGCATAATCCTGAAGCCGCTTGAGAGGGCCGTGATCCCGACGGGAGTGTTTCTCGAGATTCCGGAAGGCTACGAGGGACAGGTGCGTCCCCGCAGCGGTCTCGCGGCGAAAAAGGGTGTCACGGTCCTGAACGCCCCCGGCACGGTCGATTCCGACTATCGAGGCGAGGTGGGCGTGATCCTCGTGAATCTCTCCCAGGAGCCTTTCGTCGTGGAACCGGGCGACCGCATCGCCCAGATGGTCTTCGCCCGCCACGAGAGGGTGGAATGGGAAGAGGCTGCGGAGCTTTCCGACTCCGGAAGGGGTGCGGGCGGTTTCGGAAGCACAGGAGCAAAGTGAGGTGTAGCCCACACCGCAAAACAGTATCACAGATATGGTAATCAGAGAATTATACGACCGCTACCTGGAGTGTGGCGGCCGCGTAAGCACAGACACCCGCACACTGAAGGGCGGGGAGATGTTCATAGCCCTGCGGGGAGAGAATTACGACGGGAACGCCTACGCGCAAGCGGCATTGGAGGCGGGAGCCTCCTGTGCGGTCGTGGATAAGGGCAGCGCCGCCGCACGCTCGGACGATGCGAGGATAATCGCGGTCGAGGACAGTTTCGCGGCTCTGCAGGCGCTGGCCACCTGGCATCGCAACCATTGCGAAAGCTCTGACGGAGGACGCGTTACGGTGCTCGGCCTGACCGGGACGAACGGCAAGACCACCACGAAGGAGCTCATCGCCCGCGTGCTTTCCACGACGGTGGAGACAGTCGCGACCGAGGGGAACCTGAACAACGACATCGGAGTTCCGCTCTCGCTGCTGAAGATCCGCAGAGGCACGCGCATCGCCGTCATCGAGATGGGCGCGAACCATCCCGACGACATCTCGAAGCTCGTGAAAGTGTGCGAGCCTGACTTCGGACTCATCACCAATGTGGGCAAGGCGCATCTGCTCGGTTTCGGCTCCTTCGAGGGCGTGCAGCGCGCCAAGGGACAGCTCTACGACTACATAAGCGCGCACGGCGGCAGCATTTTCCTGAACGCGGACGATGAGGTGCTCTGCGCAATGGCGGCCGCCCGCGAGGGACTCCGGACGATACCCTACGGGATGCGCCACGACGGGGTCGAGCTGCTGCAGGCCACTGACGAAGAGCCGCTTATGAGTTTCCGCATCGGGGACCGCACGGTCCGCACGCAGCTCAGCGGAGCGTACAATCTCACAAACGCATTGGCCGCGCTGTGCGTCGGCCGCCATTTCGGTGTCCCGTCCGAAGATGCGCTCAGGGCCATCGAGAGCTATGTCCCTTCGAACAACCGCTCCCAGATGCAGCGCAGTCCGCGTGGCAACCTGCTGATTCTGGACGCGTACAACGCGAATCCTTCGAGTATGGCAGCGGCGCTGGAGAATCTCTCGCTCTTCCGCTCGGGCCGCCGCGTGGCGCTGCTCGGGGATATGCGCGAGCTGGGCGAGGACTCGCTGAAGGAGCACGCAGCCATCGTGCGCAGAATCGCGGACTCGCCCTTCGAAGCTTTCCTCGTGGGCGAGGAGTTCCGCAAAGCACTTTCCGCAGAAGGCCTTCCGGCTGGTGTGAAAGGCCTCTTCGCGACTTCTTCCGCTCTGGCGGAGCATCTGGCGCAGCATCCGCTCTCCGATGCCGTGGTACTGGTAAAAGGCTCGCGCGGCATTCAGATGGAAAAGACGGTGCCGCAGCTGTAGGGTATTTAAAAAAGCGACGGGAAACCGCCGCTTTTTTAATTCCGGCTCTCTCTCTCTTAATCGAGGTCTATGTCCACGATGGACTTGCTGACCTTCACGTTCACGATGGCCTCGACGACGTTCACTATGTAGTCGCCGATCTTCTCGCACTCGCCGATGATGTCCATATAGACGGTGCCTGTGGAATACGGATACCTGCCTTCGTTCAGGTCGATGATGTTCGAGCTCTTCAGGTCATCGCGCAGGCTGTTTATCAGCATCTCGATGTTCAGCGTCTCCTCCAGGTCGGAGCGTGACGCTTCATTCGCCTTCAGCACCCTGAGCATCTGGCAGAAGGCCTGATCCACTGTGGACATCATCTTGAGGATGTTGCGGTTAAGTGTCTCGTTGAACTCGATGCGGTTCTCGCCCCGGCGCTTGAGGATGCGGGCTATGTTGTAGTAGCTGTCCGCAATGCTCTCTATCTCGGAGATCTCCCTAAGCTTGGACTGTATCTGATGCTTGGACTCGTCGCTGAGCTTTCCGTCAGCCACCTTGCTGAGGTACGCGGCGATCTCGGCTTCCATATTGTCGCTGATGTCCTCGTATTTCTCTATGCGCGCGAAAATCTCCGCTGCCTTTATCTCGTCCTTCTCTCCGTACATCTGAAGCGCCATATCGTGCATACGGTGAGTCCGCTCCCCCATAACCACTATCTCCTTATGAGCCTGCAGGATGGAGAGCTCGGACGTGGACATCAGACCTCCGGTGATGAACTCCAGATGGGTCTTCTCCTCTCCGAAAGCTCCGCCGACGTGCTTTCTGCGGTCAGGTATCATCGCGGTGACGATCTTCACGTAGGTCCTGGTGAACCAGATCATTATGCCGATGTTCACGAGGTTGAAGACCGTATGGAACATAGACAGGCCGAAGGAGACGTAGTACTGCATATTCGCGAATCCCGCCGCCAGCGCGGCGTTCTGCGGGTCGGAAAGGTCCAGCTTGCGGTCCGTCAGCGCTGTGACCAGAGACTGGTCTGCGGTCGTCGCGTAATCATACAGGGCGTTCGGGTCTCCGGTGCACAGGGTCGTGATCCAGGAGATGAGTTTCATATACGGGTAGTAGAGGGCGAGGCACCATACCGAGCCGAAGACGTTGAAAAGCAGATGTCCGCAGGCGGCCCGCTTGGCGTTCGCGTTGCCGGAAATGGAAGCGAGCAGCGGGGTGATGCAGGTGCCGATGTTTCCGCCCAGAATCAGTGCGGCCGCCAGGTCGAAGTGTATCCAGCCCTTGCTGCACATCACCAGAGCTATGGCGAAGGTGGCGCTGGAGGCCTGGACGATCATAGTGAGCACGAGACCTACCGCGTAGAATATGAGGACAGAGCCGTAGCCCATATCCGCGCAGCCCCGCAGGGTTTCGAGGATGACAGGGTTAGAATTCAGGTCCGGGACAGAGGTGTTCAGGTAGTCGAGCCCGAGGAAGAGCAGCGCGAATCCTATCAGGAATTCCCCCCAGTTCTTGTAGGAGTTCCTATTCATAAAGAGAAGCGGCACTCCGATGCCTATGAGCGGTATCGCGAATGCCGAGATATTTACTCTGAAGCCGAAGATGGAGATTATCCAGGCCGTGAATGTGGTACCGACGTTGGCTCCGAAAATTACAGCCATCGACTGCTGAAGGGAGATGAGCCCCGCGTTCACGAAGGAGACGATCATCGTGGTGGTCGCCGAGGAGGACTGGACCAGAGCCGTGATGAAGATTCCTGTGACGGCACCGATGAACTTGTTGTTTGTCATCAGGTTGAGGATGTTCCTCAACCTGCTTCCCGCAGCTTTCTGAAGACCCTCGCTCATCAGTTTCATTCCATAGAGGAACAATCCCACTGAGCCGATGAGGGTAAGAATTTCCAATAGTCCGAAATTCATAAAGTCATTTTAAGTTATCAATATGCCCCCGGGGAAGAAGCACCCTGCCGCGTTTTGTGCCGCCGATCCCCCCCTCCCGCCTTGGCCGTGAAACTCCGTCCCTGACCGGACGGAGCGCAAATATACTGTTTTTCCGGCTCAATGTCAAGAGGACCTTTCGCTCGGGTGACAAGCCCCGACTATCTGCGGACCATCCTGACGTAAGGGTGCCCGAAGAAGAGAATCTCGCGGACAGGACGGAATCCGAGCTGCGAATAGTAATGCTGAAGCCTCGGGGACTCCGCATCTGCGATGAGGCTCGTGAGAGTGAAGCCCCGGGCCTGAGCGCAGCGTATACCGTCAGTCATAAGAAGATGACCGGCCTTCCCCCGGGAGGCGCCACAGTCGAAAACCTGCCCCCGGAAATCCGGACGGACAGCCATACTGTCCAGATAGTACTCCCCCGCCTCGCACTCGCTCTCCGTATCCCCTTCCGAATAGCCGTCATTCAGCATCCTCCAGGTGAAAGTGCGCAGCGCGGCGTTCTCCTCGCCGGGATAGGACACCAGGGCACCTACGACAACATCGCCCACGCAGGCGATGCGGGTCCTTCTGTACGAATATAAAGTATCCTCCCGGCCGCAGATGCCGGTAAAGACATCTACGGCGGAGGAAAGACTTATGATGCCCGAGCCCAGATCTACGGGAGAGTTTCCCTCCCGGGGGGCGAAAGCGGCATAGCCCACGGCTTCCAGCACCGTCCTGGCTATGAATCCGGCATCCTCGCTCCGGGCATTCCGTATCGACAGCTCCATATCTGCTTATGTCATAGCGAAGAGCACCATCAGCTGCGCTGCAAGCACACGGAGGAACATAGAGAGCGGATAGACTGTCGCGTAATTAAGCGATGTATAATCAGTCCCATACGCTCCCTGGGCAAAGGCGAGCACCGGAGGGTTCGTCGTGCTGCCCGAAATCAGACCGCAGAGCTGATAGAAATTCAGTTTGAAGAACAGACGCCCGACCAGACCCGCTATCAGCAGTGGGACCAGGGTTATGATGGCTCCGTAGAGAATCCACCAGAAGCCGCCCGCCATCAGCGAGCTCACGAAAGACTCGCCCGCTCCGAAACCTACCGCCGCGAGGAAGAACGAAATGCCTATCTCGCGAAGCATCATATTGGCGCTGAAAGTAGTATAAGTGGTGATCTTCCACTTCGGACCGAAATGGCTGAGCAGAATCGCCACGATGAGCGGGCCGGCAGCCATACCGAGCTTTATGGGCTGCGGGATATCCGGGAAGCGGATAGGGACAGAGCCCAGAAGGATACCCAGGGCTATGCCGGCAAAAATCGGCACCAGATTAGGGTGGGTGAGACTCGCGGGCTTGTTGCCTATGATCTTCGCAACATCACCCATACTGGACTTGGGCCCCACCAGCTTCAGGGAATCCCCCACCTGGAGAATCAGGTCAGCACGGGCCACCAGATCCAGACCGGCACGGACGACCCTGGAGACCGAAACCCCGTATTTCTCGCGCAGCTTCAGGTCCTTGATTCTCTTTCCGGTAATCTCCGAGCGGGTTACCACCATCTTCTGGGTGAAAAGCTCGCTCTGCATACTGAGCCAGTCATTGTAATGCATCGGAATCTCGTCGCCGAAGATAATGCGTATCCTGTCCACCTCTTTCTGCGAAGTGACTATCAGCAGCTTGTCGCCTTTCTTGAGCACAGTGTCAGAGTCCGGAATGGACATCACTCCATCCCTGAGCATCCTGGAGACCACGATGGAGATGTTCTCACCTGCAAGCACATGACCCAGAGTACGGCCGAAAACAGCCGGATTCGCCACCTCGCAGTGCATTCTGCGCGCGGCTTCAGCCGTTTCGGAGGACTCGGAGTCCAGCTGAGCCTGCTCCGCCTCGACATCCACCTTGAAGACAGCCTTGAAGAAGATGAGCAGGAAAAGAACTCCGATGACACCCAGAGGATAAGCCACCGCATAGGCGGAAGCCAGTTTCGAGCTCTCGGCAGCAGCCGCCGCAGGAGCGGCCCCCTGCGCAATCATCACGTCGGTCATAGTCTGCTGGGCTGCGCCCAATCCCGGGGTGTTAGTCACGGCTCCGGACATCACTCCGACCATCGTCTTGAGGTCCTCGCCCGTTATGATCGAAATCGCTATGGTGGTGAGCACAGAAAGCAGGATTATGCCTGTGGCCATGAGATTCAGCTTCACGCCCCCTTTCCTGAAGGAAGTGAAGAAGCCGGGGCCCACCTGCATACCGATGGAGAAGACGAAGAGGATAAGACCGAAATCCTTCATAAAGGAAGTCACGCCGGCATCCGGGCGGAAACCGAAATGACTGACAAGGATACCGACGAACAGTATCCAGGTAGTCCCTATGGAGATCCCCTTTATCTTGAATTTCGCCAGCCAAAGCCCTGAAGCTATGACCAGCGAAAAGATAAGTATCGAGTTTGCGACCCCGCTTACCATACGAACTTGAAGGCTATGTCGATCGGGATATGCTCAGTCCTGAGCTGCATATACGCGTCCTGAAGATCGGCACCGACTGCGGAATAGGCATTGACGAAAGTCTCGGCTTCCTCATATGAACCCTCGGACCGGAGCCGGGCGAGCTTCTGCGACAGGGAGCTTATGGCAGACTTGGCTGCCTGGTAGTCGATATAGTAGCGGCTGTCCGGATGAAGCGCGAAAGCGCCTTCCGCGAGCAGATAGTTGTAGCACAGAAGAGCGGCCCGGCCCGTCACCTCGTCGCCGAAACGGCTGGAGCGGACGAGATTGGCCACGAAAGTGGCTACGGCATCCTCCGGAGTCACGACGGTGCGTGTGCGGTAATTGCCGACCGAGTTTATGGCGAGGTCGGCGCCCATCGCGTCAGCTCTGGCATCCTCTATGACCGCTGCAAGATTGCCGAGCGGCTCGGCGGCATCTTCCGAAGTCCGGGCGGGTGCGAGCGGGTGCGAAAGCTCGCGGAAAGCGGTGATCCAGAAGAAGGCCTCGTCGCTGACGTGCACCTTGTCCTCATCGCTCAGAATAAGGAGAGCGAGAGGCTTCAGTATGGTATTGAACTTGGCCATTATCACATTCTGCATCAGCAGAGTGCGTGCACTCTTGCCTGCCGCCTCGACGGATTCCTGAGGCAGGTTTATGGCTATGTCCTTGATGCCCGCGTCTGCGGCTCCCGCGTAGTAGAGAGCATCGCATACGGAAATGTCGTTCACGGCGAAGCCCTCGGCAGCCTCGGTGCCGGAGAGCGCCTTGCTGAATGAGGCTATCGCCTCGCTGCGCTCCACATCCTTCAGGACCACATAAGCCTCATACGAGCGCTTGATGCCGTAGAGATAGTCATCCTTCACCTCGCCGGGTCCGAGAACCAGGTCCATCTTGCTGTCCATTTCCAGCCACTTGCCGTCGCTGGCGAGATAATCGTCGGCTGCGAGGGCCTCGGCCTTGGCGAGAAGATAATCCTTCACGCCCGGGACGATGGTGATGTCGGCAGCAGCCCTGAGGTAGTTGCCTATCTTGTCGATGTTCTCCTTATATGCCTCGTGATACCACACGCACTTCAGGGAGCCGTCCCCGGCTCTGCGGATAAGCGTGTACGGGCTGTTTTTCAGAGGATCGGCAAAAGCCTCGAACTCTTCGGCGGTCATATCCTCCGGATAGAAGCAGAGTCCGGCGGGACGCTCACCGTAGCCTTCCACGAAGGACTTGCCTGTCAGCCTGTCCCAAGGACCGTAGTTTATCTGAGCGTATTCTTTAAGCGGACCGTCCCCGAGAGACTCGAGCAGAGCCGCCTTGTCGCCGAATGACTGCTGCCAGTAGATATTGCTTGCCTCGATGGCGGCAAAACGATAGAGATTAAGGACCTCGCGGCCGTTGTCACTGATACCCTGAAGCAGAGGGGTATTCTCCTTTCCGATTTCTACAGTCGCATACTCGCTGAGAAGAGACTGTACAGGCTCCTTTGCCGGGTTGCCGCAGGAAAGGGCAAGACCGAGAGCCGAAGCAAATATCAAATACTTTTTCATAGAAGCGGACGTTAAATTCCGCCGCAAAGATATGCCTTTTATAATATAAAAAGAAAAAGTGCGGAGTCTAAATCGTTACGCGAAAGCCCCGTCCGCAAAGTCCTTCCCGACCGGCCGGAGAGAGAGAGCCGCACGTCACCCGGCTTGTCCGCAGACGACGCTGATCTGCTGCCCCGTCGCTTCGAGAGCAAGCGGAAGATTGCCTATTATCTCGCCGTCCATCTCCACTATGTCCGAAGACCGCGCATCCAGCGGAGCCACGTGTATCTCCCTGGCCCGGGAATAGATGATCCTGGAAGAGCTGCTGGTGGTCCCGTTGAAGACCCGGCGGACTTCCTTCAGAATGGCGAGCACCGGGACTACCGGCACGACCATAATGTCTATCAGCCCGTCGTCGATGAGCGCATCGCAGGTCTGCTTCAGACCGCCGCCGCTGTAGCGGCCGTTGCCGAAGGCTATGGAATAGCAGGGCCCGCTGTAGAGCGTCTTGCCGTCGCAGACTATTTCGGCACGGAAACGCTTGAGATTCAGTATGGTATAAAATAGGGCCTTCACATATATCCGGGCGCTTCTGTGTCCGGCCTCCTTCTGCGTGTTCACGCGGGCGCAGACGTGCGAGTCGAAGCCCACTCCGCCTATGTTCGCCATAGTGCACTCCTTGCCTTCCGCCGCCGTCACCCTGATGACGTCCTGCCGGCAGAAGGACTCCTTCGCGAGCAGTTCCACCACTTTCCCGGTGTCGTGCGGGACGTTCAGAGACTTGATCCAGTCATTCCCCGACCCGATGGGAATCACGCCGAGGGTAAACTCCCCGCTCGGCACACCGTTCTCCGCGCTCCAGCGCATCATCCCGCTGAGCGTCTCGTGCACGGAACCGTCCCCGCCCACCGCGAGAAAGCGCCGGAATCCTTTCCCGGCGGCCTTGTAGGCCAATTCTTCCGCGTGATACTTGTGATCCGTAAAGACTGAGACGTAAGGGATGGAACAGGCCGCAAGCTTCTTCTCGGCCACTTCCCACTCGTGGATAGTCTTGCCCGAACCCGCGTGAGGGTTCACTATTATGTACCAGGTGGTGTTTCCCAAATTCATCCGAGATGCCTTTTCGCCGAGCCCGGCCGCCCGGGCGGCCAATGCACGGAGGACAAAGTTATACAATTCTTCCGGACTTTTGCTGCGGACGGAGAAATATTTGCTGAGGACAGGAAAAAGAATTGCTGCGGACAGAGAAAAATAGTCGGCCCCGGGCGACGGGAAAAGAAAATATGGAATAATTTTCGTAGCTTTGCGTTTCTATACCGAAAATGTTATGGGAAAGATTATAGCTATAGCGAACCAGAAAGGCGGAGTGGGCAAGACCACGACCGCCATCAATCTGGCCGCGTCCCTTGCGGTGCTCGAGAAGAAAGTGCTCATCGTGGACGCCGACCCTCAGGCGAACACCACTTCCGGGCTGAATTTCTCTCCGGACGGCGACGAGAAGAGGACACTCTACGAAGTTATGATCGGAACGCTGCCTGTGGAGGATGCCCTCATCCAGACCGAGATAGACAATCTCCATATGATTCCCTCCCATATAAACCTCGTGGGCGTGGAGATAGAGATGCTCGACGCTCCGGACAAGGAGCAGCTGCTGAAAAAGGCGCTCGCCCCCGTCAGGGACAGTTACGACTACATCATCATAGACTGCTCCCCTTCCCTGGGACTCGTAACCGTGAACTCGCTCACGGCGGCTGACTCGGTCCTCATACCCGTCCAGCCGGAGTTCTTCGCCCTCGAAGGCCTCGGAAAGCTCCTCCAGACCATACGTCTGGTCCAGTACGGGGCAAATCCCGCGCTTACGGTCGAGGGCTTCGTAGTGACTATGTTCGACGGACGCACGAAGGTCCACACCCAGGTGGTGAACGAGCTCCGCGAACACTTCAAGGATATGGTATTCAAAACGATAATCCAGAGGAACATCAGGCTCAGCGAGGCTCCGTCCCACGGAAAGCCCATAATCCTCTACGACATAATGAGCAACGGTGCGTCGAACTATCTGAGTCTGGCGAAGGAAGTCCGCGACCGGAACGAGCAGCAGCAACAGCAGAACTGATATGGCAAACAGAGAACCCAGAGGCCTGGGGAAGGGCCTCAGCGCACTTCTCGGCGAAGCGGCCGACATAGACAGGCTGCGCAAGCCGGTAGGCTATGTGAACAAGGAGATAGTGGGAGAACGCAAGAGCGGAACTGTTTCGGAAAGCGCCGACATAGTGCGGATTCCGGCGGACCTCATCAGCCCGAATCCTTTCCAGCCGCGTATGAGCTTCGACAACGAGGCTCTGGAAGAATTGGCTGCGTCCATACGCAGCCTCGGACTCATCCAGCCGATCACGGTGCGCAAGACCGAGGACGGCAAGTATCAGATCATCAGCGGTGAGCGCCGCTACAGGGCTTGCCGCATCGCGGGGATGGATATGATCCCTGCGTATATCCGCAGCGCCTCGAAGCAGGGGATGCTCGAGATGGCGATAGTGGAGAACATCCAGAGGGAGAATCTCGATCCTATCGAGACTGCGCTGAGCTATCAGAGGCTTATCGACGAGTGTGACCTGACTCAGGAACAGATGGCGCTCCGCGTAGGCAAGAAGAGAGCCTCCATCACGAACAGCCTCCGCCTGCTCCGGCTTCCGGACAAGGTGCAGCACGACCTCAAGGTGGGTCTGCTGAGCGTGGGACACGCGAAAGTCATCCTGGGAGTGGAGGACCCCGCCCTGCAGCAGAAGCTCTGCGATCTGGTCATCAGGGAGGACCTCTCCGTGCGCCAGCTCGAAGAGAAGCTCAAGGGCAGCAGCAGCGCAGGCCCCGCAGACGAGAAGGAAAACTCTGATGTACAGAAACTTCCTGACGAGTACTACAAGATGCTCGAGCATATAGGGAAGTATTTCGGAGACAGGATTTCGCTCAAGCGCAGCGCTTCCGGGAAGGGCAGTATGACCGTGAAGTTCAACTCCGACGCCGAGGTGCGCAGATTTATCGAGGCGATGGAGAAGGCCGGACTGTGATGAGATTTCTGAGGTCCATAGCCGCAGCCCTGCTGCTTCTGTCTCTCGCCGGGACTCCGCTGCGGGGACAGTTCAAGACCGAGGCCTTCTCGAACGGCTTCGGCTCTTCCGGGGACGTCTCTGCCGAAGACTCCACGCAGAATCTGTTCTCTTTCAAGGAATTCTTCGCGGGGATGGGCCACAGGCAGGAGCTGAAGGTGGGCACCCTCTTCGCCGGCTCAGTGATGATGATCGGCTCGCAGCAGATCTACGAACGGAAATACTGGAAATTGCCTATAATATACGGGGGTCTGGCCTCCACGGTGGCGGGAGGCGTGCTGAACCGCACGGTATGGGACAAGCCGGAGATCAGCAACTGCTGCTTCGCTGCTGCGGGGCTCATCTACTGGGGGACTCTGATGGACGGAGTGGTGAACTACCCTACCGACAATCCCCATCATCCCGGCAAGGCCGCCCTCTATTCGGTGCTCTGCCCGGGACTCGGACAGGCCTATAACGGGGAATACTGGAAGATTCCCGTCTATTGGGGCTGCCTGATAGGCTCGGCCCATTATCTGAACCTGTACCAGATGAACTATAAGAGGTACAAGCGCATCTACCGGGAGATCGCGGACCCGGACAGCGGCTACACCGGAAGTATGTCTTCGGAAACGGCCGTCTATTACAGAGACATCTACAGACGATACAGGGACTATTCCATCCTCGCCCTCGCGGCGTTCTACCTCCTGCAGGCGGTGGATGCGAACGTGTTCGCGTTTATGCAGGACTTCGAAGTGAACGATGACCTGAGTATGAGGATAAGTCCCTCGGTAATAACCCCCGACACGGCTTTCGCACTGCATCCCGCGGCTCCGTCCGCAGTGGGGCTGAGCCTGGGCATAAGATTCTGATGAGAAATATCATTAAAATTTTCGCGGCCTCTGCGCTGCTTATGCTGTCGCTGTGCACGTCGATGCCGGCGCAGAGCATCGGCGTGCGCCGCCGCACTCTTCACGAAAACGAGAGGCTGAAGCAGCTGACGGACTCTCTCAGAAGAGAATTGGACAGCTGCCGGCGGCAGCTGGCCCGCTTCGACTCGCTCGCGGCGGAGATGATGGAAGTATATGAGGATGAAGATGTTGTGGTCGCGAAGGAGCAGACTGATGTCTCCACGGACAGTCTGCTGAGCATCTGGTATCTGCAGCGCAGGATGCGGGAGGACGCCGAGGCGGAAGGGTATGATATGGATTCCGTGCGCTTCTCCACGGATGTGCCTGATTCTGTGCTGATAGCGCGGCTGACGAAGATGAATTCGTACATCACGCTGCCGTTCAACGAGACGGTGAAGAGCTATATGGTGCTGTATTCCGAGAAGATGCCCCGTAAGATGGGGGCGATTCTGGGGCTGAGCACCTACTATTTTCCCATCTTCGAGGAGGTCTTCGCGAAGTACGGTCTGCCTCTGGAGCTGAAGTATATGGCCGTGGTGGAGTCTGCTCTGAATCCGACGGCCTATTCGCGCGCCGGAGCGAGGGGCCCGTGGCAGTTCATCTATTCGACGGCGCGGAACTATGGTCTGAAGATCAATTCGTTCGTGGACGAGAGGATGGATGTGGAGAAGGCGACGGATGCCGCGGCGCGCTATCTTTCGGACGCCTACCGGATTTTCGGGGACTGGGCGCTCGCCATTTCCTCCTACAACTGCGGAGCCGGAAATGTGAACAAGGCCATACGCCGCAGCGGCGGCAAGAAGGATTTCTGGTCCATCTATCCATACCTCCCGCGCGAGACCAGGGGCTATATGCCGGCCTTCGTGGGAGCGATGTACGCGATGACCTATTATCACGAGTACGGGTTGGTCCCTGACGAGTGTTCACTGCCGGCGGCTTGCGACACTTTCCTCATACACAAGAACCTGCACTTCTCCCAGATAAGCGAGATCGTCGGAGTCCCGGTCCGGACTCTCAAGGATCTGAATCCGGAGTATATGAACAGCATCATCCCCGGAAACAGCGGAGACTGCATTCTGAGGCTTCCGTACAACTATACCGGCGCATTCATCGAGCGACAGGACACCCTCTACGCCCACCGCGCCTCGGAGCTGCTGAGCGATAAGGTGATGAAGGAGGTCAAGGAAGGGACCTCGGACAGGAGGATAGTGTACCGCGTGAAGAGCGGAGACTATCTGGGCAAGATTGCCCGCAAGTACCACGTGAGCGTGGCTCAACTCAAAAAATGGAACGGCCTGCGCAGCGACAAGCTCCGCATCGGCCAGGTGCTCTACATCCACCCGAGGTAGCACAGAGAGTCCCATACCGCTCTTTCGCAGCGAGGTTCCGGCCGCGGTAGCGGCAGGTACCTGACTTCTTCGCGCACCCTCACAAGTTTTTTTTTGGGGGGGGTGTCGCTTACGCTGTGTCATATATCGACTGCTATCTGAAGACGCAGGGTGAGGGTGTCCGGGACCGGGATGCCGCCCACCCGTCGATGCAGATACGAGCAGCGCAGGGTCAGGTTCCCGCCCCGGGAGAAGAAGCTGTATTTCATTGTGGCATAGAAGGAAAGGGCGTACCCCCGGCCATAATAGGCAGGGACGGTGAAATAGCCCTGCGCATCGTGCTCGTATGCGTATATGCGGTCATCCCAATTCCTCACATTGAAGGCCGTGAAGCGTGCGAAGGCGGAGCATTTAAGCCTGCTGCCGCTCCCCCTGTACGCAAGCTCCGAATAGACCAGAAAGGCCGGAGCCCTGTAGAGCAAGGCATTGGCACGGAGTGCCAGGGAAAAAGAGTTCGGCGCATACGAGAGGTCGGCCCGAAGATCGCTGCGAAGCGTGAGGCCGGAGCCAAAGAGGCGCGAGAAAGCGTTTCCTCCGTCTGAGGGCTCTTCGGAGGAGGTGGAGGAGGAGCTGAGATCTGAGCGCAGACGCTCGGCAAGACGCAGCGAGCAGCCCCAGGGTCCCTCGGAGGAGGGAGTGTACTGGGCGAGGAGGCGGCACTGCGAATAGCCTGATGCCGGGCGTCTGAGCGCTTCGGCGGCAAGCGTCAGAGTGCTGCTGCTGCGAAGCGACAGGAGCAGGGCGGTCTCATCTCTCACCCTGGTAGAGGAACGCACTGAGCCTGAGTAAGTTCCGGCGAAGTCAGAAGGGTAATGCCTCAGAAGCAGCGAGAGGGCTTCAGCGTAGCGCGGATTCCAGACTATGCCGGCAAGGATCGCCGGAGGGGGAAGACAGGTGCTCCGGGAGGCGGCGTCGCCGGCCCCGGAGTTTGCTGTGCCGGCCCGGGAGTTTGCTGTGCCGGCCCCGGAGTCCGCATCGACCCTCAGGCGGATGGCGCCGAAATCATATCCTATCTCGCAGAAATAGTCAACCTTCCCCCCGGAGCGGCGCAGCTCCGCCGACATCAGCCCCGTACCGAGAGCCGTTACGCTCCACTCCCCTTTCGGGGAACTGCGCGAGTAATTCGCTAACGGGACCACCTTCCCGTCCCCGGTGAAGAGAGCTGCGCTGAGGCGGGAGCTCCGGCTGAAACTCCACTCCGCTGCTGCGCCTCGCAGCGAATAGTCCGAGCTGTAGGAATGCGAGGGAGACAGTCCGGTCGGATTGCGGGACACGCTTGCCGAAAGAGCGCTCAGCGAAAAGCCGCTCCACATAGCAAGCCCCTGGCCGAAACGGGCATTGAAATCGCCCAGGATGAGTTTGGAGAGGTGGCGGCGGCCGAAAAGCGCAAGACCGGCGGAAGAGTTGCGGACGCCCGCCTCCCAGCGTCCGTCCTTCGAGCAGAGATACTTGAAGCGCCCGGTGACGGAAGCGGCTTCTCCCGCTTGCTTGAGTGTCCCGCCGAGAGTGAGGCTGTGCCGTACCGCCTGTTTCTTTGCTCCGGCGGTGCCGATGTCGGTATCGAGGGTTATGAAGCTGCCTATCGCCCGCGCGAAAGCCTCCGAGAAGCCGTCGAGCAGCGCAAGCTCGCTCAGGGATAGAATGGGGCCTGATGCCTGCCGCGCATCCAGCAGTACGGCAGTCTGGTAGGCAGAAAGCAGCCCGCTGGAGCGCAGACGTTCCTCCGAGGCGGTGTTCAGAGGCAGAGGCGAAGCGTAGAGCTGCTCGTAGCGCTCCACTTCCGACTCGTGGAGCTCCTCCATAGAGCTTGCGCCCGTAAGAAACAGCACCGCACTCTCGAAACCGGGTCCGGGAGAGGGGACAGGCGCCGCACTCTCGAAAGCAGCCCCGGGAGCGGAATCGGGAGACGGATACAACAGCGCCCCGAGGGCGGGGCCGGGAGAGGAACACAGCAGCGCCCCGAGGGCGGAGGCCAGAATCAGGTTTTCCATAGCGAATAAGTTTCGCCGGCAAGGTAGGACGAAAAAACGTGAATCTGTTCAAGAAAGGTATAAATGTATTTAAAAAAAGTATAAATGTCGCCGGGAAGGGATTGCCGGGCGGGGCCGGCAATGACGGGAGGGCGGGGCCGGTTTTCGTCACGCCCGACGTGATCGGGCGTCTTTTTATGGCAGAAGGGAAGAGATTGCCGGGCGGGGCCGGCAATGACGGAAAAAAGGCGGGGCCGCAGAGGGCCGCGAGAGGATAAATATGTTTGTGAAGAAGGAGTGTACCGGGGACACGAGGGATGAACAAATGAATTCAGACCAAAAAGACAAGCAAAAGTACCAAGTTATTTTTTAGGAATTACTAAATTTGCGCTTCTTTAAATACCGCATAAAATGAACGATACGATTACCGTTTGCGACAAGACTTTCCGCAAGTATCTTTCGAATGAGGAGATAGAGAAAGTCATCGACGGCGTTGCCGCCCGGCTTATCGCAGATTTCAAGGATTGTGGGGAAGTCCCAGTGTTCCTCTGCGTACTTAACGGAGCCATCATGTTCACGGCCGCACTTATGAAAAGAGTGAACTTCCCCGCAGAACTCGTTTCCATCAAGGTCAGCTCCTATCAGGGCACCACGAGTACGGGTACGGTTCTGATTCCTCTCGGCCTCACCGCCGATGTGACGGGACGCACCGTCATCCTTATGGAGGACATCGTGGACACGGGCAACACCCTTATGGCTCTGCGCGAGCATCTTCTGAACAAGGGTGCGAAGGATGTCAGGATCTGCACTATGCTCCTCAAGCCGGATGTGTACAAGATGAACTACAGGATCGACTACATCGGAAAGGAGATTCCGAACAAGTTCATCGTGGGCTACGGGCTCGACTACAACGAGCTGGGACGCAACCTTCCGGACATCTACGCGGTAACGGACTGATTGCACACCAATGTCAGCTAACATTATGAAATACTACATTCTTTTCGGGCCTCCGGGAGCAGGAAAGGGCACCCAGGCCGCAGCGCTGGCGGAAAGATACCGTCTCCGCCACATCTCTACAGGCGCGCTCCTGCGCAAGGAAATCAGTGCCGGAAGCGAACTCGGCCTGAAGGCCAAGGCTCTCATCGAGGCAGGCTCGCTCGTACCGGACGAAGTGGTCGAAGGTATGATAGAGTCCGAGTTCGACAGCGTCAGGGACGTGGACGGCTTCCTTCTGGACGGCTTCCCGCGCACCCTCGCTCAGGCTGAGGCGCTCGACGGCATGCTTTCGCGCAAGGGCGAGGAGGTAACCGCCACCGTCAGCATAATGATTCCGGACGAGATGATCTTCGAGCGCATCGCGCACAGGGCAGCCATCGAGGGCCGCGCAGATGATGCGGATCCTGACACCATCCGTAACCGGATAGAGACCTATCATCGCCAGACCGAGCCGCTCATCGACTACTACAGGAAAGCGGGCAGATACCGCGAGGCTGACGGCACAGGCTCCATCGAGGAAGTCCGCGAAAAGATTTTCTCACTTATGGAGGAGGAGTAAGAAGGTGTCTTGAAATGGTTCCCGCATTTTAAGACCTGCTCTTACAGACCGTTTCAAGGGGTGCATTCCAAGACTTGATCAAGGAATGCACCCCTGCGCGATGTCTTCCCACCTGCGGCGATAAGCGGTTTTGACGAATATATTATTATATTTGTAGGCACTGAAAAAGGGAAAGGGCTATGGATGCGAAGATCAGAGAAAAACTTATCGGATGGGCGGAGAAATACGATGATATGAGGTATTTTACGGAAGACCCCATAATCTTCCCCCGCAAATTCGCCCTCAAGATGCAGGAAGGCGACGCCACTCTCCGGGATGTGGAGATCGCGGCGGTGTTCGCCGCGCACCTGGCCTGGGGCAGACGCGCCCTCATAGTGCGCGACTGCGAAAGACTCTTCGAGGAGATGGATTGGAGGCCGGAAGCCTACGTGATGGCCGGAGACTGGAGAAATGACTCAGAGTCGCTGCACAGGACCGTGAAATGGTCGGAGGCTGCGCGCATCTGCCGGCGTCTGCGGGAATGGTACAGCTGGCACGACACGCTGGAGGGGCTGGAGCAGAAAGAGTTCCGGACCACGATATTCGGCAGCAAGGACGACCCCAGAGCTCCGGACAAAAAGATAAATCTGCTGCGCCGCTGGATGGTGCGCGACGACGGGAAAGTGGATCTGGGAGTGTGGAAACACAGCGACAGGAACGCCCTCGTGATACCTCTGGATGTCCACGTCCACAGATGGGCGCTGGAGCTGGGTCTTACCGCAAGACATCAGAAAGACCTCACTACCGCCCTGGAGATAACGGAGCAGCTGCGGCAGGTGTTCCCGGGCGACCCTTGCCTGGGCGATTTCGCCCTCTTCGGCTACGGCGTCAGCGGAGTAGACAGACAGAACCGCGATGCCTAGACTGTTCATCATATCGGGATGCAACGGGTCGGGCAAGACGACCGCCTCCTATTCCATTCTGCCTGAGATGCTCAACTGTCACGAATTCGTGAATTCCGACGAGTTCGCGAAGAGCCTCTCGCCCTTCGACCCGTCCGCAGCCTCGATTTCGGCCAGCAGATATATGCTGATGAAGATCAGGTTCATGTTCGGGCACCGCCTGGATTTCGGCATAGAGACCACGCTTGCGACGCGCTCCCTTCTGAAGATGGTCGCGGAGGCGCAGAACAACGGCTACAGCGTGACTGTCATCTATCTGTGGCTGAACTCTCCGGAACTTGCCATACAGAGGGTCCGGGCGAGGGTCTCCACAGGAGGGCACGACATCCCGGAGGACACTATACGGCGGCGCTACAGCAAGGGTCTGGAGTACTTCTTCCACGACTACAGGCATCTGTGCGACCGCTGGATACTCGCGGACAACTCCAGACCGCCCTTCAAGGTGGTGGCGGAGGGGACTAACGACAGCACTATGATAAAGGACACGGACAAATTCGCACTGATCTGGAGTATGGCCTACCCGGAAGACGCCAGCTATTGAGCGGCGGGAAAGGAGAAGCCGGAGTGCCGGAGCGCGAGAGAAGAAAAGACCCCGCGTAACTCACAGAAGACATAAAGATGATAAAAGACAGACAATATTACTTCGACACTTTCTCGGTGACGGCCCGGCAGCTGGAAGAGCTGGTGCGCGAAGGGATGCGCAGCGGCGGAGACTACTGCGACCTGTATTTCGAGAACACGTTCCAGAACTCGCTGGTGCTCAGGGACGGAAGCGTCTCCTCCGGCGGGACTCTCGTGGATTTCGGAGTCGGCATAAGGGTGCTGAAAGGCGACAAGACCGGCTACGCCTACTCCGAAAGTACCGATATGCCCTCGATGCTGGAAGCGGCGAGAGCTGCGGCAAGCATCAGCCGGGGCATAGCGATAAAATCCGGTCCGGCATCCCGGGCGCACAGCTCCCACGGCCCTGCATCTGCAGCGTGCAGCTCCCACGTGGACAAGCCTACTTCTTCTGCCTGCAGATATTTCGGCACCCCCAATCCCGCAGCAGACCGCTACCCGGTAAAGCAGGATTGGCGCGAATGCGACCGGTCGCGGATGCTCAGCGTCCTGGAACGGATCGATCGTGGCATCCGCGCCCGCGAGAGCTCCACGGAGAAGGTGATGGTGGTTTTCTCCTCGCAGATGCGCGACCTGCTGATGTTCAATTCGTTCGAGGAGCTTAAATACGACACGCACCCTATGGGGAGCATCTCCGTCTCGGCGGTTTTCCGCAGAGGCGACAGGCGCGAGAGCGGCACTTCGTCCAGAAGCTTCAGCAAGGGAGCCGAGATGATGGATGACGCTCTCATCGAAGGTCTCGTCAGCGAGGCGGTCGAGGGCGTGGACGCGAGTTTCGAAGCCCGCAGGCCGAAAGGAGGCAGGATGAGCGTCGTGATGGGAGCCGGAGCCTCCGGGATACTGCTGCACGAAGCGATGGGACACTCCTTCGAGGCCGACTTCAACCGCAAGCGCCAGTCCATCTTCTCGGGCAAGATAGGCAAGCGCGTCTGTCCCCGGGGCATAACCATCGTGGACGACGCGACGCTCCGGGGTAACAGAGGAGCCCTGAACTTCGATGACGAGGGCGTGCCGGGACAGTACACGGTGATGGTCGGGGACGGCGTGCTGACCTCCTACCTGCACGACCGCATAAGCGCGGACCACTACGGAGTCAAGCCTACGGGCAACGGCCGCCGCGAGTCCTTCCGCTACAACCCGATCCCCCGGATGCGCACGACCTATATGGAAAACGGCGATGCGAAAGCCGCTGACCTGATAGCCTCCGTGCGCGAAGGCATCTTCGTGGACAAGTTCGCGAACGGCCAGGTAAAAATCGGCGAGGGCGACTTCACCTTCTACGTCAAGAGTGGCTTCCTGATCGAAAAAGGGCGCCTGACTATGCCGATAAAAGACGTAAACATCATCGGCAACGGCCCGCAGGCTCTGGAGGGCATACTCGGCGTAGCGGATGACCTGAAAATCGACGACGGCACCTGGACCTGCGGCAAAGAGCAGAGCGTGCCTGTCAGCTGCGGGATGCCGACGGTCCTCGTGCGCGAGCTCACCGTAGGCGGAGACATTCAGTAATCGCGAAAAAGTATGAAGAATATAATCGACAGCAATGAAGAAGCCCTGCTTCGCAGGAGTCTGGAGACGGCTCTGCAGAAGGGGGCGCAGAAGGCCAGAGCCGTGCTCTGCAAAGGCTGCCTCGACTCGGTCGCCATCCTGAACGGACAGGTGGACAAGGTCTCGCACTGCAATGACCGCTCGATCAGCCTGAACCTTTTCGTGGATGGCCGCTACGGGGTCTTCTCGATAAACCGCCTCGACCCTGAGGCACTGGAGCAGTTCATAGTACAGGCCATCGACACCGTCCGTATGCTCGCCCCGGATGCGTGCCGCGACCTTCCCGACCCTTCCCGGCTCGAAAAGACGGCCCTCACGGGCCGGGAGCTGGGGGTCTGCGACGAGGCCTACGACGGGATAGATGCCGAAAGCAGGCTGCGGACAGCACTCGAAGCCTCCGTATTCGCAGAAAGCGCTGCGAAAAGCTCCTTCGGCTGCGCGGAACGTGACAGCCCGGCGAAAAGCTCCCGCGGCTGCGCGGAAAGCGCTGCGAAAGAATGGAGAATCATCAGCGAGGAAGGCGAATACTCCGACAGCGTCTTCGACACCATACTGCTGGACAGCAACGGAGCCTGTTGCCGCCACACGCAGACAGTCTTCGAATTCGGCGTGGAAGTCACAGTGAAGGACGTCGAAGGAAACATATTCAGCAGCTACCACTGGGATTCCAGCCCGTTTGCCGGCAAGCTGAACCCGAGAGAGATAAGCCTCACGGCCCTGAAGCGCGCCGTCGCAGGCATCGGAGCCATAAAGCATAGCGGCGGCCGCTTCAATATGGTACTGACCCGCGACTGCGCCGACAAGATAGTGAACCCGATCTTCAACGCCCTGAACGGATATTCCATACAGCAGAACAAATCCTTCCTCTGCGGCCTGCTGGGCAGCAAGGCCTTCTCCGAAGGCCTCACGATAAAGGAAACCGGGCGCAGCCGCGGCGAAATCGGCAGCCGCCTCTTCGATTCCGAAGGAGTCTCGCTCGCGCAGGAGAGCATCATAGAGCAGGGCGTGATTAAGAAGTACTTCATCACCACCTACATAGGAGCTAAACTGGGCTGCGCCCCCACGAACGACGACACCTACCGTCCCGTCTTCACACCCTGGCCGAGACCTATGGGACAGGATGAGATCCTGAAGGAATGCTCGGACGGGATACTCGTCACCGGCTTCAACGGCGGCAACTGCAACGCCACAACCGGTGACTACTCCTACGGCATAGAAGGCTTCTTCTTCCGCGGCGGAAAGATCGCCGAACCCGTCAGGGAGATGCTCATAACCGGGAATCTGCTGACGCTCTGGGGCTCGCTTCTGGCGGTCGGGGACGACCCCAGACCGTGTATGTCGAGACAAATTCCTACCTTAGCGTTTTCAAACGTGGAATTCAGAGGATAGAATGCGCACGGCCGTCGTCATACTGAACTGGAACACGAAGGATTACCTCCGGCGTTTCCTCCCGGGACTCCTGGAGAGCCTCGAGGGGCGGGATGCCTGCGCCGTGGTGGCGGACAGCGCCTCCACGGACGGCTCGATGGAATTTATGCAGGAGAACTTCCCGCAAGTGCGCCGCATCTCGCTGGAGCGGAACTACGGCTTCACTGGAGGATACAACCGCGCACTCGCCCGCGTAGAGGCCGAGTATTTCGTACTGCTGAACTCCGATATCGAGGTCTCTCCCGGCTGGATAGGACCGCTCACGGAGTGGATGGACAGCCATCCGGAGTGCGGGATCTGCGGGCCCAAGCTGCTCTCCCTGCCGGATAGGGAGAGTTTCGAATACGCCGGAGCGGCGGGAGGATATCTGGACGCCTTCGGCTACCCGTTCTGCAGAGGCAGAGTGCTTAAAAGACTGGACCGCGACAGCGGTCAATACGACTCCCCCGCCCGCGTACTCTGGGTGAGCGGAGCCGCGCTGATGATACGGAGCGCTCTGTGGAAGCGGCTCGGTGGGCTGGATGACCGCTTTTTCGCGCATATGGAGGAAATCGACCTCTGCTGGAGAGCCCAGCTGCTGGGGCAGCAGGTCTGGAACGTGCCCTCTTCGAAGGTCTATCATCTGGGCGGCGGGACCCTGCCGGCCTCTTCCCCCCGGAAGCTGGAGCTGAACTACAGGAACAATCTGCTCCTGCTCGAGAACAATCTCGCCATGACCTTCGCCGCCCGAGGTTCAGCGCCCTCCCGGGCGCTGCGCGAGGCCTCCCGCCTCATCTTCCGCCGCAAGCTTCTGGACGGCCTCGCGGGGATGGCTTATCTGCTGATGCTCAAGCCCTGCAACACCGCCGCCGTCCTCAGGGCGCATCGCGGATACAGGAAGCTTCGCCGGGCTCCGGATGCCGCCGGGGTAGAACGCTGCTACAGGGAGCGGCCGGAGGTCAGAGGACTGAGCGGAGTATGCATATTGGCCGCGTCAGCGTGCCGGGGAGAAAAAATATTCGACTACCTCGCGGGGAGAGCTGAGAGAGCGGAAAGAGCGGAAAGGGCGGAACTCGCGGGAAAAGCGGAGAAAGAAAGGTAACGGAAACGGGAGCTTGGAGTTGGAGAGAGAAGAGAGTGAAGAGAAGGGAAGGGAAGGGAAGAGAAGAGAGGAGAGATAGAGGAAGAGAATGAGTGAGTGAGAGAAGAGAGGAGAGATAGAGGAAGAGAATGAGTGAGTGAGAGAAGAGAAGAGAAGAGAGAAGAGAGTAGATGATCAGAATATAAAGAATTGATATGAAGATAGTTATCGAAGGCGCGGGAGAGATCGGTTCGCACCTCGCGAAGATGCTCAGCCGTGAAGCGAACGAAATCACGGTGATAGACCCGGAGGCGGCGAGGCTTGACCGGCTCGTGGCGAGCGCGGATGTGGCTGTGATCCAGGGCAATCCCTCATCGATCCGCGTGCTGAAGAAGGCCGGGGTCGGCAGCGCGGACCTCTTCATAGCGGTGAACCCCTTCGTGTCCCAGGAAGTGAACATAGTGAGCGCGATCCTGGCGAAAAGGCTCGGGGCCGCGAAAGTGACCGCGAGAGTGGACGACGAGGAGTGCCTCACCCCTGACAACAAGCTCATATTCAAGGATATGGGCGTCGAGCTTATGTTCTTCCCCGAGAAGATCGCGGCGGACGAAATCGTCGCTCAGCTGCGCCATACGGCCTCCACGGACAATATGGACTTCGCGCACGGCAGACTGCAGATCTCCGTCTTCAAACTTGAGGAGGACTCCCCTCTTCTGGATATGAACATCGCCGACTTCGCCGCTCTCGCGACTTCCGACGACATCCAGTTCCGCGTCATAGCCATCTCGCGCGGGGACGGCACCATCATCCCGAAATTCGACACCCGCTTCAAATACCACGACCTCGTCTTCACCATCGCCAAGCGCGAAGGCGTGCAGATGCTGATGAAGTACCTGGGCAAGACGAACATAGAAGTCAGCCGTCTGATGATCTACGGCGGGACGGAGATGGGAGAGCAGGTGGCGAAGGCCGCGAGCGGAGTCATCGGGGAGATAAAGCTCATCGAAAAGGACCGCGAGCGGTGCCACGCCCTGAGCGGCATCCTCGACAGCCGGGTCACGATAGTGAACGGGGACGGAAAGAATCCCGACTTCCTGGCCGAGGAGTCGATACGCGAGTACGACGCCTTCGCGGCCCTGACGGGCAGTGACGAGACGAACGTTCTCGCCTGCGTGATGGCCAAACGCTTCGGAGTGGGACTGACCATCGCGGACATCGAGAATGTGGAATACATCCGTCTGGCCGAGGATATGGGCGTGGACTGCGTCATAAACAAAAAGCTCCTGACCGCAGGAAAGATCTTCAAGTTCACTCTGAGCGACAAGGCGCGTTTCGTCAAATACATGAGCGGGACGAGCGCCGAGGTGCTCGAATACGTGGTGGCTCCGGGGAGCCGGATCACTTCCGCTCCGCTGAAGGATCTGGGATTTCCGGCAAATGCCGTCATAGGCGGTCTGATACGCGGGAGCGATGCTCAGATCGCGATAGGAAGCACACGGATAGAGGCCTACGACAGGGTGGCTGTCTTCGCGCTTCCGGAAGCGGTGAAGAGCGTGGATAAATTCTTCAAGTGATGGCAAGTTACCTGCAGGTCGAGAACCTCTCCAAATCCTACGGTCCGAAAGTACTTTTCGAGCACATCGCCTTCAATATCAACGAAGGCGACAAGATAGCGCTCATCGCGCCGAACGGCACAGGCAAGACTTCACTGCTGCGCATCCTCGCCGGGCAGGACAAGTCCGACTCGGACGGGCGCGTCACCTTCCTCAAGCAGGTACGCATCGCGTTCCTGGAGCAGGAGTCCCCCTTCGACGCGGACAGGACCATATTCGAGCAGATATTGGCTGACTCCAAGCCGCTTCTTTCCTCTCTCGACGAGGACGGGCGCTTCGGGTACGAGATGCGCATCACGCGTCTTCTGACCGACTTCTCCCTCAGCGGGGAGCAGAAGATGGGCTCGCTCTCGGGCGGCGAGGTGAAAAGGGTCGCGCTGACCCGTATGCTCGCCTCCGAGGCGGATTTCTACATTATGGACGAGCCGACGAACCATCTGGACACGGATGCCATCGAGTATCTCGAAGACAGGCTTTCGCACTCGCGCTGCACCCTCTTTATGGTGACGCACGACCGCTATTTCCTGGACCGCGTGTGCAATACGGTGATGGAGATGGACAGGGGCTGCATCTATACCTACCGGGGCGATTACGAGAATTACCTCCGGAAGCGCCAGGAGAGGATAGACAACTACAACGCCGAGACCGACCGCGTGCGCAACATCCTCCGCCGCGAGCTGGAGTGGATACACGCTTCGCCCTGCGCGCGCACCGGCAAGGCCAAGTACCGCAAGGATGCCTTTCAGGAGATCAAGGCCCGCGCGGAACAGGTCTACACCACGAAGCAGATAAGCATAGAGGGGAGCGTGGGAGTCTCCTCGCGGCTCGGCAGCAAGATCATCGACTGCAAGGACGTCTCCTTCCACTATGACGGCAAGTGCTACCTCTCGCACTTCAGCTACAATTTCCGCCGCGGCGAGCGGGTGGGCATCGTAGGGCGCAACGGCGTGGGCAAGAGCACGTTCATAAACCTGCTTGCCGGAGACGGAGCCGGAGACGGAGGAGTGCTCACGGGAGTCATCGAGCGCGGCGAGTCGCTGCGGATCGGCTACTACCGCCAGGAGGGCATCAGCTTCGACGAGGACCAGACCGTCCTGGAGACGGTCAATGACACCCGCCTGCTGGGCCGTTTCCTCTTCCCCCACGATATGCTCGAGAACAAGGTCGGAAGGCTCTCGGGAGGCGAAAAGCGCCGCCTGTACCTGCTGACCATACTGATGCGCCAGCCTAACCTGCTGATCCTCGACGAGCCGACTAACGACCTGGACATCGTGACCCTGAACATACTCGAGGAGTACCTGCTCACCTTCCAGGGCACGCTCATCATAGTCTCGCACGACAGGCATTTCCTCGACCGCCTCGCGGAGCACCTTTTCATCTTCTGCGGCGACGGAGTCGTAAAAGACTTCATCGGCGGCTACACGCAGTACCGCTGCTACCTGAAGGACTACGAGGCTCAGCTCAAAGCTGCCCGCTCCGAGACGAAGTCCCGTCCGGCCGCTGCCCGCGCAGCGTCAGGTCCCGCCCCTCAGAAAAGGAAGCTCAGCTGGAAAGAGCAGCGTGAGGTGGAAAGCCTGGAGGCGGATATGGCCCTTCTCCAGGAGGAGAAGGCCGCTCTGGAGCGCCGGCTTTCTTCCGGGACGGAAGATTACGCGAAGATACGGGAATGCTCCGAGCGCTACGAGGCCGTGAGAAACGCTCTCGACGAGAAGGAAATGAGGTGGCTGGAGCTGAATGACGTGTGAGGCGTATGACAAGATGGCAGGCCGCAGCAGATGGCAAAGAGTTTGAAGGCACAATGACGCATTTAAAAATCGATAATTATGGCAAAAAATGACAAGAATATGTCCCGGGATAAAGAACAGCTCAAGAATGAAACTGTAAAAGAGGAAGCGGTGACCGAAGAGACTGCGAAAGAAGAGCCTTCGCGGGAGAGGAAACAGTCCCGTTCGGAAGCCAAGGCCGAAGCCAAAGCCGAAAAGAAGGCTGCGGCCCTGCAGGAGCGCATCGACACTCTCGAGAAAGAGAATGAGGAGCAGAAGGCTCAGATAAAGTCAGGAAAGGATGATTATCTCCGCCTTATGGCAGAATTCGAGACTTTCCGCCGCAGGAATGCCGAGGACAGGCTCAAGCTTGTCACCAACGCCTCGAAGGAGACCATCAAGGGACTGCTTCCTGTACTGGACGACTGCGAAGCCGCTATGAAGATTCTCGCCACATCGGGCGATGAGGCTGCGAAGGAAGGCACCACTCTCATCTACAGCAAGCTGCTCTCCTATCTGAAGACGAAGGGGCTGAGCATCATCGAAGCCAAGGGACAGAAGTTCGACGTGGATTTCCACGAGGCCGTGGCACAGATGCCGGCCGCCGACGAGAGTCAGAAGAACATAATCATAGATGTCGTAAAGACAGGATACAAGCTCGGGGACGAGATCCTGCGTTATGCGCAGGTAGTTGTAGGAGTGTAGGTTATGGCAGAAAAAAGAGATTACTACGAGGTCTTGGGGCTGAGCAGGGACGCCTCGGCCGACGATATAAAGGGCGCCTACAGGAAAGCGGCGCTCAAATGGCATCCTGACCGCTGGGTAAGCGGCACCGATGCCGAGAAGAAGACTGCGGAAGAGAAATTCAAGGAAGCTTCCGAGGCCTATGCCGTACTGAGCGATGCAGACAAGAAGGCCCGCTATGACAAGTACGGTTTCGCGGGTGTGGAAGGTCAGGCGGGACCTGACTTCAGCCAGGGCTTCGGCGACCTGAACGACATTCTGAACAACCTCTTCGGAAGCGCTTTCGGCGGAAGTTTCTCGGGTTTCGATTTCGGGGGCTTCGGCGGCAGGAGTTCGGGCGGCACGAGGACCAGGGTCTATCGCGGCCGCGACATACGCACGAGCGTCAGTCTCACTCTGGAAGAAATCGCCAACGGCTGCACCAAGGAAGTGACCATAGAGCGCAGCCGGCCTTGTCCCGACTGCCACGGCGCGGGGACACGCAACTCTTCCGACATCAAGACCTGTCCTACCTGCAAGGGGTCAGGTCAGGTTCAGCACGTGACCAATACTCTCTTCGGCCGCACGATGACTACCAGCGTATGTCCTCAGTGCCAGGGAGAAGGCAAAATCATAAACAATCCCTGCCGCAGCTGCGGCGGTACCGGTCTGGTCCGCAGGAAAGAGACCGTGCGCGTGAACATTCCGGCCGGTGTGGAAGACGGTATGCAGCTCTCGCTGAAAGGCGAGGGACACAGCGCCCCGCATAACGGCCAGAACGGCGACCTGCTCATCGTGATCAAGGAGCAGCCGCACTCCTCTCTGGAGCGCAACGGAAACAATCTCTTCTGTACCAAGCTCATTTCGGTTATGGACGCTATGCTCGGCTGTGAAGTCGGCATTACCTGCATAGACGGGTCCGTATATCGTCTGAAAGTGGATGCGGGGACCCAGTCGGGGACCGTGGTGAAGGTGCGCGGCAAGGGTCTGCCTGCCGTGAACGGCGGCTATCTGAGTTCGCGCGGGGATATGTACGTGAAGATTCTGGTATGGATTCCGCGCAAGCTCAGCCGCGATGAGCGCTCCCGGATGGAGGAAATGCGTTCGAGCAGCTCCTTCACTCCGGATCCGAGCCGTGACGACAGGCAGCTCTTCGAGAAGGAGAAGCAGATTTTCTGAGCTACGCGATCCGGACTCCCTGATGAAATCCGAGTCCGTTATTTGGATAGTGACGGATAATTGCTAATTTTGCTGAAACGATTAATAGTTTTTATGAAAAAGGCTGTTTTACTTTCAGTATTGCTCTGCGCCGCTCCGCTGCTGCAGGCTCAGGATTTCTTCGAGGATCATTTTCAGGATTTGACGCTTCGCGTCGATTATATCTTTTCCGGCACTGACAGAAGCTGCGACATCGCCCTGTCGGAGCTGAAAAGGCTCGACGGCTGGGCCGGCCGCAGAGTGAATATGACGGAGCTTCCGCTGCGCGGGAACGGTCAGCTGATGATGACGGACGCACAGAGCGGCGACACCCTGTACAGGATGTCGTTCTGCACGCTGTTCCAGGAGTGGCAGGCGACCGAGGAGGCGACGCGCGTGCGCAGGAGTTTCGAGAACGTCTTTCTGCTGCCTATGCCGGCAAAGCCGGTCGTCATCGAAGTGAAACTCTTTGATTTCCACGAGAATGTGGCTGCCTCTATGTCTCATCCGGTGGACCCTGCGGATATACTTGTGCGTCCTGTGAGGGTGGAGAATCCTCATCGCGTGCTGCTGTGCAGCGGCGACCCGAAGGAGAAGATAGATGTAGCGATTCTTTCCGAGGGCTATACTGCGGAGGAAATGGATCTTTTCTATAAGGATGCGCAGGCGAGCGTGGACGCACTCCTGTCGCACGAGCCTTTCGCTTCGATGAAGGACCGCTTCAACATAGTGGCCGTCGCCGCGCCTTCCGCCGACAGCGGCGTGAGTGTGCCTCGCGAGGGGCTGTGGTGCCGCACTACCGTGGATTCGCATTTCGACACCTTCTATTCGGACAGGTATCTGACTACGCTGCATCTCTCGCAGATGCACGATGCGCTGTCGGGGGTTCCTTACGAGCATATAATCATCCTCGCAAATACTGACACCTACGGCGGAGGCGGTATCTATAATTCTTATACTCTGACCACTGCGCACCACAGCGCTTTCGCTCCGGTGGTGGTGCACGAGTTCGGGCACAGCTTCGGCGGGCTTACGGACGAGTATGCCTACGATGACCAGTATGTGGAGTACTACTACCCTGACATCGAGCCGTGGGAGCAGAACATCACTACTATGGCCGACTTCTCGAAGAAGTGGAAGGACCTGTATGAACAGGGTGTGGTCGGGCTTGTGGAAGGCGGAGGCTATCAGACGAAGGGCGTTTGGCGTCCTCAGGAGGACTGCCGTATGCGCACGAACGCCGCCGAGGCCTTCTGCCCTGTCTGCGAGCGCGCCCTGCGCCGCCTGATCGACTTCTACACCGCCGGAAAGTAGAGCTTCTGTGAGCGGTCTCCCGGCAGGCAGACTCCGAGGGGACAAAGAAAAGGCGCGGACCTTGCGGTCTGCGCCTTCAGCTTTTCCGTGGAGAAAGAAACTATTTCTTTCTGCTCTTGTATCTCTGGTAGAACATATCAACTCGTCCGGCGGTATCGACAATCTTCGTTTTGCCGGTGTAGAACGGGTGAGACGTATTTGAAATCTCGACCTTTACGAGAGGGTAAGTGACACCTTCGACCTCGAGGGTCTCCTTGGTGTTCACGCAGGAACGCGTGATGAACACTACCTCGTTTGACATATCCTTGAAAGCTACAAGACGGTAGTTTTCGGGATGTAATCCTTTTTTCATTGCTTTAAAATTTTAAAGTGTGCGTTTAAACGGCCGCAAAATTAATCAGAAAAAACCAATTTCCCAAGTCCCCGCGACTTTTTTCCTCACAGACTCTTCGCCGCGGCCTTCGCATCGGTCTTCGACTGGAACTTCTTCTCGTCGATGATGAAGCGCTCGTGCTCGCCCTCGCCCACCAGTCCGCACTCGTCGTACACACGGACCCTGAAGACCAGCCGGCGGCGGTCCACCTCCTCCAGAACGCTCTCACACCACACCTTCATCCCCACCGGAGTGGCCGCCACGTGGCTTACGTTCACGCGGGTCCCCACGGTCTCCTGCCCCTCTTCCAGATAAGGCTTCACGCTCAGACGCGAAGTCCGCTCCATAAGCGCAACCATCATCGGGGTGGCAAGCACCCTTACAGTCCCGCTGCCGATGTGTCCGGCAGTGAGTTCCGCCGTCACCACTTCTTCCTGACGGCCCTTGATCCCAGGCTCCGGCATAGCGTTATATGGAAAGTATGCTTAACACGTTTATGAGCTCCTTGTCGATAGGCTTGTCCCACTTGACTGCCCTGGAGATAGGCACATAGACTATCTCATCGTTGCGGATTCCTATCATAATGTTCCTCTGCCCCTCCCTGAGAGCCTCGATGGTGGCCACGCCGAGACGGCTCGCGAGTATCCTGTCCTTTGCGGTCGGAGTACCGCCGCGCTGAAGATGTCCCAGGATGGAGACCCTCACGTCATACTCCGGATATTCTGTGCGCACGCGCTCGGCGTAATGCATCGCGCCGCCGTCCTTTTCCGAGACTATGACTATGCTGCTGTTCTTGCTCTTGCGGATGCCGCGCCCGATGAAAGTGGCGAGCTGGTCGATGTCGGTATTGTCCTCAGGGATGATGGCGGCCTCGGCGCCGGCGGCGATGGCGCTGTTCTGCGCGAGGAAGCCCGCGTCACGTCCCATAACCTCGACGAAGAAGATGCGGTCGTGGCTGGTGGCGGTGTCACGGATCTTGTCCACACACTCCATAATGGTGTTCAGCGCCGTGTCGTAGCCGATGGTGGCATCTGTCCCGTAGAGGTCGTTGTCTATGGTGCCGGGCAGTCCGATGACAGGGATGTCACACTCCCGCGCAAGTTCCTGTGCGCCGGCCAGGGACCCGTTTCCGCCTATGACTATGAGAGCGTCCATCTCGTGCTTCTTCATAGTGGCGTAAGCCTTCTGACGGCCCTCGAATGTGCGGAATTCCTCGCTGCGGGCTGTCTTCAGAATGGTGCCGCCGCGCTGGATGGTGTTGCTGACCGACTCGGTGGTCATCTCCTTCACATCGTCATTTATAAGCCCTTCGTATCCGCGATAGACTCCGTACACTTTCCATCCCTGATAGATGGCAGCCCTGGTCACGGAGCGGATGCAGGCATTCATTCCCGGAGCATCGCCTCCCGAGGTCAAGACTCCGATGGATTTTATTTCTTTCATTTCATCTAACCTTTTCTACTGACTGCATTACAGAACAGCCGGCCGCGGCATCTGCACCGGCCGGTCTGCGGTCATCCCCGCAAAAAACTCTCCTTACTACGCTTTCGCAGCAGCATTTTTCGCGTTAAAATTGGCCTTTTCGGCCACAAACTTGTCGAACTCCGCCTCCGAGATCATACGGCAGCTGCCGTCGAAGACAGCTCCCAGATCGACCTGGAGTCTGCGGGTATGCAGATTACCCTTCACTGCGGAGGACTCTTTCAGCGAGAGCGTGTCCTTCACGAAGAAGTCGCCTTCCATCTTGCCGAAGAGGTCGGCGTTGGCGCATATGACATCGCCTTTGATGACGGCTTTCTCGCCTATCACCACCCTGCCCTTGGAGTATATGCGTCCTTCGAAAGTGCCGTCTATGCGGATGTCGCCTTCGGAGGATATGTCACCGTGGATGTGAGTGCCCGGAGAAATCCGGCTCACCTCGTTCACATTCACGACAGTTTCTGCTGTCTTAGCCATAACTCGTATCATTCTTAAAGAATCCCCTGCGGCACAGCCCGTGCCAGGGGGGATCCGTAAAACATTCTTTTATACCAGCCCCTTGCCGTGGCAGTTCTTGTACTTCAGACCGCTTCCGCAAGGACAAGGGTCATTGCGTCCCACACGCTTGTCCACGCGGACAGGAGAATTCGACTTCTGCTCGCCGTTTGTCGAGAGCGGTCCGTGCCCGGTGCGCATCTGGCTCATATCCGTGCGGCGCTGAGGCGGGGCCTGACGGGCGGCCTGAGGCCTGTCTTCCAGAGGGATGAACGCCCTGAGAAGGAAGGAGAGGACATCCTGGTTCAGGGCCTCCAGCATAGAGGCGAAGAGGTTGTAGGCCTCGAGCTTGTACACCACGAGAGGGTCCTTCTGCTCGTAGGAAGCGTTCTGGACGCTCTGCTTGAGGTCATCCATCTCGCGAAGATGTTCCTTCCAGTGCTCATCTATCTGATAGAGGACTACGATCTGGCTGAGACGCTTGGCCACTTCCCGGGACTCCGTCTCGTAAGCCTTCTTCAGGTTCACGGAGAGATTCAGCATCTTGCGGCCGTCGGAAATAGGCAGGGCTATGTTCTGATACATCTGGCCCTGATTCTCGTACACCTGCTTGATTATCGGGTTCACCTTGGTCTGGAGAGCCTCCATACGGCGGTTGTACACCTCCATCATATAGCGACAGATCTTGCCCACCAGAGCGTCCGGTTTTGCCTTTTCGTAGAACTCCCTGTCGAAATCCAGATCGATGGAGAATTTGGCCATCATCATCTCGGCGAAGTCATCGAAAGGCATACCCTCGGACTGGTCGACTATGAGCGAAGCGGAGTCCGTCATCATATTCTGTATGTCTATCTCGATGCGCTCACCGGAAATGGCGTTGCGCCTGCGGGAATATATCGCCTCTCTCTGGTAATTCATCACGTCATCGTACTCGAGAAGGCGCTTGCGGATACCGAAATTGTTCTCCTCCACCTTTCTCTGGGCACGCTCGATGTTCTTCGAGAGGTATTTGTTCTCGAGAGCCTCGTTGTCCGCCATACCGAGCTTGTCCACCAGACCGGCGATCTTCTCGGACCCGAAGAGGCGCATAAGCTTGTCTTCGAGGGAAATGTAGAAAGTGGAACTTCCCGGGTCGCCCTGACGGCCGGCACGTCCGCGCAGCTGGCGGTCGACGCGGCGGGAGTCGTGGCGCTCGGTGCCGAGGATGGCGAGTCCGCCCGCAGCCTTCACTTCAGGCGAAAGCTTGATATCCGTTCCGCGGCCCGCCATATTCGTGGCGATGGTCACGGCCGAAGTCTGACCGGCCTGGGCCACGATTTCAGCTTCGCGTGCGTGCTCCTTCGCATTCAGCACATTATGCTTTATGCCGCGCAGCCTGAGCATACGGCTCAGAAGCTCGGAGGTCTCCACGTCGGTGGTGCCGACGAGCACCGGGCGGCCGGCTGAAGTGAGTTCCGTGATGCGGTCGATGACGGCCGCATACTTGGCTTTCTTGGTCTTGTAAACGAGGTCGTCCCGGTCGTCGCGGATGACCGGCCTGTTTGTCGGGATCACCACCACGTCCAGTTTGTAGATGCTCCAGAACTCGCCCGCCTCGGTCTCGGCCGTACCGGTCATACCGGCGAGCTTGTGGTACATTCTGAAGTAGTTCTGCAGGGTGATGGTGGCGAAGGTCTGGGTAGCGGCCTCGACTTTCACGTTCTCCTTGGCCTCGACCGCCTGGTGCAGACCGTCCGACCAGCGGCGGCCTTCCATAATACGGCCCGTACTCTCGTCCACTATCTTCACCTTGTTGTCCACGATGACATAGTCGATGTCCTTCGTGAACATCGCGTAGGCCTTCAGCAGCTGGTTCACGGTATGAATGCGCTCGCTCTTCAGGGCGAAGTCCGCCATCAGGGCGTCCTTCTTCTCCTGCTTCTGCAGGGCGGAGATGTCCTCCTTCTCGATTTCCGCCACCTGGGAACCCACGTCCGGGAGCACGAAGAAATTGTCGTCATTGACGCTCCGCGCGAGTATGTCGTGACCCTTGTCCGTCATCTCTATGGCGTTCTGCTTCTCGTTTATCACGAAGAACAGAGGGTCTGTGACCTTGTACATCTCCTTCTCGTTGTCCTGCATATAGTAGTTCTCCGCCTTCTGCAGGATCACCTTTATGCCCGGCTCGCTGAGGTACTTTATGAGCGGCTGGTAACGCGGAAGAGCCTTGAAGGCGCGGTAGAGAAGGGTCGCGCCGCCGTCTTCCTTGTTGTCGATATAGTTGTCCGCAGAAGCGTCCCCTGCGGCGATCTTCTTCTTCGCGGCGTTCAGGATCTCGTTCACGAGGGCCCGCTGACTGTTGTAGAGCTTCTCCACATAAGGCCTGAACTCCATAAATTTCTCGTCATCAGAGCTTTTCGCTGTAGGTCCGGAGATGATGAGAGGGGTACGGGCATCATCGATGAGCACGGAATCGACCTCGTCCACGATGGCATAGTGGTGCTTGCGCTGAACCAGGTCGGTGGCGTGCATAGCCATATTGTCACGCAGATAGTCGAAGCCGAACTCGTTGTTCGTTCCGAAGGTGATGTCGCAGTCGTATGCGCGCTTGCGCTTGTCGCTGTTCGGCTCGTGCTTGTCGATGCAGTCCACGGAGAGGCCGTGGAACATATACAGAGGACCCATCCACTCGGAGTCACGCTTGGAGAGGTAGTCGTTTACCGTCACCACGTGCACACCCTTGCCCGCGAGAGCGTTCAGGAACACAGGGAGCGTCGCCACGAGAGTCTTTCCCTCGCCCGTCGCCATCTCGGCTATCTTCCCCTGATGCAGGACGATACCTCCGATGAGCTGCACGTCGTAGTGCACCATATCCCAGGTGATCTCGTTTCCGCCGGCCTTCCAGTGATTGTGATAGACCGCATCCTCGCCGTCGATCTCCACGAAATCGTGCCCGATGCTCAGGTCGCGGTCGAACTGCGTAGCCTTCACCCTGACAGACTCGTTCTGAGCGAAGCGGCGCGCAGTGGACTTCATAATCGCGAAAGCTTTCGGCAGGACTTCGTCCAATGCCTTCTCGATGGCTTCGTCTTCATCCTTGACGAGCTTGTCCGACTCCGTCGCGAGTTTCTCCTTCTCGGAAACCGGCATATCTCCTTCGAGCTCCTCCTTTATCTTCGCTATGCGCTCCTCGAAAGGGGCCTCAGTCCGGTGAAGATACTCCTTCAGGGATGCGGAAGCGGCGCGGAGCTCGTCATTCGAGAGCTTGTCAATCACCTCATACTCAGCAAGTACCCTGGTAAGGAGGGGTCTTACGGCCTTCATATCGCGCTCCGCCTTGGAGCCGAAAATCTTTCCTATTACGTCTGCTAATGCCATATTATAATCCTGTTTAGTTCTGCGTATAATCGCATAATCGGACAAAGATAATAAAAATTTTCAATTAATCTCTTATATTTGTGGTATCTATGGACGCGGAACATCGCACTGACAGCAAACGCATAGCGCGCAACACCCTCCTGCTCTACGGCAGGATGCTGCTCACCATGCTGCTGGGGCTGTACACCTCCAGGGTGGTCCTCGACGCGCTCGGCTTCGAGGACAGCGGAGTCTACAGCGCCGTGGGCGGCTTCGTGGCGATGTTCACCGTCATCTCGGGGTCACTCAGCTCCGCCATAAACCGCTTCCTGACCTTCGAGCTGGGCCGGGGCGGACAGGGCCGTCCTTCCGAAGTCTTCTGCGCTGCCGTCACCATCCAGCTGCTGCTCGCGCTCTGCATCATCATCGGAGCCGAAGCGCTCGGCCTGTGGTACTGCTCGACTTATCTGAAGATTCCAGACGGCCGCCTGGACGCCGTCCGATGGGTCCTCCAGTTCTCTATTCTGACCTTCGCCATAAACCTGGTCAGCATCCCGTACAACGCCGCCATCATCGCTCACGAGAAGATGAAGGCATTTGCCGGGATCGGCATTGGCGAAGCCCTCGCGAAACTCGCGGTCGCGCTGCTGATAGCGCACTCCGCCGGCGACAGGCTGATCCTGTACGCCGCGCTTATGTGCCTGGTGGCCCTGCTCGTCAGGGTCGCATACGGACTGTACTGCCGGAGGCACTTCTGCGAGTGCCGCTTCCGCCCGCACTACGACGGAGCGCTGCTGCGGCGGATGGCGTCGTTTGCCGGGTGGAATTTCATAGGCTCGTCCTCCGCGGTACTTCGCGACTATGGCGGCACGCTGCTGATCAATTTCTTCCACGGACCTGCGGTCAATGCGGCCCGCGCCCAGGCCCAGCAGCTCTGCGGGGCGGTGCAGGGTTTCGTCAGCAATTTTATGACCGCCCTCAACCCTCAGATAATCAAGTCCTACGCCTCGGATGACAAGGCATATATGATGATGCTCGTAAGCCGTGGAGCCCGGCTCTCGTTCCTGCTGATGCTTCTGCTGGGGCTTCCGGTGATCTTCAACATAGACTTCCTTCTGGCTTTCTGGCTGAAGGATGTTCCGCCCCATACGGCCCTCTTCTCGCAGCTGGTGATCGTCTTCGCGGCGATGGAGTCACTCTCGCATCCGCTGGTGACGGCGGCTCTCGCAGGAGGCAGAATCCGCAACTATCAGCTGATCGTGGGGGGAATACAGCTGCTGAACCTGCCGCTGAGCTATCTGCTGCTCGTCCGGGGATGGCCCCCGGAAACCGTCACCGCAGTGGCCATAGTCCTCTCGCAGCTCTGTCTTTTCGCCCGCCTCGCGCTGCTGCGCGGTATGGTGGGACTCGATGCCCGGGAGTACCTCAAGGGAGTGTACTGCAGGGTCCTGGCGGTGAGCGCGGCGGCAGTGGTTCCGATGGTTTTCGTGCAGAGACTGCTCCCCGGAGGCTGGGCGGGAATGCTGCTGAGCTGCTGCATCATACTGCTCTGGACGGGAGTGTGCATAGTCACTCTGGGACTGCGCCCGGATGAGAGGAGTTTCATAATGGGGCGTTTGGCCCCGAGGAGGGCGGGAAGATGATAAGGATAAGCGACAGAGGACTTTGCTGCGGCTGCGGGGCGTGCGTAGCCGTCTGCCCGAGAGGCGCGCTCCGGCTCGGAAGGGACGCGATGGGCTTCGAATACCCGGAGGTCTCGCCGGAGCTGTGCACGGATTGCGGCCGATGCGAGAAGGTCTGCGGCTTCTCCGCGGCCGTCGAGGCTTCGGAGCGGACCCCGGATGCTGCGGCAGGAAAGGCTTTTGAGGGCGGAGCGGAGGTTTTCTCCGGGAGCGGCGGAGAGGTTTGCGCGGAGGTTTTCTCCGGGAGCGGAGGAGAGGTTTGCGCGGAGGTTTTCTCCGGGAGCGGCGCCGCCTCCCCGGGAGGGCTGCACAGGCCGCTACGGAGCTTGGCGGCGCGCCACAAGGACCTGTCAGAGATAATGCGCAGCCGCAGTGGAGCGGCGTTCCCGGCACTCACCGAGGCGCTGCTGCAAAGAGGCGGGACAGTCTTCGGAGCGGAGCTCTCCCCTTCGTGCAGGAGTGTGGAGCACCGCGCGGCCCACAGCCCCGCCGCCAGAGACCGTTTCCGGGGCAGCAAATACATACAGAGCTCGACCGCGCAGGCATTCGCGCAGCTCCGAAAGGAGCTCTCCGAAGGACGCGAAGCCATTTTCAGCGGCACTCCGTGCCAATGCCACGCTCTTCTGCTCTTCCTCCCGGCCGCTCTGCGGCAGAATCTGACACTGATAGACTTCGTCTGCCACGGAGTGGCCTCCCCGGCATTCTGGGACAGGTATCTGGACTACATCGGGAAGGGGAAAACTGTCGTGAAAGCGGATTTCCGGGACAAGGGCCGCTTCGGCTGGAAGGCCCACAGGGAAAGTTTCATTCTCAGCGACGGGACACTGAAGACTTCCCGTTCGTTCACCGACATATACTATAAGCATCTGATGATGCGCCCGAGCTGCCTCAGATGTCCTTTCTGCAGCACTTTCCGCTGCAGCGACATCACTCTCGCGGACTTCTGGGGCTGGGAAAAGTCCGACGCTTCGCTCAATCCCGATGACCGTGGCTGCTCGCTTCTTCTGGTGAACAGTCCGAAGGGGATGAAGCTGCTGGATGCCGCCTCCCCTCTTCTGGACATAAAGGAAGTGAATCTCGACGACTGTCTCCAGAGGCCCCTTCGGGAAAGGCTCGTCCCCGGGGCGGAATGCGGGGCTTTCGAAAGGGATTTCTGCTCCGGGGTGGCGATGCTCAAGCTGCTGCGCCGCTACGGAGACAGGAATCTGCGTACAGCACTCCGAAGATTCTACCTATATTTGCGCAGACATCTCAGAAGAATGCTGAAACGGTGCTGAGATGGTGATGGAATGAGTGATGGGATGAGTGAGTGCGCTGCAAGATGCTGAAACGGTAATGGACAATGCCCCACATACTTCCCGCAGGGTCGGGATACTGACTTTCCACTTCGCAAGGAATTACGGAGCGCTGCTGCAGTGCTATGCGCTTCAGGAGACGCTGCGCGATATGGGATTCAGTCCGGGGGTGATAGATTACCGTCCCGAGAGCATAGCGGGTGGATATAAAGTGGTGGACATCAGGCGCTTCCGGGGACGCACACCAGGGAAGTTCCTTCGCAGGACGCGGCGCGAATTGCAGGTTTTTGGCAGCCGCAGAGAGCGCTTCGCGGCGATGGAGGCTTTCGTCAGGCGGCGGCTCAGTTTCACCGGGCCGGAGCAGTGCGATACCATAGTGGTGGGAAGCGACCAGGTATGGAACCCTGCCCTGACTGGAGGGAAAATGGACAGGCTCTACTGGGGCGAGGGACTGGAAGGCAAGCGCCTTCTGGCTTACTCAGCGAGCATAGAGAACGGGATGGGGCTGCTGAGGGAAGAAGAGTTGCGGAAGGCATTGGCCCGGTTCCGGGCCGTCAGTCTGCGGGAGGAGACGGCTCTGTCTCAGATCAGGCTGCTGCGGCCGGACGCCCGGCTGTGCTGCGACCCGGTGCTGCTGACGCAGGAGAGTCTGTGGAGGGATCTGGCGGCGCAGTCCGGCATATGCGAGTCGCTCGGAGACTATCTGCTTTATTATCAGGTACGCAGGACTCCCGCAGGGCTTCAGGCGGCCTCCCTTCTGGGCGAACGTCTCGGGCTGCGCACGCTCATTCTTTCCGCCAAGGCGGAAGACGAGAACTCCGCTGAAGTGGCGGCGGCGTCCCCCGAGGACTTCCTCGCCCTGCTGCTCGGAGCGAAGATGGTGATTACGACCTCCTTTCACGGCTGCGCGCTAAGTGCACTGCTGCACAAGAGCTTCCTCTCTCTGAGTCTCGGCGACGGAAGGGACTCCCGCAGCAGCGGGCTGCTCGCTCTGCTCGGGCTGCAGAAGCGGATTGTCTGCCTTGCCCCTGAGCGCTCAGGGGACTCTTTTGCGCAGACGGCAGGGTCTTCGCTCTCCGGGGGCTCTGTGATGCCGCCTACAGAGTCTGCGCTCTCCGGAGGCTCTGCGATGCAGGATGCAGACTTTTTAGTCAAGGTGGCGGGGGCTCCGACAGACTGGGAGGCGGTGGACCGCAGGATTGCCGCCCTTGCCGGACCGTCGAAGGAGTTTCTCCTGGAGAATATTGGCTCACCTGCAAAAGCGTGGGTATGACAAGCGGCAATGACGGGGAGGTCGGGGCCGGCAATGACGGGTTCCGTCACGCCCGACGTGATCATCGTCACGCCCGCCCTTCTTTCCGTCACGCCCGACGTGATCGGGCGTCGCTTGATGCCGGCAGGGAAGATTGCCGGTCGGGGCCGGCAATGACGGGAGGTCGGGGCCGGCAATGACGGGAGGTCGGGGCCGGCAATGACGGGAGGTCGGGGCCGGCAATGACGGGAGGTCGGGGCCGGCAATGACGGGAGGTCGGGGCCGGCAATGACGGGAGGTCGGGGCCGGCAATGACGGGGAG
>CAVDFQ010000015.1:0-48442 GCA_963608065.1 bacterium
GATAAGAATTTCAATCCATTACAAAGATTTTATCCTACTAAATGTCCAACCCGCCAGTTTTTATGGACAAAATGACGTCCCGGCAATGACGGTTTTCGTCACGCCCGACCTGATCGGGCATCTCAAGTTGCCGGCAGGGAAGAGATTGCCGGTCGGGGCCGGCAATGACGGGGAGGTCGGGGCCGGCAATGACGGGGAGAGCGGGGCCGGCAATGACGTGGAGAGCAACCCGGCGGCTTCTCATAGCAGCCGGCCGGAGAAGTCGACGGGACGGGAGAAGGGGTCAAGGATAGCATCGAGCAGTACGGCGGCTTCGAGGCGGGTGACGGGGCGGGACGCTTCATAGCCGGAAAGCCCGAGGGAAGTCCAGAAGGCGGCCGTGCCGAAATCCTCCGGAAGAGAAGTGCTGCTGCGTGCGCCGGCGACTGCAGTACGAATATTGCCACCGGCTGCGAGATCTCTGATTATAGACTCCAGTTCTCTGACGGTGAGAGGGTTTGAGCAGCCGGCACGTAAATCCGGGCTTTCAGCAAGGGCCGAGGGATAAGCGGAGCCCGCATCGAAACCAGAGCCAGAACCCGAGCCAGAACCCGAGCCAGAACCCGAGTCAGAACCCGAGCCAGAACCCGAGCCAGAGCCAGAACCCATCCTCAGATCATACCCCGGATAATACTCCCCCAGGAAAAGCTCGCCCACCTGCAGAGGATCGCCCGAGCGGAACCAGGTCTGATTCGCCCAGCCGACATTGCGCCCCTCGCCCCGGAGAATTCCGGTAGCCCCTATACGCTGCATAGCCTCGAAATGCTCCTGCCCCGGCTTAAGGTCGAGATACGGCATAAGATAGCATCCGCAGGAAAGCAGCTCCTGCTGCAGCGCACGGACGGGGACCTCCCGCAGCTCACAGCCCAGCCGCACGGCGAGGGCAGCCCAGGCCCCGGCCGCCTGCCCGAGCTGCATCACCACAGGCTGCAGACGCGTCGCCCCGTTTATGAGATTCGAGACCGAAACTGATTTCTCGCTCACGAGAATCCCATCGAAGCCCGAAGGGAGCATCACCCCCGCGGGCACATTGAAGGAAGGAATGGGGTAGAAATGCAGGTCCGGCAGATCCCGGTAATCCGGATTCCTGTGATGGTGATGGTCCACCGCATAATCCCCCACGGCCACTCCTGTACGATAATAAGGAATGGGATAATCATACGGCGAAGCAGCCGCATCCAGCGTCAGGAAGGCTTCACCCTCAATGCGCCGGGACTCCCTGAAATAAGGATAGAATGGCAGCCCGTCCGGAGTCGGAAACTCTTCATCCGCGATGCCCAGATTCCTGTAGCCCAGCTCATTCTGAATGAAATACACAAAGCCCAGAGTAAAATCCTTCGCCTTCTTATGCACAGAATCCCGCGCCTCCTTCCCCAGAGTGATAGTCTGCGCATAGAAGTCATTCCCCTCTATCGGCCAATTGATCATATACTTGCCGCCCGGAAGCCGACCGTAGCTTATCATATTGGCCGCAGGCCAGAGAGTCCTCGACGGCGAGGGAGAGCTGTTCAGCGGATTCTCGCAGGAATTCACGAAGAAGCTCTTCCGGTAGCCCGGAGGCTCGGGGATGCGCATATCCGCGTCGGGGCCGAAGTCCTTCAGCACAGCGACATAAGTCATATCCTGCACTGTGCCGTTCGCCTCGGGCGGAGCGATGCTCTCGCGGGTCTGCGCAGCCGAATCCATCCCGACGCGCGAGGGAATTCCGCACAGCGCCGCGACATCTCCCAGCTCGGTCGCATCGATCACGACCCGCGCCCTGACCCTGCGCCGCCCTCTACCGTCACTTCCCGCGACCACAGCCTTCCACACACGAGCGGAACGCCTGAGGCTCCGCAGCGTAGTCTCCCTCCACACTTTCAGGGAAGGCCCGCAGCCCGCGACCATATTCCCGAAAACAGCCTCGCCCACGTGCGGCTCGAAATTGATGTTGCTCACCCAGCCTGTCTTCAGAGCATCATAGCCGCCGTAACGCACTGAAAGCGAATCGGTAAACTCCCCGAACAGCCCGCTTCGCAGACTATAGTTCCCGTCGATGCAGCTCACCCCCGCCGCAGTCAGCATCCCCCCGAGCCAGGGCGTCTCCTCTATCAGAAGCACGGTGCTCCCGCTGCGTGACGCCTGCACGGCTGCGGCAGTTCCGGCCGTTCCGCCTCCGACCACAAGAGTGTCCACCTGAGTCGCAGTGCAGGAGGAAAGGCCTGCGGCCAATGCGAGGATGACCCGGCGGACTCTTTTCGATGCGGCGCAGATGAGGCCTGCGGCCAATGCGGGGGCGCTATTCAAAGTTGAATTCGTTCGAAAGATAGCCGGAAAGCTGTGCCCAGCTCAGAGTGACATCGATGTTTCCGAGATAATACGGGGCGATCTCATAAGGGTTGAAACACCAGCTGAGGCCCTCTTCGGAAATGGAGACATTGCCGTTAGGATGTACGTCGCTGAAAAAAATGGAATCGAGATAATCGTCTCCTCCCTCAGTACCTTCATACTTTCTGTATATGGCCTCCACAAGCATCTCCGTCACGGGTTCCTCATAGCCCTGGGCGAAAATGTCCCTTTCGCTGACGGCACGGCCGGTCTGCAGATCCAGAATGCGGTAAGCGACCCGGAAAGACCCGTGCGCTCCGCCGAAATAGAGGCTCTCGTGAAAATTGTAAGTGACGTACCTGTCCTTGTATGAGCTGCCCAGATTGCCGATCAGGATGCTCTGCCAGTTGCAGAAAGCTCCCGGGTCGCTGTCCCCGCTCTCCGCGAGCGACTCGTATTCGGAGGCGGCGTCCCTCTGATAGTTCTCCACCTGCACTCCGACATACACGGACGAAGCCTCCTTCAGAGGCACACCCGTGAAAGTCTCCCCGAATATCAGCTGCACGATCTCATCGTTCAGAGCATCGCGGACAGCGCGTCCGGCCTCCACTGACTTGAAATAGACGAAAGACTGATCGATGGCGAAAGAGAGACTGTCGCAGACTCTGAGCGGAACATAGTCCGCATAGGTGAACTGTGCGGTCCTGTAGGCATCTGAGCCGCAGGACACAAGGCCCGGCAGCATAGCCGCCGCGGCCAGAAAGGCGATAATCTTTTTCATTCCCGTAAGTGTTATATTCCCAAGCATCTGTTTTCGCGTCATCACGCAAAGGACAAATATAGCAATCTTCCGGAAATAAGCAACTCCCGAAAAAGAATACGGGTGCTTTTTCGGGAATTGCTCAGAAGTCGGCGGATTCTACAGCTCGAACGGGTCGCCTTTCGGGTCACGGCTCACAATCCACCTGAACGCATTCAGGAAGAGGAGGTTCTGGGCGGCGTCGATATACTCTTCGTCACCGTGCCCCATATTTATGTAAATCATTCTGTATCTGGTGTTAGTCCAGACCACCGGAAAATCCCCTCCATAGACGATGTCCTTTATCCCCATCGGATAGTTTTCAGGGGACAGGGTGACAAGCACTTCCACGTCCTTGTTCAGACGGGGCTGAGGACTCCACTGATAGAACTCGGTGGCGGGCACGACGAATTCAGACGGAAGATTCTTCGTCACGGGATGTCCGGGGTCGTCTATGGACACGAGAGCCGGCTGAGGAGGCCAGTTGTTGCAGAGGAACACTCCCCCGCCGAGGAATTCCACATACCACTGCCAGCCGGTGTTCCTGTCATTGTAGGCCGAGGCGTGGAAGCCCAGCCAGCCTCCCCCGTTCTCCATATATTTCTCGAAGAGTTCTCTGGACTCAGGGTCGGACGGTGAGGCGTTCAGGGCTATGATGACACTGAACTCCTTGAGTTCCTCGTAGCTGTAATCGGCCAGCCGGGTGGTGGTGTCGAGGACGAAGCCCTCGCCATAGTTCAGCCTGTGGAAGAACTCCATCGACTGGCGGTCGAACTGGACGTGTGCGATTTCCGCGTAGGGGTCCCAGTACAGGAGTGCCTTGAACCTCGGTGCCTTGGCGTAATTGGCCGGACGGGAACCGTCGGCCCGGGCATTCATCCCACCGCTGCGGGACGAGCACCCCTGGAATGCGATGGCGGCGGCAACGAGCGCTGCGGCCGCGCAAAGCGTGATTTTGTGTATCAATTTCATTACTGAAGATTTAAGAGAATTACAATAATACTCCGCATAATGGCGTTCGCAATTTAGAGTTCCGACAGGAGCGAGAGCCATTTGCCGGCGGATGTGAGCCACACCTCCTTGTAGCAGGCGTTGTTCGTCCGGGGCCAGTAAGGCGTGTCGCTTTGCCCGTAAGTCCGTATGCCGACGGGCATCTCGCCGGTGATTTCGCCGCTGGAGAAGCTGTCCATCGACGGATAGTCGTGGCCTTCTCCATAGATGAGCGACTGGCAGAACGGGTTCTTGCCCACCATCCAGTAGAGCTGCTCTCTCGCTATTTCTGTCAGCTCCCTGTCGCCGAGATATCTTCCGCATACGGCCGCCGCCTTTCCGGTGGACAGGAGCACAGCCGTGTTGCCGTTGAAGATGCTCAGGAAAGGAGGGAAGCGTCTCACTACGTGGTCCGGGTCTATGCGGACTCCCGCCTTGAGGTGCTCGGCATACAGCTGCTCCGCGTTCGCGGGAGCCATTATATGCAGCGCCGCGAAGCCATCGGAGTCTTCCGTTTCGGAGTCCATATACACTCCGGACGGAATCATCCCGTAAGGCTCGCAATAGCGCATCAGTGCTTTCAGATAGTCCCCGTACAGTCTGAGGGAGGCTTCCCATCTACCGCGTTCCGGGGCTGAGGGCTGGGTCTCGCAGAGTAGCACGAGGGCCTGCGCGAATACCTGTTCTCTGGACTGGTGGACGAAGTGCACGATGGAGCGGCCGGTGGTATCTCTATAAAACCATCCCGCAAGCCCGCCGGCTATGGGGACCGTCTCCTGACAGGAAAGGGTGTATCGGATTTCCTCTGCCGCCCGGTCGGCATACCCGAGCTTTCCCGTCAGACGATACAGCTGGCTCGCCGCCCAGGAGGCTGTCGCGTGGAATTGGCTTGCAGAAGTATTGTACGTATGCTCGTAGATATGGGTGAAAGTATCGTAGCCGTCGGCGGCGAACTTTTCGGAAGCGAAAGCGAAATCTTCCACGGCGGCTTGCGCGAGCCTCTCCGCATACTCCGGATCGATTCCGGACAGGACGTTCGCGGCATAGGCCTCAATCCCGGCATAGAGGAAATTATCGAAGGAATTGTCCTGGACACGTACAGTCTCTATGTCATCCTCCGTCCCCTCCTGTCCGTCCGTGAAGCGGATCAGCCCTATGCTGCTTGCGCGGAAGCCGTCACCGAAGCGGCATTTGAGAATGAAATCCAGACCACGGCGCGCCTCCTCCAGAAGTCTGTCGGAAAGAACGGGATTGGAAGCCTTCGCGGAGCCGGAGGCTTCCAGCAGAGCCATAGCGACTTCGCCCGTCTGCAGTGTCTGCTGGGACAGGTCGCCGGCGTCGTGCCAGCCTCCCCCGTATGAGATGCGCACTCCGTCGTGCACAGCGTAAACGTCCTCGTGGCAGCGTCCGTGTATCCCCGGGACAGCTTCGCCGCAGCGCTGGCAAAAGATGAAGTTCAGCACACGCCAGCGCGAGTCCGAGTAGATGTCGTCACCTATGCGGAAAGCTTCGCTTCGATTTCCTCCCGCATCTATCGTGTAGGCTCCCGGTCTTCTGACGGCCGAGAAGTCCATAAGCCCGTATTCGCCTGTCGCCGTGCGCACCTTTCTTATCCTGCCGGAGAACACTTTCTTCCCGGTGCCGGCCTCCCGGAGGGAGAATCTTCCTCTGCGCTGCGAGCTGCACAGTGCTGTTTTCCTTCCATCGGTGAAGTAGCCCGTATGCGGATAAGCTATCCTGTCGGGAACCCATCCTAGGGTCTTCTCCGGTGATTCCACCTCCTGGAAACTGATGCTGTCGATGAGGAAACGGCCTTGGGCGCCGTCCGCTACGCCTCCCCTGTCGGTGAAACTGAAGGATATGCTCTCCACTGCATCTCTTCTCCATTCTGCGATTTCCAGAAAGCATCTGTTCCATTGCCGGTTCTTGAGATTGACCAGATGGGACGCATCCGCGACCGTATAGCCTTCTTTCGGAGAACGGTCCGCGTTGCGCAGCGAAAGGTCGAGATTGACGATATCGTATCCTTCGCAATCGGGATAGACCAGAAACTCGATGCGGTTATAATCCTCCAGATTCCTGCTGTCAAGTCCGATGATGACGCCGTGGCTGCCGTACGTGGCATAGTCCGGATCGTCCTCCGGACCGCGCGGGCGGACATCGCGGTGTACGAAAGTGATTTCCGCCGGCTCCGCCGATGGCAGCAGCTCGCGCTTCAGGACTCTCTTCCCGGCCTGCCGTCCGTCCAGAGAATGCAGGGAGTCGAGCGGAAGAGGGCTGTGGATGAAACCGCTCGCCACTATCTGCTCACGCAGAGTCCCGTCCGCGCAGAAGGACTGCGCGGAAAGGCCGCCGGCGAAAAGCACGGCCATCAGCAGCAGAGCCGCCGCATACCCGAAGGATTTATTTCTCATTCCCGGCCGCCCAGACTATGGAATTGGAAAAGAGTTTCAGGAAATTCGGATTGTCCATAAGTTTCGGGCTGTGTCCGAAGAGAAAATAGACATTGCGGGACTTCACCGCAGTGTTCGTCCAGACACAGGGGTGGTCTCCCATCCTGATGTCCGAATCCGGACGGTACGAATTCTCATCTACGCTTGCAAGCACCTGTATGTATTCCGCCTCCCTCGGACTGCGGTCATAGACGTACCACTCGTCATCAAGCACGGTGAAGACGGAGTCCACCCCTTCCATAACAGGGTGGTCCGGGACCTCGACGTGAATGTCGCCGTCAGCGAGAGAAGCTATGTAGTTTCTGTACGTTATGCCGCCCATAAAGTCCGAGAACCACCGCCACATAGTGTAGCCGTCGAAGTCCCCGAGCAAGGTCGCGTGATGGAAGCCGATGTAACCGCCCTTCCCCTTCTCCACATAATCGATGAAGGCTTCCTCGGCCGCCTCCGGCCAGGTGTAAGGCGGAAAGTCCAGTTGTATGACGACATCGAAACTGTCCAGAAAAGTGGAAGTCACGCAGTTCATATTATGTATGCCGGCCATCGCCATGCCTTTCTCTTCAAGCATCGTCCTCATCCACGCGAGGGCGGCGTCGGTGAAGGGCTTATGCTGTCCCGCACCCTCATAGACGACGAGGACGTGACGGGACGGTCTGTATCCGGCCAGACAGTCGTGGACAGTGCGGGCCAGATCGTGGGAGGCGTTGTCCACGTTGTACTCCCAGTACATTCCTCCGCGAAGACCCTTCGACATCAGGAAATCGCATTTCGCGGTGATGGAGCGGACGTTCTCGAAGCCGTACACCATCCTGCCCTCATCATCGCGGAGAAGAGGAACCTTCGCGACATCGTCCCAGACTTCGGAGAAATCCCCGCCGTCTGAGGCTCCGAACGGAGTATAGCCAAGCTCTCCCCTGCCGTAGAAGGGCATTCCGAGCACAATCTTCTGAGGTGGAACCCCGGCCGCGATGTGCATATCCACCGCCTCTTCCGCAGTATATGACCCCGCGTTCTCAGAGCGGTGCAGAGCGGCGTGATGTCCGCCGCCGTCCCCGCCCATATCGTAGGCCATCACATTCACATAGTCGATGTACGGGAGTATGTTCTTGAATTCGACATAGCGTGCCGTGCAGACCGACGCGAGAGTGAGTAGTTTGTCCTCTCCCAGTGCGGCCCTGAGGTCACGCATCAGCAGGGTGAAGTGCTCCGTGTCATCAGGGGAGAAAGAAATCCCCGCTGTACCGACGGTAGGATATTCCCAGTCGATATCTATGCCATCGAGGCGGTATTTCTTCACTTTGGCGGCGCAGTCCTGTGCGAAAGAGGACCTGAGTCCCGCATCCGCAGCCATCTCGCTGAAACGTCCGCTCCCCCATCCCCCGACAGACAGAAGAACTTTCAGGTTCCTGTTATGCCTTTTAAGACTCACTACCTGTTCAAGTCCTTCTGCGTCGGGCAGAAAGACTCCGTCAAAAGTCTCGCTGACGTGGGCGAAGGCATAGTTGATGTGAGTCATAAGCGCGGGGTCCGGGAGTCCTTTCCCGACCCCCATCACGTAGGCTCCGATGACGGTACACTCCGGCTCCGCATTGTCTTTTACATTGCAGCAGGCCGTGCCGCAGAGGAGGGCGGCCGCAAGAAGTATGGAAATGATTCTCATAACTGATGGTGATTTGTTCATTCGCTTTCGATGTCCGCGGCGCGGACTCCGGAGCCCCGGAGGGCATAGAAGAGGATATATGATTCACAGGCGATTATGGCGATCCAGGTCAGCCTCCAGCTGCCCGAAGCATCCGCGAGAAGCCCCTGGAGCAGCGGGAATACCGCCCCTCCGGCCACACCGGTCATAAAGATGCCCGACGCGGCGGAAGTGTATTTTCCGAGATGACGGACGGAAAGGGTGTATATCGCGCCCCACATTATGGAATGGAAGAGTCCCGTGAAAGCAAGCGCCCATAGGGAGTTGAAGATGACCGCCGCAGAGAGGAGCAGCAGAGCCGCCGCAGAGGTGAATACAAGCTGGGTGCGCGGCGTGACCCTGTTCAGCAGGCTGCAGGCTGCACGCCCCGCGAGCATACAGATCCAATAGACCGTCGCGAGCAGAGCAGGCTGCGCGAAGCCCTTCTCGAGCGCGTGCATATTGATGTTCGCTCCGACGCAGACCTCCGCACCCACGTAGAAGAATATGGCGAGAACGCCCAATCTCAGATGCCTGAATGACCAGATGCTGCGCTCAAGTTTCCCGTCTGCCGCCCTGGTATTCTCTATGTCGGGAAGCGGTATCCTTGCCAGAAGGATAAGGACAAGCGTCATCACTGCGGCCATCACGAGGAAGGGAACGGTAATCTGCGATACTGACACCTCCGACATCTGAGCGCCACCGAACACGATTCCGGCTATGAAATACGGTGCTGCGGCAGTTCCTATGGAATTGGCCGTGCCGCCTATCGCGAGACGCTGGATGGACTGGGTGCCTCTGATGGCGCACGCGGAGAGGTACGGATTTATCACCACCTGCAAGATGGTAGCGGAGGCTCCGACTGTGAATGAGCCGAGAAGGAACACCGCGAAACCGGCCTTGAGGTTCGCAGTGAAGAGGGAGGAAAGGAAGAAAAGCAGCAGGCCCGACACCATCGTCACGAGCCCCAGAAGCAGGGTGCTCTTGTATCCGCGCCTGTCCACCAGACGGGATGCGGGAGGGCCGCAGAGCGGATATGCCAGAAACCAGGAAAAGGTGATGAGCGTCGCCAGAGCGTTACGGTGAGTGCCGGCTCCGGAAAGGAAGGCCTCTTTCAGCGGACCCTGGAACTGGGAATTGGCTGTGGTCATAAAGCCTATGACGAGGAAGAGAAAGACCATCGTCAGGAAAGGCAGGAGGTAATCTGTTTCTTTTTTCATCTTTCGATTCTCTACAGAAGTGAAGCGGCGGCACCATCCAGCAGGACTTCGCAATTAGGGTGAAGCTGCAGGACGGAAGCCGGGACGCTTTCCGTGACAGGCCCCTCAAGCATTCTGCGCACTATTCCGGCCTTATTATCGCCCTTGGCTACGAGAATGATGCGTCCGGCTTTCATTATGTCGGATATCCCGAGAGTGACTCCGCCCATCGGGCAGTCAACGGACAGGCTGGCTTCTTCCCTTAGGCGCGACTCCAGTTCGGGATGCATCCGCGAGAGGCGGCATCCGCTGTCGAAAGGGCTTCCCGGCTGGTTGAAGCCGAGATGCCCGTTTTCTCCGACCCCGAGCATAAGAAGAGACAGGCCTCCGCGCCTTTCTATCTCCCGGGTGAACTCCCTGCAGTCACGCTCATAGTCATCCGAGCTGACCGGGAGCATCAGGAAATTATCCTCTCCTATTCCGAGGTCTTCGGCTATCTCCGTGCGGAGCATCTCGCGGCAGGTGCCGGGAAAACCGTAAGGAAGCCCGGCAACCTCGTCCAGACCGGCAATCGTCGTCCCCGAGACATCAAAGGGGAACTCCCTGTGAATTCGGGCGGTCAGCCGATGCATATTACCGGTCGTGCGTCCGGTCGAGAGCCCTATGACAGACTCGGGCTGCGTAAGCATCTGTGCAGTGATACACCAGGCGGCCGCCAGATCGAATTCACTCTCCGTCTTTTCTATCCTTATCTTCATCGGTTCAAATGTAGCTATTTATGAGCTGTTCTGAAATAAATGCAAACAGCTTTTCAGTCCGGTCTTACAGCGCCCTCTCCGATATCGATGCACTGCAGGCTGCCACGGCCGGTCATATACAGTTTTCCTCCGGAATATATCAGCGTGGAGGGGCGCTCCACTGTTCTGATTGTCTGTATATGCTTGCCGTCAGCGTCATAGACCTGTATGTCGCCATCGGCGATGTACAGGCGGCCGGCTTCATCCTGCGCGAGACTGAACTCTCCGTCCTCGACGAAGTACCTGAGATTGGAAAGCGTCCCGTCTCCGGCCACATCGCAGACCACCGTTCTCCTGTCATACTCGTTCACCATATGGAACAACTTGCCGGGATACGCTTCGAGAAGGGCGGAAGAGCGGGCGAGGTCATACACACGCGGAATTATCGTTTTTCCGTCGGGTGCGACGAAACACTGCTCCGGCACCGCGACCGCTACCTGATCATAGTCGTGGAAATCTCTCCAGCGGTTCGAAGGATAGAGTGCTTTCGCAACAGGGGACACGCTTCCCATAGGTCTCGTTTCCAGAAGTCTCAAGCTGGTCTCCGGATTTTCCGGATCGATGGCGTACGCGAAAACGGCATAGCCGGAATTGCCCCATCCGCTGAAGGAAGTGCCCCCCGCATCAGGAAGAAGGCTTACATCGGAGGGATCCTCGTCCCATCCCGCCTGACGGTCATAACGGAAGGTCACCAGGACATTGTCCTCAGTATCGACGGCCACGTTGTAAGGTTTCCAGTGGAAATCCGCCACAAGCCGCAACCCACGCTCCTCTGACCAGGCCCATAGCCTCGGCATACGGTGTTCACAGAAGTAGATGTTACCCCGGCTGTCGCGGGCGATTCCCTCGATGAACTCGAAATCTTCGGCAAGCTTATAGGAGCCTTCTGCGGTCGGGATGAAACGGCTCGCTTCATCGCCCTTCACATACAGTCCGGAGAACTCCCACGGGCGCACCTCTATGCCCTTGTTCTGGTCATAGACGGTCACATCCGCAGTATATTTGGTCTGGGCGTAGTTGTGGACGTTCAGGAACTCGATATCGCGGCAGCCCCTGAGTCTCACTGCGCTGTGGTACGGACGGTTCACCTTTATGACGCGGAACATATAGAGGTTCGCGAACCTGATGTCCGAACAGCCGTCCATCTCTATCGGCTGGCACTCCGAACTCTCCACTGTCTCCTCCTCTGTCTGCATACAGTACACCTCCCAGTTCGACACATTCTTGAATCTCGCCTCGTTGCGCACGTGATGTTCGATGGACATCGCATAGACACGTCCCGGAGTGGAGGTATTCTCCGCATAGAACCCGGCGGTGGCATACGTATTCGCCGTCCAGATATCCTTGAAGGTGCCTCCTCCGCCGTCTGTCACCCAGAGGCTCCAGTTCTGCCTGTCCCAGGCTATGTCCATCCCCTGCTCGCGGACAGGAGAATCCGCCGTGCTGACCCTCGGACCGGTGTTCCATCTCCAAGGGCGTGCCGGCCTGCCCGGGGAGGGCTTTTCCATTCCGCCGTGACCTCCGACGAACTTCACGTCATTCAGGTACGAGCGGCTGCCCGCCATCCACTTCACTCCGACCGCGCGGTAATTGTTAGCCGATGTGTTGATGCCTATCCCGGTGAGGATATTGTCCCCTCCGCGTGACGACTCCACTATCGGCACCGGAGTTCCGAAGCCGCTGAAAGCGGGAGTCCCGTCGGTTATCATCAGCTGGGTGGCGAACGGGTGCAGGCCTATGAGCCTGGTTTCCGGACGCATCTTGAGGGTGCCGCTGACCCTGTAGAGGCCTGTCGGAAAATAGACGGCATCGCTCTCTTCCATCGCCTTCCTTATGGCGTCGGTATCATCCGCGATGCCGTCACCGACGGCCCCATAGTCCTTTACGCTAACCCACAGGCTCATATCCGGGATGGCCGGGAGAGTTGTGGGCGTAGCCTCAGGGAGTCCGGGTACTGCCTCCACGTCAAGACACGTCCTGTACTCCGGCGTGTCGTCCAGACTGTCCATCCGGAGGCCGTGGTCAAAAGAGCGCACGATATATTTCCGGTGTTCTACAGATGTCTTCTCTCCGGTCCTTTTGTAAAAGGCGAGAACAGGAACTTTGGAACAGATTACGTTTCTGAGATTTATGGAGTTATAGCTATTATTCTCCACCGCAATCCTGAGAGCGGCGTCGGACACGTTCTCGAATCTGCCGTCCTGTATGTATATTTTCTCCCAGTAGTTGTCATCTATGTCGAACACACACGGAACATTCTTCACGTGCAGATTGACTATGGCAAGACCGGTCTCAGCTGTCCGGAATGCCGCCTTGCTCTGTCCTTCGAAATAAGCGTCCACCATCATCACCTGCCATCCCGGGGATGCTTTCGTGGAGATGATTCCATACTGCCCGCCATAGAACGCCAGGTCTTCCATCTCGTTCCCTACATCGAAGACGCCCGCTCTGCCGCCGCCGATGTACATAGCTATGTGACTGATGAAACTGTGCTGGGCATAATGGGTCCTGAACGCAACGGCTGCGGGATTCCCGTCTTCGATGCGTACATTGACATTCGACATGGCACTGTAGAACGTCCCCGCATTGGCGTCACTGACGCGGTTCCCGTCCTCGACCATTCCGTCAGTGAACCAGAACATATATCCGGACTTGCCCTTGTCCGTCTCGACATCTCTGTCGAAGCCCGGAGAATTCCGGGAGAGGATGAACTCGGGGCGGTTCTTTCCGTAGCCGATGACTCTGACGGCCTTCGGAATGTAGATTGTCCTGCTTATGCGGTATTTCCCCTCGGGAATGAAGAGTATTCCGAAGTTTTTCTCGGTCTTGACCCTGTAGATGGCCGCCTGAAGTGCCTCGGACACATCGGTCTTTCCGTCGGCCTTGAAACCGAACTCCTCCGGCGTGAAATAAACCGCTTCGGGATCGTCGGGTCTGCTGGTGTAGACCGACCGCAGGTTTACCGCGGACAAGTCCACGCCCGGCAATAACGACAGGGCCGCCGCCACCGCCACCACAGGCAGAAGGTGCTGAATAATTCTCATACGCTCAGAATTTTATCGCTGTCAGAGGCGAGTAGTTATGCCTTACGGTACCCACCCCGGAAACATCGGCGAGTGCGCCTATCCTGAAATAATAGTTCTTGCCCGTATACTTGAAGGAATTCTTGTTTCCGGCAAGATCGATAGTGAGAGTGTACTCTACGGACGGGTCTATCTGCACATCATCGAATGACTCTCTGTCCGTGCCGCCCGAGAGGGAGTATTTCACGCTGTTGCCCACCCACATATCCGAAAAGGCGAAAAGCTGAACGGAACTCAGTCTGACCTCCGGCTTTCCCGCCTCAAGACGGAATTTCGCGATAATCTTCCCGTTTTCCTTGACAATGGACGGACTGACCACCCGGATATACGGAGTCACCGTAAAATCGAGTTTGTTCTCACCCTTCTTTATCTTCACGTCATTCATCGAGAACGGATAGAAGTTACAGTTCTCGAACCTGATGTCATACATCGCTGAGAATACGAAATTGTTCCTGTACTCTCCCGTGTTCTTTATGTTCCAGTACTGGTTCGACGGATTCTCGAACCCCTGCTCCACAACGATTATGGAGTTGCCGTTCTCTATGTCGGTGCCTACAGGTTCACCGGTCTTCTCATCGAGGAAAGTACCGTAAACCTGAGCGTCGGGAGCATCATAGTTATCCACTTGACAACCGGCGAAAAGCAGCGTAGCTGCGGCAAGAAGTGATAGTATGCGTTTCATATCTGTTTCTGTGTTTTATCTGTTAATAACCCGGATTCTGTACAAGACCGCTGGTGGTGATGCCCGGAATGCTTGCATAATAAGACTGGCTCCGGAAAGTCAGACCGTTCTTCCTCTCATCGCCGTGGGCATAAGCCCTGACGAATATATAGTCGGGAGTCTCGCTGCGGAGATCAAGTACCGGGATAAGAACTGAACGCTTGTACTGGTCGAAGAGCGTATGCATCTCCCGTCTTCTGATGAGATCCCAGTAGCGCTTACCTTCGAAAGCAAGCTCCACCTTGCGTTCTTTCAGAATATTGTCCAGCGTGGCTTCAATATTGTCCGTATGGGCCGCACGGCGTCTGATGGCGTTGAGCAGTTCCTTTGCAGTGTCGATGCTGCCCTGACCGCTCTCTACGGCGGCTTCGGCATAATTCAGGTAGATCTCGGGAAGTCTGAAATCGATATAGGTCGTAGTGGAGGCGTTATTGCTCCCGGAGATGGGAGAGAACTCCTCCATATACTTTCTCACGGAGAAACCCGAAGTAGGGTAGTTTCCGTCCTCCGACCCGCCGAGATTGAAGAATCCGGATGCCGAGCTGGGCGTCTGTCCGCCAAGACCATAGTATGTCTTGCCGTCTCTGCCTGTAAACGGTTCGTTGGAATAGATGGAACACTTGCCGTCCACAGAGATGATTCCGCCCTGAAGGACAATCTGTGTACCGCCGAAGCCGGAACCCGGGACGATGACGCTTGCAAGAAGACGCGCATCCTTGTTCTCGAACGGGCCGTAAGGGGTCGCGTAGTGGACATAAGGATCCGTCACATCGACATTGCCCTCAGAAACTTTTTCAACTGGAATCTCCTTGCCGTCCGTGCGGGTGACTATGGGGGCGCTGCTCCCGCTGCCGTCATCGGCATAATCCTCATAAGCATCCACGAGGTCAAGCGACGGGCTGAATCTGCCGTAACGGAGCGCACCGCCGGTATTGACCTGTGAAAGGACATAATTCTGCGAATAGCTGTGTCCCTGAGAAGAATAGACCGTGCCGTCCAGATATGCGCGAGAGAAAATCACCTCCTCGTCCGGGTCGGACAGGAAAATCTGCTGATAATTCTTGGCTGCTTCCCCGACGGATGACGGGGAAGGCATATAAAGACTTTTGCCGGAATTCTTTATTATGTTTTCCGATGCGTCAATGCAGGCCTTATAGAAAGCGTCCGCATCGGAGGCATTCATCCCGACGAGTTGCTGCGTTACCGCTTCGCCGGCAAGAGGCGCCCTGCCCGAGTATTTCGCGACTGAGGCCGCAAAGAGGGCCGCCCTGGATTTCAGGGCGAGAGCCGTCCACTTGTCCGCCCTGTACTTTTCGGAACTGCCGAGCTGCTCCGGGAGAGCTTCGGCCGCACGGTCGCAATCCGCCAGAATGAATTCCCAGGTCTCCTTCTCCGTACTGCGGGGAACCTTGATGGAATTATCATCACCCGGGACGTAATCCTTATCCTGAGCGTGGTCGATAAGAGGGACGCCGCCGTATCTCTTCGCGAGAGCGAAGTAAATATATGCGCGGATAAAGTAGCCTTCACTCTTGTAGCGGGCCGCGTCAGCCTCGGAAATGTTTCCGTCAGAAAGGGAGGTCTCCACGCTCTCAAGGAACAGGTTCACCTGACGGATATCCGAATACGCTCCGCTCCAATAGCTGAACGTCTCGGGGCCTACACTGCCGTCTCCCTCACTGCGATATGCCTCGTCGGTCAGGAAGGCTATGTTGCTCGTGCCGTTTACACCGTCGTAATACCTGCAGTTGAAACCGGCGAAAGGTCTGTATGTGAAATCCTCCATCGGGACTCTGGTGTAGATATTGGCAAGCAGAGCCTTCATACCCCCGTCGCTGAGCGTGAGCTGGTCGCCTGACACCTTGTCAAGAGGCTTGAGTTCACCGAGGAAACTGTCGCAGCCTGCGGCGGCCGCAAGAAGAGCTGCACACAGCACCGGCATCGTGAGTTTCTTTATATTTAGTTTCATCGTTTTCCGGATTAAAAGTTAATGTTCAGACCGAAGTTGTAAGTTTTCATAAGCGGGTAGGCAAGGTTAGCCCCCCAGTCTCTCTCTTCCCTCTCAGGATCGGCGTTCTTGAGCCGGCTGTTGCAGAAAGTGAACAGGTTGAAGCCGTTGATAAAGACGCGGCCGCTGCTGAGGCCTATTCTGGCACACAGAGTCTGAGGAATGTCCCAGCCGATCTCCACACTCTTCACACGAAGATATGTTGCGTCAGGATTCCAGAAAGATATGGCTCCGACCGTCCAGGAGTTGCCGTTGTCCGTCGTCCCGTCGAAACTCTTGCGGAGTGCCGGATATGTTCCGGACACCCACGCAGTATTAGGATCGTAAGGGTCGGCGGTATCGCTTTCCGTATGCCATCTGTCAAGGTACTTGGTCAAAAGAGTAGGGTTGGTCTTCGAGCCGTACCCCCATACGTCATCATTTGCATAGCCGATTCGGAATCCCGCAGCACCCTGCAGAAGTATGTTGAAGTCGAAGTGCTTATATCTGAGGCCGATGTTCATACCATACTGGATAGGAGGATTCGTGCCTGTCCCCCAGAATTCCGGAACCTGGTCGGAGTAGTCGATCTTTCCGTCGCCGTTGAGGTCGAGTATCCTGAACGAACCCGGGAGACATTTCGAGTTTCCTGACGAGCCGCCGATGAGCGGAGCGGTCTCATATTCGTTTATGTTCTCATATTGTCCATCGTATTTGGCCATGAACATTCCCTGATCGTGCCACCAGAAGCCGCCCATTGTTCTGCCGCTGACGCAGTTCTGCCACCTGTCATAGGAGCTGGAATAGGTTTCCCCTTCGTAATGGCCGTACCGGAAACGGGCGTAGGTGAAGTTCGCGCTCACGTCATACGAGAAATCCTTTCCGACGTTGCCTTTCGTCCCCAGTTCAAACTCGATTCCCCTGTTGAAAGTAGAATTGATGTTCTCCTGCGGGAAAGAGGCTCCGAATGTGTTCGGCACGTTGATGCTCCTGTTTGCAAGGATTCCGTCATTGTAGCGCTGAAAGGCCTCAACGGAACCATAGAGCCTGCCTTCGAAGAAGCCGAAGTCCAGTCCGACGTTCATAATCTCTGACTTCACCCAGGAAAGCAGGTCGGTGACCACACCCGGAGCGACCATGGCAGTCGTCATAGTCTGTCCATCGAAGAGATAATTGCTTGAGCCTTGGGAATAGCCGTAGATATACGCGAATTCATTGCCCGCGTCATAACCTGACTTGCCGTAGGAGACGCGCAGCTTAAGGTTGGAAACCCAGTCCAGATTATTCTTTATGAATGATTCTTCGGACAGTCTCCAGCCCGCGCTGACGGACGGGAAGAACGCCCATCTGTGTCCCGGAGCGTAACGGTATGACCCGTCGTAGCGTACGACGGCCTCCAGAAGATATCTGCCCGAGTAATCGTAGTTCACGCGTCCGAGGTAGGCTGCCAGACGGCTGTATGAACGGTTTCCGGCATTGGACGCAGTCCCGGAACTTGCCTGGTCCAGAATGTCATTCGAGTAGAAGTCGCTGTACTGTCTGCTTCCGGAGAGGTAATCCCATCTGGATTCCGACATCTCGGCGACGGCGGTGGCAGAGAGGTTATGGTTTCCGAAAGAATGCGCGTAATTCGCCTGCAGTCTGCCGTACACTTTGGTAAAGAGATTCATCGTGCTTGTATATGAATCTGTATCCTTGCTTCCCTTCGGTTCGTCAGTATAATAATCATAAATCTGATAGCTTCTCGTAAGGTCAGAAGTGTTTCTGACATAACCGTCGAATGAGCCGAGGGCGCTGAGACTCAAGCCTTCGAGCCACGGCAGGTCCCACTTGAGTTCCATATTGGTCTGGTAGCTGGTGTTCCTGTTCTGACGGTATCCGTTGCCTTCTTTTGTGACAAGCGCCGCAGGATTCTTGCTCTCGGGTTCGATCTGGGAAAGATGGGAATCGCTTCCGATGGTATATGGGCCCACACCCCGATCATTGACCATCAATGTCTTGAAAGTCCACTGAAAATCCTCGTGGGCTCTCTGGGTCTGATCGAAACGGCCGGACACGCCGACATTGAGATTCAAACCTTTTGCAAGTTCGATATTCACGTTGGAGCGAAGAGTATATCTCTTGTACCACTGGATGTCGCTCTTAAGGAGACCGTTGTCGTTATTATACCCGACGCTGACGAAGTACCGGGTCTTTTCGCCGCCTCCCCTGACGGAAAGCGTATGGTTCTGCTGGAAGGCCAGCTTCTTCATATACATATCGATCCAGTCCCAGTCCTGATAGCCTTCGGCGCCTGTACGATACTTCTCAAGCACATCATTGCTATACGGCAGGGCTGTCTGACCGTTTCTGGCCATCTCGTTCGCCATAAGACGATACGTATATGCATCCACCGTGGACTCCATTCCTGTAGGCTGCTTCATTCCCGCGAGAGCACTGTAGGATACGCGGGTCTTCTCATTCTTTCCCTTCTTAGTGGTAACGATGATGACTCCGTTCGCGGAATTCATTCCGTAGATGGCGGCGGACGCATCTTTCAGAATGGAGATACTCTCTATGTCCTCTGAATTCAGCTGAGCGAACTCGCTTGTCCCCTCTCTTGTGATGCCGTCGATGACTATGAGCGGAGTGCCGTATCCGCGGATACTGATCATATTGTCAAATGTTCCCGGCTCACCGGTCTTCTGACGTATGAGAAGTCCTGACATCTTTCCCTGAATGTTGCTGATGAGACTTTCCGTTTTGGTCGTCTGAATCTCGTCAGCCTTTATGGCAGTGACTGCTCCGGTCAGAGACTCCTTCTTCTGCGTGCCGTAACCGATGACCACGACATCGTCCAGAGCCATCGTGTCCTCTTCGAGGATGACACTCATCTGAGTGGAGGCCGGTATTTCTGCAGTCTTGTAGCCCACGGAAGAGAATACGAGTACGGCACCCTGCGGCACCTCGATGGAGAAGCGTCCGTCGATGTCCGCAACCGTGCCGTTGGAGGCATTGCCTTTCTCGAAGACACCGGCTCCGATGACCGGTTGTTTTGAGTTGTCAATGATGACACCCTGAGCCTTGACAATCCCCTGTGCCGACAAGTTCCGCCCCGGGAGAAGCAGACACAGGAATAGGGTCAAGATGCTCGTGATTTTAAATACTCTGTTCATAATAATATAATGGTTAGATTCGTTATTCTACATATCCATCGCCACGGCGCAGGCTCCGAGCAGTCCGATGAAACGTGGGTTCAGCTTGGTCAGAACCACTCCGTTCGAGACAAAGCGCATCGTAGGATGGCTCAGGCGCGCCAGCACCTTGTCATACATCAGTTCTTCAGACACAATTCCGCCTCCCAGCACAACAGTGTCCGGATCGGTAATGCGCACAAGATTCATTATGAGATTGGCGATGGCGCAGGCGGCATTTTCCACCAGAACTGCGCATAGTTCGTCTCCCCTCCGGCTCAGATCGAGCACTTCCCTGAAATCGATCCGTCTGCTTTCGTCCGCAGGGATGGTCAGGGATGTCCTGTACCTGTCTTTGAGCAGGCGGGCGCAGCTGTCTATCCCGGCCCCTGAGGCTATCGACTCCACGCAGTCCGTCCTTCCGCATCCGCAGCGTATGCCGATGCCGACTCCCACCTGCGTATGACCGGCTTCTCCGGCATTGAAATGGCTTCCTCTTATCTGGCGGCCGTTCACGACAGTCCCCACCGCGATGCCGGTACCTACGTTTATATATATGAAATTCTGCGAGAACTGGCCTACGCCCCAGACGCGTTCGGCACGTGTGGCACTCTTCACGTCATTGTCTATCCGGCACGGCATTCCGTATTTCTCGGAAAGCATTCGGGACAATGCGATCGGCTGCGTCCTGTTGGGGTCGATCTGATGCCATATCCCGGCATTGGGATCCACCCTCCCGATCAGCCCCACTCCCATCGCGACGGGTGGCCTTTCTCCCGCCCAACCGACAGAGGAGATGTAGTCGTCAAGAGAATCCCCGATAATCTGAACAGCAGACTGTTGATTGAAAAAGCCGGATTCGTACTGTTTGTACTTCAGGATATTGCCATAGCTGTCCACCTCTCCGATGAGAAGTTTGGTCCCGCCCAGGTCAAGCCCAAGATAAGTGTTCATAAATCAGGTGGTAAAAACGGTTATCAGTAATTTGCACCGGGTAAGGCTCCCAAAGAGATTTACCCGGTGCAAAAGTACTTTACTGATGTCCGTCAGAGGTCGACAGACTGTCGGAATAGGTTTGTCCGCTGACAAATCGCGGGGGAAAGGGCTTTTTCAGACCTTGCTCGGGCTTTCTCCGAACTGTTTCTTGAAGCAGACGCTGAAATACTTGGCGTCGGCGAAGCCCACCATATCCGAGACTTCGGCTATGGAACGGCTGTGTTCCGAGAGAATTTCCTTCGCCCTGTTCAGCCTGTAAACACGAATGAAATCGTTCGGAGCCTGACCTGTGAGAGATTTGAGCTTGTTGTAGAAAGACGTGCGGCTCATCGCCACTTCCATACAGAGGCCGTTGATGGAAAAGTCCTGCCTGGCATATTCCCGTTCCATCACTGCCATAACCTTGTCCATAAATTCCTTGTCCAGACGGTTCCCGTAGTCCGGAGCGGGTGCCTCGGCCGGCAGGTGCGCTGACATTATGGCCTCCCTGAGACGCTGCCGCTCCGAGAGCAGATTGCGTATGCGCGCCTTCAGTACGGAAGAGTCGAAAGGCTTGACGATGTAGTCGTCGGCTCCGGCTTCGAGTCCGAAAATGATGCTCTGCCTGTCGCTGACGCCGGTCAGAAGGATGACCGGGATGTGGCTGGTATCCACCGAAGACTTGATTATCCGGCAGAGGTCCTCACCGGAAAGCACAGGCATGACCAGGTCGGTGATGATGATGTCGGGATTGCGCTGTCGCGCCATCTCCAATGCCGCTCCCCCGTCTGCCGCGATAAGTACATCATAGTCCACCGACAGAACGGAATACAGATAATCTGTCATCCCCCGCTCGTCGTCCACGACAAGTATGGTATCCCGCTCCGTGGACTGTCCGGTGTGCGGTGCCTCGGGCATTACGCCCTCTATGACCGGGTTCCCTGTGATTTCCGCTCCCCTGTATCTGTAAGGGAATGTCACGGTGAAGACGGAACCCTTGCCCTCGGTGCTGCGCAGCCTGATGTCGGCGTGATGTTCTTTGACTATCTGACGGGTGATCATAAGCCCTATGCCGACTCCCTCGACGTCTCCCGCATTGGAAGCTCTGAAGTTGTCGGAGAAAACGCGGGAAATTTCCTCCGCAGGAATGCCTCTTCCGCTGTCGCTGACCTTCAGGGTCCAGCTGTCGGAGGATGGTGAGATTTCCACGGAGATATAGCCCTTCTCAGTGTATTTGACGGCATTCGAAAGCAGATTATTCACTATGAGGGAGAGTTTCTTGCAGTCCACGGCCACTTCCGGCATATCGGAGGACACGTCCAGAGTAAGTTCAAGCCCTTTATGGACGGCGGCGGAGCGGAAGTCTTCCATAAGGGAGGAAACGCAGGCTCCGACATCAGTCATCGTCAGCTCCAGTATTTCTCCCACATCTCCGGCTTTTCGCAGGTCCAGAAGCTGCGAGATCATACTCATCAGCTTGTCCGCATTGGCGGAAGCCGTCCCGATGGCGCGGCGGCTCGCCTCCGGCAGATCCGGCATATTCTCGAGATCGCCGAGCGGAGCCTTTATCAGCGCGACCGGAGTCTTCAAGTCGTGGGCCACGCTGACGAATGTGCGCATCTTCTCCTGAACCCTCTCTTCATATCTGCGGCTTCGGCGGTATCTCAGGTACATCGCCAGCAGCATCGAGAGCATCAGGACATAGGCGAGGCACGCCCACCAGCGCAGGGCGGCGGGACGGCGGACAGTCAGAGGGAGGACACGTGAGGAGAGGGTCTCGCCGGTATATTTGTCCACCGCCCTGAAGCAGAACTCGTAACGTCCCGGACGGACTTTCACATAATCCGCCTTGTCGGAGGACTTGGCGGGAATCCAGCGGAGGTCGTATCCCTCCAGCTTATACTCATATCTGACCCGGAAATCAGAGCCGCTCTTCACTGACGAGAACGCGATCGAGAATGAATTCGACCTGAAAGGCAGGACAAGTCTGCCGATGCAGTTCAGACTGCAGGGGAGCAACTTGTCCCCCGGGACAATCTCGTCATAATTGACACTCAAATCAGTGAATATCAACTTCCTGTTCTGTTTCGAAAAATAATCCAGCTCCGAAGGCCGGAAAGTCAGGACTCCCTCCGATGTGCCGAAGGAAAGCGCCCCGTCTGCTGAAAGCCAGGCGGAATTCGGGTTGAAAATCCCCGGAGATATTCCCAGCAGGTCATCCGCAGCGATTATGGTCTTACGCTGAGGGTCAAGCCAGAAGAGTCCCTCCTCCGTCGTCAGCCAGATGCGCCCGTCCCTGTCCTCGTGTACACTTATCACCGAGTCCGACAGCAGGCCGTTCGCAGTAGTGAAGCGTTCTGTCGAGTCTCCGGAAGGGTCATAGTGAATCAGTCCGTCGCCGTCAGTCGCGAGCCAGAGTGTGGAGTCACTTGAAATGAAGAGTGCCCTGACGGCGTAATTCAGAGTAATACCGCCGAATTCTCGCCGCCAGAGAAGATTGCCGGTCTTTTTGTCCAGATGGCCCAGTCCCGCGCAGCCCGCCAGCCACAGTGCGTCAGGGCCGTCAGGCCAGATGTCCCCGACACAGTCGGATTTGAAGCCCGTCCAGAGGCCGTCTTCCGGAGAGTACGAGTACAGGTCCCCGTCAAGCCCTCCTATCCACAGGGTCTTGTCATCCGAGTAGATATAATAGACATATTTCAACGGGCAGTCTGACACCCGTCTTACCTTGCCTGATTTCTTGCTGATGACATATACCCCGCAGCCGTAGCCGCCGGCCCATATATCCCCGTTCCTATCCTGAGTCATAGCAAGTATCACATTCCCGTCTCCGGTGAGGAAGTGCCGCCATCCGCCGCTTCCGCGCAGACTCACCCCGCGATTTGTCCCATACCAGAAATCACCGTCCCCGTCGGTGAAGACGACGTTTACGTGATTCTGGCAGAGAGACTGCTCCTGCCCGTCCTCGTGTGCGGTCCAAAGTACCGGATTGCGCTCCGGGATAATGCAGTTTACACCGCCCGTAGTGGTCGCCGCCCATATCCGTCCGGACCCGTCGACATCTATGTCTGATATGGTATCATCTGACAGCTCTGAGTCGGTCCAGATCTTTTCAGCGGCATCGCCGTCTTCAACCGGGATAAAGACACCGGCACCGTCGACGCCGACAAGCAGTGTTCCGTCCGGACCCGGACGGAACACTCTGACAGGCAGAGACGGAATTCCCTTCAGACGATTCAGGGAGCCGGTTTCCGGATCAAATGACCAGGCTCCATCTGAGAATGTGCCTATGTACAGCTTTCCCCGGTATTCAAGGATGGAGAGAATCTGCCATTGGGGTATCTCACTCCGACGCTCTGCTCCGGAGCCGTCGGGGGCGGAGCAGTAAAGTCCTTTCTCCGAAGCTATCCACATCTGACCGCCGGAACCCCGAGTGAGCGAGTTGACTTCAAGCCCCCGTATGCCCAGAGGCTGCAGGCTGTCCGCCCGGTAACGGAGAAGGCCGGCTCCGGACGCCAATATCAGGGTCCCGTCAGAAGAGAATGAGAGGTCGTTGAGCTTCACGCCTGACAAGGCCGCAATCAAGTCGAAACGGTCCATCCGGGAATCGTATCTGTACAACTTTCCGTTACGGAACGACACCCACAGCCTTCCGTCCCCGTCCAGTCTAAGTCTTGTCGCGGACTGGACGGCATCTCTCGACACCGCCCTGTCATCGAGCTTATAATGCCGGAATCCGCTTCCGTCGAAACGGTCCAGTCCACCGGATGAGTATATCCAGAGAAAGCCGTCGGGAGTGCTTTTTACCTGATATACCCTGCGGCTGCTGAGGCCGTCCCCGACATTGTACGACAGGGACTCGGCGGCAGGAAGATTCTGCCACAGGATAGAAAACATCAGAACAGCAAGCAGTCTTTTCATAGACACAGGACATCGGCGTGCAGATGACACTCCCGCACAAATATAGGGCAAATAAAGCAATGCACCTCTTCCGGAGAGTCGAATCTCTATCGGAAGAGGTGCAATCTCTATCAATATCGCATCGGAGATGTTCCGCTGGTCCCCGTCAGAGCGTAAATAGGGTTTCTTTAAGGATTTCGGAGACGGATGGGTGAGGGAAGATCACCTCGCGGAGCTGCTGCGCGCTCATACCCTGTTCGATGGCGACGGCGGCGGCGGCGATGATTTCGCTCGACGGGGTACCGAGCATATGGACACCCAGCACCCTGGCGTCGTCAGCGGACACGATGACCTTGCACAGCCCCTCACCGCGCTCATTCTCGGCCACGAAGCGGCCGGAATATGCCATAGGCAGTTTCAGCGTCCTGACTTCCAATCCGGCGGAGACGGCGGCAGACTCGGTGAGGCCCACGGAGGCTACCTCCGGAGCAGTATATACTACGGCCGGGACCGCGTCGTAACGCATGGAGTCTTCGCGCCCCAGAATGGTATTGACGGCCACTTCCGCCTCGCGGCTCGCGGTATGGGCCAGCATCGAGAAGCCGGTCACATCGCCCGCGGCATAGACGTTCGGCACATTCGTGCGCATCTTCGCGTCCACCTTGATGCCACGGCCGCACTCCACTCCGAGATTCTCAAGAGCGAATCCCTTCAGACGGGCCTTGCGGCCGACGCTCATCAGAATCCTGTCCCCGCTCACGCGGCAGACATTGCCTTCAGGATCCTCATACACTACGGTGCCGCCCTCGAGGGCTGTGACTTTGCAGCCGAGCCTGAATTCCACACCACGCTTGGCATAAATGCCCTGGAGCATCGTGGAGATCTCTTCGTCCACAGGCCCCAGAATCTTCGGAAGCATCTCTATTACCGTCACCTTCGTGCCGAGGGAATTGAAGAAGCTCACGAATTCCATCCCTATCACGCCGCCGCCGATGACCACCAGTTCCTCAGGGCGCTCGCGCAGGGCGAGAATCTCCCTGTTTGTCATAACGATGTCGCCGGCCTGCTCCACGCCCGGGATCGGAGGCACCACAGCTTCGGAGCCGGTACAGATCAGCAGGTTACGGGCCACATAATCGGTCCCGGCCGCGCTGACGGTGATGTTCCCTCCGGAGTCCCGTCCCTTTATGAGGGCGTCGGCGCTCACTACCGTCACGGTGGCATTGCGCATAGCGAGCTTTATGCCGCCGACGAGTTTCTTGACCACTTTTTCCTTGCGGTCGATGATCTTTCCGTAATCGAACTCAGGATTCTCGATCCTGACTCCGTATCTGTCGGAATGCCGGGCATAGTCATAGAGCTTCGCGCTGTACAGAAGGGTCTTCGTAGGGATGCAGCCCTCGTTCAGACACACTCCCCCGAGAGCGTTGCGTTCGAAAAGAACCACTGAGAGTCCGGCTGCTCCGGCCCTCTCCGCCGCGACGTATCCCCCGGGACCGCCGCCGATCACTGCTAAATCGTACATATACTATTATCTATATCATTCCGTCTCGCCGGCCCCGGCTGATCAGTAACTCTCAGATCTTTTACATCTTTCCTTACTCTCAGGGTCGCCGCAGGCCGGGACATAGTACAAATTTAAAGTATTTTACGGATTTTACAAAGGAAAAGTATAAACAAAAACATTTAAATAATTTTAAATTGTTCGAAAAGGGAAGAAATCGCTTAACATTCGCAGGTATTTAAGAAAAAATTATATACCTTTATAGCTTGGATTGCCGCAAGTGTGGAGTGTGGAGTGTGTGTGAGCGGAAAGCGGGATAAGAAAAGAACATTAAAACAATATCTTAAAACAAAATGAAGAGAATCATAGAATGCGTCCCGAATTTCAGCGAAGGACGCGACCAGGTCATCATCGGGAAAATAGCCTCCGCCATCACCTGTGGCGGTAAAGTGAAAATGCTCAACATCGACCCGGGCGAAGCCACGAACCGCACGGTCTATACCTTTGTGGGAGAGCCGGAGGAAGTATGCGAGGCCGCATTCAGGGGCGCGCAGGCGGCTTCTGAGCTCATCGATATGAGACAGCACCGGGGAGCCCATCCGAGGTCGGGAGCACTGGACGTGCTTCCGCTGATCCCGGTAGCCGGCATCACCCTGGCAGAATGCGCCGAGCTGGCGAGAAAGCTCGCAGAGCGCATCTACAGGGAGCTCGGCATCGCCTGCTACTGCTATGAGGCCGCAGCCTTCAAGCCCGAAAGAAAGAACCTCGCTGTCTGCCGCGCCGGGGAGTACGAGGCCCTGCCGGAAAAGATCGCAGACCCTGCGCGCCGCCCGGACTTCGGCCCGGAAGAGTATAGCGGGACCATAGCGAAATCCGGAGCGTCAAATGTCGGCGCCCGCAACTTCCTCATCGCCGTGAACTTCAACCTCAACACCACCTCCACCCGCCGCGCGATGGCAGTCGCCTTCGACGTGCGCGAGAAGGGCCGCAAGGCCCGCGAGGGAGGCTCCCTGACCGGCAAGGTGCTCAAGGATGAGAACGGCAAGGATGTATGGATCCCGGGCACGCTGAAGGGCTGCAAGGCCATCGGCTGGTACATAGACGAATACGGCATAGCCCAGGTGTCGATGAACATCACCGACATCGATGCCACTCCGCTTCACAAGGCCTTCGAGGAGGTCTGCCGTGCAGCAGGCGAAAGGGGCCTCAGGGTGACGGGAACCGAGATCGTGGGGCTCGTGCCGAAGAAGGCCCTGCTCGATGCCGGCAGATACTTCCTTCAGAAGCAGCAGCGCTCGACCGGAATCTCCGAGGACGAAATCCTCAAGATAGCCGTGAAGTCTATGGGACTCGACGACCTGAAGCCGTTCGACGCGAAGAGCAAAGTCATAGAATACCTGATGAGCGACGAGGCCGAGGCCGCGAAGAAAGAAAGACTCGTGAGGATGACCCTGAAGGGCTTCGCCGACGAGACCGCATCCGAGTCTCCGGCCCCGGGGGGCGGATCCATCTCCGCGTATATGGGAGCATTGGGCGCAGCCCTCGGGACTATGGTCGCGAACCTCTCGGCTCACAAGAGGGGCTGGGACGAGCGCTGGAAAGAGTTCTCCGACTGGGCCGACAAGGGACGGGAGATAGTGGACGAGCTCGTTGCGCTGGTGGACGAGGACACGGCGTCCTTCGACAGGATTATGGACGTGTTCAAGATGCCTAAGGGCACGCCGGAAGAGAAGGCCGCGCGCGCCGAGGCTCTCGAGAAGGCCACGCTCTACGCGAGCCAGGTACCTCTGCGCACGATGAAGGCTTCGCTGAAAGCTCTGCCGGTAGTCAAGGCTATGGCCGAGCTGGGCAATCCCGCATCCGCATCCGACGCGGGCGTGGGAGCATTGGCCGCGACTGCGGCCGTCCGGGGAGCACAGCTCAATGTCCGCATAAACACTGCGAGCCTCGCCGACAGGGAGATGGCCGCGAAACTCAACGCCGAGGCCGACGCGATCGCGTGTGAGGCTCTCGCTCTCGAAAAAGATATTCTCGAAACTGTAAACAAGCATATAAATAATGAACAATAGCGATGACCATACCCGGCTCGACTGGAGGGAGGAGATTCTCGAAGGGATCCCTTCCTTTCTCCCCGAGGCCCGGCCTTATGACAGAGATATAAACCACGCGCCCCGGCGCAAGGACATACTCTCGGACGAAGAGAAGGAACTCGCGCTGAAAAACGCCCTGAGGTACTTTCCGAAGGAGCTGCACGAGGCCCTCGCGCCCGAATTCGCGCAGGAGCTGAGAGACTACGGGCGCATATATATGTACCGCTACCGTCCGCAGAACGAAATCTTCGCGCGTCCGATAGACGAGTATCCGGCACGCTGCCGTCAGGCGGCCGCCATCATGGCGATGATCCAGAACAATCTCGACCCTCGGGTGGCCCAGCATCCGCACGAGCTCATAGTCTATGGCGGAAACGGAGCGGCTTTCCAGAACTGGGCGCAGTACCGCCTGACTATGAAGTACCTTGCGGAAATGACTGAGGAGCAGACGCTTTCGATGTACTCGGGTCTGCCTCTCGGGCTTTTCCCGAGCCACAGGGACGCTCCGAGAGTGGTGGTGACTAACGGTATGGTCATCCCTAACTATTCGGGCAGGGACGACTACGAGCGGTTCAACGCCCTGGGAGTCTCGCAGTACGGTCAGATGACGGCCGGGTCCTATATGTACATCGGCCCGCAGGGCATAGTGCACGGGACCACCATAACGGTGATGAACGCGGCACGGCGGCAGCTGAAGGCGGCGGGAGTAGAAGGCAGCCGCGAGAATATGAAGGGTATGCTCTTCGTGACGGCCGGACTCGGCGGGATGTCCGGAGCGCAGCCCAAGGCGGGGAATATCGCGGGCGTAGTGAGCGTGACGGCGGAAATCAACCCTCTCGCGGCCCGCAAGCGCTTCGACCAGGGCTGGGTGGACGAGCTCCACGATGACCTGGACGAGCTCCTGCCGCGCATACGCGAAGCCTGCGGCAGACGCGAAGTGGTCTCGCTCGCTTACGTGGGCAACGTGGTGGACCTCTGGGAGAGGCTCGCGAGCGAAGGCGTGAAGGTGGATATGGGGTCTGACCAGACCTCGCTGCACAACCCTTGGGCGGGCGGCTACTACCCTGCCCTCTACAGCTTCGAGGAGTCGAAGCGGATGATGTCGGAGGAGCCGGAGAAGTTCAGGGAGGCGGTTCAGGCATCGCTGCGCCGGCACGTCGCAGCGATCAATACGCTATCTTCCCGGGGGATGTATTTCTTCGACTACGGGAACGCCTTCCTTCTGGAAAGCTCGCGCGCCGGAGCCGACGTGATGCGCGAAGACGGACGTTTCCGCTATCCTTCCTATGTGGAGGACATTATGGGGCCGCTGTATTTCGACTACGGCTTCGGCCCGTTCAGATGGGTATGTATGTCGCAGGACCCGGAAGACCTCGCGAAGAGCGACGCCCTGGCGGTAAGCGTCCTTAAGGAACTCGCCCTCGACGCTCCGGAGGAAATCCGAGACCAGATGAGGGACAATATCCACTGGATCGAGGAGGCCGGGCAGAACAGGCTCGTGGTGGGTTCGCAGGCGCGGATCCTCTATGCCGACTGCATGGGCCGCACGCAGATAGCCCTCGCGTTCAATGAAGCCATACGCAAGGGCGAAATCAGCGCCCCGATAGTGCTGGGCCGCGACCATCACGATGTCTCCGGTACGGACTCGCCTTTCAGGGAGACCGCGAACATCTATGACGGCTCGCGCTACACGGCAGATATGGCTATACAGAACGTCATCGGCGACTCCTTCAGGGGAGCCACCTGGGTGTCCGTCCACAACGGAGGCGGCGTAGGCTGGGGCGAAGTGATAAACGGCGGCTTCGGTATGGTCATCGACGGCTCTCAAGACTCAGCGCGGCACATCCGCGAGATGCTTTTCTGGGACGTGAACAACGGCATAGCCCGCCGCAGCTGGGCCCGCAATCCGGGGGCTCTGAGCGCCATCCTCAGAGAGATGGAGCGCAGCCCGCAACTGAAGGTCACTATCCCTTCCATAGCAGATGATGAGTTGATACATAAGACTTTACAGAAATGACACATTATATTTCTTCCGCACGCCTTACTCTGGACAGGGTCAAGGAGATAATGGACAATCACGAGAGACTGGAGCTTTCCGACGAGGCCGTGAAGGCCATAGAAAAATGCAGGCACTACCTCGACACGAAGATGGAGGACATCGGAAGGCCGGTTTACGGTGTCACCACTGGCTTCGGCTCGCTCTGCAACGTGACCATCCCGGCCGACAAGCTCTCGCAGCTCCAGCATAATCTGGTGATGTCCCACGCCTGCGGCTCGGGCGAGAAGGTCCGTCCGGAAATCGTCAAGCTGATGCTGCTCCTGAAGATACAGTCCCTGTCCTACGGGCATTCGGGAGCCCAGCTCATAACCGTCCGCAGGCTTGTGGATATGTTCAACGCAGAGATCCTTCCGGTAGTCTATCAGCACGGGTCATTGGGCGCCTCGGGCGACCTCGCTCCCCTCGCCCACCTGTCCCTGCCGCTTATCGGAATGGGGGAAGTCTGCTCCGGAGGACGCGTGCGTCCGAGCGCCGAGGTGTTCCGCGAGCACGGCTGGGCGCCGATAACGCTTCAGTCGAAGGAAGGTCTCGCGCTTCTGAACGGCACGCAGTTTATGAGTGCGCACGCGGTCTGGGCGCTGCTCGGCAGCAAGCGCCTCTCGCGCTGGGCCGACCGCATCGGAGCCATCTCTCTGGAGGCTTTCGACGGGCGGATAGAGCCGTTCTACGACCTCACGCACAAGCTCCGTCCTCATCGTGGACAGCTCGAGACGGGCGAAGTGTTCTGCAGTCTGCTGGAAGGGAGCGAAATAATCCGCAGGCCTAAGCAGCACGTGCAGGACCCATATTCCTTCCGCTGCATCCCGCAGGTGCACGGCGCGGTGAAAGACTGCATCCGCTATGTGGAGAGCGTGGTCGAGACTGAAATAAACAGCACTACTGACAACCCTAACGTCTTCCCGGACGAGGATATGATCATCTCCGCCGGCAATTTCCACGGAGAGCCGATAGCTATGCCTATGGACTTTCTCGCCATAGCTCTCTCCGAGCTCGCGAGCATCTCAGAGAGAAGGACTTACAAGCTCATCTCCGGGCAGCGGGGACTGCCTTCCTTCCTCGTGGCGGATTCGGGTCTGAACAGCGGCTTTATGATTCCGCAGTACACCGCCGCCTCGGTGGTGAGCCGGAACAAGGGCCTCTGCTGGCCGGCGTCCTGCGATTCCATCCCTTCGTCGCAGGGTCAGGAGGATCACGTGAGTATGGGATCGAACGCTGCCACGAAGCTCGTGCGCGTGGTGGACAATGTCGAGGAAGTGCTCGGCATAGAGCTGCTGAACGCGGCCCAGGCCATAGAGTTCCGCGCTCCGGCGCGATCCTCCCCCGCTCTGGAGAGGATTCTCGCCGCGTACCGCAGGCAGGTGCCTTTCGTCTCGAATGACACCTACCTGCATCCGCTCATAGAGAAGTCAGTGGAATTCCTCCGCAATGAAGAGTATATTCGTTGATATCAGAGAGCTGCTCGGCATCCTTCCCCCTGAAGTCCGCAGGCTTGAGGGGGCGGCGATGTCGCAGGTGGGCAGCCTGACGCAGGCCTATCTCACCGTAGAGGACGGGCTCATCACAGGCTTCGGAAAGATGTCGGAGTGTCCCGACTGCGGCTCCTATGACGAGGTGGTGGATGCTTCCCACTGCCTTCTGATGCCGTCCTTCTGCGACTCGCACAGCCATATAGTCTATGCCGGCTCGCGCGAGAGGGAGTTTATGGACAAGATAGAAGGGCTGAGCTACGAAGAGATTGCCGCCAGTGGTGGCGGGATACTGAATTCCGCCGACCTGCTCCACGACACCTGTGAAGACGAGCTCTACAGGCAGAGCCTCGCAAGGGTGCGCGAGATGATGGCAAAGGGCAGCGGAGCCATCGAGATCAAGAGCGGCTACGGGCTGAGCGTGGAGGACGAGCTGAAGATGCTGAGAGTGATAAGGCGCATCCGCGAGAGCGTCCCGGCGCTCATACGCGCCACCTTTCTCGGCGCTCACGCGGTGGGACGCGCCTACAGCGGGCGCAAGCAGGACTACGTGGACCTGGTGTGCAGCGAGATGCTGCCCCGCGTCGCCTCGGAGGGCCTCGCGGACTTCGTGGACGTGTTCTGCGACGCAGGATTCTTCACTCCTGAAGATATGGACAGGATCCTCTCCGAGGCAGACTCTTACGGCCTTACGGCCAAGGTCCACACGGATGAGATAGCCGTCATAGGGGGTCTGGAGACGGCCCTGAAGCACGACGCGCTTTCCGTGGATCATCTGGAACGTACCGCAGAGGAGGGCATATCCGCCCTGAAAGGCCGCAGGACGATGCCGACTATGCTTCCGGGCTCGTCATTCTTCCTCGGGCTCCCTTACGGTCGCGCGCGCGATTTCATCGGCGCGGGACTCCCTCTCGCCCTCGCGAGCGACTATAATCCGGGGTCCTCACCCTGCGGGGATATGCGTTTCGTGATGGCCCAGGGCTGCATCAAGATGAGACTGACCCCGGCCCAGGCCTTCAACGCCTGCACCATAAACGGGGCTTACGCTATGGGAGTGAGCGACGTCTGCGGCTCCATCACCCCCGGCAAGGCGGCGAACCTGATTCTCACAGTCCCTCTCCCCTCCCTCGCCTTCATCCCGTACTGCTATGCCACCCCGTTCATCCGGGCGCATTACCTGAAAGGCGTCGAGTATCACTTCGCGCGCAGAACCGTTACCGAGCAAGGCGGCAGAGTGACTTCGAGGCCGTCCGAGGTGAGTCTGTAGGACGTGAAGGCTGCCGGAGCGACCTTATCGGAGGAGCCGAAGTCATTGTAGTCGTGGGGGTCCTGCGAAGTGAGCACGCGGGCGGAAAGCACCTTGGAGACCGCCTTGCGGGTGTCGAAAGTGACGAGGACGGTCGCGGACTCCTTCAGGGAGGTGTTCACGAGCGAAATGTTCATCACCCCGTCTTTGCGGGAGGCTGTTGCATCCACCTCAGGGACAGAGAGTTTGCGTCCGCACTTCACTTTCGGGCTGTCGATGTCCGAGGAGAGATACTCGGCTCCCTGATGCACATTGTACATCTCGAACACGTGGTAGGTAGGGGTCAGAACCATCTGCGGGCCGTCGGTAAGTATCATAGACTGAAGGACATTCACTACCTGGGCGATATTGCACATCTTCAGTCTGCGGGTGTACTTGTGGAAGATGTCGAAGTTCAGCGCGGCGATGAGCGCGTCGCGCATAGTGTTCTGCTGGAACAGATGCCCCGGGTTCGTGCCGGGCTCCACGTCATACCACGTCCCCCACTCGTCCAGAAGCAGCGCGACGCTCCCCTGGGGATCCACGCTGTCCATAATCGCGATATGCCTGCGTAGCACCTCCTCGATCTCGATGCTCTTCGAGATGAGATTGTAGTAGGCTTCGTCGGAGAAAACCGTCGCGCGACCCTTTCCGTTCCAGTCCAGGACCGTGTAATAATGAAGCGAAAGACCGTCCATCCCCCTGCCGAGCAGATTTTTCATCAGGACTTCCGTCCAATTGTAGTCGTAGTCCGATGCGCCTGAAGCTATCTTATAGAGGCGGTTGTCGCCGAAATTGCGCAGATAGGTGCCGTAGCGGCGGAAGAGGTCGCTGTAATACTCCGGACGCATACTGCCACCGCACCCCCAGGCCTCGTTGCCTATGCCGAAATACTTCACCTTCCAGGGCTTTTCGCGGCCGTTCGAGCGGCGCAGGTCAGCCATCGAACTCTTCGCGTCGGAAGTCATATACTCCACCCAGTCGGACATCTCCTCCACGCTGCCGCTGCCCACGTTGCCGCTGATATACGGCTCGATGCCGAGCATTTCGCAGAGATTCAGAAACTCGTGGGTACCGAAGCTGTTGTCTTCGAGAGTGCCTCCCCAGTTGTTGTTCGAAATGTAGGCGCGCTTCTGCTGCGGACCTATCCCGTCCATCCAGTGGTAGTCATCGGCGAAGCAGCCTCCCGGCCAGCGCATCACCGGAACTTTCAGGGTCTTGAGAGCCTCGAAGACATCCTTGCGGTAGCCGTCGATATTCGGGATGTCCGAGTCCTTGCCGACCCAGAGGCCACCGTAGATGCAGCGTCCGAGGTGCTCGGAGAACTGACCGTAAATCTCTGCGGGAATGATTTCGCCGGTGCCGGCATCGTGAATCCGGACCGTGGCATCTTGAGCGCCGAGCTTAACCGGCGCGAGCAGGCAGAGCGCCGCGAGCAGAAGGGATGAGGATTTCATAGAAGATATGAGAATAGTGATTTGTGCGGGTGAAGGGACTCGAACCCATACGCACGAGGCACCAGATCCTAAGTCTGGCTTGGCTACCGATTACAACACACCCGCAGTTGCGGACGCAAATCTAAAGTTTTATTTCGTCATTTCCAAACGGATCCGATACCATCGGGCGTTCAGATTCTTTTCTCTTCGATGCCGCTTATGAATCTGGACAGCTCCGGGAGCACCGAGACGGAATTGCTGCCGTCGCGAAGGATCAGAAGGATGGTGTCATCGCCCGCGAGAGTGCCCATAATGTGCGGAGTATCATTCGAATCGATGACGGCGGCAAGCGCTCCGGCAAAGCCCGGAAGCGTCTTTATGACCGCCATCCCGCTGCCGTTGAACTCTATGCTCACCACTCCGCGGCCGGTGTATGAAGAGGGTTTCGCCTGTTCCTGCCTCGGCTCCTGCGAAGATGGCAGGCGGTAGCAATAGCCCGTGCCGTTCTCCTTCACTTTCAGTACTCCGAGTTCATTCAGGTCGCGGGAGAGGGTTGCCTGGGTGACTGACGCGCCGCGCTCGCCCAGAAGTGTCTGAAGTTCTTCGTGGCTGCGTACGCGATTAGCCGAGATGATCTGCCGGATCAGTTCGTGTCTGCCTACTTTGTTAAGCATAATGGGGAATTATTCATCAACAAAGCAAAAATATGCACAAATTTCCATTTATGCAAACCGGGACGGAATATTTATCCAATATCAGCCTCCTGAGGTTTCAGCCCCCTCCTGCGGTTTCAGCCCGTTCACCGGGACTTCGGAGCATACTCCATACAGACCCGGCAGCATACCCGCCCTCCCGAGGACATATCCACATTCCAGACATCGGGGCCGTCTGTCGCGAAAACCCGGCAGAGCAGCTCGTCCCCTATGAAAGACTCGTGCAGGAAATGGGCCGTATAGCCGGCAAGCCGCCTGCCGCCCAGATAATCCCAGGACAGCGCGTCCTCGGAGGCCGCGACGTAGGCGACATTCGAAACGTGCCTGTTGAAGTCCATATCGGAGCGGTTCGTAAGGTGCACGTACTCGTGCGAAAGGGTCCCTGAAGGCGGGATGACCTTGCGCCTGGAGCCGAGAGCGAGTTCATTCTCGACCTGGACCACCGAAAGCATATCGGTGACTACCTGAGGCTTGCGCGTGGCGATGTCCAGTATCGCCCAGACGCTGTAGCCCTCGGCGAACACGCGGCCCGCAGAGCTGAGGCGGAAATCCGCATAGACCTTCACGGCCGGCTTCTCGGAAATCCACAGTTCCAGATCGACGCTCTCCCCCCAGAAAGGCCCCCGGCCCTTGAAACGCAGGGAGAATTCCGAGATGATCCACATCTTGCCTATTTCCTTCAGGTCGAAGGCGGCAAGCTTATAACGGGACATATATGCCGCGAAACCGTCCTGGAAAATCAGGGAGGCCCCGTAGAGGGACACTCTGAATTCCGAATCCATAACGGCGTTAGTCACCGGATATTGTTTTACGAACCTGTCCATCTGTCATCAGTTTTCTTCCGGCAGGGGCGGCACAGAAGAGCCCTATACCCCGAGATGCCGCATCTTGTTGTGCCACACGGCCGGATTTTCGCTGCAAATATACGATTGTTTGGGTATTTATGCCTACCTTTGCAGGCTATAAAATTTGTAAAAAAGAGCTATCGGATGAGCAACAAGACCAGTGAGTATGAACTCACCATCATAGTCCCGGTATATAACGAGGAAGAAAATATGGTCAGGCTCGAGAACACGCTTCTCGAATTCCTGCCACAGTCCATAAAGAAAGCCTGCGTACTCTTCGTGGACGACGGATCTTCAGACCGCAGTCTCGTCAGGATCAGGGAATGCTGCACGCGCAACGAGGATTTCTTCTACATCAGCTTCGAGAAGAACCGCGGACTGAGCGCCGCCCTCAAAGCCGGGATAGAGCACAGCTTCTCCAAGCTCGTCGCCTATATGGACGCCGACCTGCAGACCGCCCCGGCAGACCTTAACCTGCTGATGGCGGAGATGGAGAAGAAAGACTGCGCTATGGCCGTCGGGATACGCGCCCGCCGCAAGGACTCCTTCTTCAAGAAGCTCCAGTCGAAGATCGCTAACGGCTACCGCCGGATGATGACCGGCGACGGTGCGCTAGACACGGGATGCCCGCTGAAAGTGCTGCGCACCGAGGCCGCGAAAAAGCTCCCTCTCTTCAAGGGTATGCACCGCTTCCTGCCCGCACTGATACTGCTGCAGGACGGCGCGGAGTATGTGCAGGTCCCCGTCCGTCACTTCCCACGGGAGGCCGGAAAGTCGAAATATCACCTGTGGAACCGCCTCTGGGGTCCTTTCATAGACTGTTTCGCTTACCGCTGGATGCGCAGCCGCTACATAAACTACAGACTCAGAGAAGGCAATCTTAAATGAGCACGGACCAGCTGATACTCACCGGGATAGGGCTTCTGTCCCAGGGCTTTTTCTCCGCGAGGATACTTGTGCAGTGGTACAAGTCCGAGAAGAGCAAGTCCCTGCAGTCCCCTACCCTCTACTGGGTATTCAGCCTGATGGGGTCCTACCTTATGTTCATCTACGGATGGGGGCGCAACGATTTCTCCATCATAACCGGGCAGCTCATCACCTACTACATCTACATCTGGAACCTGAACGCCAAGGGGCATTGGCAGACACTGCCGGGCCTGCTCAAGAGCATCATAGCCGTCACTCCCGTGGTGGCGATGTGCTTCGTCCTGAAGGACGCGGGACAGTTCTTCGAGAACTTCCTCCGCAACGAGCTCATACCCGTCCCTCTGGTGGTTTTCGGCACAGCAGGACAGGCCATATTCTCCCTGCGCTTCGTCTATCAGATCATCTACTCGGCGCGAAGGCACGAGTCGTCGCTTCCGCTGCAGTTCTGGGCCATCAGCCTGCTGGGCTCGGGCATCATAATAATCTACGGTATCCTCAGACTCGACATAGTACTCATCCTCGGGCAGAGTTTCGGTTTCCTCTCATACATCAGAAGCGTGATGATAGGCCTGAAAGCCCGCAATACCAGTGAAAAGCAATGAGACGGCACCCTGTACTGAGCGGAATAATCCTCGTATTCCTCTGTCTTCTCCCCCTTATGTCCGGCAGGGATTTCACCCCGGACAATGAGCTGCGCTACCTCCAGATAGCCGATGAGGCCATCGAGAACGGCAGCGTGTTCACTTTCACGAACGACGGCCGCCCCTACGCCGACAAGCCGCCTCTCTTTCTGTGGCTGGTGATGCTGCTAAAGTGGGCCGTAGGCCGGCACAACATATTGATCCTGTCGCTGCTCGCATTCATCCCGGCTGCTGTAATCGCTTGTGTGATGGACAGATGGCTGCTTCTCGCATACGAGGAGAAGGGACGCAGCGCTGATCCCGGCACGCGTCTGGCGATGGTGCTGATGCTTTTTACGAGCGGGATGTTCTGCGGGACCTGCTTCTTCCTTCGGATGGATATGCTGATGACTATGTTCATCATCCTCGCATTCTACTCATTCTACAGAAGTTACACTTTCCGCAGAGACTCCGCCCTGCAGTCCTGGCTGCTGCCGCTATGGATTTTCCTCGCGCTCTTCACGAAGGGTCCTGTCGGACTGCTGATGCCGCTTCTGGGCATAGCCGTGTTCCTCATCATCCGAAGAGACGCGAACCTGCTCGGCAAGTATCTGGGTCTCAAGACTTTCGGAGTGCTCATACTGCTCTGTGCGCTGTGGTTCGGAGGCGTGCTGCTCGAAGGCGGCAAGGATTATCTCTATGAACTTACCGTGCATCAGACGGTGGGACGCGGCATAAACGCCTTTACCCACGCCAAGCCTTTCTGGTACTACTTCGAGGCGCTGCCCATCAACCTCGCGCCTTACGTCCTCTTCAGCCTTCCGACAATAATCATCTCATACATAAGGCCTTATGGCAGGACCATAATGGAGACTCTGCTGCTCAGCTCTGCTCTGACCACCTTCATAATGCTGTCCTGCTTCAGCTCGAAACTCGCCATCTATCTGCTGCCTATCGTCCCTGGGCTTACCTACTGCATTCCTCTGACCATCGAAAGGCTCGGATGGAAGGGCTGGATGAGCGCCTGTCTGAAGACCACCATAGTGATCCTGAGCCTTATCGGAGCGCTCGGGCTCATAGCCGTCCTCGTACTGCCGCGTCTGGCTCCGCAGCCGGGGATTATTTCTAAGCTTCAGGCTCTTCTGGCTTCCCTGCCGCCGCTGACCTCTCCTGCAGCCATAAGCGCTATGGCGATTCTGCTCGCCGGCGCCCTTTTCTGCCTGTTTCTGTGCTCGAACAGGGCGCACTGGAGCGCTCCCGTCGCTTCTCTCGCGACCACCATCCTGCTTACCGTGTTCGCCGCCTCGTTCGCGATAAAGGATATCAACCCCTACATCGGCTACGGCTCCGTCTGCGCGCAGGTCCCCGAGTCGGGAAGGGTCGTGACCCTCTTCGTGAAACGCTCGGAGAATATGAAAGTCTATCTGCACCGCGACATCGTGCGCTACGAGAAGGACGTGGACGCATTCCTGAAGGGCGAGGCACTCACTGACGAGCCCAGCACCCTGATAATCACCACGGAGCGACTGGCCGAGAACCCGGCGCTGCAGGAGTTTCTGCGCTCGCGCGAGAAGCGCAGAGTCAGCGTGGGAGAGTACTCAGTCATCGAATATCAGCTGCGGCCTGACGGCCAATGACGCGCCCCGCCCGTTCAGAGAATGATTACCTGTTCAGAGCGTCAGCGCTTGCTATGTAGCGGGCGAGTTCCTCGTCGCTGAGGTCATAGTCGCTCATTTCACCCGACATATAGCGGTCGTACGCGGACATGTCCACGAAACCGTGGCCGGAAAGGTTGAAGAGTATCGTCTTCGCCTCCCCCGTCCTGCGGCATTCGAGAGCCTCGTGCACGGCAGAGGCTATGGCGTGACAGGATTCCGGAGCGGGGATGATGCCTTCTGTGCGGGCGAAAAGCACACCGCAGCGGAAAGTCTCGGTCTGCTCATAGTCCTGGGCCTCCATAAAGCCGTCCTTCATCAGCTGGGACATTATGACTCCCGCGCCGTGATAGCGCAGACCTCCCGCGTGGATGGTAGCCGGTTTGAAAGTATGGCCGAGAGTGTACATCGGGAGCAGCGGAGTGAGTCCGGCCTCGTCTCCGAAGTCATATTCGAACTTGCCCTTCGTGAGCTTCGGGCAGGATGCCGGCTCCGCCGCTATGAAACGGGTCTTGCGCCCTTCGAGGATATTGTGGCGCATAAAAGGATAGGCGATGCCGCTGAAGTTCGAGCCGCCGCCGAAGCAGGCGATGACTATGTCGGGATACTCTCCGGCGAGCTGCATCTGCTTCTCGGCCTCAAGTCCGATGACAGTCTGGTGCAGGCAGACGTGGTTCATCACCGAACCGAGAGTGTAGCGGCAGTTCTGAGTGCTGACCGCAAGCTCGATGGCCTCGGATATGGCGCAGCCCAGAGACCCCTGATCGTTAGGGTTCGCTGTGATTATGTCCTTGCCGGCACGGGTGGACATCGACGGAGACGGGGTCACGGCCGCTCCGAAAGTCTGCATAATGGAGCGGCGGTAAGGCTTCTGGTTGAAGCTGGCCTTGACCATATAGACAGCGCATTCCAGACCGAATTTCTTCGCGGCGTAGGAAAGCGCGCCACCCCACTGTCCGGCTCCGGTCTCGGTGGTGATATTGGTGATGCCCTGCTTCTTCGCGTAATACGCCTGGGCGAGTGCGGAATTGAGCTTATGCGAACCGGCAGGCGAGACGCTCTCGTTCTTGAAGTAGATATGCGCCGGAGTGCCGAGGGCCTCCTCCAGCTCGTAGGCTCTCACGAGCGGGGTGCAGCGGTAGGAGGCGTACTGCTCGCGCACAGGCTCGGGTATCGGGATCCACTCGTGCACGGTGTCGAGTTCCTGACGGGAACACTCTTCGCAGAAAATCGGGAAGAGGTCTTCCGGGGCGAGCGGGGCGCGCGTCGCGGGATTCAGAATCGGGAGAGGCTTGTTGGGCATAATCGCCTGGATGTTATACCAGGCCTGCGGGATTTCACTCTCGGGAAGCAAAAATTTCTTCTGTCTCATAAGGTAAGTCGTCTATATCCGGCGGCATCGGGGGAAAGTGCTGTCGCGGGCCTCGTCGCGGGCCTCACCCTTTCCCTCTGCCGAACAGCGGACGAATGTAAATAAAGTTTTTTAATAATCAAAGCTATCCGCCATTCTCTTCACAAAACATCATCTGTTTTCCCGAGTTGTCTCGCCGCGCGTGCTCTGAAGAAGCCGCGTCAAGGGTACAGGGGAAGTCTCGCCGCGCGCACAGAAGAAGTCGCGTCAAGGGTACAGGGATAGTCGCATCAGGACACAGGAAAAAGGGAACCTCACGGCTCCCCTTTCCACTTTGTCTTCTTCCGCACGGAAATGCGACACCGCCCGGCGGAGCTACAGTTTCCCCTCGCAAGGTCTGTCGATGCCGCCCGGCGGGGCTACAGTTTCCTTCCGTCGGAGCCGGAATGGCAATGGCATACGGAATTCAGTCCGCAGCCGCAGCAGCCTTTGCCGGAGCGCCGCCTTCTGTGGGAGAAGAACAGGGCCGCGGCCGCGCAGAGCACGACCGAGACCAAAACTATGACACTTACAAAATTCATATAGAGTTCAGGTATATAATAGAGTTCAAAAGATAAGTCTTTCCACTATGCAGCAGAGGTAGGCGCACACCCAGGCTATCAGGCACTGGAACACCACTATGAATGCCGCCCAGCCGGAGCCCAGTTCGCGGCGCGCCGCAGCGATGGCGGCCACACACGGAGTGTAGAGCAGGCAGAAAACCAGCAGAGGGAGAGCTGTCAGCGGATTGAGCGTGGCCGTGACTCCGAGAAATTCCATCGTGGACACCACGCTTTCCTTGGCAAGGAAGCCGGAAATCAGCGCGGTGACTATCCTCCAGTCCCCCAGGCCCAGCGGCCCGAAGGCCGGGGCGATCAGTCCCGCGAGACTGGCGAGCATACTCCCCTCCCCGTCCGTGACCATATTGAAGTGCAGGTCGAAGGTCTGCAGGAACCATATCACGAGGGTAGCGAGGAATATCACGGTGAAGGCTCGGGAGAGGAAGTCCTTGGTCTTGTCCCAGAGCAGGTGCGCGAGGTTGCGCGGCTGCGGGAGACGATAGTTAGGGAGTTCCATCACGAACGGGGCTGCCTCCGAGTCACGTTCCACCTTCTTCATCACCAGAGCCACCACTACGCCCACCGCTATGCCCGTCAGATACAGGCAGATGAGCACCTGCCCGCCGTGTCCCGGGAAAAAGGCGCTGCAGAGAAAGGCGTAGATGGGAATCTTCGCGGAGCAGCTCATAAACGGAGTCAGCAGCACTGTCTTGCGGCGGTCGCTTGCGGACGGCAGAGTCCGCGACGCCATTATGCCAGGCACGCTGCAGCCCAGACCGATGAGCAGAGGCACTATGCTGCGGCCTGAAAGGCCGATTCTGCGGAGCATTCCGTCCGTGACGAAGGCCACACGGGCCATATAGCCGCTGTCTTCAAGCAGAGAGAGGAAGAAGAAAAGGACTATGATTATGGGCACGAAACTCACCACCGCCCCTACTCCTCCGAAGACTGCATCCACGACCAGAGACCTCAGGGCCGGAGTCACGTCGGCACTTGCGAGCGCAGTTCCCACAACTCCCCCGAGATAGGAGATCCCGCTGTCCAGAAGGTCTTGCAGAGGTGCCCCCAGCACATCTATGGAAAGCCATATCGTAAGGGCCATCACCGCGACGAAGATGGGGATGGCTGTCCAGCGTCCCGTGAGCACGCGGTCTATCTTCACGCTGCGGCGGTATTCGCGGCTTTCGCGGGGCTTGACCACGGTCTTCTCGCACAGGCGGCGGATGAAACTGTAGCGCATATCGGCCATCGCGGCGTGGCGGTCCATACCGCGCTCGGCCTCCATCAGGGAGATGTCGTCTTCGATGACCTTCTTTTCCTCATCGCTGAGCCCCAGACGGGCGATGACATCCTCATCATTCTCGATGAGGCGGGAAGCGGCGAAACGGGCGGGCATACCGGCCGCTTCTGCGCGGCTCTCTATGAGGTCCATAATGCTGTGGATGCAGCGGTGGACCGCGCCTCCGAAATCATTCTTGTCGCAGAAGTCCTGTCTCGCCGGAGCTTCCCCGTAGCGCGAGACGTGTACCGCGTGCTCGACCAGTTCCCCTATGCCCTCGCCCTTCGCGGCGGAGACAGGCACCACGGGGATGCCGAGCAGACGTTCCATTTCGTTCACGCGGATCGAGCCGCCATTGCCCCGCACCTCGTCCATCATATTCAGGGCGAGCACCATAGGGATGCCCAATTCCATCAGCTGGACCGTCAGATAGAGGTTCCGCTCTATATTTCCGGCATCCACCACGTTTATGATGCCACGGGGTTTGCTGTTTATGAGAAAGTCACGGGAGACGAGTTCTTCGGAAGTGTAGGTCGAGAGCGAATAGATGCCGGGGAGATCCGTGACCAGAGTGTCCGGAGCCCCTTTTATGACTCCGTCCTTGCGGTCCACGGTGACACCGGGAAAATTCCCCACGTGCTGATTGGACCCCGTCAGGACGTTGAAAAGAGTAGTCTTGCCGCAGTTCTGCTGGCCCGCGAGAGCGAAAGTGAGCATTTCGCCTTTAGGGAGCGGATTCTCGTGATCCTTCGAGTGATAGCGTCCGGCCTCTCCGAGTCCCGGATGCGCATTGTGCTCGTGGAGCGAGAGGTTATAGCCGAAATTGTCGGGACTCGAGCTGTCCTGGGAGGTGCGCACTTCTATCTCGGCGGCTTCGCTCAGCCGGAGGGACAGGGTATATCCGTGCACGAGCACTTCGACAGGGTCTCCCATCGGAGCGAATTTCAGGACTTTCACGTCCAGTCCGGGGATGAGTCCCATATCCAGCAGATGCTGTCTGAGCGCACCGCCCGCGCCCACCGCGAAGATGGTCGCAGACTGTCCCTGTCTTAAGTCTCTAAGTGTCATTTACTTGCTTAACTATCGGCCCGAAGCCTTGCTGTTTCGGCCGGAGGCCTTGCTTTCTTCCGGCCGCAAAGTTAGGCAAGTCCCGTACGGGTGTCAATCACCAATAATGGTGATTTTCAAGCTCTGAAGCTCTTCCCCCCCTCCCAAGAGAGCAAATGAGCGCTTCTTTCCGCGCCGGCATCGGATCGAGCGGGCAGATCGGGCGGACAGCCCGCGCGCTTTACGCGAGCATTCTGCGTTCTCGGGCATCGGCGTCAGCGACGCTCCTGCCGCAAAGCTTCGCTGTGGCCGTTCACGAGGTACACTATCGAGACGTACGGGATGCCGCTGTGCGAGGAGAGTCCTATCTCGCAGGTGCGCGAGTTCGAGTAGCCGTACTTGATGTGCGATTCTTCTATCTGCGGGCGCAGCTTGCGCAGCGCCCATTCATTCAGTCCCGGATGCGTCATCCCCTTGTCTCCCGCGAAGCCGCAGCAGAGCACTCCGTCCGGGACTATCACCCGGCTGGAGCAGAGCGAGGCGAGGGTGTAGAGGGTATCCTTAAGACCCATAAGCCTCATCGAGCAGGTGACGTGTATGGCCACAGGCTCGTCCGTGCAGGTTATGCGGAGTCTGTCGAGCAGGAAGGTGAGGATGAATTCCGCAGGTTCGTAGAGCTTGAGGCTCTTTATGTGCGTGCGCAGATGGTGCAGGCAAGGGCTCTGGTCGCATAGTATGGGATAACGGCCGCCGCAGGAAGCCTTGAGCAGCGCTGCCTCGGTCTCGGAGAGCTTGCGCTCCGCGATGTCGGGCATACCCTTGCTGTCCCAGATGGTGCCGCAGCACAGCTTGTCCATCCCCTCGGGGAAGATCACCTCGCAGCCCGCCTTGTGCAGCAGATCCAGAGTCTCTTCCACGAGAGGGCGCAGATTCTTCACCCCTGCGGGAAGACCCATCATACGATTGAAACAGGAAGGCAGATATACGACGCGAAGCGGGGCCTGAGGGGTCTGGGGGGTCTGGGGGGTCTGCGGAGCCTGGGGGGTCTGCGGAGCCATAGATGCACCTGCCGGGCGGCCCTGCGAGGCCGCTGCGTCTGCCTGAAGCCCTTTCCCCGCCCTTGCGGTCAGAGCAGGCCTGAGCTTGTAGGCCCTAGGGGTGGAAGGGGTCCAGAGCGGGATGCCGAGCCCCTTGTGGAGCGAGGAGCAGAGTCCTGTCATAAGCTTGTCCCCCATTATGAAGCGTCCGAATTCCGCCAGATGCAGCAGCCCCCTTATGGATGAGCTTGTGAGGGCGAAATGACCCGCCGCCCAGTTCCAGCCTTTATAGGCCGCGGAAGAGGAAGGAGTCCGCCGGCGGCGCAGCTCGTGCGTGAGGTCGGCTACATTTATGCCCATAGGGCAGGACATCGAGCAGAGTCCGTCACCGGCGCAGAGCTCATCGCCCGGGAGGAGGTATTGGACGCGTAAGCGTCCGGCAAGAGAAAGGGACTCGGGGTTCTGCGTGTCGGCTTCGAGAGTGGCGATGCTCCTTTGCACAGCGATGCGGGTGCGCGAGGAGAGAGCGTAGCCGCAGCTGACGCAGTTCACTTCGCAGAACCCGCACTCTATGCACTTGTTCAGCTTGCTTATCGCCTCGCGGTTCTGAGCCGGAGCGTCCGCCGGAGCCTTGAGCTGCGGCAGAGTCTTGAGGTCGCGGATGAAACACTCGGGGTCGTCATTGAAGATGACTCCCGGATTCAGGAGGCCGGAAGGGTCGAAGGCCTGCTTCACGCGCTTCATTATCGAGTAGATGCGTTCGCCCCATTCGAGGGAGACGAAGGGTGCCATATTGCGCCCCGTGCCGTGTTCGGCCTTGAGCGAGCCGTCATAGCGGACCGCGACCATCTGCGCGACATCCCTTATCATAGCCTCGTAGCGCGCCACGTCGGAGTGCGTCTCGAACGACTGGTTTATTATGAAGTGGAAATTGCCCTCGAGGGCGTGTCCGTAGATGCAGGAGTCGTCATAGCCGTGCTTGTCCAGCAGGTCGGAGAGGTCTGCGGTGGCCTGCGGGAGGTCGTCTATGTGGAAGGCGACGTCCTCGATGATGCAGGTCGTCCCCTCCCGGCGCATAGCTCCCACTGTCGGAAAGATCCCCGAGCGGAGCGCCCAATAATGCGCCGACTCGGCCGCGTCTTCGGTGAAGCGCACCTCTTCCATAAGCTCGAAGGCGCTGACCGCCCGCGTGATGGCTTCGATATTCGAGTGCAGCTGCTCCTCGCTTTCCGCGCAGGTCTGCGTGAGCACGGCGGTCAGGTCCGGGCAGGTGCAGCTCTTCAGGTGAGGGTCGTTTACGGAAGTGAGCGAGCGCAGGTCCAGCAGTTCCGCAGCCGAAACGCTCAGCGGCTTCATAGCGAGCACGGCGCGGGCAGCAGTGCGCTTGTCCGGGAAATAGATCATCGCGCAGGCCGAGTAAGGCTCGATCGGGAGCGTGCGCATCGTGACTTCGCTGACGAAGCCGAGCGTGCCCTCGGAGCCCACCATAAGATGCGCAATCAGCTCGAAATCATCGTCATACTCCAGGAAGGGGCGCAGATTCAGCCCCGTGACATTCTTTATCGAGTACTTGTATTCCAGACGGCTGCGCAGCTCCTCGTCCTCGCGTATCTCTTTTCTGATGGCCGCCAAGGCGTCCAACATCTCCCTATGTCCCCGCGCGAATTCCGCGCGGCTCTCCTCGTCTGCGGTGTCCAGGATGCTTCCGTCCGCGAAGACAATGCGGGCACTGATAAGCGTGCGGTCGGAGTTCGCGTGCGTGCCGCAACTCATTCCGGAGGCGTTGTTCGCCACAATGCCGCCCACCATACAGCTGCCGATGGAGGCGGGGTCAGGGCCGAAGCGGCGGCCGTAGGCCTTCAATATGCGGTTCACTTCGCCGCCGACCAGGCCGGGCTGCATAGTGATGCGCTCCGCGCCCGGGGTCACGCTCCACTTCTCCCAGTTCTTGCCGGCTACCAGAAGGACGGAGTCGCTGATGGACTGGCCGGACAGCGAAGTGCCGGCAGCCCTGAAAGTGACGGGGATGCCGTGCCCGGAGGCTGCTGCGAGTACTGCGGAGACTTCTTCCTCGCTGCTGCTGCGGATTACGGTCTGCGGTGTGATGCGGTAGCAGCCGGCGTCCGTGCCCCAGGCTATGCGGTGCAGCTCGTCGGTGTATATCCGCTCCTTCGGGAGACGCTTCTTTATGGCTTCAAGAAAAGACTTATGGTCACTCATTGTGGTAGTGTGTGTTTACTGTTCCGGTGTCGGGGTGGGGTATGGTGTGGTTGACTGGTCGCATTTCGGAGTGCAGTCCGGCGTGCAGTCCGAGTTGCTTTCCGGAGACTGTGCGGGTAAGGCAAGGATTTCCGGGAGCGGGGCCGGGGTCGAGTAGGCCGCCGCGATGCTGTCGGCTATGCCCGCCCCGTTGCGGAAAAAGTCGGCGGCGCGGAAAAGCACCCCTCCCCTTACATTGGCGCAGGAATGCGCCATCTCATACTGCCGCAGAAACACTCCCGCGTCATCGAAGCCGGGGTCACCCGTGCCGAAGCGGTAGGCCGCGTAGCCGATGAGCATCGGGATGCCGGCGGTGTGCTCCGAGAACCACTGCAGACGCGGAGTAAAATAGTCGACGGGCGCGTCCTGAGACCAGTAGAGCTGAGGTATTATCATATCTACCAGGCCTTTGCGGCAGATGTCCTCTATGTCGAAGTACATAGCGTCGCGACAGTATTCGTAGTTTCCGGCCGGGCTGATGGAGAAGATGACGGTGGAATCTGCCTTTTTGACCGCTTCGCGCGCGAGCCTCACCATTTTCTCCACATTGTGGCGGCGGAACTCCTCTATGTCCGCTTCGCCTTCCCCGTAGCGGCGGAAGTATTTCTCGTCGCCCATCGACTCACCCGCCTGCAGGGCCGGGTAGAAATAGTCGTCGAAGTGTATCCCGTCCACATCGTAACGGCTCATCAGGTCAGTGATGATCCGTCCGATGCGCTCACGCACCTTCGGAAGTGCGGGATTATATATGCGCACTTTCGCATAGTCGAGGGTGAGTCCTGCAGGGATTTCGTGCTCGAGCGGAGGGAACTCGGCTCCGGGGCCCTCGCGCTTGGCTATGCGGTAGGGATTCATCCAGGCGTGGAACTGCATCCCGCGGGCGTGCGTTTCATCTATGAGGAATCTCAGGACATCGTATCCGGGGTCCCGTCCCCGCTCGGAGGTGATGGATGCGCACCAGGGCTCGATGCCGGAGTCATAGAAGGCGTCCGCCAGCGGACGGACCTGAAAGAATACCGCGTTTATGTTCAGTTTCTCGAACACATCGAGATAGCGCCTGTAGAGTTCTTTCTGGCCTTCCTCGTCATATATGCCCATAGGCCAGTCGAGCTCTTCCACGGTGCTGACCCAGACCCCGCGCAGTTCCGGAATTGCCGCGAAAGCGGCAGCCTTCCGCTCCCGTCTCACACTGTCGAGCGCCGCGCTACGGCTCAGGGTGACGGCGGAACCCTCGCTCGCCCGGGCGGCGGAGATGGTTTTCTGCGGGGCCGCCAGAGTGTCGGCGAAAGTGAAACTCTCGCTCGCCCGGACCACCTGGGTATCGACGGAAGTGGCACTCCCGGAGGCTGCCAAGCCATCTATCTCCGTGACCGCCTGGCCGACGGTCACTGCGGCACGCACCGAGTGTGTCTTGATATCACTCTCCGAAGCGGTCAGGGTGACGGCTGAGCCGGCTATCCCCGTGGCCGCCTGGCCACTTGTCACTGCAGCACGCCCCGCCCCGCTCTCCTCCGGTGTCTCGGGGGAGCTTTTTTCGCAGGTCTGGGCCGTCGAAAACATAAGGACAGCCGCCAGAAAAAGCGGAGGGAATATCGAAACTTTCATCGGTCAGCGAGATTTGACCGCAAATATACTTCCTTTTTCAGCTGATTGTTCCGGTTCCCCTACAGCTTTTCCGACATTCTTTCTAGGCATCCCCTTTACTATATCCCATACCATATTCTTATACGTTACCCTTTACGGCATTCCTTCACGGCACCTTTTGTCACAGTCCTTCACGACTCTCCTTTACGACCCCCCCCCTCACACACGGCATCTCTCTGCGACACCCTTTACGGCACCTTTTTTCGACTCCGTACTTAACATCTTACGATATCACCTCTTTTTCGCAGGGATGAAAACGCAAGAACCCGTTATTTTGGTCATCGAAATGTATAAATAACGTTTTAAACGCACATCTCGAAGCTCAAATGTACATCTAAAAGTACGTTCTCCCACCTTTTTGCACATCTCGATGCACCGATCCTCACTATGGCCAGCCGTGCAGGGCAGGTGGAGAATCCAGTAGGGAGTGAAAACGGCGGAATCCGCTCCCTACTGGATGGGCCGGGCTAGTTTCGTCACGCCCGACCTGATCGGGCGTCTTTTGCTGCCGGCAGGGAAGAGATT
>CAVDFQ010000016.1:0-46108 GCA_963608065.1 bacterium
ACGACCGCTCCGCCAACGCCAGGACTATGTAGTCCTGTCTGATTTTAGAGGAAAGTTAAGAGACATCCGATCTAGACTGCATCAAATAATCGACGATAATTTCGATGGCGAGGATGCGCGGTACTTAAACAGTGTCGTCTCTAATTTCAACGCGTGTACCGAATTGCTGTTTATGCGGAAGTTTATGCATTGTCCTCTGCACAGAAAAGTCTTGAGAATAGACTATCCGGAAAACTATTCAAACAGAGTCAATGCAGATTATGAGATGAGATGTGTGGAATCTGCATTTCTCATCGTCTCGGACTTCAACTTTGATGACCAGCAAAGCTGGGCCATTCGTCAGCCCATCCGCTACTCTTACACCGGGTGGGACAATCCGTTCAATCTCACCCGGCACGAATTTCTTATCTTATCCGATGAATACGACTCTTTCCTGAAGGAGGCCTATACGCGCAAGCTGAATGAAGAGGACGGGAACATAATGGATATTCTTTATAATCGAGACAATCTTCCCACCAATGTCAGCAACGGGTTCGGTATTTTCGGAGCCGTATCCGTTGCGGAATATGACCCTCTGGCAGAATTCTATTATGAAAGACAGTCCCATCCGCAGATGTTCAGGGAAGACTGACAGGACTCTCATCCCGAGGTTTACGCATACACTATGAAGCACAAATATATACTCATTATAGCATTGTTATCTTGTCTTGACGGCACTATCGTCAATGCGCAGGAGATGGCTGACACTCTGGACGCGTCCATCGTAAAAAGCGTGAAGGTCACACGGTCTGTAGGCCGGACAATCGTAAAGGCTGATGATTTCCGGAACAAGGTCTCAGCAATGGGAGAGAGTGACTATATAAAAGCTGTTCAATCAATGCCGGGAGTTTCCGGCGGTGCGGACGGCACGTCCGCATACTATGTCAGGGGCGGGGATCTCGGGGGTAATCTCATCACTCTCGACGGGACTCCGATATACGGTTCGAGCCATCTGCTGGGACTGGCGGCGGTCGTCCCCAACGACTTCATCTCTTCTATGGATTTTCAGGTAGGAGGATTCTCCGGAGGGGAAGGGAATCTGACATCCTCGCACATCCGCCTCAACTCAAAAGCGGGAGACTATTCCCGCTGGGGTGGCAGCTGGAGTCTGAACAACTTTATGACCGGAGCATCGGTCGGAGGCCCGGTCATAAAGAACAGGCTTTCATTTACTGCAGGGGGCAGATGGTCTCCTCTGCGATACGAGTATGCACTTTTCGACAAATATCTGGAAAACATAAGCGGGTTTACCTCTGTCATCTATGATTGGTATGCCAGAATGGATGCGTCTCTGCCGGGAGGGCACAGGATTTCAGCCGGATTGTTCAGGAGCATCGACGAATATGATTTCGCCTATAACTCGGTTCAGGACGGGATGTCTTGGGAAAACAGAATAGGAAACGTATCGTGGGGCTGGACTGTCAACGATTCTTTCTGTGTCGAGGCAGCTTTCTACGCGAACGTCTTCAACTCATCTCAGCAGCAGGTCAAGATATTCCAGAAAGTGGAAAATGCCTTCGGAATAAAGAATAGTCTGGAAGAATATGCGGGAAGAATAACAGCAAAAAAAACATTGCCATCCGGCCTGAATCTGGAAGCTGGAATCAAGGCAAGATATGCGACTTTCAATCCGGGGTCGAGCGTCCGCTACGAGGGAAAGAATTACCGTGAGGGGTACGAATATCCTGTACAGGATAATATTTTCAAGAACAGGCTTTACAGCATCTTTCTACAGGCCGGATATGACAGGGGTGGGCCTGTCAAGGCAAGCCTTTCGTTCCGCCAATCTCTCGATAAAGGCGAAAAGGAAAGCGCCGGGGAGGATTACTCCTATTCCAGGCCGGACTTCAGCGCCTCTGTCACGTGGAGAAGAGACGGTCATTCGGGAATAGAGTTTACTTACGATGACCTCGTACAGTTTTACCATACTCTCGAAGGACTGCCGGTAGGATGGTCGCTGGACCTTATGGTACCGTCCACCGCCAAGATTGCGCCCCAGACCGCACGGCAGTTCTATCTCGGAGCTTACTTTGACGACAAGCACAACGCCTTGACTCTGGGAGGTTATTTCAAGCGGATGAACGGAATCCTGTACTTCGCCAATGCACAATCCCTGTTCACGGCCTCCCTGACAGATTGGGAGAGCACCGTTTATTCCGGAGAAGGCAATTCCTACGGCCTCGAATTCACCTACGCGGGGCACTATTTCGATGACAAGCTTACAGCGAACCTGTCCTACACGCTGTCGAAGACAGACAGGCAGTTCGATGAACTCAATGTCGGCAGACGGTTCCCCGCCAAATTCGACAGACGCCATATGCTAAACACTTCTGCGGATTACATAATCGTCCGCCGGGCGAAAAGCTCTTTCGGTCTGACATCTTCCATCATTCTACAGTCCGGCAATTGGGAAACAGTTTCAGAGTCGCATTATTCTTATTCGCTGCTGGATGGCGAACATACTGTCATCGTCGATTTCTACGGCAGCCAGAACAATTATGAACTGCCTGTTTTCTTCCGTTGGGATGCCGGGGTGTATTTCCGCTTCACCGGAAGACGAGTCAAGCAGACTCTCAATTTGGGTGTATATAATCTCACCAATCGGCACAATCCTTTTATGCTCACCTACTCCCCCGATACGAGGGAGTGGAAGAAAGTCTCGCTCATTCCCATAATGCCGAGTTTCAGCTATCGGATAGAGTTATGACGGCATTTCTATGTATTCCTTTTTTTCGACATTGTCAACAAGTCGGGTGATGACAGGTTTTTTATACCTTTGCGGACAAGAATTGCAGAAAAATGAAGACTGATTTCACGGGCAGCCGCAATGGCGCTATCGATATGCTGCGGGGGATGACTATGTTCCTTATGGTGGCAGTCAATGAATTCTGGACCGTACACAATGTCCCGCATTGGCTGTGCCATACGGAGACCTACGAGGATGGAATGGGGCTCTCGGATATCGTGTTTCCGATGTTTCTTTTCGCTATGGGGATGTCGATTCCCTATGCCGTCGAGCGGCGCTACGCAAAGGGTCTGAGCGGAGAATCCACTCTGGGGCACATCATATCCAGGAGTTTCGCGCTGCTGGTGATGGGCGTTTTCACCGTGAACGGGGGAAGTAATTTCGCCCCCGTATGGGGCTACGGCAGAGTTCTTTACTATGCTCTGATGCTTGCCGGGTTCTTCCTGATATGGAATCAGTACCCGAAGGGCTTCAGGTGGAAGAAGGGATTGGTCGCGCTCGGCGCGGCCTGTCTTGTGTTCCTCGCCCTGACGTATCGCACGAAGGACGGAGGCCTGATGCACGCGAGATGGTGGGGGATTCTGGGTCTGATAGGCTGGGCGTACCTTTTCTGCGCTACGCTTTATCTTTTCTGCAGGAAGAAGACTGCGGCGCTGCCCATGGTCTATCTGGCGCTGGTGGCCGTGAATATGCTTTCGACCCCGCTCAGGGACGGCTCGACTCTGATCGCGAGTGACAATATCATCTGCAATTTCGCGTCCGCGCTGCACGTTGACAATGCTTCGAGCGCGCTGATGGCAATGGGCGGTATGTTGCTGTCTCTATGTGATTTGCGTCTGCGCTCGCGACCCGCTCTTCAGAGAGTAGCTCTCGCAGCTGCAGTCGCGGTGGCTCTGCTTGCCCTCGGGATGCTTTCGCACCGCCGGTGGATAGTTTCGAAGAATATCGGCACGCTCCCGTGGTGTCTCTATGTGAGTGCGCTGTCCGTGGCGGTCTATACTCTGCTGAGGGTTCTGGAGGAACGTGGGCTCACGCACTGGTTCGCGCCTTTCCGGCCTGCCGGGACCGCGACGCTGACGGTCTATATGATGCCTTATGTCTTCCTCGCGCTGTGGATTGCCGTTTCACCTTCCATCCCCGAGTGGCTGAGCGGATGGGTAGGTGTCCTCAAATGCGCCCTATTCTCGCTGCTGTGCATCTGGATGGCGCAGCTCGCCGTGAAAATGGGCATAAAACTGAAAATCTGACGAATATGAAAAAGGTCATACTGTTTCTCTTTTCCGTTTCCTGTTTCCTGACGGGAGCTTCACTTCAGGCGAGGACTCCGCGCGCGCTGCGCCAGTATATGAGGGACTCCCTTTCCGTAGTCACTCAGAGATGTCAGAAAGTGCTGAATGCCGCCTATATGGAGGGCACTCTGCTGGAGGAGAGAAGGGATGTGCCGGGCTACGAAGGCTATCCTGTGAAGCTCTACGAGTATTGGACGGGAAAGGACATAAAGACAGGAGAGCCTAAAAAAGGTCTGGTACTGCTTCTGGACCCATCCCCGGAGAAGCTCGCAAAGTGGATTATAAACGCGGTCTGGGATGTGCGCGGCGAGGTCCGCTACGCGGATGTGGAACGGGTGCGCAAGTTCATCCTCTATCAGTCGGGCGGCCAGTTCCCGGTGAAGGGCGTGGTGTATGAGGCGATGTACACGCCGGGTTTCTATGAGCCTTACGTGTTCAAGGACGGGGTGACGGTCTATGTGAAGGACGGCCCGATGAAGGCGGAGGACAAGACCTGCACCGAGGAGCAGCTCCGGTTCTATCTTTCTATGGAGAATTCCGATCTCAAGGAGAATACCGGCACGTTTGCCCGCATCTGCAGCACCACCAGAACTATGTATTACGCCGCAGGCGGCACGGACGAGGTGGGGCGCGACGAGGCCGGTTTCAAGAGTCAGGCTTGGCTCTCCACGGTACGCCGTCTCTACCTGCAAGCCTGGGACTCCGACCGCAACTTCCTCATCTACGCCTGGGCCAAGGCCAATCTCGACACTCCCGTGGAGTGAAAACTGCCGGCGACCGGCCGGCTTTCTGAACCGGAACAGAGACTGCGCAAAAAACGCACGGGCTCTTCCGTCAATAAAACGAAAGATGGCGACCTCAATGCCTTTCGGCTTGACAGTCGCCATCTTAAGCAGCGCGGAGAGGACGAGATTCGAACTCGTGGTACGGAATGACCCGTACGTCGGTTTAGCAAACCGGTGGTTTCAGCCACTCACCCACCTCTCCAGTGCTTCCCGGAAGCGGGAAGACAAAGGTACGACAAAAAATCGATTCTGCAAGAATTATCGCCCCGATTCTGCAATCATACGCTTCAGGCGTCCGTTGAAGCTGTCAGCGGAGAGCAACTGCTCCACGGTCAGGTGCATACGGTAGCGCCAGTAGTACGGACAGATGGCGGGGACGTTGATCCTCTCGCCCATCGGGTCGGGCAGGCGGAGAGTCTCGTCCATAGAAAGCCAGTCCTGCACCGGGAGGATAGTCAGCATCGAAGGCGACTGCAGATGGTCACGGACTATCTGTTCGCAGATGTCAGAGCCGCAGTCGGCGGGAGCCTCTCCCCAGCGTCCCAGAATCTCATTGTAATACCGCTGAATCAGGCCCCTGTCCTCTTCGTGCCACCATCCGCGCAGCGGTGACATATCGTGGGTCGAAGTAGTGCAGACACTCAGGTACGGATAGTCCCCCGGCCTTGCGAAAGTCTGCGCAGGATCTTTCGGCATCCTCTGAATCTCCAGAGACAGAATCCTCAGGGAAGACATCACCTCCGGCACACAGGCCGGAATCATACCCAGATCCTCACCGCAGGCAAGCATCCCCGTGGCCCCGAGCAGCGAAGGGATTTTCTTCATCGCGCATTCCTTCCAGAAAGCATTGTGGCGATGATAGAAGAAATCGTCATACAGCTCGTTGAAAGACCATTTCTGCCAGTCGTTCAGATGCTGATAGCTTTCGCAGAACTGCGCGGCGATGCGAGGATGCCAGTAGTCCTTCCGCCTCGGGTCTTCCACGAACAGAGTCTCGAGAGGCAGTCCCTTCGAGCGAAGCTCCTCCCCGCTGTACGGCAGTGCCGGGCTGAAATGCCCCAGAAGACCGCTCTTCTCAGGCACAGGAATCTCCCATATGCGGAAGAATCCGAGAATATGGTCTATGCGGAAAGCGTCGAAATACTCCGCCATCTTGCGCAGCCGAGCCTTCCACCACGCGTAATCGTCCTTCGCCATTTCGTCCCAGTTGTAGGTGGGGAAACCCCAATTCTGCCCCTCAGCTGCGAAAGCGTCAGGCGGTGCCCCGCACTGCGAATCCATATTGAAGAGCTTCGGGTACATCCAGGCCTCGGCGCTGAAGCGCCCGACACCGATCGGAAGATCACCCTTGAAGTAAATCCCCTTCGAGCGGGCGTAAGCGCAGACTTCTTTCATCTGAGCATCGGCGAGATACTGCACGTAGCAGTGGTAGTCCACCTCAGCGCGGTGCGCCTCGAAGTACCCGTCAGCTTTCCTCTCGCTGTAGCGGGCGTATTCGCCCCAATCACTGAAATCAGCTGTGCCGAGACTGTCTCGCAGGGCGCAGAAAACGGCGTAAGGCTTGAGCCAGAACCGGTTGCGTTCGCAGAAATCCTTATAATCCCCGCTTTCCATAACGGCCGCACCTTTCTGTACGAACAGCTTATGCAGCAGACGGCCCTTCTCGGAATTCACGCGGGCGTAATCTATCTGCGAGGCGGCGTTCAGTTCCGCCTGCAGAGCCTTGTATCCGGCACTTCTCCGGAGCCCCGCAGCCGGAAGGTTTATGTACTGGGGATGAAGCGCGAAGGAAGAGCAGGAAGTGTAAGGGTAGGAGTCCGTCCAGTCGTGGCGGATGGTCGTGTCGTTTATCGGAAGCAGCTGTATGAGCTTCTGCCCGGTAGCCGCAGCCCAGTCCACGAGTCCCTTGAGGTCGAGGAACTCGCCGATGCCGAAATCATCAGCCCCGCGAAGTGCGAAAACGGGCACGGCCGTACCCGCACCACGGAAGCCCGGCGCATCGAAGACCGGCGAAGAGTGCCTGTGCAGGAAAGGGCAGCCCTGCGGAGGGTCTATCCAGGAGTCCCTGATATGCAGGGCCTTGCGGCCCTTCGGCACTTCGAGACGGTGCCGGTCCCATTCCCGGCGCAGAGTCTTCGTCCCGTCTGTCACCTCATAGAGGTAGCCGCCGGCTATCTTTTCCGCCCCGCGGACTTCCACGCTCCATATTCCGCCTTCGCTCCAGCTCATCGGGAAGCGCTGCGCCCCGCTCACAAGAAAGAGATTCTCGCCCCAGCGGGTCTTGTATTCGATACTGAAAGTAATGGTCATATCGGTTATTGTTTTATAAATGGTCTGTCCGGCGGGCCCGAAGCCCGTGTCAGCTCAATGTTTCCAGCAGCTGCGCGAGCTCCCGCGTGAGAGCGCGGCGCGTGTATTTCTCCAGCTCCGCTCCGCTCTCGGGGCACATACGGCCTTCGGCAGCGAGCAGAACCGTCTGCCGGATGCCTTCCGCATCGTCCCAGTCGCGCATAACCCCCGCCCCGGAATCCTTCAGAACCTGCGCCGAAGCCCCGTCCGTCTGCCCGAAACCCAGCACAGGCCGGCGCGCTGCCAGATACTCGAAAATCTTGCCCGGAAGCACGCCTTTGCCCTCAGGCTCCTTGCGCAGGGGCAGCAGAAGCAGGTCGGCGTCCCGCTGCTCGGCGATGGCCCTCTCGTGACTCACATAACCGATCATCACCAGATTGTCGCTCATCCCCCGGCTGCGTATGGCATCCGTTATGTCCTCGTCCACCTTGCCCGCAAGCCTGATCTCCAGGCGCTTGCGAAAACCCTCATCCCGGCAGAGCTCCGAGAGCACATCCCAGAGCGCGAGCGGATTGCCGTCTGCAGTAAAAAGCCCTGTCTGCACCACTCTGAACTTGCCGTCATTCCCGGCGCGTCCACTGCAAGGCTGTGCCCGGAAGTCGTCCTCATCGAAGCCGTTCGTGATAAGATGCACAGGAGTGGAGGTCATCTCCTGAAACTCCTTCTGCACCATAGGAGAGACCGCTATGACCGCAGAAGCATCATCGAGCACCGCCTTTTCGAGCCGCAGATGCTTCTTCAGAGAGCAAGCCGTAAGCGGCAGGTGCTTGAAATAAAACATCTTCGTCCACGGATCCCGAAAGTCCGCCACCCAGGGGATGCCCGTAGCCTTCGACAGCCGCCGGCCGATAAGATGCATAGACTGCGGAGGCCCCGTAGTTACAATCACGTCCACCGGATGCTCTTTCAGATAATTTTTCAGCCTGCGCGAGCAAGGCCCCAGCCACCAGATGCGCGGGTCGGGGATGAAAAAGTTCGCCCTGATCCATAGCGAGATCCTCTGCTTCAGGCTCTTATGCTCCGCGCTGATAGGGTTTGCCTCTCCGCTGCCGGAGCCCGAAGCGTCCGAATCCGCAGAGACGAGACTTTTCATATCCGTCGAGCTGCCCCTGCCCATCAGAGCGCGGTAGGCCCCGTAGGGCTCGGTGATGCGCAGGCGTATGATCTCCGCCTCGGGCGGAATGTCGCGCGAGAGCGTCTCGTCCTTCGAGCTGTACTCCGGATTCAGCGGAGTGCAGACGACAGGCTGCCAGCCGTTCGCGGGCAGATACTTGGCGAACTTCACCCATCTCTGCACGCCCGAGCCGCCGGCAGGCGGCCAATAATATGCTATCACAAGTACCCTTTTCATCGTTTTTTCCGTCTTTTGCGGCGGAGAGGGGGACAATATAACCAACTTCCGACAGATTCCCAAACAATTCGCGCCCTCCGGGCGGATTTTCGGGACGGACGGGCGAAAAGCGACTCCTGAAAAAATCTGCACGTCTTAAAAAGCGGAGAAGCTGTTTTTTTCGCCCATCGGGGCGGAAACGTCTTTTTTTAACGGGGGCGAATGAGTAACTTTGTAGGTTCAGAGTTAAGATATGGCTAAAGAGAATAACGCGATGACTCCGATGATGAAGCAGTACTACGACTTCAAGGCGCAGTGCCCGGAAGCCCTGCTGCTCTTCAGATGCGGAGACTTCTACGAGACTTACGGGGATGATGCCGTGACGGCGAGCAAAGTCCTGGGTATAGTCCTGACCAAGCGCTCCAGCGCGATGGCTGAGGCGATTCCGATGGCGGGAGTGCCTTACCACGCCATAGACACTTACCTGCCGAAACTCATCCGTGCGGGATACAAGGTGGCCATCTGCGACCAGCTCGAAGACCCGAAACTCGCAAAAAACATAGTCAAGCGCGGCGTGACCGAGATCGTCACGCCAGGAATCGCCTTCGGCGACCAGATGCTCTCGCAGAAGGAGAACAACTTCCTCGCCGGCATCACCTTCGGCCGCAGCCTGTCCTCCCAGACGGCGGGGACCTGCGGGGTGGCCTTTCTGGACGTTTCCACAGGAACTTTCCGCACCGCACAGGGAAGCCCCGAATACATATCCACACTCGTCTCGTCCTTCCGTCCCAAGGAACTTGTGGTGCAGAGGGGGAGCGAGAAGCAGATCCGCTCCCTGCTCGGGGACGGATACTATCTGACCAGTCTCGACGAATGGGCCTTCGTGCCGGACTCGGCGGCGGAGAAACTCCGCAAGCAGCTGGGAGTAAACAGCCTGAAAGGCTTCGCAGTGGATACTCAGCCTCTGGGGGTATGCTCCGCCGGAGCTCTTCTGGTCTATCTCGAGCAGACGCATCATACGGGACTTAGGAATATCTGCTCCATATCGCGTATCGACCGCGACGGCTTCGTGTGGATGGACCGCTTCACTATGCATAATCTGGAGCTTTTCTCCACAGCGTCCGGCCGCGACGGGGCCTGTCTCGTGGACATAATGGACCACTGCTCCACGGCGATGGGATCCAGACTGCTGCGCAGCTGGGTGGCGATGCCGGTAATGGACCGCAGTGAGCTGGAAAGCCGCTACGATGTGGTGCAGACCTTCGTGGACGATAGAAGCAGGCTGGAAGCCGTCGAGAATCTTCTCGGCGGAGTCGGTGATCTCGAACGCATAGTTTCCAGGGCCGCGACGGGAAAGATAATGCCGCGCGAAACCCTGATGCTCGCCCGGAGCATCGCCCGTGTGGAGGAGATAAAGACTCTCTGCGAGAGCTTCAGCTGCCCTGCGCTCACCGCCCTCGTGGAGGGAATCTGCAGCTGCGGCAAATTGGAAGAGCGCATAGCGGTCACCCTGCTTCCGGAATGTGCGGCCCAGGTGGGCAAGGGTGATGTGATCGCCTCCGGTGTGGAGCCGGAACTCGATGAGCTTCGCGGCATATCCCGGGGAGGCAAGCAGTACCTCCTGGATATGCAGAAGCGCGAAATGGAGCGCACTGGCATCAGCACCCTGAAGATCAGTTACAACAACGTCTTCGGCTACTATATCGAGGTCCGCAACTCCTCCCGCGACAAGGTCCCGCCGGAGTGGATACGCAAGCAGACCCTCGTAAATTCCGAAAGATACATCACAGAGGAGCTCAAGGAATACGAGGAGAAGATCCTTACGGCCGAGGGACGCATCCTGGAGATAGAATCCCGCATCTACGCCGCTCTGGTGGACGCGGTAAGGGACAAGATCCGCGAGATTCAGAACAATTCCCGCATAATCGCGCGACTGGATGTGCTCGCAGGCTTCGCGAGACTCGCTTCTCAGGGCGGCTACTGCCGCCCGATCGTGGATGACAGCACGACCCTGGACATCCGCGGCGGCCGCCATCCCGTCATCGAGAAGATGCTGCCCAAGGGCGAAGAATACGTCCCGAACGACATCTATCTGGACTCGGCGCAGCAGCAGATCATAATCCTCACAGGTCCCAATATGGCGGGCAAGTCGGCCCTTCTGCGCCAGACGGCCCTCATAGTCCTGATGGCTCAGGTAGGCTCGTTCGTGCCGGCCTCGAGCGCGACCATAGGCTGGTTCGACAAGATCTTCACCCGTGTCGGAGCCACTGACAACATCTCCCGGGGGGAGTCCACATTTATGGTGGAAATGCTTGAGACTTCGATGATTATGCATAATCTTTCCGCTCGCTCGCTCGTGCTTCTCGATGAGATAGGAAGAGGCACTTCGACCTACGACGGGATGTCCATAGCCCGCGCTCTGGTGGAATACATCCATCAGAAGGGGCACGGGGCCAAGACTCTCTTCGCGACCCATTATCACGAACTGAACGATCTGGAGAGCATCTATCCCCGCGTGAAGAATTTCCACATAGCGGTGAAGGAATCCGGTAAGGATATCATCTTCCTGCGCAAACTCCGCGAAGGCGGTGTCGCGCACAGCTTCGGTATCCACGTCGCGAGGATGGCGGGAATGCCGAAAGAGATCATAGAGTCTGCGCAGCACACTCTCGAGCAGCTCGAAAGCGGCAGCCGTCAGCCGCTGCGGACTCTGCCGCAGGCGTCCTCCGCCCCCGGACCGGACCGGTCCTCCGGGAGCCTTGTCGAAGGCTGTCAGCTGTCGCTCTTCCAGCTGGATGACCCGACGCTGAGTTCGATCCGGGACAGGCTGAACGAGGCGGATCTGGACAATATGACTCCTCTGCAGGCCTTCGATCTGCTCCGCTCTATGAAGCAGGAACTGGGGCTTGAAAAATAAAAACAACAACTTCTCATTTATGGACAGAAGCTTAAAAAAGATAATTGCCTACCTGGGCGTGGTGCTGTTTTTCATAGTGCTCGCATACGCGACCGTCCCTCAGGTGCTCAGTGGCAAGATAGTGAACCAGAGCGACATATCCGGATATCAAGGTATGGCTCACGAGACTGCCGAGTGGAACAGGGAGCACCCTTCCGACCCGGCTTACTGGACCGGCTCTATGTTCTCCGGTATGCCGACCACCGTGATTACCGCGAGCGGAGAGGGGGATTGGACGCAGTCCATATATAATCTGCTGCTGGTCGGGAAGCGCCCTGCGAGTTACATATTCGTCTCGCTGCTCGGAGCTTTCCTGCTGATGCTTTCGCTCGGGCTGAGTCTGCCTGTCGCGGTGGGCGGAGCGATCGCGGTGACATTCTGCTCATACAATTTCCAGATCATCCAGGTCGGGCATAACACTAAGATGCAGGCTCTCGCGTTCCTGCCCTGGGTGCTCGCGGCGCTGATCTGCACATATCGGAGCGCATTGGACGACAAAGCGGTGTCCCGCCGCAGGCGTTTTCTGAAGACTTGTGCCGGAGCTCTGCTTTTCGCTTTCGCGCTGAGTTTCCAGGTGAAGGCGAACCACCAGCAGATCACCTACTATCTGGCTCTGATGATTTTCATCTTTGGGGCCGCGCTCCTACTGCACTGCCTGCTCAGACGCAGGGAGGTGCTCGGACGCTTTTTCGCGGCTTCCGCCCTGCTTCTGGTGCTGGGGGTGGCGGGCATCGCGACTAATGCGAACAAACTTGTCCCGGTCTATAAATACGCTCCTTACTCCATCCGCGGAGGCTCCGAACTCAGCGGCGGGAGCGCGAAAGGGGTGAGCATCGATTATGCGACGGCCTGGTCCTACGGCTGGGAGGAACTGCCTAATCTCTTCATCCCGAACTATAACGGAGGCTCTTCCGCCGCAGCGGTGAACCCCGACAAGTCCGCGACTGTGGAGCTGCTGCGCCGCGCCGGTCAGCCGAACGTGCGCGAAGTGGCCAAGTCTCTGCCGATGTACTGGGGGCCGCAGCCTTTCACTGCGGGGCCTATGTATATGGGAGCGATAACGGTGTTCCTCTTCATTCTGGGCCTGATGCTTTGCCGGGGCTGGCGGAAATGGACTCTGCTATCCCTCACTCTGCTCGCGGTGCTGCTCGCCCTGGGCAGTCATCTGCTCTGGTTCACGAAGTTATTCTATGACTGGGCTCCTTTCTACAGCAAGTTCAGGACCGTCTCTATGGCCCTCGTAGTGCTGCAGTTCACCCTTCCTATGCTGGGCTTTGCCGCCCTCGACAGGATAGCGCGCGGCAAGGTGGGCTTCGAAGAGTTCCGCCTGAAGGGAGGTGCCGCGGCAGGCATCTCGGCCGGCTTCGCGCTGCTGCTCGTGCTCATCCCGGGCCTTGCGGGGGACTTCAGCGGAGCGGCGGACCAGGGGCAGCCGGACGTGCTCGTGGAGGCCTTCCGCGAAGACAGACGCGCCCTGCTGGTCTCTGACTCGCTCCGCTCGCTGCTTCTGGTCGGCTCGGCTTTTCTGCTTCTGCTATGGTCATATTTCGCGGCGGATTCTGCAAGGCGGCTCCGCCGTCAGCGCGTAGCCGCGCTGCTGGTCTGCGTCCTGGTCTTCGCAGACCTCTTTACGGTCAGCAGGCGCTATCTGAATTCCGATGATTTCGTCTCTCCGCGCTCCTTCGAGTCCCAGTTTGCGCTGCGGGCGGCGGACAGCGAAATACTGAAGGACCCGGACCCTTCGTACAGGGTTCTGGATCTCTCCGTCAGCCCTTTCAACGACTCACACCCTTCCTGGTGGCATAAGAATGTGGGCGGTTATTCTCCGGCCAAGCTTCAGAGATATCAGGACCTGATAGAGAAGTATCTGCAGCCGGAAATAAACACTCTCGCCTCTTCGATGAGGGGAGTGGCTACGGTGTCGGAGCTCGAGGCCGCGATGCCGTATCTGCCGCTGCTCTCCGCGCTGAACACCCGCTATATAGTCATCGACGGCTCCATCGCTCCGGCACGCAACGCAGCCGCCTTCGGCAACGCCTGGTTCGTCTCGGGTGTGACTCCGGCCGCGACGCCTGCGGAAGAGCTCGACCTTCTGGGAAGGGAGGACCTTCGATGCTCTGCCGTAGTGGGGGCGGACTATATCCGGAAAGTGTCTCGGGTCTCCTGCGACGGCGCCGCCGTGCTGCCGGGCACTGCACAGCAGGAGACTGCTTCCGCGCTTGCCGCGAATGCAGAGGGAGAAGGCACCCCGGAGGCTCTCGCGGATACGGCGGGCAGGATAGAACTCATTTATTACAGCCCGAACGAGCTTCGCTACCGCTATGATCTCAACCGGGATGCTCTGGCGGTGTTCAGCGAGGTCTTCTATCCCGAGGGCTGGGACGCCTGGCTGGACGGCGACCCTTCCCGGAGTGTGGATGTCTTCAGGGCCGACTGGGTGCTGCGCGCCGCAGTGCTGCCCGAGGGGGCTCACGAGCTGACTATGCGCTTCGAGCCGCAGACCATACGCAGCAGCGTGGCGGTTTCGAGGGCTTCGTCCGTAGGACTCATAGTGTTGCTGCTGCTTGTTTCGCTCGCTGCGGCAGCAGACCTCAGACGCAGCCGGCTATGATGGAAGTAAGAGCAAAAAAGTCTCTGGGTCAGCATTTTCTGACTGACCGCAGTGTCGCGCTCACGATAGTGGACGCCCTGCGCAGCGACGCCTCCCTGCCGCGCGATGTTCTGGAAATAGGCCCGGGTATGGGAGTGCTCTCGCAGCATCTCATACGACGCGATGACATCTCCTTGAAGATGATAGAGATAGATGGCGAGTCTGTGAACTATCTTCTGACTCATTTCGAAGGGATGCAGGGCCATCTCATCGAGGGGGATTATCTGCGTCTGGATATGGGCAAGCTTTTCCCGGGCGCTTACCGCGTCATCGGCAATTTCCCGTACAATATCTCCTCACAGATCTTCTTCAAGATTCTGGAGGATAAGGACCGCGTCCCGGAAGTGGTGTGTATGATCCAGAAGGAGGTCGCGGACAGGATAGCCGAAGGCCCGGGAACCAAGACTTACGGTATCCTTTCCGTGCTGCTGCAGGCGTGGTATGACATAGAATATGTGCTTTCTGTGGGCCCGGGGGCCTTCGCTCCGCCGCCTAAGGTGAAGTCAGCCGTGATACGTCTGACGAGGAATTCGCGCACCGCCCTGGGCTGCGACGAGCGTCTCTTCCGGCAGGTGGTGAAGACTGCGTTCAATCAGCGCCGCAAGACGCTCCGCAACGCTCTCAAGCCGCTCTACGGCGCTGCCGCCCCCTCTCCGTCCTTTCTCGCGGACCCGATATTCGAGCTTCGGGCGGAAAGGCTGTCGGTGGAGGATTTCGTTCGCCTCACTCTGATGTTTGAAGGCTTGGCGAAGTCTCCGGGAGTTTGATGAAACGCGATTAATGCTATATTTGCAGGCTCCCCGGAGAAGGGGAAGGGGGGTGGCCGCAAGGCCGAGAAAAAAGAAAAAACCGCAAAACGAAGAAGATTATGAAGAAATTACTGATGATTCTGCTGCTTGCGCTGCCGGCCGTGACGCTGCCCGCGCAGAAGTTTGCCTGGGACGCGGAAGTCTCGGCGAGTCTGGGGATGGACAAGATGCAGGGCAGCCGGTGGGGCGCACAGCTGAAAGGGGCCGCCGGCGTGCAGTGGGGCGGACTGATGATTGCGGCCGGCACGGGCCTCAACTACGATTCCGTGCTCGCCGGAAGATGGTACAGCACTACGGACGGCAGCGAAACCTTCGTCTATCAGACAGAATACCTGCTGCCTGTCTTTTTGCGGGTGAAATATACGTTCAGCAAGCTGAACCTCGCCCCGTATGTGCTCGTGGACGGCGGCTACAGCTTCAATGTCGGCGGGCAGAAGGCTCACGGCTACTCCATTCCGATAAAGGACGGTGACAAGTGCGGTATGCCTCTGAACTACGAGGGACGCGCCGGCGGACTGTATATGGAGCCGCAGATCGGCCTCAGCCTGTCGGAGCATCTGTATGTGGGACTCGGCTTTATGATGCAGGCATATACGCAGTATGCCGTGGCGGTGAGCGGAACGCTGATTGCGACGGACAAGAATTACGGCAAGCAGACTCTCGTGGAGGATTTTACAAGAAGCAACTATTTCAACGCTCTGTCGCTGCATATAGGACTGAAATTTTAAACCGAAAATATGAAGAAAGGATTATGTGTTTCCATCTGCGTCCTGCTGCTGAGCGCTGCGGAGCTGCGGGCTGACGAGGGGATGTGGCTTCTCCCCCTCATCCGTGAGATGAATGCGGAAGCGATGAAGGAAAGAGGCTGCCGCCTCACTCCGGAGCAGATATACAGCATCAACAATACTTCCCTTAAGGATGCCGTCGTGCATTTCGGCGGCGGCTGCACAGCAGAGGTCATTTCTGACAGGGGGCTCATAGTGACGAATCACCATTGCGGCTACAGCTACATCCAGGCCCTTTCGACCCCGGAGCACAACTATCTCGAGAACGGCTGGTGGGCTATGAACAGCGGTGAGGAGATGCACGCGGAGGGACTTGCCGTGACTTTCCTCCAGAGTATGACCGATGTCACCGACTATCTTCAGAAGGTCTATGACAAGGCTCTGAAACAGAACCGGAAGGCTTCCGACGCCGCCGAGAAGGCGCGCGCCGCCGTGAATGAGGCGAAAGAGCAGCTGCGCGACCGGGCCGAGAAGGACAATCCGCACTGCCGGGCGAGCGTGACCTCTTTCTATAATGACAACGTTTACTATCTGATAGTGAACAAGACCTATACGGACGTGCGCTTCGTGGGCGCTCCGCCGCGCTCCAGCGGAAAATTCGGAGGCGATACCGACAACTGGATGTGGCCGCGACACACCTGCGACTTCTCTATGTGGAGAGTCTATGCGGGAGCGGACGGCGAGCCTGCGGACTATTCGCCCGAGAACAAGCCTCTGCAGCCGAAGAACTCCCTGAAAGTATCGCTGCGGGGCGTGGCCGACGGGGACTTCGCGATGATCCTGGGCTACCCGGGACGCACGCAGAGATTCCAGACCGCCGCACAGCTTCAGCAGATGCTCGATCTGAACGACATCCGCATCGCCGCCCGCACCGTCCGTCAGGACATAATGTGGGAAGCCCGTATGGCTGACGAAAAGGTGAATCTGCAATACGCGAGCAAATACGCTTCGTCCTCGAACGGCTGGAAGAAGTGGATCGGAATGAAGGAGGCGTTCGCGAATCTGGACATCATCGGCAGAGAGAAGCAGCGCGAAGAAGAGTTCACCGCCTGGGTGAACGCAAAAAGCAGCCGCAAGCAGGCGTACGGAGACGCGATAGGGCGGATAGCCGCAGCCGTAGAGCGCGGCACGGAGCCGTACGAGGCCTATACCCTCATAGTGGAGACGCTCGGCCGCATCGAAGTTTCCCGCTTCGCCGCGATGTTCCGCTCTACCTACCGCGAGGTGTCGAGGCAGGGTCTGGACTCCGCGAAGGCCCTCAAAGCCGTCAAGGCCCTGTATGCAGGCGAATACAAAGACTATGACGAGGCGCTTGACCGCCGCGAGGCTAAGGCGCTCATCGAGTTCTACCTCGCCGGCGTGAAGCCCGAGGACAGGATAAGCATCGAGGGGCATCCGCTCGAGGATGTGGACGCGTTCGTGGACTGGATGTTCGGAGGCACTCGCTTCTGCAGTGCCGAGAAGATGAACTCCATCAGCGATTTCAGTCAGGTGCTCTCCGACCCCGCCGCCATCTTCAACTCCGCTCTGGGTGATGCCGCGAGAAACTTCTCGGCCGCCCTTCAGGCGTCCGATTCTGAAGTGGCTGCAGCCTCGAAGGCGTTCACCGCCGGACAGCTCGAATGGAAGAAGGGAGAGCCGTCCTACCCGGACGCGAACAGCACTATGCGCCTTACCTACGGCAATGTGAAGTCCTACTCTCCCAAGGACGGAGTCATCTACAAGCACTACACCACCCTGAAGGGCGTGATGGAGAAGGAAGACCCGACCAGTTACGAATTCATCGTGCCGGAGCGTCTGAAGGAAATCTACCGCACACGCGATTACGGACAGTATGCCGACGCTTCCGGAGAGCTCCCGACCTGCTTCCTCATAAACTGCGACATCACCGGCGGCAATTCCGGCTCTCCGGTCCTGGACGCTGACGGCTGCCTGACCGGCCTCGCCTTCGACGGGAACTGGGAAGCGATGAGCAGCGACGTGATGTTCGAGCCTAACCTGCAGAGATGCATCTGCGTGGATATCCGCTACGTGCTCCTGCTTATGGACAAGTTCGGAGGAGCCGGCTATCTTCTGGACGAAATGGACATCGTGAAATGAACGAGGAATTGCTGAAGATTCTCTCCTCTGTCCGGCATCCCGGACAGGGGGACAGGAGCATAGTGGAACTGGGGATGGTCACGCAGGCGGAACTCTCGCAAGGCAAGGCATCCGTTATGCTGGGCTTTCCGCGCCGCCGCGATCCCCTCACCGAATATCTGGTCGGAGCAGCCCGTGCGGCCCTGATACGCTCGCTTCCGCAGGGGACTGCCGTGGAGGTGAACACTCAGGTAGTGGACGAAGCCCCGCGCAAGCAGCAGCAGCCGAAACTCGGACTGGAGCAGCTGACAAATGTCCGCCACATCATCGGGATAGCCTCCGGCAAGGGAGGTGTGGGCAAGAGCACCGTAGCTGTGAATCTCGCCGTCGCGCTCGCCCGTCTGGGATACCGCGTGGGGCTCGCTGACGCTGATGTGTACGGGCCTTCCGTCCCGCTTATGACCGGTACCGAGGGGCTGGTTCCCGAAGCGGTGAAGCTCTCGGAGGATATGCCGGAGCTCATAGTTCCGATAGAGAAATACGGCGTGAAATGGATGAGCATAGGCTATTTCGCCCCGAGGGAGCAGGCCCTCATCTGGCGCGGCCCTATGGCCTGCAATTCGCTGAAGCAGATGATATTGCAGGTAAAATGGGATGTGCTGGACTTTCTCTTCATAGATATGCCTCCGGGGACCGGGGACATCCATATATCCCTGGTCCAGGAGATTCCGATGGAGGGCGCGGTCATTGTCACCACACCTCAGAACGTGGCGCTCTCCGATGTGGAGAAGGGAGTGAATATGTTCCGGAACCCGTCCATAAAGCGGAAGATTTTCGGCCTGGTGGAGAATATGGCCTGGTTCACTCCCGAGGAGCATCCGGATGAGAAGTACTATATCTTCGGACGTGACGGCGGAGTGAAGATGGCCTCGTCCCTCGGGCTTGAGCTTCTGGGGCAGATTCCTCTGGTGCAGAGGATACGTGAGAGCGGCGACAGCGGAGAGCCTGCCGCACTTTCCTCCCGTCCCGACTCCCTCGCCTTCATAGACCTCGCACGCACTCTGGTCGAGAAGGTATAGACCCTCTGTTCAGATATAGTCTGAATACAATAACTGCCGCAGTGGGCCCCTGCCCGCTGCGGCTTTCCGTATCCCCTGGCCCGCCACCTTTCGCCGCGTAGGGGAGGGCTATGAGGCAGGAAGTTTTTAGAATGATTCTTTATAAGCTGCAATACAAGTATTGGATATAATAAAAAAATATATATCTTTGCAAGACTTGAAAAAACAATAACCGATTGACCTATGTCTTCATAGGGTACTCTGACCGACGGAACACGGCCGCTGCCACGGCGCCGGCTCCTGAATAGCCGATAAGATTTAACCTTTAACCTGTATTTTTTCTACCTATCGGAGGCCACCTGTACCGGACTTTCTCCAAGGCTGACCTCTTGTACTGCAACTATTCAGTAAGAAACTGTTTGATAAGGACTTAAGAGTCACTTGAACAGCTTCTAATGTTTAACCTATTTAATCTATTGGGAGCGTCGAGCTCCCGGCAAAAGAATTATGAACATCTTTACACTTTTACCCAACGCTCATCCGAAGAGCTCCGCAGCTGCTGTCCTGATGCTCCTGATGCTCCTCCCATTCACGGGGAACGCTTTTGAGGCCACTGCAGACGAGAGCGCTCCGGTACAGGCCGAGCAGCAGGACAACGTAGTTCGCGGAACCGTTGTCGATGAAACCGGAGAGCCGCTTGCCGGCGTATCCGTAATCATAGCCGGCACGACCACCGGCACGGCCACCGACTTTGACGGTCGCTTCGAAATCAAAGCCAAGCGCGGCGATGTCCTGGAAGTATCATTCATCGGATTCGTCACGCAGAATGTCACCGTCACCGGAGCCACTCTGAGGGTAGTCCTCAAGGAAGACTCCCTTATGCTCGGAGAAGTGGTGGTGACCGCCCTCGGTCTGCCTAAGCAGGCTAAGCAGGTAGGTTACGCCACAGCCCGCGTATCTACTGACGAAATCGAACGCGCGAACGTGATCAACCCGGTAAACGCCCTTCAGGGTAAGGTCGCCGGTCTGCAGATCGATGCGGGCGGCGCTTCCGGTGTCACCTCTTCGTCCGCCATCACCATCCGCGGCGCCAAGTCAGTGGACAAGAACAACTCTCCTATCTTCGTCATCGACGGTATGATCATCCAGGAGCCTATCACCGGCAACCTCAGCGGTACCGACTGGGGCTCCCAGCTGAAGAACCTGAACCCTGCCGACTACGAGAGCGTGACCGTCCTCAAGGGAGCGGCCGCCACGGCGCTCTACGGCTCCAGAGGAGCGAACGGCGCCATCGTAATCGTCTCCAAGGGAGGCCAGTACGGCAAGCAGGGTCTCGGTGTCGAAGTGAACCAGACCACGGAGTGGACGGATGTCTACAAGTCGCCTGTGGCCCTCCAGAACATATACGGACAGGGCTATTCGTACAACGGCTATCAGGGTGATTATCAGCCGGACGGCTCTCTGGACCGCACCTCGAACAGCTGGGGTCCGAAAATGGACGGCAGCATGAGGAACCAGTATATGCCTAACGGCGAGAGCACTCCTTACGTGGCCCATCCGAACAACTGGAAGGAATTCTATCAGACCGGAATGAACAACACCACGAACGTGGCCATCAGCGGCGGCGGCGAGAAATCCTCATTCCGCCTCTCCTACGGTTTCACCAAGAATCTGGGTGTGTTCATAAATAACGACTTCACCCGTCACAACATCTCCTTCAGAGGCAATACCGAGCTGAACCACATCTTCTCCCTGGAATTCGGTGTGAAATACGCATTCTCCTCCGCCAAGAACGGCGCCAGCCAGGGCGGCTGGGACTGGGGCAACAATGTCGGTATGATGACGGCCTACTACCTGCCGCGAAACATCGACATCGCCTCATTCTACAAGCAGTACAGGGATCCTGAGACTCAGGCCGTGGAGAGCACCTCCGCCTGGGGATCGCTGCGCGGCTACTTCCATACCCGCGACACTCAGGTACAGATGCGCAGCGAGAATTCCATCCTCTCTGACATCACTCTGCACGCTTCCATCGCCCCGTGGCTCAAGGCAAGCCTCAAGGCTAACCATAACTACTACGGCATCAGCACCAAGAGCACCTGGGTCGGCACCGGCGAGAACGGCGGACCTTCCGGCTCCGGCGGCTACGGCCGCACCGGTAGCATTTCCGGCGGCTATAACGTGATGGGAATGCTTCAGATGCCTGAGCGCACCATCAAGACCGGCTCCGGCGACTTCACCGTCGCTGCGATACTCGCAGCCGAACTCTACGGCAACACCGAGAGCCATTCGTGGGGCAAGCAGACGAACGGCGGTCTGGTGGTTCCGGGCGTGTTCTCGTTCTCGAACTCCGTGAACAAGATAGATCCTTGGTTCAGCTATACTCCGCGTAACCAGCAGACCTTCGGTCTCTCCGGCATTCTGAACCTCGGATGGCGTGACCAGCTCTTCCTCGAGCTCACCGCCCGCAACGACTGGCTGTCCACGCTGACATACCCGTCCTATATGATAGGCGAGAACAACTACTCCGTGTTCTATCCGTCAGCAAACCTCTCCTGGGTGGCGACCGACACGTTCAGACAGGCTCTTCCTGAGTGGTTCTCCTTCGGAAAGATCCGCGCTTCCATCGCCCGCGTGGGTATGGGCACATCGGCCTATGCCACAAGCCGGGGCTACGGCGTATTCAGCCAGGAGTCCATCTACACTCCTGACAAGAGCGGCTCGGTCCTGTCGGCTTATCCTAACCTCGGAACAGCCTACAACTCTGACCTCAAGCCGGAAATCCAGCAGTCCATAGAGCTCGGTTTCGACGCGAGATTCTTCGACGAGAGGGTGAACATCGACTTCGCCTGGTACAAGAGCAACACCTTCAACCAGATCATGTCCGTCGGCTCTGTCGCCGAGTCGGGAGCCAGCACCAAGCTGATCAACGCCGGTAACATCCAGAACAAGGGTATCGAGATTCAGTTCGACGTCACTCCTATCCGTAACCGCGACTGGCGCTGGACCGTCGGCGGAACCTTCGCCCGCAACCGGGGCAAGGTAGTCAAGCTCGACGACGAGGTCAAGGAATGGCAGCTGATGGGCGGTTACGATGCCGCTCCTGAGATCTGGGCCTACGAAGGCGGCGCGTTCGGTGTCCTGACTTCCTATAAGAACGGCTCCTATATGTCTCCTCTCCTGACCTGGGAAGGAGAAGCCGGAGATCCTCGTAACGGAAAGATGATCATCGAGTACTATGCCGAATACGGCAGCCCGAATTCAGTTTCGGCCTACTATCCGCTGACTCTTTACGACCGCAACGAAGAAGGTGACAGAGACCGCCACATCCTCGGCAAGGTGGAGCCTGACTTCACCCTCAGCCTCAACACCTCCCTGTCGTGGAAGAATCTCGACCTCTATGTACAGGCGGACGGACGCTTCGGCGGCAACTTCTTCTCGAATATGTGGAAATACTGCGTGCCGAGAGGAACTCTGGAGTCCACTCTCGAAGGCCGTGACAAAGAGCACGGAGGTATCGCCCGCATAAACTACAAGGGCGAGACCACCTATGACGGACTTATGCTCGACGCCGTATTCGCCGAAGGGGCCAAGGCTCCGACCCAGAACGCCGACGGTACTGTCGGAGAGCTGGTGGATGTGGGCGGTATGACCTACAAGGATGCCGTGGAGCAGAAGAACATCCGTCCTGTAACTACAGGTATGTGGTATGCGTTCAACTATGGCTGGGGTATGCCTGCTATGCAGGGTTCCATCCAGGACAACACCTGGTTCTCCCTGCGCGAGGTATCGCTGGGTTACCGTCTCCCGGGCCACATCTGCAAGAAGTTCGGCACGAACTACCTGCGCCTCGGCTTCACCGCCCGTAACATCTGCTACATCATCAACAAGCTCACGGACGGTCTCAACCCTGCATCCATCTCAAGCAACAACCCTCTGCAGCCGATGGACATCGGTGCCGTGCCGTTCTACCGCACCTATGCCTTCAACCTGACCGTCAGATTCTAAAAATGGAAGAAAAGATGAAAACACTGAAATATCTCTTTGCGGGACTCTGCACAGTCCTGATGCTCAGCGGCTGTCTGTCCAAGTTCCAGGAACTGAATACCGATCCGGAGCAGCTGGGAACGACGGACCCGCGCAATGTGTTCACCGGCGCTACGATGAATTTCAACAACAACTCCCGTTCTCACCTGACCGCCAAATACAGCGGAGTGATGATCTATATGCAGTATCTCGTATCTGCGAGTGGAGCATCGAGCGGCTACTATGTATCTACCGAGAAGCCGAATAACCACCCGGAACCGTATATGCCGTCATATAACGACTACTACTCGGGGAACGGCGCGTATGGCCTCAGACTGGATTACCTGATCAACACTGTCATCCCGAAAAATGACGCCCCGGAGAAGTTCAACGATCTGAAGGCGATAGCGCAGATACTGCTCAACTACGAGCAGTGGAGGATTCTGGACACTTACGGCGCAGCCCCTATCACGGAGGCGTTCCGCGCCCAGTCGGACGGTATCCGCACCCCGCGCTATGACCTCTATCAGCAGGGCATCGACGGGACCCCTATGTACAAGAAGATAGATGCCGAGGTAAAGGCCGCCGTCGAGCTCCTCAAGGCTTCGAACGACAGCCAGGCCGCTCTGGGCACTAACGACTTCTTCTACGGCGGTGACGTGGCGAAATGGATAAAGTTCGGAAACACTCTCAGAGTCAAGATGGCCCAGAGACTCGAAAATGCTGACGCGGCGTTCTATAACAGCGTGGTGAACGAGGTTCTCACCTCCGCTTCGAATCTGATCGCAAGCAACACCGAGTCCTGCATCTACCATCACACGAACGAGTACAACAACAACACCGACGACATCCAGGACATCACCTCGAACTATGTCGCCTCCGCGGCCTTCGTCAACTTCCTGAAGTCCACCGAGGACCCTCGCCTGCCTATACTTGTGAGACGCAACGGCTTCGGCGACGGCAACAACAACTCCCAGAACGACCAGTGGTTCGAGACCCTGAAGAAAGAGTATCCTGATTATGCCACCCGCTGGCCGCGCTTCATCGACCGCTACTCGGGTATGTCGGCAAATCCTGACAGCTCTTCTTCCGCCTATCAGAAGAACGCCTACCTCACCGTCCCTTATCACAAGGAGGACGGCACGGAGGCCAATATGGAAATCCGTATGCACTCCCAGATCGAGAGCCGTTACTACATCAAGAACGGCGGCATCATCGGCAACAACAATATGCCGGCCCGAGCCATCGAGGGAGAGGATTACTATATCAACCAGGACAAGATGCACACGTTCACTCCACTCATAACCTATCCTGAGACTTGTCTGATGCTTGCCGAAATAGCTGTCAAGAAAGGCGGCTCCGTGGCGGGCAAGGATGCCAAGGGCTGGTTCCAGGCGGGAGTCCGCGCATCTATGGAGCAGTATCGTGACTGGGCCGCGAATATGTACGTGGTAGCCCAGACGGCAGAGACTGCCGCAAACTACTCCCCGCTCACCGATGATAAGATTACCGCTTATCTCGCCCGTTCCGAGTTCTCCACCATCACTCTGGAGAAGATCATCTCGCAGCAGTGGGTGAACTATTACATGCAGCCGGAAGAGATGTGGGCCACCTGGAAGCGTACGGGACTCCCTGCGTTCAAGGCCACACCGGACCCTGTCGGCGGCGTAGCTGTCCTCGAGGAGATCAGGGAAGCTGAGAATGTTCTGGTAATCCCGAGAAGAAACTCTCTCGGAACGCCGAACACCCTGAACATCGACAACTACAATGCAGCCATCACCGCTCTGAAGTCGGATGCCAAGTACGGAACCGACACCGACAAGACCGAAGGCCGCATCTGGTGGGATACCAAATAAGTAAGAAGCCGTCCCGACAGTAATCGGGACAGCTTCTCAGCAGGCTCTATTGTTTTTCCCTCGCCGGAGTCTTCCGGCGGGGGTTTTTGTTTCAGAGGATTTTCACCGTAGGGGTGAGGGTCAGGTGGAAGACATAGTCTGTGTAAGGGAGCCTGTACTGCTCATAAGGCCTCGCTCCCCAGGAATCCACGCAGCCCAGTCCCATCTGCGCGCTGTCCAGCAGCAGGTTCGTCAGCGGAGCCTTCTCCACCTCCTGCGAATGCGACTGATGCTTCGCCATCCCCTCGTCGAGCGACTCTATGCTATAGTGCAGGGCGGAGGCGTAGAAAGGCTTCTCGGCACGTACCATAAGACCGAAGCCCGACTCGTCGCCCAGCATCCACCAGCGCACATCGCTCTTCCCTCCGTTCTCCTGAGGGCGTATGTAAGGGTAGAACTGCTCGCTCACGCTCTGTTTCCAGATACCCAGAGCCGCAGAAGACTTGCGGTCGGCATAATTCTCCCAAGGCCCTCTTCCGTAGTAAGTTATATTCTCGAAATTCTCCGGCAGCTGAAGCTGCAGACCGTAGCGGTAGAGCTCCGGAACCTTATCCGCATCCCCCGCGCTCATAGCCTGCGTAAGCTCTATCGCCCCCTGATTGTTGATGAGATAGCTCATCGTAAGCTTAGCTCCGACCCCGGTCAGCTCATAGCGTGCCTCGACCTTCGCGAGCCCGTTTCCGTCCCTGCCGGCTTCGAGCGAAACGAGCTTGAGCCCCGGATTCTTCCAGACCCCGAGACGGTACTGCAGACCCGCTCCGAAGTCATTGTCCGTGCCCGCACGCCAGAAATTCGGCTTCAGCGTGCCTCCCTGCGCGAGCAGACTCTTCCCTGCGACCTCCCACATCAGGAGCATTCCGCTGCTTCGCGAGAACTCGATGCGGAAACGCTCTCCGCTCACCGCGATGCGCTGCACGTTGCCCTCATCGATCTGCGGCAGCTGCACTTCGCGGTTCTTCACGCTCAGATTCTCTATTCCCTTCATCCCCTTCGGGCCTCCGGCGAACACCAGCTGCTGTCTCGCCCTCACGCTCCCCGCTTCGAGCAGACCGTCAGATTCGCGCTGCACATACTCCACATTCAGCAGCCACTCGCAGCACCCGCAAATCTCACCGAGCGGAAGCTCCAGCGTCGCAGTCCCCTGAGGGGCCGCCGCCGGGACCGCCACGACTCCGCTGCGCTCCGCCTTGCCGTCCCGCAGCAGCGTCCAATTCAGGTCGTACTTCCCGCCGAGGCCGGTGAAGAAGTTCTCGTTGTAGATTTCGATTATATTGTCTCCCTTGAATGAAGTCCAGATGTCCTGCTGGACATAGCCCACTTCGTACATATGAGGATTAGGGACGCGGTCAGGGGAGATGAGCCCGTTGTCGCAGAAATTGAAGTCGTGAGGGTCGCCGCTGTTGAAGTCGCCGCCGTAGGCGTAGATCATCGCACCGTTCTTCCCTGTCCACCTCTGTCCCTGGTCCACGAAGTCCCAGATGAATCCGCCCTGATACTTAGGGTATTTGCGTATGATGTCCCAGTACTCCTTGAACCCGCCTCCGGAATTGCCCATAGCGTGGGCATATTCGCACTGTATCAGCACCTTAGTCCTTTCGGGATCGGTCGCGTATTTCTCGCAATACTCAGGCGAAGCGTACATCGGGCAGTAGATGTCGGTCTTGCCGCCGTAGCCGGCGCGCTCGTACTGGACCGGACGGCTCGCGTCAGCGGCCTTGACCATATCGTAGGCCTTGTCGAAGTTGCTGCCGTATCCGGCCTCGTTGCCCAGAGACCAGATTATCACGGACGGATGGTTGAAATTGCGGGCCACATTCCTCTCGTTGCGCTCCACTATGGCGCTCTCGAAGCGCGGGTCCTTGGCGAGAGCCTTGTCGCCGTAGCCCATACCGTGGCTTTCCACATTGGCCTCGGCCACCATATAGATGCCGTAGCGGTCGCAGAGGTCGTAGAAGTAGCTGTCGTCAGGATAGTGGCAGGTGCGGACCGCGTTGAAATTGAACTTCTTCAGTATGGTGATGTCCTGGAGCATACGCTCGCGGGAGACAAGATACCCTCCGTCCGGGTCCATTTCGTGGCGGTTGGCTCCCTTTATGAGCACCGGCTGTCCGTTTATGAGCAGCTGAGCGTCACGGATTTCCACCTTGCGGAAGCCTACGTTCACGGGGATCACTTCCTTCACGCCTCCCTTGCCGGAAAGGGTGGCGGTGAGCCTGTAGAGGTAAGGGGTCTCGGAGGTCCATTTGTGCGGGTCGGAGACTTTCAGGGTCGCGCTGACTTCACCCTTGCCCTTGACCGTGGTGGCGGCTACGTGCCTGCCTTCGGCGTCATCCAGGTTGAGGGTCACTTCGGATTGGACCGGAAGACTGAGCCTGACGCTCAGGCTTCCGTCCCTATAGTCCCCGTCGAGGTCCGCCGTGACGCGGATGTCCGCTATGCGCTGCTTCGGGCGGGCGTAGAGATAGCTGTCGCGTGCCACGCCGCTCAGACGGAAGAAGTCCTGGTCTTCGAGATAAGTGCCGTCGCACCAGCGGAATATCTGGAACGCGAAGAGGTTTTCCTCGCCCGGGCGAAGGTATTTCGTGAGGTCGAATTCGGCTTCGAGCTTGCTGTCTTCGCTGTAGCCGACGAATCTGCCGTTTACCCAGAGGTAGATGCAGGAGGTCACGGAGCCGAAGTGGATGAAGATGTCACGGCCTTTCCACTCGGCGGGGACGGTGAATGTCTGACGGTAGGTGCCTACGTGGTTGTTTTCTGTCGGAGGGATCGGCGGGTTGTTCTCGTACCAGCTGCGCCAGGCATAGCCGACGTTCAGGTACAGCGGGTCGCCGTAGCCGTTCTTTTCCCAGATGCCCGGAAGCTCTATCTCGTCCCAGCTCCTGTCGTTGAAGTCTTTGCCCCAGAAGTCCGTCGGACGGTCGTGGGCATCGCGGACCCAGCAGAATCGCCACAGGCCGTGCAGGCTCATATAGTTCGAGGCCTGCTCGGGAGCCCCGAGGGCTTCCTCCTCGCTGCCGTAGGCGAAATAGTGGCTGTGCATAGGCGCACGGTTCAGTTCATTGACGCTTGCGTCCTTCCATTCCGTGAAGGTCTGCGCCCACAGCCCCGCACTCATCAGCAGGGCCGCAATCGTGGTCAGTGTTCTGGTCATAGTTATGATGCTAGTTTTCAGCTACAAAAATAATGGACTTTACGGCTAAAACCAAATCTCCTCCCGGGACGGTCTGAAACTCCCTTGTGACACCGTCGTAGAGAACGGAGCAGCGTGAGCCTGCTTTCGAGCGGATGACAGCCCGTGTCAGCTTCCCTGAAGACCATTCGATGTCGACTTCGAAGCCTCCGCGTGCGAGCAGCCCGCTCACCTTTCCCTCTTTCCAGGCCGACGGGAGAGCGGGAAGCAGATGGATCACCCCGTCGTGGCTCTGCAGCAGCATCTCGCACACCCCGGCAGTGCCCCCGAAATTGCCGTCTATCTGGAACGGCGGGTGGCTGTCCCAGAGATTGTCCAGAGTCCCCTGCGCGAGCAGATTGCGAAGAAGCCCATAAGCCCTGTCCCCGTCGTGGAGCCTTGCCCACTGATTCAGTTTCCAGCCCATACTCCAGCCGGTCGCCCCGTCGCCACGGTGGTCCAGGGTGACTTTCGCGGCCTGCGCGAGCCCCGGGTCCCTCAGAGGGGACAGGGTGTGTCCAGGATGAAGCCCGAACAGATGATTCACGTGCCGGTGATGGTCATCCGGGTCATCGATGTCATCGTTCCATTCCATAATCTGTCCGAAACGTCCTATCTGATAAGGGACTATATTTCTCTCCACTTCCAGCCACTGCTGCCGCTCCGCCTCGTCCTCGCCGAGAATCTCCGCAGCTGCCGCGGCATCGAGCAGAATCTCCCGTGCCACCGCGTGGGAGAAGGTGGTCCCTTCCGAGACAGGCCCGTGCTCGGGCGAAGCGGAAGGCGCGGCGGTGTAAACTCCATCAGGCCTGCGCCAGAGATAATCCACTGTAAATCTGGCGCTTGAGCGAAGCAGGTCGTAAGCGGTGGAGCGCAGAAAACTCGTATCCCGCGTGAAGTCATAATAGTCCCACAGGTGCGTCGCCAGCCACGGTCCCGCCATCGGACACAGGTTCCAGGTCATATCTTCGCTGCTCAGCGGAGAGGCGAAGCCGAAGGGGTTCGCGGAGATCGAGGCAGTCCAGCCCCGTGCCCCGAAATACGAGCGCGCGACTCTCTCCCCGGGTGCCACGAGCGAAGCTATGTAGTCGAAAAGCGGCTCGGAGCACTCTTCCAGATGAGCCGGGCAAGCCGGCCAATAGTTCATCTGGATGTTTATGTTGTTGTGGTAGTCCACGTGCCACGGTCCGTCCACACCGCTGCTCCAGATGCCCTGGAGATTTCCCGGGAGATTACCCGGCCGCGAAGAGGATATCAGAAGGTAGCGGCCGTACTGGAAGTAGAGTTCCTCCAGAGCGGGGTCGGATGCGCCGGAGCGGTAGGCTTCGAGCCGCCCGGGTGTGGAGAGCGCAGATGCCCTGCTCTCTTCGCCCAGTCTGAGCTTCACCCGGGCGAAGAGTGCCGTGTAGTCCTCGAGATGCTCTTTCAGCAGCGCTTCGTAGCCTTTCTGCACCGCGCCGCTTAGCCACTGCTCAGTAGTCTGTGCCGGATTCACTCCGACGTAGGCTCCGGCATCCCTAAAGTCAGGCGTGAAGTTCATCCTGTAGTCCGTATCTGCGCAGAGGTAGAACACCACCTCGTCCGCGCCCGAAGCACTCAGGACTCCGTCCGCGTTCGAGACGCTGCCGCCCTCTGCCGTCACAGCTATGCGGACGGCGTATTCCATTCCGTTGTTTTCCAGCCGTCCGGCATATATCAGCGCGTTCTCCCCGCAAGGCTCGACGCCTCCGTCCGAGGTGGGGTTCGGGGAGTATTCCAGCCTGAGGTTCTGCATCCCGGGACGGTCCGCGCTGAAGCGCATCACAAGCACGTTCGCGGGATATGAGATGAAATACTCTCTGCTGTAGTCCACGCCGCCGCTTCTGTAACAGACCCTCGCCAGCGCATCGTCGAGTGACAGGGTACGGTGATAATCGCTTATGGAAGCCGAATCGGCTCCTGTCCATATCTTCAGCTCTCCCGCCGTGGTGTAGCATCCGAAGCGGAAAGCCTCGTCCTCGGAACTTTCATAAGAGACGAGTCCGTTGAAGTTCTCCCGGGTCAGCTGTCCGGCTCTTTGTGTGTCGCCCTCGCAGAAGGCGCGGCGGATTTCCTTGAGGACGGGGGCGGAAGACTTGTTCGCGTCCCAGTAGTGCTGCGGCCCCCCGCCGGTCCCCGGGCCGCCGAGCCAGAGGCTCTTTTCGTTCAGGCTTATGCGCTCGGCTTGTATCGAGCCGAAAATGTTCGCGCCTATGCTTCCGTTCCCTATGGGAAGCGTCTGAGACTCCCATTCGGGGTCCTCCCCGCCGCTCCAGGATGGGGTCATCCGCAGCGCAGGGGGCGTATCGAAACGTATCTCATAAGGGTGCTCTCCCTGCCTGCCGCAGCCAGTCAGGCAGGCAAGCAGCAGGAGGGTCGGGATGAATGGTGTCTTCCGGGTCATAGGGCTGAAAGTTACTGTTAATCTATGGATTATTCAAATAGAAACTCTTAAATAGTACCGACTGTCCTTATCTTACAGAAAAAGCCCGGCATCCGGGTGCCGGGCTTCTGAGGCGGAGAGAAGGAGATTCGAACTCCTGGAACGACAGAATCGTTCAACGGTTTTCGAGACCGCCGGTTTAGACCACTCGCCCATCTCTCCTGTGCGTGTCTTCTGTACGAATCCCCGGGAAGGGGAGTCCGCAAGGAGCGTCACGGACTGCAAAAGTCCGAATAAATACGGAATTGTCAAAATTTTTTCCGACAAAAGTCGCGGCCGCGCCCAGCGACTGCCGCGCACGCAAGCGTTCAGGCGAGGGTAAGTAAACGAAAAGAGGTCGACCTGCAAAAGGTCAACCTCTAGTGCGGTAGGTGAGAGTCGAACTCACACACCCCAACGGGCACTACCCCCTCAAAGTAGCGTGTCTACCATTTCACCACTACCGCGAATGGATTGGGACTGCAAAGATACAGAGTATTTTCATAAATGCAATTTTTTAAGTAAATATTTTTTATCCGGGGCCGGGATTGACCGGAAGGCCGCAGAGGGATTGCCGGGGGGGGGAAGGGGCGGGAAGTGCCTCTGCGGCGGAGGAGCGGGGGGCGAGTGACAGAATTTCGCTTGCAAATATCTGAAAATAGTGTAACTTTGCAGCCGCTTCCTCGGGAAGGAAGTACTTTAGGTTTAATTTTAAAACAGATTCACAATGGCTGTTAAAATTCGTTTACAGCGCCACGGAAAGAAGAATTTCGCATTCTTCCACATTGTAGTGGCGGATTCCCGCGCTCCGCGCGACGGTCGTTTCATCGAGCAGATCGGTTCTTATAACCCTAACTCGAACCCGGCCACGATTATTCTTGACTGCGACAAGGCTCTCAGCTGGCTCAATGTCGGCGCTCAGCCTACCCTTACGGTACGTCGCATCCTCTCCTACGAAGGCGTTCTTCTCCGCAAGCATCTGCAGGGCGGTGTAGATAAGGGCGCTCTCACTCAGGAGCAGGCTGACAAGAAGTATCTCGACTGGACGACTCAGAGAGACGCCAAGATCGAGGCCAAGAAGCAGGGAATCACCAAGGCTGCGGCCGCCAAGGTAAAGGCTGAGACCGAGGCTGAGGCAAAGGTTAATCAGGAGAGAGCTGAAGCTATCGCCAAGAAGAAGGCAGAAGCTGCTGAGGCTGCCGCTGCCGCGAAGGCTGCTGAGGAAGCCGCCGCCGCAAGCGAGGAGAGTCAGGGCGAGGCTGAGGCATAGCGAAATGCTCAGGGTAGCCAAGGTATTGAAATCCCACGGTACCGATGGGGGACTCCTCCTTGGGTTCCGTGATTTCTTGCCGGACGATATCGACCTTAAGGAACCGGTGTTCATCTATTTCGATGGACTTCCGGTTCCGTTTTTTATGGAAAGCTTCGCCCGTAAGGGTTATGACAAGGCCATAGTGCGCCTGAGCGGCATAAAGACGCTTGCCGACGCCGAGGAAGTCTCCGGGCGCGAGGTCTGGGCCGAGCTGCAGGAGTCTTCACAGGGGGAGGAGTCTCCGGAGGACTTCATAGGGTGGAAGCTTTTCGACGGAGAGCGTGAGGCGGGCGAAATCACCGCGGTGGAGCCCATCCCGGGGAATCCCTGCGTATATGTGGGCGAAACTATGGTCCCGCTGCACGAAGACCTGATTCTTTCCGTCGACCCTGAGGGGAAGGAAATCCGTATGCGGCTGCCGGAGGGTCTGCTATGAACATTCCCGCACATATCTGTCCCGAAATGAAGATGTCGGCACTCGTGGATGAGGTGCCTTCTGTCATTAATGTCCTCTCGCGTATGGGCGTAAGCCTGGGTTTCGGGGAGGCGGACATCGCGCAGGTGTGCGCCCGGAGCGGACTGAACGCAGAGACTTTCATCCTGATATGCCGAGTCTATTCCGACTCTTCCTTCTCGCCGTCCGGCAGCGATCTGGAGGGGGTCGAGGTGCGCGATGTCGTAAAATATCTGAGGGCCTCGCACAGCTACTATCTGGATGTGGCCTTCGAGCGTCTCTCGTCCGAGATACGCTCGCTGATGGCTCCCTGCGGGGAGGCCCTGCGCAAGGTGGTGCAGAGGTTCCTCCAGGACTACGAAGACGAGCTCCGGAAGCATTTCCAGTTCGAAGAGAACGAGGTGCTGCCCTATGTGGAGAAGCTGCTCGGCGAGGGTGTGTGCGACGAAGTGAGGATAGAGGATTTCGAGGATATGCAGGACGATGTGGAGGAGAAGATAGATGACCTTAAGAATCTGGTGATGAAGTCGCTGCCCGCCGAGTGTGAGGCTGAGCCGCGTTCGCGGCTTCTGGCCTTCATCTATTCGCTGCAGGCGGATCTCGCCCGCCATTCGACCATCGAGGACTGCATACTCGTGCCGGCAGTGCGCAGGATAGAGGGACAGTCTTGCTCCGCAAAAGGCCGCAGGCGCGAGTCCCAGGAGCTGAGCGAGCGCGAGAAAGAGATACTTGTGAGCGTGGCCAAGGGGATGATAAACAAAGAGATAGCCGACCAGTACGGGATTTCTGTCTATACGGTCATCTCGCACCGCAAGAACATCACGCGCAAAACGGGCATCAAGTCCGTGCCGGGTCTTACGGTGTATGCGCTGCTGAACGGTCTGGTGGACGTAAAATCTTTCGAGTAGCCGTGGGGATGACGAAGATAGAAGTGCCTGGCGGGGAGAAGCGCGTGCTTCTTCACGCCTGCTGTGCGCCGTGCTGCGGGGCCATCACGGAGTGCCTTCAGGAGAACGGTATAGAGCCGGTGATATTCTTCTCGAACTCGAATATCTGGCCGCCTGCCGAGTACGAGCACAGGCGGGCGGAGTGCGGGAGGTGGGCGGCCGCGCGCGGCGTGGTATTCGTCGAGGACGAATACGATCACGCCGCCTGGCGCGAAGCCGTCCTCGGGCTCGAAAACGAGCCCGAGCGCGGCCGCCGCTGCTCCGCCTGCTTCCGTTTCCGCCTGCTCAGAGCCGCCCGCTACGCTGCCTCCTCCGGCCTGACGGTCCTGGCGACCTCTCTGGCCTCATCCCGCTGGAAGAATCTCGACCAGGTGAATGCGGCGGGCGAAGAGGCCTGCGCGCAAGTTCCGGCCGGGTCCATCCCGGGTCCTGCCCCGGCGGGGGGGGTCCCGGTCTTGCAGCATCCCGTCTTCTGGCCGCAGAACTGGCGCAAAGGCGGCCTTCAGGAGCGCCGGGGCCAGATAATCCGCGAACAGGGTTTCTATAACCAGAACTACTGCGGCTGCGAATTCAGCGCAGGGAACACGGTGAGTCTGAGCTCCGTACTGCCATAAGGCACGAGAGTGAGCGTGTAGAGCTCCTGCCCTGCGGCCTTCACATCCCGAGGGTCCGGAAGCCGCGGCGTGAACCGTCCCTGCTCGAGCTCCCAGTCTATTTTCACCGCAGGAATCTCGAGCCTTACAGGCGCGCAGCCCGGATCGAACGGATATCCGCCGTCATCTTCTGACAGAACCACCTTGATATCACCGCTGCCGCTTCCCGCCCAGGCATAATTCCAGTCTCCCGCCGCAGTGATCGACCAGCAGTCGAAGCCCGGCTCCTCGGGCACCTTGCCGTACATATTTGCATACACCTGTGTATCCGCCTGCTTGACCTGAGGTATGGAGTAAGAGAAAAGAAGCGGCCCCCTAAGGAAATACACTCCCTGATTCTTGAATGCGACGCACTGCGGCTCCATAGCGAAACTGACTTTCAGACAGTCCCCGTCCCGGAACACGCGGTCCACCGTAGCGAATTCCCCGTTGCGGAATGTCCCGGAGAGAGGCTCTCCGTTCAGAGAAACATCCACTCCCGTGCTCCATTCCGGTATCCTGAAAGAGAACGGAATCTTCGCGGCACCGCCCTCCAGGCTGAAACGGAAGGTGATGTCCCCCTCGAAAGGATACCGGGTCTCCTCCCGGATGCTGCAGAGGGCTCCACTGCCAGAAGTGAACTCGAACACGGAAGGCCCGTACAGGGCTGCCGCAATCCCGTCCTCACCCCGCCTCAGCCACATCCGCGAGAGATAGTTCGGCATAATCCTATGCACATTGCCCGCACAGCATTCCGTCTGATGCGTCGGCCGGTAGGCCATCCAGGTGGAGCCGTGGAAGAAATCATTGTGGTTCGAATCACCCGTGGCGAGGAACTGGTTCACGGACGAGAAATACTGCAGGGACTTGAAATCCTTGGTGACTGCGCCGGGACAGGCGTTGAAAACCGCCCGCTCTATCTTGTCAGCCCATTTCCCCTCGCCTGTGGCCATCAGGAAATACCCCAGTGCCCAGGTGTAGTCCGCTATGTCGCAGGTCTCGTGGCTGTTTATCACATTGTCGCTGCCGACGAGCTCCTCCGCGCTCGCGATCACCCCGTCAGGCAGCAGGTCGTCCCGTTCGAGCTTGCGCTGCGCGTTGAGAGCCTGATCCAGATATTCTCTCTTGCCGGTGTAGGCATACAGGAGAACCGGCAGCTTGAGCTCTTCGCAGCAGGTCACGCCGTGCATAAGCATCTTCTCGTCGGAGCTGCACACCTGAGGAGTCAGATCCCCGTGCTTGCCTGCGTTCCAGGTGGTCTCGCACAGCTCGAGAAGCTTCTCGTCCCCCGTCTTGCCGTACACCCAGAGCATTCCCTCGATGCTGATTATGGACCTCGAGACTTCCATCTGCTCCGCAGTATAAGTCAGGTAATGCCTGTGCAGCACCTCCACGACCCGATCGTCCCCGGTCTTCTCGTAGTAAGCCTGCAATACTCTGAAATACACGCAGATAGGCCACATCGTGTCCACAGGCTTGTCGATATATGTGCCCAGACGTCCGAGACTGTCGACGTTCGCGAAGGTGTACTCTATCCCCTCGACCGCAGTCCGGATGAAATCCTCATTATCCAGCAGATAGCCGAGTTTCAGAAGCCCGTCCGTATAGTAGCCGGTCTGTTCATAGCGCCACCACTCGCAGCCGTAAGTGTCGGTGTTCCGTTTCATAAGGCCGGCCCAGAGGCAGGAGTTGTACGGATAGGACATAGCGTCCGGATGGCCCGTGAGTCCGGTCCCCTGGCGTTTCAGGAATTCCAGGGTCCATCCTTGTGGAGAAATGCCTCCGAGAAGCCCGTCGGAGAGCTCGGCATAAGGCGCAGGAAGGGATTTTTCTGCCAGAGCATCTGTAGCCTTCGGCGCGCAGCCCCCGATGCCCATAAACAGCAGAGCTGCAGCAAGGGCAGCTGAAAAGAATCTCTTAGTCATAATATTATGCGGTTTTCGCAAAGATACGTAAAACCGCCGATTATTCGTAGCTTTGCACGCTATGGTAGTATTGATAACAGGCATATCCTCCGGCTTCGGTCTGGAGAGCGCGAGACTCCTTGCGGAAAGAGGCTATACCGTTTACGGCACGGTACGGCGCGAAGTGGAAAGACTCGCGGGTGTGCATTACCTTTTCGCCGACGTCACCGACAGGGAAGCCGTGCAGAAGGCAGTGGACGAGGTGCTCTCGCGCGAGGGCAGACTCGACGCGATAGTGTGCAACGCCGGGATGGGAGTCGGCGGACCGGTCGAATTCACCACCCCCGAAGACGCGCGAGCCCAGATGGAGACAAACTTCGGCGGCGCGCTCGCACTCATACAGGAGGCCTTACGGCCAATGCGGCTCTCCCATTCGGGCCGCATCATCTGCGTAACTTCCATCGGAGGCCTTATGGGCCTCCCGTATCAGGCTTTCTACTCGGCGAGCAAGTTCGCATTGGAGGGCTTCTGCGAAGCCCTCCGCCTGGAAGTGAAAAGTCTGGGGATTCTGGTAACGACGGTGGCTCCGGGCGATTTCTCGACGGGCTTCACCGCCTCGCGGCGGAAAGTCTCGCGGGAGGCGGAGGCTTCTTATCCGGCGTATGCGGCGGGGATGCGGAAAATCGAGCACGACGAGCGCAGCGGGCTGAAACCGGAGGCGGTCGCACGCACGATAGAGAAGATTCTGCGCTCGCGCCATCCCGCGCCGCGCTATATCGTCGCGAGCTTCGAGCAGCGTCTCTCGGTGCTGCTGAAACGGGTCCTGCCCTCCCGCCTTTTCGGACGCATCCTGGGGGCCTACTACGGCGTCTGACCTCTGAGTGCGCTGACACTCGGAACGTCGCACGAAGGAGTGAAACACGCACAGGCGACACACCCCCCCCGGCTCCTATGCGCAGACGGCTCCGGGCCGCAAACGTGCACTCGCAGACAGATATAGTGAGAAAAATGCTATATTTGCAAGTTAGATTATACTGAATGAGACTCAGAACCATCATACTTTCCGGCATTCTGCTCTCCTGTCTGCTGTCCTGCGAAAGGATAGCGAACTTCATCCACGACGATGAAGTGGTCGCGAAGGCAGGACACGAGAAGCTCTACCGCTCGAAGCTCGAAGAGTACATCCCCTCGGGCCTCAGCCCGGAAGACAGCACGAATCTCGCCCTGCAGTACATAAAATCCTGGGCCACGGAGAGGCTATTCGTGGAGATGGCCGAAATGCAGCTCTCGAAAGCCGAGAAGGACGTCTCGCGCGAGCTCGATGACTACAGGAACTCGCTGCTGCGTTTCCGCTACGAGCAGAGATATCTGAACGAGCGTCTGGATACCGTCATAACATATTCGGAGATAGAGGATTACTATGACTCCCACAAGGATCTTTTCATCCTTGAGGTCCCTATCGTCAAGGCCCGTTTCCTGCACATAATGAAAGACTCGCCCAACCGCGAGCGCATAGTGAAGAAGATGTCCTCCGACTCTTACGAAGACCTTATGGAGGCGGACAGCCTCTCGTACTCTTCGGCCCTGAAATACTTCGACTACTCCGACAGATGGATAACCGCGGTCGCGCTGGCCAAGGAATTCGAGACCGACTACGCCACTATGCTTTCCGGCCTCAAGAACGGCTACATAGAGATGGATACCGGGCAGGGTGACCTGCGCGTGGGATACATCTGCGATATCCGGCGCGGCGGCACTCTCGCCCCGGTCGAATACTGCAGGCAGCGCATACGCGACATCATCCTGAGCACAAGAAAGCACGCCCTCTTCACTGATTTGGAACAGGACTTGCTGAAAGACGCCCTCGACAAACAGAATTTCGTAATCTACTAGCAAATGAACAGAATATTGAGAAATCTCGCCCTCGCTGCCCTGCTGCTCGGCAGCACCTTACCGTGTCCCGCCCAGAAATACGGCGGCGGCCTCATCGACAAGACCGTGGCGGTGGTGGGAAATGAAATGATCTCCCTCGCGGACATCGAGTCGCAGGCCCAGATGATGAGGGCCCAGGGCGTCTATTCCGACAGAAATATGCGTTGCGAGCAGCTCGAGTCTATGATGACTTCGAAGCTGTTCCTGATGCAGGCGAGAATCGACTCGCTCACCGTGAACGAAAATATGGTGGATGCGCAGCTTTCCGGCAGACTGGACGAGATACGCACCGCACTGGGCGGAGACGACAAAGTGGCGGAGTACTTCGGCAAACCCATTTACAAGCTCCGCCAGGAGTGGAAGAAGCAGCTCGAAGAGCTCAGCCTCACCCAGCAGGAGCAGAGCAACATAGCCTCCGCAGTCCCTGAAATCACTCCTTTCGACGTGCGGCAGTACATCGACACCGTGGACCTCTCGCAGCTCCCTACTGTTCCGATCAAATACCAGCTCAGCCAGATCTGCATCTATCCCGACCGCGAGGCGGCCGCAATGGCGGTGAAGGAAAAGCTGCTGGACCTTCGGGAGAGAATCCTGAACGGCGAGAAATTCTCGACCCTCGCCCGCATATACTCCGAGGACCCGGGCAGCGCACGCAAGGGCGGAGAACTCGGGATGGCTTCGAAATCCATCTTCTGGCCGGCTTTCTCCGATGCGGCGATGGCCCTCAAGCCCGGGCTGATCTCCCAGATAGTGGAGACCCCGGACGGATTTCATATCATCGAAGTGCTTGAGAAGAAGGGAGATATGTTCAACGCCCGCCACATCCTCCTCAAGCCTCAGTACACTCAGGAGGACCAGGACAAGGCTTTCCACACTCTGGACAGCATCCGTACCGAGATAAACAACAAAGCCCTGAGCTTCGAGCTCGCCGCCAGATTCTATTCCGAGGACCCCGCCACCAAAACCAACGGCGGGCAGATGGCTGACCCCAACACCGGCTCGGCCTATTTCGAGATCGACCAGCTCAAGCCTGCCGACTATCTCGCCATAAAGGACCTCAAGGAGGGGGAGATTTCCGAGCCTATCGCCTCCCTCGACAACGAAGGACGTGACGGAAACCTCGTGTACAAGATAGTGCGTCTGGATAAGATAATCCCTTCGCACACTGCCACTTATACAAATGACTTCACCGAGCTTTCGGAGCAGGTCTTCCGTGACCGGCAGAACGAGGCCATCGATAAGTTCGTGAACGAGAAGATAAAGAGCACCTACATCGTGATAGATCCCCTGTTCAGGGACTGTGACTTCACCCGCCCGGCCTGGGCTACCAGATTCAGAGAAGAAGAATAAGGAATGGGCTTCTCGCGGCGACTTCTGCTGACTCTCGCACTGCTGACTCCACTCGTGTCCAATGCACAGAACCACGAGCGGACGGACAGCCTCGTGCGTCTGATGAACGCCGCCTCCGTCCAGTTCATCCAGGAGAACGCCAAGAATTACCGCAAGGCCATAGACGCCCGTTTCCTCCATAACGACACATATCTTTCCGCCGACACTACCCTCTGGGACGTGGACGAGCAGGTCATCCATTTCAAGGGCAACGTGAAGATAACCCAGGAGTCCACGATGCTCACCTCCTCGACTATGGACTATCTCATAGATCAGGATGTGGCCAAGTTCCGGGGGAATCTGGTAGAGCTGCGCGACAAGGATGGCAACATCCTCCGGGCCAAGAATATGGACTACAATACGAAGGACAGTATGGCCTTCTTTACGCAGGGCGGCTCGATGCGCGACAAGGACGGGCAGGTCATCGAGAGTCTGGACGGCATCTACGAGTCGCGGCTCAAGCTTTTCACCTTCGAGATGGACGTGAATATGTACACCGACACGGTGTTCATCCGCACGCGGCTGCTCAAATATCAGACGGACTCGTCTCTCGCCACCTTCTACGGCGGCTTCGATGCCTGGAAGAGGGGCGATATGCTCTCGGCAGGCTCCGGCTGGTATCGCCGCGACAGCAGTCTTTTTTTCTTCCGCAGCAAGGTCCACGGGATGACCGCCACGCGTGAAGTATGGGCGGACAGCCTTTTCTATAATCAGGCCACCAACGATGTCGCGATGCACGGCAATGTCCAGATAAAGGACAGCACGCGCAGTCTGGTCGGAGTCGCCGACTATCTCCACTATCAGGACAGCATCTCCACTCTGACGATGGAGGGGAACGCGGCCGTCGCTGCGCAGACCGAGAGGCGGGGCGGCGGCAGCGATACGCTCTATATGGGAGCCAACCGCTTCGTCTATCGCGCGGTACCGAGGTATCTCATCCCCGAGTCGGTGTACAAGGCTGCCGAGCAGCGGCTGAAGGATGTCGAGGTCGATCCGGTCACGACATACAGGCGCAAGGCCGCCGAGGCTGCGGCGAAAGCGGCCGAGGAGAAGGCTAAGGAAGAGGCGAAGAAAGACCCTGCGAAGGCAGCGGCTATGGCGGCGGCGCAGGCTGCAGCAAATGCCCTCGGAACTGCTCCGGCCGCAGCGGCTGCAGCATCTGCGATTCAGGCGGCCTCCGCCGCCCCGGAGTCTGAAACGGCTCCGCTCTCCCGCCAGTCCTCCGACAGCACTCTGAGAGTTGCTGCAGCCGACACTTTGAGGGCGGCAGCGGCTGACACTCTGAAAGCAGCTTCCGACACTATTAAGCCCGCGTCCGGCACAGCGCTGACCGCTCCGGCTTCGGACTCTCTTCAGATTCCTGCTGCGGCAGACAGCCTTGCCCCAGTCCTCGTAGCCCCGTCTGACAGCCTCGCCTCGGTCCTCGCAGCTCCGTCTGACAGCCTTGCTACCCCGTCAGACAGTCTTGCAGCCCCGTCAGACAGTCTTGCAGCCCCGTCTGACAGCCTCGCTACCCCGTCAGACAGTCTTGCCGCTCCGGAAATAATACGTACGGCGGCAGATTCCGTCAAGCTGGGCTTCCTTACCGGCCGCGGCCACGTGCGGGTTTACCGCAGCGATATGCAGGTAGCCTGCGACTCTCTGGAGTACTGCGACCTGGACTCTCTCGCCCGTCTTTTCGAAGACCCCATAGTCTGGAATGACGGCAACCGCCAATACACCTCCGACAGTCTCACGGTAGTCATCCGCAATCAGCGTATGGACCGCGCAAGCCTTATGTCGAACGCTTTCATCACCATTCAGGAAGACTCTCTGTGTTTCGACCAGATACGGGGAGCCGAAGTGATGGCATATTTCGATGACAGTACGGCCTTGAGGCGATTTGACGCGCTGGGAGGAGCATCCGCCCTCTTCTATCTTAAAGAGAACGACGCTTTCGCCACCGTGAACAAGGTCGAGAGCAAGATGCTTTCGGCCCTGTTCGTGAAGGGGGAACTTGACCGTATTTTCTATTTCGAGAACCCCAAGAACGACGCCTATCCGACCGTCCAGCTGCCTAAGGAAGACCGCTCCCTGAAGGGCTTCCGCTGGGATCCCGAAAAGAGGCCTACGGGCAGGAAAGACATTACCGACATCGCCATAAGGCCTTCCGAAAGGGAAGCTTACGACTCCCGGCCGCAGCCGAGATTCTTCTATACCGAGAAATATTTCCCGGGGCACATCGCCGAGATGAAGCGCGAGCTTGCACGCCACGACTCCCTGCGTCAGGCCCGGCGCATCAGCAATGCGGCCCTCAGAGACAGTCTGCAGCTTGCAGACAGCCTGCAGGTCATATCCGATTCTATTCTGGTGCAGGTCCTCGGAGCCATAGACTCGTGTTTCGTCGCAGACAGCCTCGCGATGGAAAAGCTTATGAAGGAGTCTCTGATGAAGACAGACGCTCCTGCATCTGCCTCATCCGACTCTCTGTCCTCCGCCTCTCCTCAGACTCCGACTGCCCGCGAACTGCGCGAAAAGAAAAAGGCGGAGCGTGACGCCAAGCGTGCTGCCAGAGCGGCTGCGAAAGAGGCCCGCTGGGCTGAACTTGACGCCCGCGATGCGGCCAAGGCTGCCGCGAAGGAGGAACGCCAGCGTGCAAAACGTCGTGCAGCGACTCTCAAGCTGCTTCAGGCAAACCGCCGTGAAGAGCTCCGTGACAGTCTCCGCCGGGAGCGTTATGTGCAGAAATACCGGAAAGCAAAAGAGCGTGCCGACGCTAAAGCCGGTCACTGACTTGTGGTGATGCCACCTGTCTGACTTCCGCAGGAGGCAGCCGGAGTCCCCCGTCTATACGCCTTCCGCGAAGAGGGTTATGATATTCAGTATCACCCGCGAAGCGGCCTCCATACTCTCGAGGGGCACGAACTCCATCTTGCCGTGGAAATTCAGACCTCCGGCGAAGATGTTCGGGCAAGGCAGGCCCATATAGGACAGGTTAGCGCCGTCGGTGCCGCCCCGGATAGGCTGGACCTTCGGCTTCACGCCAGCCATCTCCATAGCCTGCTTAGCCTTCTCCACGATGAAGAAATGAGGCTCCACCTCCTTGCGCATATTGAAATACTGGTGCTTTATCTCCGCAGTGGCAGTCCCCGGCCCGTACTTGCGGTTTATGAAATCCACGCAGTCCTGCATAACCTGTTTCCTGTGCTCATACAGGAGCAGGTCGTGGTCGCGGATGATATATGACAGGGTAGCCTCCTCCACGGTGCCGCCCATTCCGATGAGATGGTAGAATCCATCGTACCCTTCGGTATATTCCGGTTTCTGCTCCGCAGGCAGCAGGCTGTCCAGCTCCATAGCGATGCGCAGGGCGTTCTTCATCTTGCCCTTGGCGTAGCCGGGATGCACGTTGCGGCCCTGGATGCGGATGGAAGCTGCGGCAGCGTTGAAGTTCTCGAACTCAAGCTCTCCCAGGTCTCCTCCGTCCATAGTGTAGGCATAGTCGGCATCGAACTTCTTCACGTCGAACTTCACCACTCCGCGTCCTATCTCCTCGTCCGGAGTGAAGCCTATGCGGATCTCGCCGTGCTTGTACTCGGGATGTGCGCAGATATACTGTACCGCGTCCATTATCTCCGCCACGCCGGCCTTGTCATCCGCCCCGAGCAGGGTGGTGCCGTCTGTGGTGATGAGGGTCTTACCCTTGTGGGCGAGGAGCTCAGGGAACTCGGACGGCTTCAGGTACAGGCCTTCCACTCCCTTCAGAGCGATGTCTCCTCCGTCGTAATTCTCGATGATCTGAGGCTTGACATTGGCGCCGGAGGCGTCCGGGGACGTGTCCACGTGGGCGATGAAACCTATCTTCGGGACGCGGGGATTGTCGAGATTGGACGCTATGCGTCCCATCACATAGCCGTACCGGTCGAGCTCTGCCTCCACTCCCATCGCGAGAAGCTCGTCGCGCAGCTGCCGCAGCAGGTTCAGCTGTTTCGCGCTGCTCGGCTGGCTTTCGGACTCTTCGCAGGACTGGGTGTCCACTGCCACGTATCTGAGAAATCTGTCTTTTAATCTTTCCATTTTATGAATGTTTTTTAACTGTTGTCTTTTTCAAGTGATTCTTAATGGCTACCAAGTTATTTTTCGTCCTTACTAAGTGAGGAGCAGATCATATATCCGATGAGCGCGAGGAACGGGATGATGGCGATGGCTTCGCCGTAGGTCGCACTCCAGGCGCTGAGCCGCCAGTCCACATTCGCGAACTTGAGTATCGCGCTGACTACGCCCATCAGAGCGCCGCCGGCGATGAATCCGCTCGCGATGAGCGTTCCCTTCGCGCTGCGCTCCGCGTTCACGGATGCGTCCTTGCTGCGCGAGCCCACAAACCACGCGACCGCACCGCCGATGAGCAGAGGCAGGTTGAGGTCGATCGGGATGAACATTCCGAGGCAGAAGGCCAATGCGGGTACTTTGAGCAGGGTGAGCAGAATGGCTATCGCCGCGCCGATGCCGTAGAGCAGCCAAGGAGCGCTCCCGCCGTTCATCATAGGCTGTATCACCGCCGCCATCGCGTTCGCCTGCGGAGCGACCAGCGCGCCGTCGCCGACGAAGCCGTAGGTCTTGTTCAGAATCATCATTACGCCGCCGACCGTGGCTGCCGCGACCGCGACACCCACGAACTTCCAGGTCTCCTGCTTGCGTGGGGTAGTGCCGATCCAGTAGCCTATCTTGAAGTCGGTTATGAGTCCGCCTGCCGTGGAGAGGGCGGTGCATACCACGCCGCCGATCACCATAGCGGCCACCATCCCGGTATTGCCCTTAAGTCCGGCTGCCACAAGTACGAGCGCGGTGATTATCAGCGTCATAATGGTCATCCCGCTGACAGGGTTGGAGCCTACGATGGCGATGGCGTTCGCCGCGACTGTGGTGAAGAGAAACGAGATGAGAGTGACGATGACCAGCGCGAGCAGGGCCTGCCAGATATTGTTCACTACGCCTCCGAAAGCGAAGAACGCGAAGATGGCGATGAGGGTGATGGCGATGCCCCAGACCACATTCTTCATCGGAATGTCCTCCTGGGTGCGCTGCTCTGCGGTGCTCTGTGCGCCTCCCTTCTTGCTGAACTCGCCGACTGCGAGACCCACTGCGCTCTTTATCACGCCCGCGCTCTTGATGATGCCGATGATGCCGGCAGTGGCGATGCCGCCTATGCCTATGTGCCTGGCGTAGCCCTTGAAGATCTCATCGGCACTCATGCTCGAGATGGTCTGCGCGATGCCCGAGTGCATCAGATCTATCACGCTGCCGCCCCAGATGAGGTTCATAAGAGGTATGATAATGAGCCATACGAGGAAAGAACCGCAGCAGATTACGAAGGCGTATTTCAGGCCTATGATGTATCCGAGGCCGAGAACTGCGGCTCCGGTGTTCAGTTTCAGGACAAGTTTGGCCTTGTCCGCCACTACCTGCCCCCAGCCCATCACGGTCGTGCTGATGGTCTCGGCCCATAGACCGAAGGTGGCGACGATGAAGTCGTACAGGCCGCCTATCGCACCGGCCAGAAGCAGAGTCTTCGCACTCTTGCCTCCGCTTTCTCCGCTCACGAGGACCTGGGTGGTGGCAGTCGCTTCAGGGAAAGGGTACTGTCCGTGCATATCCTTCACGAAATACTTGCGGAAAGGTATGAGGAAAAGTATGCCCAGAAAGCCCCCCAGCAGGGACGAGAGGAACATCTGAGTGAAGTTTACGTCCAGACCGAGGATGTAGATGGCGGGGAGAGTGAAGATGGCTCCGGCGACTATTACGCCCGAGCAGGCTCCGATGCTCTGGATGATGACGTTCTGTCCGAGTCCTCCTTTCTTGCCCAGAGCCCCGGTGACTCCGACCGCTATGATGGCGATAGGGATGGCCGCCTCGAATACCTGGCCGACCTTAAGTCCGAGGTAGGCGGCTGCCGCCGAAAAGATAATGACCATCAGCAGGCCCATAGTCACGGAATACGGAGTGACCTCCGCAGGTCTGGTTTCCGGCCCCATCAACGGCCTGTACACTTCGCCCGGCTTCAGCGGGCGATGCGCGTTCTCCGGAAGACTGATATTCTTCCTCTCTTTTTCTTCCATATAATATAGGTATTTGTTCTTTCCTCTCTCCCTCCGTTCCTTCCTCCGTCCCGTTCTCCTCCTTCGTTCCTCACCTCATCCGTCTCCTCCGTCTATCTCTATCCCATCCTTTTCCGACAGCCTCCGGGCGAATGGAGACAAATTTAAAAAATGTAACGTATCCGGGCCACAAAAGAATACAAAATTTTAATTTTTTTTCGAAAAGATTTGCAAGGAAAGAAAAAGTGCGTATCTTTGCAGCCCGTTTCGGATAAGCTGAAGCGGAAAGTTGTTTGACAATACTGAGAGAGATAACGAGGTAAAGAAGAAAAGAGATTAAGTCTGATAGTTTTTAGAATTCGAGTTTTTTCGAGTTGCGAAAAGAAGGACTGCAATTTCATAGGCAAAACGAGACAATGAGGGGGCGCCGCGGGCGGAAGCCGGCGGGGTAGTCCCCGGAATTGATTCATTCAGAGAAAGAGAAGAAGAGCGGACGGAGGATGCCTAGGCTTCAGTTGGCGAGGAAGGACGCGGTAAGCTGCGAAAAGCTCCGGGGATCTGCAAACAGGAATTGATCCGGAGATGTCCGAATGGGGAAACCCGGATGGCTGAAGGCCATCCACCGGCGTGAGCCGGGGCGAACGCAGGGAACTGAAACATCTTAGTACCTGCAGGAAGAGAAAGAAATATCGATTCCCGTAGTAGTGGCGAGCGAACCGGGAAGAGCCTAAACCGCGCACGTTACGGCGCGCGCGGGGTTGTAGGAGCAGCCATAAAGAACACACCAGGAACTGGAACCGTCTGGAAAGTCGGTCCGTAGAGGGTGAAAGGCCCGTACAGGCAACGGGGTGCGTTCGAGGCTGCCACCTGAGTAGGGCGGGACACGTGGAATCCTGTCTGAATCGGCGGCGACCATGCCGCAAGGCTAAATACACACTGAAGACCGATAGTGTACCAGTACCGTGAGGGAAAGGTGGGAAGCACCCCGAACAGGGGAGTGAAATAGAACCTGAAACCGTTCGTTTACAAGCGGTCGGAGCCCGAGAGGGCGACGGCGTG
>CAVDFQ010000017.1:0-45644 GCA_963608065.1 bacterium
AGCTCGGCATCAACTTCTCCTCTCAGACCCGCAGCGTGGACGGCTGGAAGATGGCTCGAGCGTAGGGAGGCAGTATCTTTACGGAAATCTGAAATGCGATATGAATAGGAACAAATTATCGGGGTTCTTAGCGCTTGCGCTATGTCTGGCGGTGACGGGCTGCCGGAATGGAAATGTTACAAAGTACAGCTGGGAGGATGACCTCCGGTACAGGATAGGCGTGGATTTCTGCCGCAACGCCGAGCAGGTCAAGTCATACATTCAGAAGTATATACCGGATGTGAGCGATGAGCAGTTAAGGGATTGGACGGAGTCCGGGAAACTGGAGGCGATGGAGATAGGCGGAGAGCTGAGGTATTTCCGCAACGCTGCGCCGAATCTCTTCCGCATCGATCGCGATTGTGCTGAAATCAAGCTGCTTGCGGACGGTCCTGAGCTTTCGCCCCACTATGCTGTAGGCTCGCGGCAGATTTCCTCGCTCGCGGCGCAGGTGATGGCAGGTGGAGAGAATATAGGCCTGCCTGTGCGGATGAGGGTGCGCTATACGCTTACGGTGGAGCCGGACGCGGTGCCCGGCGGCGAAGTGCTCCGCTGCTGGCTGCCTTTCCCGCGCAGCGATGTGCCGAGACAGACCGGCGTGAATTTCATCGAGGCAGGATGGAAGAGCGTGGATGCCGAAGGGAACGCGGGCGAAGAGTTCCGCACTCAGGACAAGGCATCACCGGATCTGGTCTTCTCGGGCGACGGATGTGCGCACTCCACCCTCTATATGGAGGCGAAGGCTGTGGCGGGATGTCAGACCGTATTCTATGAAGAATTCGAGTACACCGCTTCTTCCGAGTGGTATCCGGTAGGGATATCCGAGCCTGAGACACCTGCCTCGACACAGGGGCTCAGCGCCCTGAACGATCCTGCGAATTATCTGGGAGAGAGGGACAAGCATATCATATTCACTCCGCAGATCCTCGCTCTTCGCGACTCGCTTTCGCGGGGCATTACGGACAAGGCGGAGATGGCCCGAGCATTCTATGACCGGATAGACGCATCTTTCCCTTGGGCTTCAGCCAGAGAGTATTCCACCATAGACAATATCCCTATGTACGTGCTGGGCAGCGGCCACGGAGACTGCGGCCAGGTGAGCCTGCTGTTCATAACCCTCTGCCGCAGCGCCGGGATTCCGGCCCGTTTCCAGAGCGGATTTATGATGCATCCGGGCTCTGTGAACCTGCACGACTGGAGCGAGATATGGCTGGAGGGCTTCGGGTGGGTTCCTGTGGACCAGTCTTTCGGAGGAGAAAGCTATTTCGCGGGGATGGATTCCTACAGGATGACCGTGAATTGCGATTATGGCCGCGCGCTCGTGCCGGAGAAGAAGTACCCGCGCAGCGAGACTGTCGATTTCCAGCGCGGCGAGGTGGAATGGAAGGGCGGAAACCTGTACTTCCCTCACTGGTCTTACGATCTGGAGGTGGAGTATCCGGACTGAAAACGGCTTAAGGAGTGCCGCCTCCGGCTCAGACTTCCAGAAGCTCCCCGAGTCCCGAGACAGGATAAGGCAGGTCGATGACTTCGCCTATGCGGCGCGGGAGGATGAGATGGATGCGATCGCCTTCGACTTTCTTGTCACGCAGCATCGCTTTGAGCATCATCTCCTTATCGAGAGCCAGACCTTCGAGGCTGCAAGGCAGACCGCAGCTTCGGAGGTCATCCCTTATCCGCTTCTCCAGCTCGGGGTCCGCTTCGTGGAGGATGGCGGAGGCCCTGGCGGCGAGAACGAGCCCGACCGCGACAGCCTCACCGTGAGTGATGGAGGAACGGCCGCCCGCGGCCAATGCCGTATCAGACAGACTGCAGCTCTCGATGGCGTGCGCGAAGCTGTGCCCGAGGTTCAGCAGCCGCCGCTCGCCTTTCTCGTAAAGGTCGCGCCCGACCACCGCCTGCTTATAGGACGCGCATCTTCCGACTATGTCCACGAGCGAGTCCATAACACACTTGCTCTCAAGGCCTTCGGCAGCGATGCGGCTGAAGAGGTTTACGGCCCTGACGTAGTATGCCTCATCATATATCATGAAGGTTTTCAGCACTTCCGCGCTTCCGCCGCGCAGCTCCCTTGCGGGAAGGCTCCGGAGGAACTCGGGACAGACGAGGACCTGCGAGGGCTCGCGGATAGTTCCGAGCATATTCTTGAAACTGAGAAAGTTGACTCCGTTCTTGCCGCCTATGGAAGCGTCGCACATCGACAGCAGGGTGGTCGGGACGAAAGCGAAGTCCACGCCGCGCCTGTAGATGGAGGCGAGAAAGCCGGCGATGTCGCTTGTGATGCCCCCTCCGATGCCGAGGATGAAACTGCTTCTGTCCGCTCCCGCTTCCAGAAGACGGCCGGCAAGAGTTTCCACCGTGCTTATAGTCTTTAACTTTTCGCCCGTAGGCGTTTCGATTATGTAGCAATTATCGAAGAATCGGTAATAATCTTTCAGATTGTTATCGAAAATGGCGAAAATCTTTCTGTTCCGGGGGAGAAGGTCTTGTAATTCGCTGATACTGCGACAGATGCTGATTTTGCTCATAAATAATTATTAATAATCTTTGCAAATATATTAAAAAAATATAGCTTTGCATCTGAAAGAATTTAAGGCATGAACAGTGTTTACGCATATTCCTTTTATTTTTACTTTTACTTCGGCAAGAGGTAAGAGCGGGGATCTGTGTGAACTTCCGAGTTAGAAAGTGTATGAACTTAGGATACTCCCGCACCGAAAGCTGCGGGAGTTTTTTTCTGAGTAATGATGGAAAACAACCGTTTTTTTTAAAAAAGATGGAAAGAATAGCAATACAGGGCATCGACGGCTGTAACCATTTCATAGCGGCGCGCAGCTATTTCGAAGGACGCGACATCAGCTGCGTGGACTGCGACACTTTCACGCAGCTCGCGGACACCCTCGAGCGTGACCCGTCGATACTGGGGATTATGGCCGTCGAGAACACTATAGCGGGCAGTATCCTCCAGAATTACAGACTGATAGAATCCCGCGATCTGGTGATCACGGGGGAGTACAAGCTCCGCATAAAGCACGCTCTCGTGGCTCTGCCCGGGGTGGAGATCTCCGGCATAAGGGAAGTCAATTCCCATCCGATGGCCCTGATGCAGTGCGCGGAGTATCTTGAGCAGCTCCCGTGGGTGAAGCTGGTGGAGAAGGACGATACGGCGGCAAGCGCGAAATGGATAAGCGAGAACGGTCTGCGGGACCACGCGGCCATCTGCCCCGCGGATGCGGCGGCCCTTTTCGGGATGAATGTGCTCGCCGACGGGATAGAGACCGACAAGCGCAACTACACCCGTTTCCTGATTCTGGCCCACAAAAGCGTAGCCGATGCGGTCCTGAAGGACTGCTGTCCGGATGCCGTCATAAACAAGAGTACGGTGCTCTTCACGCTCCAGCACACTGCCGGCAGCCTTTCGAAAGTGCTTTCCGTCCTCTCGTTCTACGATATGAATCTCACTATGATCCAGTCGGTCCCGATCATCGGCAAGGAGTGGGAATACCAGTTCTACATAAATCTGCTCTTCTCCGACTACAGGCGTTACCGCCAGGCGATAGATGCGATAAGGCCGCTTACGGGGATGCTGAAGGTGCTGGGCGAGTACGAGGACGGAAGACAGTCCGTGGGAGACTGAATGGATGAAAGACAGTCCCGTGTGGGGGACTGACGGGATGGGCCGCATCGGCCCGGGAATGATGGACGGTCCCGGAGGACCGGAAAAGAAAGAAAAGAACCCCGGTCCCGGAGGACCGGAAAAAGGATATATGGAAATGAATACAGCTTTTATCCCGGCGCAGAGAATCTCGGAAGTGAAAGAATACTATTTCTCCGTGAAGCTCAAGGAAATAGCTGCGATGAACGCACGCGGCGCGAAGGTGATAAATCTGGGCATCGGAAGCCCGGACCTGCCTCCCGCGAAGAAAGTCACCGACACTCTCGCCGCCGCCGCAGAGCGCAGCGACGCTCACGGCTACCAGTCCTACATCGGCATCCCGCAGCTTCGCGAAGCCTTCTCGAGGTGGTATGCCGACAAGTACGGCGTGAGCCTCGACCCGGCAAGAGAAATCCTGCCGCTGATGGGCAGCAAGGAGGGCGTGATGCACGTCTCGATGGCCTTCCTGAATCCGGGCGACGGAGTGCTGATCCCCGACCCGGGCTATCCCACATACCGCTCCGTCTCGAAGCTTGTCGGGGCGCAGCTGATTGATTATCAGCTGGATGAAAATAACGGCTGGCAGCCTGACTTCGCTGCGATAGAGCGCAGTACAGACCTCTCCCGGGTGAAGCTGATGTGGTGCAACTACCCCAATATGCCTACCGGGGCCCCGGCCTCCCGTGCCCTTTTCGAGCGTCTGGTCAGTTTCGGACGCAAATGGAACATCATAATCTGTCACGACAATCCTTACAGCTTCATACTGAACGACCATCCGCAGAGCATACTCGAAGTGGAGGGCGCAAAGGATGTCTGCATCGAACTGAACTCGATGAGCAAGACCTTCAATATGCCGGGCTGGCGCATAGGTATGGCGGCTTCCAACCCGCGCTTCATCGAGTGGATTCTGCGCGTCAAGAGCAATATGGATTCGGGAATGTTCCGCCCGATGCAGCTCGCGGCCGTGGAGGCCCTCGGCCGGAGCGATGAAGAATATGCCGCGATGAACAGAGTCTATCGCGCGCGACGCTCCGTGGCAAAGCGCATATTGGAAGCCGCAGGCTGCCGCGTGGATGAGGCTCAGAGCGGACTCTTCCTCTGGGGCCGCATCGAAGGAGCCGGCGCAGAGCCTTCCGCAGCCTCACTCTCGCGCCCGGACGGCGGCGCAGCCGCCAATGACTGTGCATCCGCCAATGACTGCGCAGGCTCCTGTGACGACACCTGCGCCTCGAAACTGCTGAGCGACTCTCTGCTCTACGGCTCCGGCGTCTTCCTTACTCCGGGATTCATTTTCGGAAGCGGGGGACGCAACTATATGCGCATCTCGCTCTGCTGCCCGGAGCAGACTCTGCGCGAGGCGCTGGAAAGAATCGAAAAAAGGTAGAAATATATGGAAATCAAGAAATTGGAACTTAAGGGCGTGGATAGCACCCGGCCGCTGGTAATCGCCGGGCCGTGCAGCGCCGAAAGTCGTGAACAGGTGATGGAGACGGCGGAGAAACTCGCCGCGAACGGCATAAGGATCTTCCGTGCAGGCATCTGGAAACCGCGCACCAAGCCGGGCGGATTCGAAGGCGTGGGCGTGCCGGGACTTGCTTGGCTGAAGGAAGTGAAGGAAAAGTTCGGGATGCTGACGGCGACCGAGGTGGCGACTCCGGCTCACGTGTTCGAGGCCCTGAAGGCGGGTGTGGACGTGCTCTGGATCGGGGCTCGCACAGTCACAAATCCTTTCGCGATGCAGGCTCTCGCCGATGCCCTGCGCGGCACCGATATGCCCGTGCTGGTGAAGAACCCTGTGAATCCCGACCTCGAACTCTGGGTCGGGGCCATCCAGAGACTCTACAACGCGGGACTCCGCAACATCGGCGTCATCCATCGCGGCTTCAGTTCCTACGACAAGAAAATCTACCGCAACGCCCCGCTCTGGCACATACCCATCGAGCTTCGCCGCCGTTTCCCTGAGATCACTATGCTGTGCGACCCGAGCCATATCGGAGGCCGCCGCGAACTCGTCGCCCCGCTCGCGCAGCAGGCGATGGATCTGAATTTCGACGGACTCATCGTCGAGAGCCACTGCGATCCCGACAGCGCCCTGAGCGACGCCGCGCAGCAGCTCACCCCGGAAGTACTTGACTATACACTTGATATGCTGGTAATCAGAGACAATGTGCAGACCACGGAAAACATTTCCGTGCTGCGTAAGGAAATCGATTCGCTGGACACTCAGCTGCTGCAGCTGCTAGCCAGGCGGATGAGCGTTTCGCGCGAGATCGGAACCTACAAGAAGGAACATAATATGCCGGTTCTGCAGGACAGGCGTTATGACGAGATCCTGGGCAGCCGCCGCGAGATGGGCGAGAGCCTGGAACTGGACGGGGAATTCGTGAGCAGGATAATGACCTGTATCCACGAGGAGTCGGTGCGCGTGCAGATGAAACTGATGGAGCAATGAGGATACTGATACTCGGGGCAGGCAAGATGGGGAGTTTCTTCTCCGATCTGCTGAGCTTCAGCCACGAGGTGGCCGTTATGGAAAGCGATGCGGCGAGGCTGCGCTTCGTCTATAACGTCTATCGCTTCACTTCTATGGAGGAGGTGGAGGAGTTCCGTCCGGAAATGGTGATAAACTGCGTGACGCTGAGCTGCACGGTCAGAGCCTTCGAGACCCTGTTGCCGCACCTGGAGCCGTCCTGCATCATATCCGACATAGCTTCGGTCAAAACCGGACTGAAGGAGTTCTACGAGTGCAGCGGTATGCGTTACGTGAGCGTGCATCCTATGTTCGGCCCGACTTTCGCGAATCTGGGCAATCTGCAGAGCGAGAACGCTGTCATCATCAACGAGCCCCCGGCGGAGGGCGTGCGCGGCTCGGACCCCGAGGGACTGGACTTCTTCCGCTCTCTCTTCGCCTCGCTGAAACTCAACGTGCGCGAATACACTTTCGCGGGGCACGACGAGGTGGTGGCCTACTCGCTCACCATCCCCTTCGCCTCGACTCTGGTGTTCGGCGCGATAATGAAGCATCAGGACGTGCCCGGCACGACCTTCAAACGTCACCTCTCCATAGCCCGCGGCCTGCTGGGCGAAGATGACTATCTGCTGAGCGAGATCCTCTTCAACCCCCATTCCGTCCCGCAGCTCGAAAAGATCATCTCCGAGCTCGACATCCTGCGGGGCATCGTAGAGCGCCGCGACGGCGCGGCAATGCGTGCGTTCCTCGACCGTGTGCGGGGAAATGTGGACTGAAGTCTTCCGGGCCGCTTCGCGTCCAATGCGGTCCCTGCGCTCCGCCTCGGAAGGTACCACTTTCATCAAGATAAGTTTTTTCTGGGGAGAAAAGTAGCTTTATGACTAATTATTGATAACTTTGCACGATTTGACGCGTGAGCGTCGACCACATACTTATCGATAAACAGCTTCTAAATATGAGCAAATTACAGGAACTTACGGACAGGCTCTACAGTGAAGGACTGTCCAAAGGTAAGGAAGAGGGCGAAAAGCTCCTCCGCCAGGCTGAGAAACAGGCTGAAGAAACATTGGCCGCAGCGCGCGCGCAGGCCGCGGAGATAGTCGCGAAAGCGGAGAAGGACGCAGCAGATCTGGCGGAAAGGACCGCCTCGGACGTGCGCAAGGCTTCGCTGCAGGCGATGCAGACCACGAGGAACGAGATCGAAGAGCTTCTGCTGAATTCCGTCTGCGGAAAGCAGCTCGGCGACGCTCTCGGCTCTGCCGACTTCCTCAAGGAGATCATACGGACGGTCGCGGAGAAATTCAGCGCGGAGCACGCCTGTGACCTTTCTCTCGTCCTGCCCGCCTCCCTGCAGGAAAAGCTGGAACCTTTCGTGAAGAACGAGCTCGCCAAGACTCTGAAGACGGGCGTGGAAGTGAAGTTCTCGAAGAAGATTTCCGGCGGTCTGACCATCGGTCCGAAAGACGGCGGCTATTACATCAGCCTCACCGACGAGACCTTCAAGTCCCTGATAGGTGAATATATGCGCCCTGCCACCAGAAAGCTGCTCTTCGGCTAGTATGAAGAACTACGAGTACATCATCGCCGGACTCCCTCTGCTCTCGCCGGGGGGGACGCGCAGCGACGCTCCGGACGCGGATGAGATTGTAGCCGAGATCAGAAGCCAGTGCTCGAAAAAGGACAACGCTCTGATAGACTTTCTGCTGGAGGGCTATCAGGACACGCTCGGGCGCGACTTTTATCTCAAGGCCCTGTCGCACTCCGACAGATTTATCCGTGAATACTTCGCCTTCGACCTGGCACTGCGTAACGCCAAGGTGCGCTATATAAACCGCGCCCTCGGCCGCGACCCTATACAGGATGTCGTGTTGATGGACCTCGGCGAAGACGCGGAGCTGCCGGAGCCGGACCCGGAGATGGATGCCGTCTTCGAGGCGGACGACCTCATACGGAGAGAGAAACAGATAGACGATTTCGTCTGGGAGAAGGTGGATACGCTGACCCTGAAGGAACTCTTCACTATGGACCGCATCCTCGCGTTCATAGTGAAGCTGCGCATCGTCGACCGCTGGCTCAAGCTCGACGAGCAGACCGGGCGTGAAAGGTTCCGCAAGCTCGTGGATGAGATCAGAGGCACATTCCAAGGAGTAGAATTCGAATAAACAACAATTTATATATGAAGACAAAAGGAAAGGTAACCGGTGTCGTCTCCAACCTTGTGACGGTGCGCACTGAAGGACCTGTGGCCGAGAACGAACTCTGCTACATCGATCTGGAAGGTACGAAGATTCTCGCCGAAGTGATCAAGGTAAACGGCTCCGAGGCATCTGTCCAGGTGTTTGAAAGCACACGTCGTCTGAAATGCGGAGACCCTGTCGAGTTCGAAGGCAGAATGCTCGAGGCCACGCTCGGCCCGGGCCTTCTCTCCAGCGTCTATGATGGTCTGCAGAACGACCTCGCCGCTATGGAAGGCGTTTTTCTCAAGAGAGGTGAATACACCGACCCTCTGGACAGGAAGAAACTCTGGGATTTCACTCCGCTCGCCTCTGAAGGCGAGAGGGTGGTCGCCGCCGACTGGCTCGGTGAGGTCAAGGAAGGCTGGCTGCCTCACAAGATTATGGTTCCGTTCGCTTTCGAGGGCGAATACACCGTGGTCTCCATCGCCGGGGCGGGCAGCTATAACGTGGATACCGTCATAGCCGTGCTCGAAGACGAGGACGGCGAGAAGCACGAAGTGACTATGACCCAGAAGTGGCCTGTAAAGGTAGCCATCAGGGGCTATCGCGAGAAGCCGCGTCCGCAGAAGATTATGGAGACCGGAATCCGCGTCATAGACAGTTTCAACCCTATCGCCGAAGGCGGTACGGGCTTCATCCCGGGTCCTTTCGGCTGCGGCAAGACCGTGCTCCAGCACGCCATTGCCAAGCAGGGCGAGGCGGATGTCATCGTGATGGCCGCCTGCGGCGAGCGTGCGAACGAGGTGGTGGAAATCTTCACCGAGTTCCCGGAGCTCATCGACCCTTACACGGGACGGCATCTGATGGAGCGTACCACCATCATCTGCAACACGTCCAATATGCCGGTAGCCGCACGTGAGGCCTCCGTTTACACCGCGATGACCATCTGCGAGTACTACAGGGCTATGGGACTCCGCTGCCTGCTGCTCGCGGACTCCACTTCCCGCTGGGCTCAGGCCCTGCGCGAGATGTCGAACCGTATGGAGGAACTCCCGGGAGCCGACGCCTTCCCTGTGGATCTCTCGTCCATCATCTCGAACTTCTATTCCCGCGCCGGTATGGTCGTCCTGAACAACGGCAAGACCGGAGCCGTCACGTTCATAGGTACCGTATCACCGGCAGGCGGTAACCTCAAGGAGCCTGTGACCGAGTCCACGAAGAAAGTGGCCCGCTGCTTCTACGCCCTCGAGCAGAACCGTGCGGACCAGAAGAGATATCCGGCCGTGAACCCTATAGAGTCTTATTCCAAGTACCTGGAGTATCCCGAGATCATCAGCTATCTCGAGGAGAAGATCGGAAAGGGCTGGGTGGAGAAAGTGCTCCGCGCAAAGAACCTCGTCCGCAAGGGAAAGGAGACCAGCGACCAGATAAACATCCTCGGCGACGACGGCGTGCCGATGAGCTACCACGAGACCTACTGGAAGTCCGAGCTGCTCGATTTCGCCTTCCTGCAGCAGGACGCCTTCGACGCTGTGGACGCGCTCTGTCCTCTCGAGAGGCAGCAATACCTTCTGAACCTCATCCTGGACATCTGCGACCGCGAATTCAACTTCGACAACTATGAGGAGTGCCGCAATTATTTCAAGGAACTCATCAATATCCTCCGTCAGATGAACTTCTCGAAGTTCGGCAGCGACACATTCAACGAATACCGTTCCACCCTCGAAAAACTCCTTGCAGAAAATGGCAAATAAAGCATATCAGAAAGTTTACACCAAGCTGGAGGCCATCACCAAGGCCACTATCTCTCTGAAGGCTTCGGAAGTCGCCAACGACGAGCTGGCCCTCGTGAACGGCAGGCTCGGCCAGGTCGTGAAGGCCAAGGGCGACAAGGTGACTCTTCAGGTGTTTGCCGGCACGGAAGGCATACCCACGAACGCCGAGGTGGCATTCACCGGCGTACCTCCGATGCTCAGGGTCGGCGACCAGCTCGCCGGACGTATCTTCAACGCCTACGGCCATCCTATAGACGGCGGTCCGGAAATCGAGGGCGAGCTCCGTGAGACGGGCGGCCCTTCCGTGAACCCTTACAAGCGCCGTCAGCCTTCCGAGATCATCCCTACCGGCATCGCGGGCATCGACCTCAACAACACCCTCGTCTCCGGCCAGAAGATTCCTTTCTTCGCGGACCCGGACCAGCCATATAACAAGGTGATGTCGGATGTGGCCCTGCGTGCCGACGTGGACAAGATCATCCTCGGCGGTATGGGACTCTCGAACGACGACTACCTGTTCTACCGCCAGACTTTCGAGAACGCTGGGGCACTGGACAAGATAGTATTCTTCGTGAACACCACCGAGGAACCGCCTGTGGAGCGCATCCTCGTTCCGGATATGGCCCTCTGCGCGGCCGAGTACTTCGCCGTGGACAAGAACGAGAAGGTGCTCGTGCTGCTCACCGATATGACCCTCTATGCCGACGCGCTTTCCATCGTGTCGAACCGTATGGACCAGATCCCTTCGAAGGATTCGATGCCGGGTTCCCTCTATTCGGACCTCGCAAAGATCTACGAGAAGGCGGTGCAGCTGCCTTCCGGCGGTTCCATCACCATCATCGCCGTGACCACGCTGAATGACGGGGACATCACCCACGCCATCCCGGACAATACCGGCTATATCACTGAGGGACAGCTCTTCCTGCGTGCCGATTCCGACTCCGGGAAAGTCATCGTGGACCCGTTCCGCTCCCTGTCCCGACTCAAGCAGCACGTCCAGGGCAAAAAGACCCGCGACGACCACAGCCAGGTGATGAACGCCGGCGTGCGTCTTTACGCTGACGCGAAAAATGCCAAGACGAAGCTCGAGAACGGCTTCGACCTTTCGGACTACGACCTGCGCTGCCTCGACTACGCCAAGGAGTATGCCACGCGCCTGCTCTCCATCGATGTGAACATCAGCATAAACGAGATGCTCGACACCGCCTGGGAGCTGTTCGCCAAGTACTTCTCCAAGGCGGAGACGGGCATCAAGCAGAAGTTCATCGACAAATATTGGCCTGTCAAGGATTAAGCTATGGCTATAAAATTCCAGTATAATAAGACCTCGTTGACTCAGATCCAGACGCAGCTGAAGATGCGGCTGACGGCTCTCCCGACCCTGAAGAACAAGGAGTCCGCCCTGCGTGCCAGCGTGCTTGACGCGAAGAGGAAGTCCGAGCGGCTTATTGGGGAACTTGAGGCACAGCTGAAGAAATACGACTACCTCGCGGCCCTGTGGAACGAATTCGAGCCGGGGCTGATAAGCATCACGGATGTGGACCTCGTCACTGTCAAGGTGGCGGGAGTCAGGACTCCGGAGCTTAAGGAAATCCACTATGAGATAAAGCCGTTCAACGCCTTCGTCAAGCCGGCCTGGTATCCCGATGGCGTGGCCGTGCTCAAGCAGCTGAGCCGCCTGGGGATCGAATCCGAGGTCTATGCCGAGAAGCGCCGCATTCTGGACTTCAACCGCAAGAAGACCACCCAGAAGGTGAATCTCTACGAGAAAGTCCAGATACCCGGATATCAGGAAGCCATACTGAAGATCAAGCGTTTTATGGAAGACGAGGAGAATCTCTCGAAGGCAGCTTCGAAGATAGTCAAGACCCGTCACGCCGCAGAGGAAGAGGAGGAGCAGTTATGATAGACAAAATGACCAAATACTCCTTCATTCTGCTGAGCTCAGCCTCTGAAGGATTCCTCGATAAGCTTGCCGAGACGGGAGTGGTGGACATAAGTCGCTCCTCGAAACCTGTGGACGAGCATTCTGCCGAGCTTCTCTCGCGCTCCGAAGCCCTGAAGAAGAAGATCGCCAGGATCGAGAAGGAGGACTTCGCGAAAGACCCCGACTATGCCGCCATCCTGGAGAAGATCTCCGTATGGAAGAAGGAACTCGCCCTGCGCGAGCCTTGGGGTGACTTCGACCTCGCGCGCATCGAGTCTGTAGAGCGCAAGAGCGGCTGCACCTTCCGTTTCTACAGCGTGTACGACAAGAGTTTCGACCCGGCCTGGGGGGACCTCTACCCGCTCGAAAAGATCTCCTCTTCCGAGGGCAGGACCTACTTCGTAACGGTCAGCGACTCTCCGGACTACAGCTTCCCGGCGACCGAGTGCGCCCGTCCTGCGGGCACGGCCGCGGAGGCCCGTGCAATCCTGGCCTCTCTCGACGCCGAGCTTCAGCAGAGAGCCTCGCAGCTTCTCGCCGCCAAGTCCGAACTCCCGTCTATGCGGGAGCAGTATGACGCCCTTCTCTCCGAGCTTGAGATATATCTGGCTTCGAAGACCGGCGGCAGCGCTGCGGAAGGCTACATCACTCAGTACACCGGCTTCGCTCCGGTGGAAGAGGACGAAAGGCTCCGCTCCGAGTTCGACGCGATGGACCTTGTCTATGTAGCGGAAGCGGCCACGGTGGAGGACAACCCTCCTATCCAGCTGAAGAACAACTCCTTCAGCCGGCCTTTCGAGGTGCTCACCGGAATGTACGGTCTCCCTGTCTACAACGAATTCGACCCTACGGTATTCCTCAGCATATTCTTCCTGCTCTTCTTCTCGATGTGTATGGGAGACGCCGGCTACGGAATACTGCTCATCATCATAGGACAGCTTCTCAAAAAGGGCTCCGGGTCGCTTGCCAAGATGCATTCGCTCGTGACCATTCTGGGCTGCGGCACGCTTGTCGTCGGCCTGGTGATGGGCGGCTTCTTCGGCGTGAATCTCTATGAAGTCAGCCGGATACCTCAGTGGTACAAATCCATAATCCTCACGGGAGAGCTCGTCTTCGCGGACGGAGGCATCAGCTGGGTGAGGGGTGATGCGGCAGTGGCGGCCATACCGGAGGGCGTTTCGCACTATTCCCTCCAGATGGTGCTTTCCCTCATCATAGGCGTGCTGCACATCAGTCTGGCCATGATAGTGAAGAGCATCTGGTCCATACGCCGGGACGGCTTCAGAAACTGCCTCTCCACTCTGGGGTGGACAGTACTCATCGTCGGAGTGGTCCTCGTAGCCTTCGTCTCTATGTTCGGAGTACTTTCCGAGTCGGCCATCAAGTGGACGGTCATAGGCATAGCCGCCGTATCGGCTACCGGCATCTTCCTGCTGAACAAATGGGGACGCAATCCTCTCGTGAATGTCGGTCTGGGAGTCTGGGACACCTATCAGATGGCCTCCGGGCTTATGAGCGACGTGCTCAGCTACATCCGTCTCTACGCTCTGGGACTCTCCGGCGGTATGCTCGGCGCCACCTTCAACCTTATGGCAAATCTGGTGAAGGGCAGCGACCCTACCTGGCAGTGGGTGCCGTTCGTGCTGATTCTTATCGTGGGCCACGCTCTGAACCTGGCTATGAGCTGCCTCGGGGCGTTCGTGCATCCTCTCCGACTGAACTTCCTGGAGTTCTTCAAGAATGCGGGCTATGCGGGCTCGGGACTTAAATACAATCCGTTGAAAAAATAAAGAAACAAATAAAATCCATCGATTATGTTAAACGCAATTTTAGCTTATCTCGGTCTCGGACTGATGTTCGCCCTTGCGGGCATCGGTTCGGCATTCGGCACCACCATCGCCGGCAATGCCGCTGAAGGCGCGCTCAAAAAGAACCCTGAGCAGTCTTCCCAGTATATGATTCTCTCGGCCATCCCGGCCACGCAGGGCCTTTACGGCTTCCTCGCGTTCGTGCTCTGGCTCGGCGGCGATGTCACTGCAAACGGCCCTCTGTACTTCTGCGTGGGTCTGGGCGTAGGTATCGTCTGTCTTTTCTCCGCCATCCGTCAGGGTCAGGTGTGCGCGAACGGTATCGTGAACATCAGCCAGGGGCACAATGTGATGGTAAACACCATCATCTACTGCGCCCTTCCTGAGTTCTACGCCATCCTTTCGCTCATCGCGGCGATTATGATAAACTAAGACCGCTCAGGCGCGATTAAAGCAGAGAAAGGGGCGGCTCAGGGACTCTGGGCCGCCCCTTTCTCGATGCCGGAAAGACTCTTATGCCGGGTCACTTCCCGCCCCCCCCTCCGTAGGAGGACTCACTTCAGTATGATTTCTTTCACAAACGGAGCCTTGGAGTCACTTTTCGTGAAGAGCGGGTCCTGCGAAAGGAGGATGTTAATCTTGTCCACGAGAGCGGCCCTCTGCAGAAAGAGGATACTCCGCAGGGCGGAGGAATTCAGGGTGATGTAGAGTTTTCCGTCGCGGAAAAAGCGCCGGATAGTGTAGCGTTCCGCCCCGGAAGCCTTGTCCCAGGCCCTGAATACGCAATGGGTGTTGAGGCCTGTGGCAAGACGCAGGTCTTTTATGAAAAGTTCCACCACCTCTTCCATGGAAAGAGGTTTCTTGCGGTGTATGCGGCTGGTTTCAGGCATAGGCGGGAAGGATTGGACGCGTCAGCGGCCGTCATAAAAGAGTGAACACTCCGGCCGAGCAGTCGAAGTAGGCGCGCTCGGAGGTCAGAGCGTCGACTATGCCCCGGATGCGCGTCTTGTTACTGTCCGTGAGGAAGATCTGACCGAAATCGGAGCTCGCGACCATCTCCAGGAGGTTCGCCACGCGCTTGGTGTCGAGCTTGTCGAAAAGGTCGTCGAGCAGCAGCAGGGGAGCGAAACCCCGGCGTGCGGACATCAGTTCGTATTGGGCGAACTTCAGTGAGACCAGAAAAGATTTCTGCTGGCCCCGGGAGCCGCAGCGGCGTATCGGATGTCCGTCGAGGGTGAAGAGGAAATCGTCCCTCTGTATGCCGGCGCAGGTGTAGCGCAGCGCCAGGTCCTTCTCGCGCGAGGCGGCGAAAAGCTCTTCCGCGCTCATCCTGTCGAGGTCGGAGACGTACCCCAGCGAGACCTCCTCGACTCTGCCGGAGAGTCTGCCGTAGTAGTTGCGGACCGCAGGAAGCAGTGCCTGCGCGAACTCCCGCCGGCGTGCGCTTATCGGAGCGGCGAGTCTGGAGAGGGCCGCGTCGAACGCGTCCAATACGCCGGAGTCCACCACCTGCGACTTGAGCAGGCGGTTCCGCTGCTGAAGGAGTCGGTTATACTGCTGCATATCTGACAGATAGCCCCTGTCGAGCTGGGAGAGGACCGCGTTCGCGAACCTCCGGCGCTCCTCGCCTCCCTCGCTGACCATACTCTCATCGGAAGGCGAGACGGTCACTATGGGCAGCACTCCGAGGTGCTCCGAGATGCGGGCGTAGCTCTTGTCGTCGCGCCGGAGCTTCTTCTCGCCGCTCTCCTCGCTCTGCAGGCTGAAGCGCGAGCGTATCCCGCTCTCCATCAGGTAGGTGCCGGAGATGGCATAGCTGCGGGTTCCGTGGCGGAAGTTGTATTTCTCGACGGTAGAGGAGAAGCACTTGGTCATCGACAGGCAGTGGATGGCTTCGAGCAAGTTAGTCTTGCCCGAGCCGTTGTCTCCGGAGATGCAGTTTATCTTCGGGGAGAACGGAAGCTCCTGCAGGACGATGTTGCGGAAGTCGCTTATGAGTATTTTCTCAAGTGTCGGCATCTGTCGTAAGGGCTGTGCGCCGGGAAATCCTGCGGAAGTGCGGCGGCGCACCCTCGCAAAGTTAGCTCAAAAATTGCAGGATTGCACAAAATTTCATATTTTTGTCGGCTCATACGAATCGTTCGGATATTTAAAATTATACGATATGTCAGAAATGAATCTTAAGAAAGAGGAAGCCCAGCGCCAGGAGAACATCTCCGAGAAAGTGTCTGCGGCAAACCGCTTTATGGATGAGAATAAGAAGCTCATCTACGGAGCAGTGATCGCGGTCCTCGTGGTCGGTCTCGGAATTTTAGCGTATAACCAGTGGGTAGCGAAGCCTCAGCGGGCCGAGGCTATGGAGCAGATGTTTCCGGCCGAGAATTCCTTCGCAGCCGGTGAGTTCGAGATCGCCCTGAACGGCGACGGCAACAATCTCGGATTCAAGGACATCATCTCCGAGTACGGTTCCCACGCCGGCCGTGCCGCCACCTTCTATGCGGGCGTATGCGAGCTCCGGCTCGGGAATTACGAAGAGGCCATCTCCTATCTTAAGAAGTATAAGGGCAAGGACGACATCCTGATGGCACGCGCCACAGCCTGCCTCGGCGACGCTTATGTAGGGCTTGAGGATTACGGCACTGCGGTCGGCTGTTTCGAAAAGGCAGCAGCCGAGGCGGACAACATCTTCGCCGCCACCTATCTGCTCAAGGCCGGTATCGCATACGAGGCTCTCGGAAAAGCCGACAAGGCTCTCGCCTGCTACAAGACCATAAAGGATCAGTATCCGCAGTCCGTGGAGGGCTACGACATCGACAAGTACATCTCCAGAATCGAAGCCGAGTAGAGTCTATGGGAAGAGCATTTGAATTCCGCAAGGAAAGGAAGATGAAAAGATGGGGGCATATGGCCCGCGTCTTCACGAAGCTCGGCAAGGAGATCACCATCGCCGTGAAGATGGGCGGTCCGGATGTCACCGGTAACCCGCGTCTTCGCGCCCTTATGGCGGAGGCCCGCTCCGAGCAGATGCCTAAGGAGAATATCGAGCGCGCCATAAAGAAGGCCACCGACAAGACTCTCGGCGACTTCAAGGAGCTGGTTTATGAGGGCTACGGCCCTTACGGCATAGCCTACCTCGTGGAGGCTGCGACCGATAACAACACCCGCACAGTGGCCAATGTCCGCAGCTATTTCACAAAGTGCGGCGGAAACCTCGGAACCAGCGGCTCCGTAAGCTTTATGTTTGACCACAAGTGCGTGTTCCGCATAAAGGAGGACAAGCCTGTGGACGTGGAGGAGCTCGAGCTGGAACTTATCGACTACGGTGCGGACGAGGTGTTCGAGCAGATCGAGGTCGATGACGATGACAACGAAACCAAGACCATCTGCATCTACGGCAGCTACGAGTCCTACGGAGCCATACAGAAGTATATAGAGGAGAACGGCTATGAGCTGATTTCCGGAGGCTTCGAGAGGATTCCGAACGTGGACCTCAAGTCCGTTACTGTGGAGCAGAGGGCCACTCTCGACAAGCTTACAGACCTTCTCGAAGAGGATGAGGACGTGACCAGCGTCTATACCACCCTCGCTCCGGCGGAGTAGAAGAGAGTGATAACCTTGGGACCGGCCTTCTCGAAGGCCGGTTTCTTTTTTTTAGGACTGATTCGGGACTCCATTTTAGGAAATCCTGAAATAATGTCGTACATTTGAAAGATTATAGAAAAAGTAAGGATATGAGCATTCAGGAAGAAAAGATCCGGCAGCTCGTGGAGCGGCGCGCCAGCGCACGACTCGGCGGAGGCCAGAGCCGGATCGATGCCCAGCACAAGAAAAACAAGCTTACCGCCCGCGAGCGGCTTTCGCTGCTGCTCGATGAGGGCAGTTTCGAGGAGTACGATACCTTCGTGCAGCACCGCTGCACTAATTTCGGGATGGACGCCCGGCACTTCGACGGCGACGGAGTGGTCACGGGGCAGGGCACGATAAGCGGCAGGCTCGTGTATGTGTTCGCCCAGGACTTCACGGTCAGCGGCGGCTCCCTGTCCAAGACTATGGCCGAGAAGATCTGCAAGGTGATGGATATGGCAGTCCTCGCCGGAGCGCCTGTCATAGGACTGAACGACTCGGGCGGCGCGAGAATCCAGGAGGGGATAGACGCATTGGCCGGTTACGGCGAGATCTTCGAGCGCAACATCCTCGCTTCGGGCGTGGTGCCCCAGATCAGCGGGATCTTCGGTCCCTGCGCCGGCGGAGCGGTATATTCCCCGGCCCTGACCGACTTCACCCTTATGGTGCGCGACACTTCTTATATGTTCCTCACCGGCCCGTCGGTCGTGAAGAGCGTCACAGGCGAGCAGGTCACTCAGGAAGAGCTCGGCGGAGCCTCCGTCCACGCGCGCAAAAGCGGTGTGGCCCATTTCGCGGCTGCAGATGAGCAGGAGGGCATCGCCACCATCCGGAAGCTCCTCTCCTTCATCCCGCAGAACAATATGTCGGAAGCTCCCGCGGTGCCTACCCTCGATCCGGTTTCCCGCACTGACGACCTTCTGAACAGCATAATCCCCGACAATCCGAACAAGCCTTACGATATGTACGGCGTCATCACTTCCATAGTGGACGACGGCATTTTCTTCGAGGTGCACAAGGAATTCGCGAAAAGCATCATCGTCGGCTTCGCGCATATGAACGGAAGGAGCGTCGGCATCGTGGCGAACCAGCCTAAGGTCCTCGCCGGCGTGCTGGACATCAACGCCTCACGCAAGGCTGCGCGCTTCGTGCGCTTCTGCGACGCGTTCAACATTCCTATAGTCACTCTCGTGGACGTCCCGGGTTTCCTCTGCGGAACCCAGCAGGAGTACGGCGCCATCATCACGAACGGCGCGAAGCTTCTCTACGCCTACGGCGAGGCCACCGTCCCGAAGGTCACAGTCACTCTGCGCAAATCCTACGGCGGTGCGCACATAGTGATGAGCTGCAAGCAGTTGAGGGGAGACGTGAACTACGCTTGGCCTTCGGCCAATTTCGCGGTGATGGGAGCCGAAGGCGCGGTGGAGATCCTCTACGGCAAGGAACTCAAGGCTGAAACTGATCCCGGGAAGAAGGCCGCCCTCGCCGAGGAGAAAAAGAGCGAGTACAACGAACTCTTCTGCAACCCTTATCAGGCTGCGCAGAAAGGCTACATCGAGGATGTCATCGAGCCGCGCAACACCCGCTTCCGCATCTGCCGGGCCCTCGAAGCCCTCTCGTGCAAGCGTCAGGAACTGCCGGCAAAGAAACACGACAATCTCCCACTGTAGGCAGTAAGAAAGGATGAAAAGGTTTTTTTACATATCGCTCCTGCTGCTTCTCCGCTCTCTGTCCAGTCTCAGTGCGCAGAACGTCATCGATCTTAGGATCACCGAGATAATGACCGTCAACGACTCTTCCATAGTCGATGATTACGGCAGGCACTCCGCGTGGGTGGAAGTGATGAACATCTCGCAGGGCACCGTGAATTACGGCGGATGCTACTTCTCCGACGATCCGGATGACCTGATGAAGTGCCAGATACCCGGATCCGACAAGAGGACAAGCCTCAAACCCCGTCAGGTCGTCATCTTCTATGCCGGCGGCAGGGAGAATGACGGAACCTTCTATCTGGATTTCCCTCTCCGCCCCGGTTCCACCCTCTATCTCGTAAGCAATGACGGGCATACGGTCATCGACACTATACAGGTGCCGGAAGACCTTCCCGGGGGGATGTCCCTGAGCAAGTTCGCAAACGATGCGAAACAGATAGTATTCGATGACATCCGGCCCGCCGGGCCGACCCCCGGAATAGTGAACGGCTTCACGGATGAAGAACCCAAGTCGATGACGCTCGCCCGGACCGACCCCCACGGCTACACTCTCACCATAGTCTCCGTATCGGTCGTATTCATCGCCCTGATAATACTCTTTGTCATCTACAACTTCTCCGGCAAGTGCTTCTCCGGCAGGTTCCCGCGTGCGGGAAAGACGCGCCGCAAGAGCGGTAAGCGCGGCAACGAGGCCGTTGCGGCCGCCATAGCGATGGCTCTGCAGGCGGAAAGGAATTCGGATGCCGAGGCGGCCATAGCTCTCGCGATGCACCTGTACCTCGGCGGCGGTGTGCACGATGAAGAGTCCTTCATCATCACCATACGGCCGCAGAACGGCGGATGGGTAGACAGGACTATGGGATTCAGAAAATCCCCCGTCAAGAAATAATGTATATAAAATGAATAATTATTCAAGGTAATGGCTAAATATAAATTCAAGATCAACGGTGGCGAGTATGATGTCACCATCAACGCAGTAGAAGGAAGCATAGCTGACGTGCAGGTGAACGGCACTCAGTACAAGGTGGAAATACAGGACGCCCCGTCAGGGACTGCCCCGGCTGCCCCAGCTCCTGTCCCGTCCGCCCCTACCCAGGTCTCTGCTCCCGCCCCGTCCGCTCCGGCTCCTGCCGCAGCTTCGGGCAAGGGAGAGTCTGTCACCTCGCCTCTTCCGGGAGTCATCATCGAAGTTTCAGTCACCGCCGGACAGGCGGTCAAGGCAGGCCAGAAGGTGGCCGTGCTGGAAGCTATGAAGATGGAGAATGAAATACAGGCCCCCAAGGACGGCACCGTCACCGCCGTCCACGTCTCCAAGGGCGATTCTATTCTGGAAGGTGCCGACATCGTCACTATAGCCTGATGGATCAGATAATAGAAAGCCTCGCTCAATTCTGGGAATACACGGCGTTCGCCAATATGACCTGGCAGCACGTGGTGATGATACTGATCGGCGTCATCTTCGTGACTCTGGGTATAGTGAAGGAATGGGAGCCGCTTCTGCTCGTCCCCATCGGATTCGGTATGATAGTCGGGAACATCCCTATGTTTCCCGGTCTCTCCATAGGAGTGTATGAAGACGGCTCGGTGCTGAATATCCTCTATCAGGGAGTGAAGCAGGGATGGTATCCTCCTCTCATCTTCCTGGGTATCGGTGCGATGACCGATTTCTCGGCCCTCATTTCGCAGCCGCGTCTGATGCTCATAGGTGCGGCGGCCCAGATGGGCATCTTCGGTGCCTATCTGCTGGCGATAGCTATGGGCTTCGCCCCTAATGAAGCCGGTGCCATCGGCATCATCGGCGGCGCGGACGGCCCTACCGCCATCTTCCTCTCCTCGAAACTCGCTCCCGACCTTATGGGAGCCATCGCGGTCTGCGCCTATTCCTATATGGCGCTGGTCCCGGTGATCCAGAAACCGATAATGCTGCTGCTTACCACCAGGAAGGAGCGTCTCATAGAGATGGCCCGCCCGCGTCAGGTCAGCCAGAAGGAAAAGATAGTTTTCCCTATCATCGGTTTCCTCCTCACCGCCCTCATAGTCCCTTCGGGCCTGCCGCTTCTCGGTATGCTCTTCTTCGGTAATCTTCTGAAAGAGAGCGGAGTGACACGCCGTCTCGCCGAGACAGCCCGCGGGCCGCTCATCGATGTGGTCACCACTCTCATCGGTCTCACCGTCGGCGCTTCCACCCAGGCTGACAAGTTCCTCACGGGCAACTCCCTGAAGATCTTTCTGCTCGGACTTCTCTCCTTCGTGATCGCCACTGCTTCCGGAGTCCTCTTCATCAAGGTGTGGAACCTCTTCCTCAAGCCGGGACGCAAGATAAATCCCCTCATCGGCAATGCCGGGGTTTCCGCCGTGCCGGACAGCGCCCGCGTATCTGAACTGGTGGGACGCGAGTTCAACCCTGACAACCATCTCCTGATGCACGCTATGGGCCCTAATGTGGCCGGAGTCATAGGCTCTGCCGTAGCGGCCGGTATCCTTCTCAGCTTCCTCGGATAAAATTTCCTTTATTATGATAATCAAGCGTATAAATATCGACACTGATGATGCTGCCGCCCTGTTTTTCGCTCTGGCGAAGTGCGAGCCGCATCTTCTTGACTGCAGCAATTGGCCCGAAGTGGCCCCTTACAAGCCGGGGGTTGTGCTGCGTGCGTTCCATACCGGCAGTGAACTCGTGCTGCGTTACGACGTGCTGGAGAAATGCACTGCGGCACGCGAAGTGAATTTCGGAGGCGATGTGTACAAGGATTCCTGTGTGGAGTTCTTCATCGACCCGGACGGCAAGGGGGAGCGCTATTATAATTTCGAGTCGTCCTGCATAGGAGTGATGCATTTCGGCTATCACGAGCTCGCGGGACTCAAGGTCCCGGCCACCAAGGAAGTCTATGAGCAGATTCTTGCTTACAGCTCAGTGGGATACGAGCCTTTCGACGAGGTAGTGGCAGGGGAGCGAAGGCACCACTGCTGCTGCCATCACGATGACGAGGAAGGAGGGGAGCACCACTGCTGCCATCACGATGATGAGGAAGGCGGGGAGCACCACTGCTGCCATCACGATGACGAGGACGGCGGGGAGCACCACTGCTGCCATCACGATGACGAGGAAGGAGGGGAGCACCACTGCTGTGGCGGTGGACGGACTCCGGCGGATCCGAACAATTATTGGAACATCACCTTCGTCATTCCGGTCTCTGCCCTGTACCGGGACAGATTCACCTCCTGGGATGAGCTGAAGGGGGTCCGCTGCAATTTCTACAAATGCGGCGACGGCCTCAGCAAGCCTCATTATCTCTCCTGGGCCCCTGTTCTTACCCCTAAGCCGAATTTCCATACCCCACAGTTCTTCCGCGAGGCGGAGTTCGAGAAATAGGAAGGTTTTCTAAACGGCTTCTGAACTGAGAGTTATGAAGATAGTAATCGACAGTGCCATCCCTTTCATCCACGATGTCTTCGAGCCTTACGCCGAGGTCCGCTACATTTTCGGCCCAGATATCAGACACGAAGATCTGCTGGATGCCGACGCCTTCATCACCCGGACCAGGACCCGCTGCGACAAGGCTCTGCTCGCGGGGACTGCCGTGAAGATGATAGCCTCCGCGACCATCGGGATGGACCACATAGACCAGGACTTCTGCCGCGAGGCCGGAATTTACGTCCAGAATGCGGCGGGCTGCAATGCCGGAGGTGTGATGAACTACGTCTTTTCCGCGCTCTACGGAGTCGCTGCGCGCAAGGGCATAAACCTGCAGGGCCAGACTATCGGCATCATCGGAGTGGGCAATGTCGGCCGCCGTGTCGAATCGATGGCGCTCTCTCTGGGCTTCAGCGTGCTGAAAAATGACCCGCCGAGGGCTGCGGCTGAAGGTTCCTCCTGCTTCTGCCCGCTGGACGAACTGCTCGCGAAGTCCGATATTGTCACGATGCACGTTCCGCTGAATGACAGCACGCGCGGTATGGCGGATGCGCTCTTCTTCGAGAAGATGCGCGAGAATTCTGTCTTCATAAACGCCGCACGCGGAGAAGTGGTCGTGGACGAGGCCCTGAAAAATGCCATACCGAAGTTCGCGGCTGTGGTCATAGACACCTGGAACAACGAGCCGCATCCGGACCCGGAGCTTATAGGGATGGTCGATATCGCCACTCCCCACATCGCCGGCTATTCCTATCAGGGCAAGCAGAACGGGACCACTGCCGCCGTGCGTTCTGTAGCCCGTTTCTTCAAGATAGAGCCGCTTTATGATTTCTTCCCGAGCGCGGCCCTGAAGGAACTCGAAGCCGTGAAGCTCGATTTCCGGGGCAAGAGCCAGGGAGAGGTCGCGTCTATGATGCAGTATAACTATCCCGTTTTCACTGACGATTTCCTATTCCGGAGCGCGCCCGACCAGTTCGACAGGCTCAGGGCCGAGTACCAGTACCGGAGGGAGTTCTTCGTGGATTGAGGCTGAAGCTCTACTGCCCGAGCCGCCTGGGAAGTGGCGGATGATGAATACTCTGATAACCAATTATATCGCCCTATGCTTAAATCAGATGATATCAGACAGATAGAGAACTCAGGCTCTACTGTCGAAACGGTTTCCGCTCAGATAGAGCGTTTTGCCAAGGGTTTCCCTTGGCTCAGGATTGTCGCTCCCGCGACCCCGGGTCACGGCGTGCAGTGCTTGAGCGAAGCTGAAATCGACGAGGCCGTCTCCTATGCCGAGACTGCCCGGGTCGATGGACGCTGCAAGTTCGTGCCCGCTTCCGGAGCAGCTTCGCGGATGTTCAAGGATATCTTCGCCGGACTCCGGACTCCTAACGATGCGGTCCGCACACTGGCGGAGAACATCTCCCGCTTCGCTTTCTATACCCCGGAGCTTTTCGGCCCTAAGGCTGACCCCGCAGCCGTCCTGCTTTCTCCGGAGGGGCTTGATTACGGCTCCAAGCCCAAAGGGGTCCTGAAGTTCCACCGCTATCCCGACGAGGAGGTGCGCACCGCTCTCGCGGAGCACCTTGTGGAAGGTCAGGCATATATGCGCAACTCTGACGGCAGCGTGAACCTGCATCTGACCATCTCCGAAGACCACCGGAGCCTTTTCGAGGCGGCTCTGGAGGAAGTGAAGAGCAGTTACGAGGAGCGTTATGGGGTAAAGTACCTCGTGACCTTCTCCTATCAGAGCAAGTCCACGGACACGATAGCCGTCACCCCGGAGGGCCGCCCGTTCCGCAAGGATGACGGGACTCTGCTCTTCCGTCCGGGCGGCCACGGAGCTCTGATCCACAATCTGAATTCCGTCCCTCAGGAGCTAGTCACCATAAAGAACATAGATAATGTGGCCGTGGAGCGGCTGCTGCCTCTTACGGCGCGTTACAAGAAGGTGCTGATAGGCCGCGCCCTCGAGCTGCGTGATATCATTTTCGGATATCTGCGGGATCTGGACATAGCTTCCGGAGCCGTAGTGAGTCCCCGGCAGCCATATCCGTATATCCCGGGCATAAACAGTCCGGAGGAGGACTACTGCGCGACCCCGGAGTGTCAGGACCTGTGCAACGAGATAGAGCAGTTCCTGCTTGACGAGCTCTGCGTCTCCATCCCCAAGAGCGGGAGCTGCAAGGACAGGGTCCAGTCCATACGTTCCAAGCTGAACCGCCCTATACGCGTCTGCGGTATGGTCCGCAACCAGGGCGAGCCGGGAGGCGGTCCTTTCATCGTGGAAGCCGCGGACGGGAGCACTTCTCTTCAGATTCTCGAAGGAAGTCAGATAAATCCCGAAGATCCTGCCGCTATCGAGTGCTTGAAGCAGTCCACGCATTTCAATCCTGTGGACATAGTCTGCTGTCTGCACGATTATCGCGGGCAGCGTTTCGACCTGGAGGATTTTGTGGATGAGGAGACCGGCTTCATCAGCTCGAAGAGCTATCAGGGTCGTCCGCTCAAGGCCCTCGAACTTCCGGGCCTGTGGAACGGCGCGATGAGCGACTGGAACACCAAGTTCGTGGAAGTGCCTCTCGAAACCTTCAACCCCGTGAAAGTCGTCCTCGACCTTCTGCGCCCCGCACACCAGAATTAAAGGTCAACCTTTCCCTTACCTAACGGCCCTTGAAGTTTCGCATCTGTGCGGCGAGTTTGCCGCTGACGGCGGACTTCATAAGCTTGCGGGTGCCTTCGAACTGCTTCAGAAGCTTGTTCACGTCCTGGATGGTGGTGCCTGAGCCCGCCGCGATCCGGCGGCGGCGGCTGCCGTTTATGATGTCGGGATTCTCCCGCTCGTACGGAGTCATAGACTGGATGATGGCTTCAGTGGATTTGAACGCGGTCTTGTTGTCGATGTCCACATCCTTCATAAGCTTACCCATTCCAGGCAGCATACCGGCGAGGTCCTTGATGTCGCCCATCTTCTTCACCTGCTGGATCTGGTCGTAGAAGTCGGCGAGAGTGAATTTGTCCTTCGCTATCTTCTTCTTCAGCTCACGGGCCTGCTTCTCGTCAAACTGCTCCTGAGCCTTCTCCACGAGGGATACCACATCACCCATCCCCAGAATCCTGTCGGCGATGCGGGACGGATGGAAGACATCCAGAGCTTCCATCTTCTCTCCGGTGGACACGAACTTTATCGGCTTGCCGACCACCGCCTTTATGGAAAGGGCGGCACCGCCACGGGTGTCTCCGTCCATCTTCGTCAGTACCACTCCGTCGAAATCGATGGCTTCATTGAACGCCTTGGCGGTCTCGACCGCGTCCTGACCTGTCATCGCATCGACGACGAAAAGAGTCTCCGTGGGCTTCACAGCGCTGTGCAGGGCGGAGATCTCGTCCATCAGCTCCTTGTCCACCGCGAGCCGTCCGGCCGTATCGATGATGACTACGCTGTAGCCTTCGCTCCTGGCTTTGGAGATGGCGGAGCGCGCAATCTGAACCGGGTCTTTGATGCCCTCCTCCGTGTACACCGGAACGCCTACCTGCTCTCCGAGGGTCTTAAGCTGCTCTATGGCTGCGGGACGGAAGGTGTCGCAGGCCGCGAGAAGGACCTTCATACCCCGCTTGCTCTTGATGTTCAGCGCAAGCTTGCCGGAGAAGGTGGTCTTACCCGAACCGTTCAGACCGGCTACCAGAACGATGCCCGGCTGCCCTTTCACGTTTATGTCCGAAGCTTCGCTCCCCATAAACTCGGCAAGCTCGTCGTGGACTATCTTGACCATCATCTGCTGAGGCTTCACTGCCGTGAGCACATTCTGTCCCATAGCCTTGACCTTCACGCGGTCGCAGAACTCCTTGGCCACTTTGTAGCTCACGTCGGCATCCAGCAGGGCCCTGCGGATATCCTTGAGCGTCTCGGCTACATTTATGTCGGTGATTTTACCCTCACCCTTAAGTATCTTGAAAGAGCGTTCCAGTCTTTCTGACAGATTCTCGAACATCGCTGAATAACTGTTAAATCCTTGTCCCTTGCGGGGCCTGTAAAGCCTGCAAATTTACGAAAAATTACTTGATTCTGAACGGGGCGTCTTCGTAGAGGGTATAGCGCTTGGCCTTGCGTATCCATTTCTGCTCTTCCCCCTTCACGTGCTCCTGCACAATATCGAAGGTGATGTTGCCCTTCAGGAATTCCCATATCACCGGGTCGGAGAGCCTCGCCTCGAAGCCGTCCAGGAATTCGAACTGCGAGTAATGTTCCTTCATATAGCGCATAGTGCGGAGCGTGTGCAGCAGACAAGGGTATTCCTCCCCTCCGGTGAGAAGTATCTGGTAGCCGAAGCAGCATCTGCCCGCGTACTGCCCGTATGAAGGCGTGAAGGAGCAGGGACGCAGCATAGCTCCCTCGGCCTGCGGCAGGTCCTGAAGCCCCGCAGTGATGAAGGGGGCTCCTATGTACTCGTAAGGGCGTGCCGTCCCGGTCCCGGGGCAGACGCTCGTGAGCTCCCAAAGGCCTCCGCCGCCCTGCAGGCGGCAGCTGAAAAGGCCCGGTACTTCGGAGGACGGGGCTATGACCCAGGGCATAAGCACCCTGTTCGACTCAGAAGCCTCCGCCGAGATGATGTGCAGCGGGAAGCGGGCTCCCAGCTCGCCGTAATGCACGTGGCACAGCTCTCCGAGCGTAAGCCCGTGCCTGTGGGCGACTTTGGCCGTCCACGGTTCGGTATCGAGCAGGGGCATCGTGCCTTCGGCTATGCGTCCGGCCGGGTTCGGGTGGTCCACGATGTAGAGCGAAGGCACTGCGCATTCTTCCTCAGTCGAGAACTCCCTGTCCATAGCGTCGAGCATAGACATCAGACGGAGCACGTCCCTCGTGTAGCCGAAGTAGCGTGCCCCGCTGTCCTGGATTTCCACGACCAGGGCGTTAAGTCCCACCAGAGCGTCTTCACTGAACTCGATATGGCCCGCTCCGGGGCCAAGCTCCGGGTCTGCGGGAGTGAAGAGGGCGGCGAGATTGCCCCTGGTGCGGAAAATCTCGTACATATATTGGCCGGAGGCCGTATCCCAGCAGTTCCGGGTGCAGAAGCAACCGACTCTGCCGTAGATCAGAGCCCTGTCAGGCTGGTCGCCGAGTGCTGTGGTCCTGAACGAGAACATCCGGTGAATCGAGTGTGCTAAGCGTCTATGATTTTCCGGGCGATGCCCACCACGCGCTCCGCGAGAGCCTCTGCGGCCTCCTGCGTCGGAGCTTCAGAGTAGATCCGGATGATAGGCTCCGTGTTCGAGCGGCGAAGGTGCAGCCACTGCCTCTGTGCCTCGAAGCTGATCTTCACGCCGTCGATCTCGTTTATGTCCTCATCTGCGAAGATGCTCTTCATCTCGGCGAGTATGCGGTCGATGAGCGAGCTGTCAGAGAGCTCGATACGGTTCTTGGCTATGAAGTACTGCGGATAGGTGGCCTTGAGCTCGCTCACCTTCATCTTCTTGTGTGCGAGGTTGCTCAGGAAGAGGGCCACGCCCACCATAGCGTCGCGGCCGTAATGGATGGCAGGATAGATGACTCCGCCGTTGCCTTCGCCGCCGATCAGCGCACCCTTTTCGTGCATCTTCGTGGTGACGTTCACTTCACCCACGGCCGAGGCGTAGTATCTGCCTCCGTGCTTTTCCGTCACATCGCGCAGAGCCCGGCTGCTGGAAAGATTGCTCACGGTGCAGATGTCCTTGACCCCCTCTTTTTCAGCGCATTCCAGCAGGTAGTCGGCTACGCTCACCAGAGTGTATTCCTCCACGAACGGCTGTCCGTTCTCGCAGATGAAGGCAAGCCTGTCCACGTCCGGGTCCACAGAGATGCCCAGATCCGCCTTCTGCTCGACTACGGTCTCGCTCAGGTCGGTAAGGTTCGCGGGCAGCGGCTCCGGATTGTGCGCGAAGTCGCCGGTAGGCTCGCAGTTCAGTTTTACGCATTCCACGCCGAGGCGCTCCAGAAGCTGTGGCATGATGATGCCGCCCACGGAGTTTATGGCATCGAGCACTACCTTGAAATGCGCTTCCCGTATGGCCTTGGCGTCCACCGTAGGCAGGGCGAGGACAGCGTCGAGATGCTCGCGGGTGAAGTCGTGCTCCTCGATCTTGCCGAGCTCGTCCACTCCCGCGAAACAGAAATCATCGGCTTCGGCCGCTTCCAGTATGGCCTGGCCCTCTGCGGCGTTCAGGAATTCGCCTCTCTCGTCCAGCAGTTTCAGAGCATTCCACTGGCGCGGGTTGTGTGAGGCCGTGAGGATGATGCCGCCGTCAGCTCCCGAGAAGGTGACCGCCATTTCTGTGGTCGGAGTGCTGGCGAAGCCGCATTTGACCACATCCACGCCGCAGGCTACGAGCGTACCGCAGACGAGCTGCTCCACCATCGCGCCGCTCAGGCGTGCATCCTTCCCTACCACCACCTTGTAGCGGCTCCCCGCCATCTTCGGTCTGCGCTCGCGCAGCTTGAGGCTGTAGGCGTAGGTGAATTTTACGATATCTACAGGCGTAAGCGCCTGACCGGCAGCTCCGCCAATAGTTCCTCGGATGCCGGAAATGGATTTGATGAGTGTCATTTATAGTCTGTCTGAAGTTCTTCCGGGGGGGGCGGCGGCGGGGTTCTCCGCCGCTTCTTCACCCCGGAGAAGAAATGTCATTTTATATTTTCCAGCCAGGTGTCTATCGCATCGAAGAACACTTTCCTGTAGTCGCCGAGGCGGTCGTTGCCGAATTCGGAGGTGAAGAAGCCCCATCCGTGTCCGGCTATAGGGAAGGTGTGGATCTGCGCGGAGACATTATTGTCAAGCAGGGCGCGGTAGTAGCGGAGGCTGTTCTCCGGAATCACGAGACCGTCATCGCTGCTCAGAAGAAGCATAGTCTGAGGAGTGTCGGCACTTACTTGATTCTCAAGCGAATAGTGGTGAAGAAGTTCCCGGTATCCGGCCTCGTTCTCCACATAAACGCTATGCGGAAGGCTCGCGTCGAGCCACTTGTCCCTGCTGCCGATCAGAGCGTCGCACGAGCCCTGGTGTGTCACGCCCGCCTCCAGCGTGATGACAGGATAAACCAGGATCGAGAAGTCCGGGCGCGTCACCTCATCCGTGAAGAGAGTGGAGGCGCTCGCCGCGAGATGCCCGCCGGCCGAGAAGCCGATGATGCCGATCTGCTTGATGCCCCATCCGGCCGCGTGCGCACGGCAGTAGCGGAATGCATTCTGCACGTCAGTAAGCGGTACCCTCCAATGCCCGTTCGGAAGTCTGTATTTCACTACGCAGACGGCTATGCCCCTTTTAGTGAAATGGTCGGCCACGTAGGCTCCTTCGTTGAATGCTGACACGTATTCGTAGCCGCCGCCCGGACAGGAGATGACCATCTGCCCGTTAGGCTTCTTCGGCAGGTAGATGTCTATTCTGGCATTGTCGGAGATGTTCCCGAAATCGCCCCAGTCATTTGCCGTCTCCTCTCCGGAAAGTCCGTTCGATTCTCCTGGACCCGAGGTGATTGCTACGCCGTTTTCGATGATGCCCTTGTCCACGCTCTGCCCCTCGGGGTAGAGGAGTACGGTCGCGGTGGGACGCAGCTTGGTCTTCGGCTGAGGTTCGGCCGCACCTGCCTGCGCTCCGCAGGTCAACAGGAGGAGGAGGAGCGCAAGCCCCAGGAAGTAATATGAATGCTTCATATTCAGTCGTTGTTCATTTGTCTTATGTCCACTTCGCTGCGGTGCGAGCTGCCGAGCAGCCACTCGCTGAAATAGTCGGCGAGCCTGTAGAAGAAGTACTCGTTCATATCGTCATAGCCGTGTCTCTGTCCCGGAAGCACGAGCAGGTCGAAACGCTTGTTCGCACGGATGAGGGCGTTCACTACGCGGATTGTGTTGGCCGGATGGACGTTGTCGTCTATGTCGCCGGTCACGAGCATAAGATGTCCTTTGAGTTTCCCCGCGATTTCCTGGTTGTTCTTGATGCTGAAAACGAAGGTAGTGTCGCCGTCTGCCACTTTCTCCTTTATGCCGTGATGGGTTTCGCTCCACCAGCGGTTATAGATGGCATTGTCGTGATTGCCTGAGCAGGAGACCGCCGCAGTGTAGAAGTCAGGATAGGTGAGTATGGCCGCAGTGGACATAAAGCCGCCGCCGGAATGTCCGAGGATGCCGACTTTTGTGCCGTCTATCCATTTGTGGCGTGCCGCAAGCTGTTCCACAGCAGTCTTCTGGTCTTCCAGACCGTAGTCGCGAAGGTTCCCGTAGCCGTAGTTGTGATACCACTTGGAGCGGTTCGGATGACCTCCCCGGTTGCCCACGGTGATGACTACGAAGCCGATCTGGGCGAGACGGTCAGTGCGGAGCATACCCTTGCTCCAGGAGATGTTGTTGGCCTCCACCTGCGGACCCGGATATACGTAGTCGATGATAGGATAGCATTTCGTGGAGTCGAAGTCGAAAGGCTTGTACATCGCGCCGTAGAGGTCGGTGATTCCGTCGGCCGCCTTCACTTTGAACCTCTCCGGCATCCTGTAGCCTGCCTCGTAGAGTTTGCTCAGGTCTGCCTTCTCCAGCAGGGTCCGCTTTCCGTTGCGGTCCACGAGATAGATTTCCGGAGCGTAATCCACTCTGGAGCAGTTCGCCACGAAATATGTGGCGTCATCGCAGGCGTATGCGGTCACGTCCATATCGTCCATATCCAGCTGCCTGATGGCTCCGCCGTTGAGGCTTACGCGGTAGGTGTGCATCTGGTAAGGGTTCTCGCCCTTGTTCACGCCGCAGGCGCTGAAGAGTACGTAGCCTTCTTTTTCGTTCACCGCAAGAATCTCGTCCACGTGATAGGCACCTTCGGTGAGGTTGCGCACGAGCGTACCGTCGGCATTGTAGAGGTAGAGGTTAGCCCAGCCGTTGCGCTCGCTCCACTCGATGAACTGTGAGCCGTTCCTTATGAAACGCAGACTCTTGCCATCGAGATATGTGTTCATCCTCTCGCTGAGGATGGTCCGTGTGGAGTCGGAAGCGATGTCCACACGGCAGAAGTCTATCTTGTGCGCGTCACGCGAAATGCGGTCATAGTAGAAGCCGTCCTCGTCACCGGCCCACACCCGGGAGCGGTAGTCGCGGTATCTGTCCGCGACGGTCTGCGTACGGAACTCGAAGTCTCCGACCTGTCCCTTGAAGGCGACTGACTTTATGTGTTTTGAGCTTCCGTCCTCGATATTGAATATGTAAAGCTCCTCCTTTGGGCTCGGTTCGCCCGGCATCTGGTACTTGTAGGTCTCCAGAGTAGGGCGCGGGTTGCTGAGACTGTTGATGACCCAGAAGTCCTTGATCTCGCGCATATCGAATTTGAAGGTGGCGAAATGCTTCGAGTCCGGGGACCACGCCATCTGCACGATACTGCTCCGGCGGGTGGTGTCGCTGTCGGTGTTGCCGGCGTAGCTGCCGTAGCCGTAGCCGTAGTCACGGATCCCGTCCTCAGTGATCCTGTGCTCCACGATGGTGGAATCCTTCTCGTCCTTGGCGGCTTTCTTCAGATTCTCAGCGTCCATCCACCAGAGGTTGTTGTCTTTTGCATAGACAGCCTTGGTGCCGTCCGGTGACACACTGGCCCAGTGCGGATACTTCTTATCCTCCGGCCTGTATTCGGTGAGGGTCTTCGACGCGATGTCGTATTCGAAGTGGAAGATCTTCGCAGTCATCGCGTCCGGGTCCTTGGAGAGGGTGTCGCGCACCTCCTGCGTGCCGCGCACGTCGAAACGGAAGACCTTGTCATCCTTCAGCTCGATGCGGTCGAGCTTGATGTGCTGCGCGTCCACCGGGTCGCGGGTGATGGTGGTGAGCTGCATCGCGAGCTTCTCCATATCGAAGACCTCGGTTTTTGTCGCAGTCTGCGGATCCACGATGTAGTATTTCGTGCCTTCGCCGGTAGTCCAGCTGTACCAGAAGCGGTTGCTCTTCTCGAACCAGTTCGGATACACCGAGGTGGAATGCACCATCTGCGAAATGTTGTTTATGGAAAAGCGTGCTGCGAGCTCATAATTGGGCTCCTGCCGGGCAGAGGCCTCGACGCTGAGCGCCAATACGGCAGCGGTGAAAAGTACACGGCCTGCTGTGCCGATGATTGAGTTGTTTGCCATCATAAATATGTATTAAATGTATTACTTTGTTTTTATCTGTATCGTAGCGTCTCCCACTTCAGAAGTGACCGTGAGCGAGGCTGTGCCCTTCCGCCCTCTGAGCGAGCGGACTATGCCGAGGGCCTTGCCGCTGAAGAGGGCCTTGTCGCTGCCCTTCAGGGAGAGGGTGTCCGCGGCGTTGCCGTTGTCCACGCCGACAAGCTCGCCCGCGCCGCTTACTGAGAAGTGCAGCATAAGGTCAGCGGTCGGAACTGCGCGTCCCTGCGAATCCACGGCCTCTACGGTCACGTAGCTCAGGTCATAACCGTCTGCTTCGATTACGCTTCTGTCGGCTGTAAGCTTCAGCTCCACAGGCTTCCCGGTCGTCTCGCGACGCTCGCGCATCACTTCCTTGCCGTCCCTGTAGGCTACGGCTTCTATGACTCCCGGCTCGTAAGGGACTCTGAGCCACTGCGCGTGCAGGCGGGAACCTTCCTTGGAGCTTCTGCCCAGAGACTTGCCGTTCAGCAGCAGTTCCACCTCATCGGCCTGGCCGTAATAGGCCCATACATCTATGACATCGCCATCGTTCCAGTTCCAGTGAGGGAAGAGGTGCAGTACAGGCTTGTCAGTCCATTCGGACCTGTACATCCAGTAAACGTCCTTCGGGAAGCCCGCGAGATCCACGATGCCGAAATAGGAACTGCGTGAAGGCCAGCTGTACGGAGTAGGCTCGCCGAGATAGTCGAAGCCGGTCCAGACGAAGGTGCCCGCCATATACGGCCTCTCCTTTATGGTGTACCAGCCCCATTCGTGCAGGTCGGACCACGGAGCGTGCCAGCTGTCATAGGCAGGACACTGGTGATGAGGGGTCTCGTATGTCAGGCTCCAGTGGGAGGGAACTTTCAACTCCACGTCCGAAGGCTGGAAATACACTCCCCGGCTCATCAGACCGGAGACCGTCTCGGAGCCGTACATAGGCGAGGACGGATACCACTCGCGGACCTTGTCGTAGTCCCAGGTGTGGTAGTTGAATCCGAGGATATCGAGGGCGCCGCTGCGGATGAGATTATTCGAGCGGGCTGTCTCGTTCAGGCCGGCCGTCACCGGACGGGTAGGGTCCTCTTCCTTGAAGATCGCGGCTATATGCTTGGTCAGCAGAATGTTCGGGTTATCCTCGCCGCTCTCGTACTGCGGGAGCGAACTCATAAAGTTCATCAGCAGGTTCGCCTGCTCGGCTGTGAGATTCTTCACGTCGTCCTCGTTCGAGTTCCACTGCTCCAGAATCTCGTTGCCGGCGCTCCACATGATCACGCAAGGGTGGTTGCGGTCGCGCCGCACGAAGTCCCTGATGTCCTTCTCGTGCCACTCGTCGAAAAAGCGCGAGTAGTCGTAGGCGGTCTTGCGCTTGCGCCACATATCCATCCCCTCGTCGATGACCGCGAAGCCCATCTCGTCGCAGAGCTCCAGCAGGACCGGAGCCGGAGGGTTGTGGGAGGTGCGTATGGCGTTGACTCCCATCTCTTTGAGTATCTGGAGCTGCCGCTCGACCGCTCTTGTGTGCACGGCCGAGCCCAGCGCTCCCATATCGTGGTGCAGGCAGACTCCGAGCAGCTTGAGCACGCGCCCGTTCAGCAGGAAGCCGCGGTCCTTGTCCCATTCGCAGCTGCGCACGCCGAAGCGGGTGAGGAGGCGGTCGGCGGCTTTGCCGCCAATCCTGACCTCGGTTTCGAGCGTGTAGAGGTAAGGGTCGGTCACGTCCCAGAGGTGAGGGCCGGAAAGCGAAAGGGCATCGTCCACAACATTCTCGCCAGGAGTCAAGGTGAGAGTCTTTTCGCTTGTCGCGACCGCCTTGCCCTCAGCGTCGAGCACCCTCTGCCGCAAGAGAGCCTCGCACTGCTGTGAGCCGTGGAAGAGTTCCACTGTGACGAGAACGTCCTTGTCGGACGAAGTCCGTACGAATACGCCGTTCCACTCGATGTGGGTCTGCGGTACCACGGCCAGGCGCACGTCGCGGTAGATTCCGCAGCCGGCGTACCAGCGCGAGTTCGGCTGCAGGGCATTGTCGCAGCGCACTGCGATGAGGTTGTCCGAGCCGGTCCCCGGGGTGAGCGCATCTGTGATGTCGTAGCAGAACGAGCTGTAGCCGTAAGGTCTAGTGCCCATCTGCCGCCCGTTCACATAGACGGTGCTGTTCATAAACACTCCGTCGAATTCCACCCATACCCTTTTGCCACCGCTCAGCTCGGGCGTGCTGAAATGCTTGCGGTACCAGCCGACTCCGCCGGGAAGCGCTCCTCCTGCCGGGGTGGAAGGGTTGTCTTTCGAGAATTCGCCTTCTATGGACCAGTCGTGCGGCAGGTGGAGTTCGCGCCACTGCCCGTCGTCGAAGTCCGCTTCGGCCATCTGCTCAGAGTCGCCGAGGCTGAAGCGCCAGTCGAAGTTGAAGTCCTCGCAGCTCCGGAGCCGGGCATCGTTTCCGCAGGAGCAGAGCATCACGGCTGCGGCTGCAGCCAATAAATGATTAAGATTCATATCGTATCGTTACTTTTCTTTACTGTGTGACAGCAGATACAGGCCCGCAACGGTGAGTGCGGCGTTAAGCAGCAGCAGCTCGAAGCTCATTACGTAGCCGGTTGCGTGCAGCAGGGCGTACCGGACCAGGAAGCAGATGATGGGGGCCGCGATGCAGACAAGGGGCACCCATCTGTCGCGGACGCTCCTGCGGCTGAACATTCCGAAGCAGAACAGGCCGAGGATAGGGCCGTAGGTGTAGCTTGCGAGAGTATAGACTGCGCTGATGGCATCCTGGCTGTTTATGATGTTGAAGACTATGATGACGAGTCCCATCATCACGGCCATGGAATAATGTACGGCTTTGCGCTTCTTTTTCATCTCCTCCGACTTGAGGTCGGTTTTCAGTATGTCCACGGTGAAGGAGGTGGTGAGGGCCGTGAGGGCCGAGCCGGCGGCCGAATAGGAGGCTGATATCAGGCCCAGGATGAAGAGTATGCCCACGATGACCGGCATACCTTCGGAGGCTACGACGGCTCCGAAAAGGTTATCGCTAGAGCCGAGGGCGGAGACATCGCCCGGATTGCTGCGGTAGTAGAGCAGCAGGAGGCATCCCAGAATGAGGAAGAGAGTGATGACTATGGCCTGGGTGAATACGCTGAAGATCAGACTTTTCTGTGCGTCCTTATAATTCTTGCAGCTGAGGTTCCTCTGCATCAGGTCCTGATCCAGTCCGGTGGTGGCGATGACCATAAAGATGCCGGCGAGGAACTGTTTCCAGAAATAGATGCCGGATTTGGGGTCGTCGAAGAAGAAGATGCGGGAGCTCTCGTCGGCGGCCACTGCGGACGCAAGGCCCTCCACGCCCAGCGCCTTGGCGATGACTATGATGCACAGCACCACCGAGAGTATGAGGCAGAGGCTTTTGAGGGTGTCGGTCCAGATTACGGTCTTCACTCCGCCCCGGGCCGTGTAGAGGCAGATGAGGGCGATGGTCACGGCTACATTGGCCGCGAAGGGAAGTCCGAGCGGCCCGAAGACGAGGCTCTGGAGTACGATGCAGACCACGAAGAAGCGTACTGAGGCTCCGAGCATCTTGGAGATGAAGAAGAACCACGCGCCTGTCTTGTGGGTGGAGACTCCGAAACGCTCGTCGAGATAGCCGTAGATGGAGACGAGGTTTTTCTTGTAGAACAGTGGGACCAGAACGTAGGCTATTATGATATAGCCGATTACGAAGCCGAGAACCATCTGCAGGTAGGACCATCCCTTGTCGATGACCATACCCGGGACCGAGATGAATGTCACGCCCGAGATGGGTGCTCCCATCGCCGCGACGGCGGCTATGATCCACGGGGTCTGCTTCCCTCCGAAGTAGTCGGTGTCTTTACGGCGGTTTACCGCCCAGGATATGACGAACAGCAGAAGGAAATACGCCGCGATGGTGGCGAGTATCGTAAATGGAGTCATATTCTTATTCTTCGTAAAGGAGATACTTTCTTCTCAGGACCTTGAAGGCCTCCACGTCATCGGCCCAGGTGGCCTTGATTTCCTCTGCGCTGCGGCCTTCCTCTATCATAGCCCGGATGTCACCGCGACCGATGAGCAGCTCGAAGAAGGAGCGGAAGAAGCCCTCGTGGTTCTCTATGTGGCTGTAGGCGTCTATCAGGTACGAAAGGTCCAGACCGCCGGCGATGATCTGCTCGTCAGGCAGTCCGCGAAGGTCGCGCCCGCAGCAGAGCTTGCCCATCTGCGGGGGCTCCTTGGCTCCCGGCATACTTGTCGGAGTGAAACTGTAGATCTGTTCTGCTTCCGCCTTGAAGTCGGGATGGCCGTAGATTTCGAACGGGCTGTCTGTCCCCCGGCCCAGGCTGACGGGCGTAGCCTCGAAGTAGCAGAGGGACGGGTAGAGATAGACGGCGTGCATAGATTTCAGGTTCGGAGACGGGGCCACCGGCAGGACATATCTGCTCTGATGGGTGTAGCCGCCGCACTTTACTACCTTCAGGTCCTTCACTTTCAGGCCGTCGTCCAGCCAGCCCTCTCCGTTCGCCATAAGGGCGATCTCGCCGAGTGTGAGGCCGTGCACCACGGGGATGGGGAGTCTGCCCACGCCGGAGCGGTATTTCATATCCAGGATGGGGCCGTCCACGTACATTCCGTTCGGGTTCGGCCTGTCCAGAACCAGGAAGCTCTTGCCGAAACGCGCCGCGCTCTCCATCAGTTTCACCATAGTCACATAATAGGTGTAGAAACGCAGCCCCACATCCTGTATGTCGCTGACGATGATGTCGATATATTTGAAGTTGGTGCTGTCGGCATAGTCGAAGCCGGTCCCGTAGAGCGAGACTATCTTCACTCCTGTCTTTTCGTCCACGCTGCTGCTGACTTTCTCGCCCGCGTCCGCGTCTCCTCTGAAGCCGTGTTCGGGGGAGAAGATGGTGACTACGTCCACCCCTTCCTTCAGCAGGAGATCGAGCACATGCTGCTCGCCCACAACGCCCGTCTGATTCGAGAACAGGGCTACTTTCCTGCCCTTCAGGATCTCTTTGTATTCTGAAGTTTTCTCCGCCCCTACGGTGACTTCTTCAGATTTGCCTGCTCCGCAGCAGGAACTTGCCAGAATGGCGGTGAGGGCTGCAGATATAAGAAACTTGAACTTCATATGAGATATGCGGTTTACAATTCGCAAATATAGCGATTTTTCTCCATAATAAATGTGTTTCCCCCACCTTTATGGGGTCTCAGCGAGGACAAATATGATCAGAGAAGAGGAGAAAGGAGATACTTTGGTTTTTGTTGCCGCCGCTTTTGCCGACGGCTCAGAGAAGGTTCTCGGGGATTTGTTGGAAAAAATCCCCGGGCTCAGCATAACTCCTTCAGGCGGAATACGCTACGAAGGTGTTCATATCGTCAGGTTTTCCCGCCTGAAAGGCAGACAGTTCATTGTGGGAATCAGGATGTCATTATAGATACCGGAGGCGGCATTCCGTTTTTTTTGATATATTTGTCGGAAATGAAAAACCTGAATGCCTTATGAATAGACATCTACTCGTCGCGGCATTGGCCCTCCTCGCGGCCATATCATCTTTTGCGCGTACTGCGCAGACCGCGCCCGCCTCTTATGTGAATCCTATGGTCGGAACCGACTTCACCGGGCACACCTTCCCGGGTGCAGTCTGGCCGTTCGGGATGGTGCAGCTCAGTCCCGACACGCGCCCGCGCAGCGGTGACTGGGACGGATGCTCCGGCTACCACTATTCCGACTCCCTCATCTACGGCTTCAGCCACACTCACCTCAGCGGAACGGGCTGCGACGACCTCTGCGACGTGCTCGTTATGCCGGTAAGGAACTATAGCTCCGATACTATAGATAAGAACGCCTACGCTTCTGCTTTCTCCCACGACAATGAAAAGGCCTCGGCCGGTTTCTATGAGGTCTATCTGGACGCTCCGGCGGTGACTGCCCGCCTTTCCGTCGGCAGACGCAGCGGCTACCACGAATACATTTTCGAGAAGGGAGCCACCCCTCAGATAATCATCGATCTGAATCACAGGGACGTCCTTCTGGACTCCTACATTTCCTGCTATCCCTTCACCGGAAGGACTGAGCAGACGGTGACGGCGGAAGGCGAGGGCAGGACGGCCATCTGCGGCCGCCGACGCTCCAGCAGCTGGTCCCAGGACCAGGACTTGTATTTCTATATGGAATTCAGCGTCCCGATAGCGCGGATTAAGAATTTCGCGGACAGGGGAGCGCTCCTCGAATTCGAGCGCGGAAGGCGCGGCGCACAGACAGTCCTCGTGCGCGTGGGGATCTCCTCAGTCTCCGTCGAGAACGCCCGGGGGAATCTCCTTTCGGACGGCTACAGGAGTGTCGCGCAGGCGCACAAGGCTGTCCTCGCCGCGTGGAACGCCTACCTCGGCAAGATAGAAGTGAGCTCCGGCGATACGGCTCGTCTCCGTACTTTCTATACCGCGATGTACCACTCTGCGATCCACCCGAGCCTCTATTCCGACTATAACGGGGAGTACCGGGGAATGGACCGCGAGGTGCACAGGGCGGAAGGCTTCGAGCGCTACCACATCTTCTCGCTCTGGGACACATTCCGCGCCCTTCACCCGCTCTTCACGATCATTGAGCGTGAGCGCACGAAAGACTTCCTGAAGACTTTCCGGAGCATATACGACGAGTGCGGAAAACTGCCGATATGGGAGCTTGCCGGTTACGAAACTAACTGTATGATAGGCTATAACAGCGTTTCCGCCATAGCGGACGCGCTCGCCAAGGGGATAGACTTCGACGCTGAGCGTATGCTCGGCGCAATGGTCGCTTCGGCGAAAAAGCACGAGTACGGACTCGACAGCTTCTACGCGAACGGGGGGATCCTTGCGGACGACGAGCACGAGTCAGTCTCGAAGACTCTCGAGTACGCCTACGACGCGTGGTGCGTGAGCCGTGTCGCCCAGCTCCTGCTGGAGCGGCATCCGGGGAATGCCGAGTACGAGGCGATTGCCTCCGAATTCCGCAAGTATGCGACCTACTGGGCGAACAGCTTCGACGCTTCGACGGGATTTATGCGTGCACGCCTGAACGGCCGCTGGCAGTCTCCGTTCGACCCGCGCGAGGTTAACAACCATTTCACGGAGGCCAACTCCTGGCAGTACAGCTTCTTCGTGCCTCAGGACGTGCAGTGGCACATCGTGCAGCTCGGCGGAGATGAAGCCTACTGCGACAAGATCGACGCGCTGTTCTCCGCGCAGTCGCGCACTTCCGGGCGCACGCAAGTCGACATAACCGGCCTCATCGGCCAATACGCCCACGGCAACGAGCCAAGTCACCACGTGGCATATCTGTATTCCTATGCCGGCAAGCCCTGGAAGACTCAGAAACAGGTGCGGGAAATCCTCACCACCCTCTACGATGACTCTCCTGACGGTCTCTGCGGGAACGATGACTGCGGTCAGATGTCTGCCTGGTACGTGATGAGCGCCGCCGGGCTGTACAGCGTCACTCCGGGAAGCACGCAGCTCGTGCTCGGCTCGCCTCTTTTCTCCGAGGTGAAATGGAATCTGGAGAACGGGCGCAGTTTCGTCATATCCGCCGGGACTCCGGCCGGACAGGGCATAGAGGACTGCCCGTACATTACGGGCGCAACTCTCGACGGAGCCCCTTATACCCGCTCCTATCTCGAATTCTCCGACATCATTTCGGGAGGGCGGCTGCAGCTTTCGATGAGCGGGGTCCCGGACGAGACCTTCGGCTCAGCGAAACAGGACCGTCCGAAGTCCTGCGTAGGAGAGACTGTGGTGGCGAATCCTGTGTTCGTGCTGGAAAATGACATGTTTGAGGACAGCGTCGAGGTGAGCATCTCGAACATCCCTTCGGGCGGCAGGGCCTATTACCGCATAGGGGAAGGGGAGCCTGTGGAGTACTGCGGACCTTTCACCCTCACGGGCAGCGCGACCCTGGAGGCCTGGAACGAAGATGAGTTCTCCCGGCGGAGCTTCAATGTGAAATGCAGCGTGCACAAGCTCCATAGCGACAGGAAGGTCAGCATAGGCGGGCATTACAATCCGCAGTACAATGCCGGCGGGGATGACGGACTTATCGACGGCAGGAGAGGAAAACTGAACTGGAGGACCGGCGGCTGGCAGGGCTATCAGGGCGAGGATTTCGAGGCCGTGGTGGATCTGCTCGAGGTGCGTAGTCTTCACAAGGTCGGTGCGGGCTTCTGCCAGGACGCGCGCTCCTGGATATGGATGCCGCGCGAGGTGGAGTTCTATCTGTCGGAGGACGGCGAGAACTACACCCTTCTCTCCAGACAGGAGAATGGAGTGGATCCTCGAGATTATGAGATTCAGGTTCAGGACTTTGAGGCTGAGTGTCCGGAAGGGACTGCGGCCCGCTACGTCAAGGTGAAGGCCACGCAGCTCGGGACCATCCCTGACTGGCATCCGGGAGTCGGAGGGCAGAGCTTCATTTTCATAGACGAGATCTGGGCCGAGTGATATCGACATATAGGCGGAATCCGGGCTGTGCGGCATCCCGTCTTTCTGATGGATGACATTATGAACAAAGCAAAGTATTATCTCAAGTCGGCAAGGCTCAGGACCTTGCCCCTGTCTCTCTCGGGAGTCATCGCGGGGGCGGGTCTTGCGCTCGCCGACTATAGGGTGTCAGCTTGGGCTGTGGTGTTCACCGCACTCACCGCAGTTTTTCTTCAGATACTCTCCAATGTCTCGAACGAGTACGGGGACTATACCCACGGCACTGACCGCGATGACCGTCAGGGACCGCAATATTCCTACGGGCAGCTCGGGGACAGGGACTATCGCGGAATGATAGTTTTCTATGCCCTTATGTGCTGCCTCAGCGGTCTGGCTATGATATACGCTTCCTTCGGGAGCCTGTTCTCGCCGGATGCCATCCTGCTGGAGCTGCTGGGGGCTTTCGCCATTTCTGCGGCCATCAGATACACCGTGGGCAAGAATCCTTACGGATACAGGGGACTCGGGGACATTTCGGTGCTGGTATTTTTCGGGATAGTTTCCGTGGACGGGACCTATTTCGTGCTGGCTCACGAGATTCCGTCCCCGGCTCTGCTCCTGCCGGCTCTCGGGATAGGTTTCTTCTGCGTGGGAGTGCTGAATGTCAATAACCTGCGGGACATAAAGACCGATGCTCAGACACGCGTCACCACTGCCATAAGGCTCGGGCAGCGGAAAGCCCGGATCTATCAGCTCATACTGATCATCCTGGGTTGGGGCTGTCTTCTGGGCTATGCTTTCTTCTGCCGGATGTTCTATATCTGGCACTTTCTCTTCGCACTCACCCTTCCGCTTTTCGTTCTGCATCTGCGGGGAGTCCTGAAATACGAGGACAGGGCGCTGGATCCTTATCTCCCTATGCTCGTGATGTCCACCTTCGCCCTCGCTGTTCTGCTGGCGATAGGGTTTACGCTGTATCTGGTTCAGTAGGATGAAATAACGGCCCCCGAGCAAGGAAGCGGCCCCCCCCCGAGCTGAAAAAGAAGCGGACCCTCGACAAGCTCGGGGGGCCGCTTCTTTTACTATCTCTCCCCTCGACAGGCTCGGGGAGCGTCCTTTTATTTCTCAGCGTCGATGGTGCGGAGCATCTCCTCGACTGCCGCCTGGAGCTGCTTGTCCTCACCACGGAGCGTAGAGGCAGGGTCGTTGTACACGAGGATGTCAGGCTCGAGCTGCTGATTCTCCAGCACGCTGCCGTCACGACGGTTTATGCTGGTCACCTCAGGGATGCCGAAGACGAGAGTGTTGTCTATCTGATACTCCCACCATACAGCGGTCATAGTGCCGGGGACAGGCGTACCGATGAGCTTGCCCAGACCGAGTTCACGATAGACGAACGGGAAGCCCGATGCATCGGAATAGTTGTCCTCGCAGACCAGCACGCAGGACGGCTTCAGCCACTTGCTGTAAGGCTCGGTGCCGATGTACTGCCCGCGCGGCACGAAATCGATGTAGCCCTTGCCGCTGAGGAAAGTGGCGAGGTCATCGTGCAGCCAGCCGCCGCCGTTGTGACGGGTATCCACTATCAGGGCCTCGCAGGTGCGATACTTGCCGAGGGCCTTCGAGTAGACCTCGCGGAAGCTGTCCGAGTCCATTCCCTTCACGTGGACATAGCCCACACGGCCGCCCGAAAGCGTCCTGACCATCTCCTCGCGCTGACGCACCCACCTGGTATAGAGCTGGTTCTGGTCGGTGAAGGTGGACTTCACGCGGATGTCCACGGTCTGCTTTCCGCCCTTGTTCACAGTGAGCACCAGGTTCTTTCCGGCCTTGTTCGCGAGCGGATCCCAGATGGACTCCTGAGCCCCGATCTCCACGCCGTCTATGGCCTCGATCACATCGCCGGGCTTGATCTCAGGATCCACGAGAGTCAGGCAGCTTCCCGGAAGCACTTCCTTTATCCTCAGGCCCTTGCCGGTATATTGCGCGTCGAAAATGACGCCGAAATGGGCTGTGTTCTGACCGCCGCGATAGTAGTAGCGCGCACCGGTGTGGGAGGCGTTAAGCTCGCCGAGCATCTCGGAAAGCAGGTCGCGGAAATCGAAATTGTTCTTTATGTGAGGCAGGAACTGCGCGTAATTGTCTCTGAAGCCGTCCCAGTCTATGCCGTGGATGTTCTCGTCATAGAACTTCTCCTTCACCTGTTTCCAGGCGTGATGGAAGATATACTCCCGCTCCGCCGCAGGCCAGTAATCATACTCCGCAGAGAAACTCAGCGACTTGGAGCTGCCGGAATTCACGTCGATGCGTGAAATGCCCGGTCCTGAGAGCACGTAGAAATACTTGCCCTCCCTGTCCGGATAGAAGTTGCCATTGACATTCTTGGTGATGACTTTGATATTGCCCTTCTTCACATCCAGCATACAGAGGTCAGAGGAGCTCTCGAGTCTCTGGACATAATAGAGCTTCTTGCCGTCATTTGTCAGATAATGGTCTCCCAGACGGCCGGAGCCTCGGGTCAGGCGCACTATGCGGTCATCCCTGCTGTCCAGGTCGAGCACGAGCTTCTCCATCTTGTTCTTCTCGGCCTTGACGCTGTCCTTGGCCTCTTTCTTCTCTTCCTTCTTCAGCTCTTTCTCGCTCTTGAGCATCTTGTCCAGCTCATCATCCTCCTCGGTTCTGGTGAACTCGGAGTAGGTCTTGGCATCGAAGAACATAGCATAGATGTCGTCCTCGGCTCCCCAGCTTCCGTGGCTGCGGTAGCCGTTTTTGTCTGATGCCCAGGTCATAGCCTTGCCCTTCATCGCCCAGCGGAAGTTCCCGTCGGAGTAGCCGCTGCGGGTGAGGTCGGTGACGGTGCCCGTCTCCACGTCGATGAGAGCCACGTCGGGATTGTTCCAGCCGCCGTCAGCCTGATATCCGCTCAGGAGGTAGTGGCTGTCCGGACTCCACTCGAAGTGCTGGTCGCCGTCCTGGTAAGAGTAGTTCGCGTTCCTGTCGAGCACGCTCTTCTCCTTCCCGCTCTTCAGATCCTTCACCACGATCTCGGTACGGTCGCGAAGGAAGGCCAGCTTCTTCCCGTCGGGGGAGACCGCAGGCTCCGTGCAGGTCACGCCTTTCTCGCTTACGAGTTCCTCTTTCATTTTCACCGAATAGGTGAAGTATTTGTCGTTCTTCTCGGTCAGAGAAGTCTTGTAGATGCCCCAGCACCCGTCGCGCTCGGCGCCGTAATAGAGCTCGCGCCCGTCCTCGGAGAAGCTGATGCCCCTTTCGCGGCCCGGGGTGTTAGTGATGCGGCGTGTGCTGCTGTAGTCGATGGAGGTGACGAACACGTCCCCGTGAGCCACGACGGCCACTTCTTTGCCGTTAGGCGAGATGGCGATGTCGGACGCGCCGCCGCGGAGCGAACGCTCTATTTTCTCGCGGGTCTGGCTGTCCTTGGCAAGCGTCACGGAGAGCTTTACCGGCTGCTGCTCGCCCTCGCGCACGGTGTAGAGCTCACCATTGAAGCTGAAACAGAGGGTGTTGCCCGCGGAGACGGAGAGGTTGCGCACCGGGTGGAGCGAGAATGCGGTTATCTGCTGCGCCTTGCCCGGCTCGCGGATGCTGGCCTTCCAGACATTGAAAGTGCCGCTCTGCTCGCTCAGATAGTAGTAGTGCTCGCCGTCGGAAGCGAAGACAGGGTTGCGGTTCTCGCCCTTGAAAGTGCTGAGCTGAGTGAACTTGCTGTCCGCGCCGATGCTCAGACCGCCGTCGCTCTCGCAGAGCCATACATCGCGGGTGACGGAGGAGGTGTGGTGCTTGCGGAAGTTGTCCTCGTAGCCCTTGTAGTCCTCATAGATGACTGTGCCGCCGTCATTTACGCTGATATTCGACACCGGAAGCGAAGTCACGAGTGTGGACTTCCCGCCGTCGATGCTGACCTTGTAGAGCTCGCCGTCGCCCGGGAAGCCGTCATAGACTCCGTCGCTGCCGAAGCTCGAGCTGAACAGCACCGTGCCGTCCCGGAGGACGGCCAGTGGAGTCTCGTTTCCGGCGTAGAAAGTTAGCCTCACCGGCTCTCCGCCATCGGCGGAGATTACGAAGATATCCTTGGACAGCTCTCTGTATGAGCTGAATACAATCCGCTTGCCGTCAGCGCTCCACAGCGGTTCGCTGTCGTAGGCGGAATTCGAAGTGAGCTGGACAGCCTGTCCGCCCTTGGCTGACACCACGAAGATGTCGCCCTGATAACTGAATGCGATTTTTTCTCCGTCCGGAGAAATGCTGCTGCTGCGGAGCCAAAGAGGTGTCGTCTGTGCCTGTACGGCGACCGATGCGGCCACAAGGAGTGCAGACACGCAGAGGATTTTTCTGAGATTGAACATATAAGCAAAAATAAAGTGCGTAAATATAGATAAAAACCGGCGTTTTTAGGCCGGTTGAATAAAATCAAGGCCACA
>CAVDFQ010000018.1:0-43183 GCA_963608065.1 bacterium
TCTTGGCTGTAGTATTTGAAACGGCAGGAGATATACTCGAGCGCCAGTCCGTTGGTACCTAATTCCTCCTGAAGTTCGGCTTCCTTTTTCTTGGCTAGTGCGAGGAATTGTTCGCGTGCCTGAACCATCGTTTCGTCGGCGTTGGAGCCTTCCGGCCCGAACACTTCGTCCGCTACCTGTTCGGGAGTGTAGTATTGCATATCTCCGATTTCGACTACGAGATCATCGTCGCCGGGAACGTCGGGGTCGTCTTTCGAGCAGGCCGCGAAGCAGGCCATTCCTGCCGCTGCGGACAGGAGTAAAAGCAGATAGTGAATTTTTTTCATCATTTTGTAAATCGATTATTGATAAGTTGTATGAGTCAATCGGCTTGGAATAGAAATTCATCCGGACTCGTCTTGCAGAGATTTCCGAACAGAGGAGAATTCTCCACATAGACGTGCGAACCGAGAGTATGGGTATAAAGGTACTCGTAGAGTTCCTTGTAGGTCTGGTCAGGATTGGCTGAAAGCGTGTTGACGAGATTGTTCGAGAAGCGGTCGCTCATCCATATGTTGAGCTCGGCGGAGTGGAAGTCTGCAAATGACGACTCGCCCGCGCCGGCGCTCGCGATGCTGAGGATGCCGGGTATGCCCTCCGCCTGCACCGCCATATTGCGCGAGTAGCAGGGTTCGAGCAGCAGGAGCATCTTGCGGTAGCGCTTGTCGGAGGCCATCTGCTCGAGTGTCTCCCGCAGGTCGCCGTCGGAGAAGATCCCTTCCGAGTCGCGCCATACGAAGCCGTTTGGCTTGCGTCCGCTCGCGAAACAGCCGTGGCCGCTCCAGAAGAGCAGCACATTGGTCTTCTCCGAGGAGTTCAGGACCACGGGCAGGTGCGGACTGCTCCTGCCGAGCAATATGTCGGAGACATCGCTGACACTCAGAGTGTCGGTGCTGTAGTCGATGACCGCTCCCCGGTAGAGGTCCTCTCCGTAGGTGGAGCAGCGCACCTGCCCCGGGAAGGTGTTTTTCGGGTTGTCCGCTATCTCGTCGGAGACGACCAGGATGATGTGGTCATCGTCCCAGCCGTTGCGCTTGAGCATACGGTAGACATTGAGCACGTCGGCCTGGTGGCGGTAGTTGGCCCAGCCGCTCGAGCCCTGTACGAGTATCGCCCGGCTGTCTTCAAGCTCCCCGTAGCTGACCGGGCTGTCCGCGTCCTCGATATCATCCATCACCCGGACTTTCCAGTTCCAGGAAGCAAGGGTGGAGGCGATGCGGTTGCTGCCGTCGCTGCTCATATAGTCGAGGGTGATAAGTTTCCCCTCATACACCATCCAGTGCACATAGGTACTCTGCACGAGGCTCGTGCAGGCCTCGCTGTCGAAGCGCAGTACCCCGCTCGCGCCGACCAGCTTGACGTAGTTTTCGCCGCCCGAGAGCAGGGCCAGCAGGGAGCGCATCCCCAGCTCGCTCCATATGGGATAGGGTTCCTCCCCGAGGGAGGTTATCTGACGGATTATCTCGTTGGGGTCGGTCTCTTCCGAGAGGTGGTTCTTTACGAATGCCGTGATGCCGGCGAGCAGCAGGGCGTCGTAAACCTGGGCCTCGGCCCCGGCGGGAGAGTAGCCGTATTTCTCCTCATAGGCTATCTGGAAGCCGGTGGTGGGGTCAGCGTATTGGGCAATGCCCTCCGCACCCTCGGCTAGTTCCCCCATCTGCAGCAGATAGGCGGAGAGGGCTCCGTTGGAGAAGAGAATCCTTGGAGACTTTTCTGAGAGCCGCTTCCGCTCTTCGAGCACGGTCTGCGCGTCCTTTGCCGAGTTTACCGCGCAGATGAGGCAGTCCACTCCGGACTTCAGAGCATCCGCAGCCCGGCTCGCGAGGTCATCACTGTACAGGTACAGGTCCTCCGCAGACAATTCCAGCTCCATTTCGGTGGCGAGGAACGGGACCCACTCGTAGAAAGTCTGCCCGTATTCGTTGTCCGGAGCAAGCAGGGCGACGCTCTTTGCACCCGACTCCCAGGCCTTTGCCAGCAGAACCTCGCTCTGGCTGACATCGGTCTCGCAGAGCGACCAGAGGAAGGGTTTCTCTGCCTTGTCGCCCGACTTGGTGACGGCATAGCGGCGGATGATGTTCTCGCTGCTTGCTCCGGGCACGATCATAGGCTTGCGGGAGGATTTGCAGGCGCGCGCCATTATATCCACATTGCCGTTGCGCAAAGGGCCTACGATGAGCAGCAGGTCCTCGCGTGAGGCGAGCGCGAGCGCGAGCGAGTCCGGATCCACGCCGTCCTCGTCGTACCACTCTATGTTGAGGTCCACTCCGAGAGTGTCCCCCGCCTCGCACACATACCTCTGCGCCTTGCGCATATTGTAGAGGGCGCTGCCGGCGATATTCTCCAGGTGCGCCGCATATTCCCCGCTCTCGTACATAGGCAGAACTACGGCTATGTTGTATCGGGTCGTCTTGTACTTGGAGACGTACTCTATCCTGTCCTCCTCCCTGATGCAGGCGGAGAGAAGGCACACAGCAAGTGCGCCAAGTGCCGGAATCGCTTTCAGACAGCTTCTAAAGCCCCGCATATTTCCGCTCCTCCTCCAGCGCCTTGTCGTAATATCTGTCGGAGAGAGCCGCCAGACGGCTCTCGAAAGAGTCTGAGACCACCAGCTCCGAATACCCGGAGGAGAGGTCGAGCACCTGGTGGGAAGGCATTTTCTCCCCTTGCCACCAGGCGTATATCCAGTCCTGCACCGCGTCGCCGATATGCTTGACGACGGAGAACGGCACTCTCGGGGAGTAGAGCTGCATATCGCAGTCGATACCGATGGTGTAGAAACTTTCCGGGTTCTCTCTGTTGTAGCGGAAAAAACCCTGAGCGGTGCCTCCGCAGAGAGGAAGCACCAGATCGTATTCTTCGTCCAGAGAGTAGGACATCTTGTAGGCGGCCGAAGCCTCGTCATAGCCGCCCGTGGTCTGAGAGAAACTGAAGACGCTGAGCCCGGAATCCGATCCGCTGTCCGCCCTCGCGTCGGAGAAGCCACCGGTCATTGCGTCCAGCCCGGGGATGTCGGGGTTGGCGGTGGCTATCAGTATCTTATCCACGTCGCCGAGACCTTCAGCCACGAGCCTTCCCGCCTGATAGTAAATCCCGTATTGGAGAATCTTCAGAGTATATGCAGGCAGAGTCGTGTCATCTGACTCGGCGAGCAGGAAATCCACGTTGGACGCCCGTGTGAGCAGGGCCTCGTAGCGGTGCAGGAGCGGCTCCAGGCTGTCGTTCGCAAGGATTACCAGCGCCTTGCGGTCAGGTTCCTCATTCTGCATATAGTCAAGCATATACTCGATGGTGGAAACGGCTTTGAGCGTATCCGAAGGAAGTTCCACGAGCGAAAACAGCAGTCCGCAGTCCTGCGCCCCTCTCACCGCACCCCGGTACATGTCATCCATATAGCCGACATCTCCCAGAGCCCCTTTGCGCGTCACGAAGTAGACCAGGTTCTGCATCTCATCGTCCTCGTCGGGGTCGATATATATGATATTTCCCTCTTTCTTACAGGAAAGGAGGGAAAGCAATAACGACAAAGCGGCGACAGCTCTTACGAAGAATTTCATTCTATTTATAAATCCCGCAAATGTATGAAGATTTACGGACAATTCCAAAATCACATCTCCGCCGCCTCCGTGCGGCGCGTGCGTTCCTGCGTCGGCGCGTGCTTGATTGGCCGCCTCTGTGCGGCGCGTGCTCGATTGGCCGCCTCTGCGGGCACCCCCCCCCTTGCACGCCCGGGCGAGCCGGCGCTGCGGAGCAATTCAGTGGCCTGACTATCATAAAGGTATTGCACGGACGGAAAACTTTGCCTAACTTTGCGCGTCTTTCCGCTTAAAGGGAAAGGAAAGATTATTTATAAACTAAATTTTTTGCACGATGGCTGAATATTTAATGCCTGAAAAGAAGCAAGAGATTTTCGCTAAGTACGGAAAGTCTAATAAGGACACCGGCTCACCTGAGAGTCAAGTTGCTCTATTTTCCTACCGTATCAAGCACCTTACCGAGCACGTCAAGAAGAACAAGAAGGACGTCGTCACACGCCGTTCGCTTCTTCGCCTCGTAGGTAAGAGACGTCAGATTCTGGACTACCTCCAGAAGGTCGACATCGCTAGATACAGAAATATCGTCAAGGAGCTCGGTCTCCGTCGATAACCGGATAGGAAAGCGTTGGGGATGGTCTCCGCAGGAGCCATCCCTTTTTTTGCTGAAAAGACGTTAAGAAAACAATAATGAACATCATCAACAAACGCATCTGTCTCGCGGATGGCCGCGTGATCGAGATTGAAACCGGAAAGCTGGCCAAGCAGGCCGCCGGTTCAGCTGTAGTCAAGATGGGAGGCACAATGCTGCTCGCCACTGTGACTGCGGCGGAAGAAGTCAAGGAAGGCACGGACTTTATGCCTCTCACCGTTGACTACAAGGAAAAGTATTATTCTGCCGGACGTTTCCCGGGCGGTTTTATGAAGAGAGAGGGTAAGTCCTCAGACTACGAAGTCCTCATCTCCCGCCTCATCGACCGTCCTATCAGACCTCTCTGGCCGGATGATTTCCACCTCGAGGTCTTCGTGAACGTAACCCTCATCAGCGCGGAGAAAGACACTCAGCCTGATGCACTGGCGGGTCTGGCGGCATCCTGCGCCCTCGCCACTTCCGACCTCCCGTTCGGCGGCCCTATCTCCGAAGTGAGGGTAAGCCGCATAAACGGCGAGTTCGTCATAAACCCTTCATTCTCTCAGATGAATGACAGCGACCTCGAACTTATGGTCGCAGCCACCGAGGAGAATATTATGATGGTGGAAGGCGAGATGAAGGAGGTCAGCGAGTCTGATATGCTCGAGGCCATCAAGTTCGCCCACGAGGAGATAAAGAAGCACTGCCGCGTCCAGAAGGAGCTTATGCACGAGCTCGGCACCGACGTGAACAAGAGGGACTATCCTCACGATGTCGAGGATGAGGAGCTCAAGAAAAGCGTTCACGCTTTCTGCTACGACAAGTGCTACGCCCTCGCCAAGAGCGCGAAGCCGAAGAAAGAGCGCGAGGCCGGTTTCAAGGCCATCCTCGAGGAGTACATCGCCACGATACCCGAGCCTCAGAACGAGGCGGAGAAGGAAGAGTACGCTCTCAAGTGCACTCTTGCCGGCCGCTACTACCATCAGGATGAGAAGGACGCTATGCGCAATATGATTCTCGACGAGGGGATCCGTCTCGACGGTCGCGTATGCAATCAGGTCCGCCCGATCTGGTGCGAAGTCGATTACCTGCCTTGCGCCCACGGTTCCGCCATCTTCACCAGAGGCGAAACCCAGTCTCTGGCTACCGTCACTCTGGGTACCAAGATGGATATGAAAGAGACTGACGAAGTCCTGATCCAGGGAGATCAGCAGTTCGTCCTCCATTATAATTTTCCTCCGTTCGCTACCGGTGAAGCCAAGCCTCAGAGGGGTGTGGGCCGCCGTGAGATCGGCCACGGAAACCTCGCTATGCGTGCCCTCAAGCCGGTGGTTCCGCTCGCTCCCGAGAATCCTTACGCAGTCCGCGTAGTTTCCGACATTCTCGAATCGAACGGCTCATCTTCTATGGCTTCCGTCTGCGGAGGCTGCCTCGCCCTTATGGACGCCGGCGTGAAGATAAAGAAGCCTGTGGCAGGTGTCGCGATGGGTCTCATCACTGATGCCGAGCGCCCTAACGAGCGCTACGCCATCCTCACCGACATCCTCGGCGACGAGGATCACCTCGGAGATATGGACTTCAAGGTGACGGGTACAGCCGACGGCATCACCGCCACACAGATGGACATCAAGGTGGACGGCCTTTCCTACGAGGTTCTCGCCAAGGCTCTCGAGCAGGCGCGTCAGGGCCGTATGCATATTATGGGCGAGATGATGAAGACTATCAGCGAGCCTCGCGAGGACTACAAGCCGTTCGTTCCGCGCATCGAGCAGCTGCGCATCGCGGCCGAGTTCATCGGAGCAGTGATCGGCAAGGGCGGTGAGACCATCCAGAAGATCCAGAAGGAGACCGGCACCGTCATCACCATCACTGAGGAGCCGATCCCGGGCACGAATATGACAGAAGGTGTTGTGGATGTCGCTTCCGACAACAAGGAGAATATGCAGAAAGCTCTCGAATGGATAAAGGGCATCTGCGCTGTTCCTGAGGTCGGTCAGACATATCACGGCAAGGTCGTTTCGATCCTCGAGTTCGGCGCGTTCGTGGAGATCCTTCCGGGCAAGGAAGGCCTGCTGCACGTTTCCGAGATCGCCTGGAACAAGACCGAGAACGTGGAGGACGTGTTCTCCGTCGGGGACGAGATCGATGTCAAGCTGCTTGAGATCGATGCCAAGACCGGCAAGATGCGTCTTTCGATGCGCGCCCTGACCGAGAAGCCGGAAGGCTATGTGGAGCCTAAGCCTCGTATGAACGGTAACGGTCCGCGCCGTGATGGGGATCGTCGCGACGACCGCAGGGGCCACGGAGACAGAGGTCCGCGCCGCGATGGCGACCGTCGTGATGACCGCAGGGACTCCGACCGCCGTGACCGCAGAGGTGATTCCGACCGCCGCGAGCATCGTGACGGCGAACGCCGCGACTTCCGCCGTCCGCGTCCTCAGGGAGGCGAGGATCAGTCTGCGCAGGAAGCCCCGAAGCACGACGAAGTCTTCTAGACTGACAGCTGCAGCGTCTGCCGTAGTGCGGCGGACGCATTCCTATAGAATTGGACGGCTGCCTTCTCGCAGCCGTCCAATTCCGTCACGCCCGACGGTTTTCGTCACGCCCGACGGTTTTCGTCACGCCCGATGTTTTTCGTCACGCCCGACGGTTTTCGTCACGCCCGATGTTTTTCGTCACGCCCGACGGTTTTTGTCACGCCCGACGTGTTCGGGCGTCTTTCGCTGCCGCAGGGAAGAGATTGCCGGTCGTGGCCGGCAATGACGTGGAGGTCAGGCCGGCAATGACGTTTTTTGTCACGCCCGACGGTTTTCGTCACGCCCGACCTGATCGGGCGTCTTTCGCTGCCGGCAATGACGGGTCTGGAGATATATTCAAATTTTTATGTACATTTGCAGCCGCGATTGAGGTATGGTGTAATGGCAGCACTTGGGATTTTGGTTCCCCCAGTCTAGGTTCGAATCCTGGTACCTCAACTTTTCTTTACTCCGCCGTCCCTCCATCTAAGGGATGATTAAATGTCCACGATAACGGGTCATTTCGTGGACAAAATGCCCGGAAAAGATGTTTTGTCCATAAAAAGGGGGTCATTTCGTGGACAAAAAGCCCGGGAGCGACAGTTCGTCCGGAAGTGTTTTCTCTTTTTCTGCTCACCTGCAAAAAGCGTGGTTTGACAAGCGGGAAGAGATTGCCGGTCGTTGCCGGCAATGACGTGGAGGTCAGGCCGGCAATGACGGTTTTCGTCACGCCCGAACCTCACCGTCACGCCCGACGTGTTCGGGCGTCTTGCACCCTACCTCACCGTCACGCCCGACGTGATCGGGCGTCTCATGCTGCCGGCAGAGAAGAGATTGCCGGTCGTTGCCGGCAATGACGGTTTTCGTCACGCCCGACGTGATCGGGCGTCTTGCACCCTACCTCACCGTCACGCCCGACGTGATCGGGCGTCTTTTGCAGGCCGGCAAGGACACAATATCACTCGCTCCTGCCGGGTGGCTGCTGCCCGGGCGGGGCAATGCGGCAGCGCCCGAGCCGCGAGGCGGCAAGGGAGTCGAGAATGCCGGCAGCTGCCAGTGCCTTGACGCTCAGTTCTTCAGGGCGGTGGTTCTCACGGAAAAGCACGATGCTTCGGGCTACGGCCCGGCTGGAGATGTAGGGATGCTGTGCGAGCTGCTCCGCCGGCAGACTCCAGAGCGCGTAAGGCTCCCTCGCCCCGACACTTATGAGGTCGGCCAGGCCCCTGAACCTCTCCTCGTCGAAATTCTTCAGATCCATCAGCTGCTCCGGATACGAATAGCCTCGGAGCCTCTCGCGATACTCCACCATCTTTGCGGCATAATATGCCCCGATGCCCGGCAGAGCATCGAAGGCAGCCGAATCGGCGGCGTTTATGTCCACTTTCGGAATTCTTATAAATGGCTCCAGCCGGCTGAATACCGAGTCCGCGACCACATAGGACTTCGCGAAATCCGCAGGTCTGCGGAAGCGTCCGCCCTTTTTTCGGTACGCGTCTATCGAAAGAGCCTGCTTCTCGCTGAAGCCCAGCCGCTGCAAGTCGCTCACGCTCACGCTGTTCGGGTCGAATGGGAAGCTCTCGACCTTCTTCCCGCGCTGTTTCAGATAGATCCGCTCAGCCTCTTCGGAATGCCACGCGTTCCTGCGCACGGTCGCTCCGGCGCCGCTCAGGGAGTGCTGCACCTGCTCGGATACGCTCGCTCCCGCTCTGCCCTCACCACCGGAAAGCTGTACTCCTTCGGATATGCTCGCTCCCGCTCTGCCGGTTGTTTCTTCCCGTCCGGCCTTGCGGCCGTCCAATCCTCTTTTCTCCTCGCCGCCGTACTGCTCCTCACTCCGGCCGTTCCCGGCCGGGGGAAGTGACTTGGGGGTCATAATGTCGGGATGAAGGTGGGATTGGACGCTTTCAGCGGACATAATGCGCTTTGCCAAGGCCTCGTCGGTCACATAGACTGTGTCCGGAGCGTCCCTGTTCGCGATGAGCTGCGCGACGGCCGAGCTGTTTACAAATAGTGCCGCCTGATAGCCGATCACCAGAAAAGTGACGGCGACGGCTCCGATTTTCAGAGATGCCCCCGGGCTGTTTCGTTCTTCATAATCCTCTGTCTGTGAAGTCTTTCTCCTGCTCCTCATACTCTTTCTCCTCCGGTAAATGTTTAAGTCTGTATTTTGAAGTCTTTATTTCTGTGCTCTGCGGGGCCTGCCCGGTCTCGCATTTTCCCTCCTGCTGCGCCCGGGTCTCGTTTATTTCAGTCTGCTGTACTTCGGTCTCGCGCTTTCCCTCCTGCTGCGCCTCGGCTCCGGCCACCACGATCACGATTTCGCCCCTCGCCCCTTCACTTGTGAAGTAGTCCGCGAGCTCCCGCAGGGTCCCCCGATGATGCTGCTCGTGGAGTTTCGAGATCTCCCTCGCGACGGAGCAGCTCCGCCCGTCTCCGAACACCTCCGCCATCAGCGATAAGCACTTGCCGAGGCGATAGGGCGACTCGTAGAAAATCATCGTGCGGGTTTCGTCCTTCAGGGCTTCGAGTGCGGCGCGGCGACCCTTTTTCTGCGGCAGGAAGCCCTCGAAGCAGAAACGGTCGCAGGGCAGTCCCGACGAAACGATGGCGGGGATGCAGGCTGTGGCTCCCGGAAGCGTCTGGACTTCGATTCCTTCGGCCGCGCAGCATCTCGCCAGCAGGAATCCGGGGTCTGAGATCCCCGGGGTGCCGGCGTCGCTTATGAGCGCCACGTTCAGGCCGGATGCGATTCGGTCGCGGATAAGCTCGACACTCTTGTGCTCATTATATTTGTGATGTGACTGAAGGCGGGTGTGGATATCGTAATGGCTGAGCAGTACGGAGCTGGTGCGGGTATCTTCGGCAAGTACGAGGTCCACCTCTTTCAGCACCTTCAATGCTCTGAAAGTCATATCCTCCAGATTCCCCACGGGAGTGGGGACTATGTAGAGTTTTCCTGCCATAGTGTCTTGTAGCTTCTCCGGGGGGGGGGCTATCGGTTCAGTTTGCGGCGGACCGCCATCATAAATCTGTAAACGGGTTCGGAGTCCATCTTCCATCCGCTGAAATGTCCGCTGATATAGTCTTCTGCATCGGCGAATCTCTCCATAGCGTTCAGGTCGGCTAGAGTCTGCTGGAAGAGCTGGGGGTCTTCGCCGAAAAGCTTGTTAATCATAAGCACGCGGTCATTCAGGGAGATGGCGCTTATGATGTTGCGCACCGGTGTCCCGGGGAGGTCGGTCTTCCATTTCGGAGTGGCGGCGCTGCTCTCCATCAGGCGCTTACGTACTTTGCGGCTCTGGACGTCGTTTATGCTCCTGATACCCTGGCCGAAGTCCGGAAGTTCGATCCCCAGATCGATAGGGGAGCTGTCGGCGGGACCGGTGAGGATTTGCTCTTCTTCCGGCGTACCCTCCTCCACCTTCGGGCTCTCGAGTGCTTCCGTCGCAGGGGTTTCCGCTTCTTCCGCTACCGGGCTGACTTCTTCGGCCGGCGAGGCCGCCGGGATGCCCGCCGCCTGCTTCGCAGCCTCAATCCTTTCATACTCATCCACTTGTTTTTCCAGCGCGGCCACCCTCTCTTTCAGAGCCGACAATTCCGACCGGATTCCGTCCCATACTGCATTCTCCATATTCCGAAATATCTTTTATCTTTGCACAAGCATTCCACAAAAGTAAGAAAATGTTCTCAGAAAATACCATCAAATCCGGCTGCATCGAAGTTATATGCGGCTCGATGTTCTCGGGCAAGACAGAAGAACTCATCCGCCGCATAAAAAGGGCTCAGTTCGCAAACCAGAAGATAGCCATCTTCAAGCCTGCCATCGACGTCCGCTATTCGGAAGAGGATGTCGTGTCCCACGATCTGCACAGCATCAAGTCCAGACCCGTGAAGGAGGTCTCCGAGATGCTCGACATCGAGGATGATGTCCGCGTGGTCGGCATAGACGAGGCCCAGTTTTTCGGAGCCGGACTTGTGGAAGTCGCCCAGACACTGGCCAACAGAGGAGTACGGGTCATCGTGGCAGGTCTGGACACGGACTATCTAGGGAAACCTTTCGGCCCTATGCCCTCCCTTATGGCCATCGCCGAGGATGTGCAGAAAGTGCACGCCATCTGCGTGAAATGCGGCAACCTCGCAAACCACTCGCACCGCCTCTCCGCCTCCCGCAAACTCGTGGTGCTCGGAGAGAAAGACGTCTATGAGCCGCTCTGCCGCCAGTGCTACAATGCCGCCATCGGAGAGGATTCCGCACTCTGACCGGGCGTAACGATGAGCAAGACGCCCGATCAGGTCGGGCGTGACGATAAAAACCGGGCGTGACGATAAAATCCGGGCGTGACGAAAACCGTCATTGCCGGCCCCCTTCTCCGTCATTGCCGGCCCCGACCGGCAATCTCTTCCCGCTTGTCAACCCACGCTTTTGCAGGTGAGCAAAAAAAAGAGGGCGTATTTCTGAGAATACACCCTCCGTCGCTAAACACAGTAACCAAATAAACGTGCAATAATCGACTTCGACCTATTGTTTATAGTAAGGGAGGTCGCCCTTAGCGAAGTTCACATCATCACCCCAGCCGGCATTCTGCTCCAGAACACCTTCGGAGAGAGTCACCTGGCTTTCGGGAATCTTGAAGAATCCGCCGCCTGTCGCATTGTATCTGTCCATAAACGGGAAGCTTGCGGAGAAGGAATACTTGCCCTCCTTGCCCTGGTTCAGTATGCTGTTTCCTGTCTGGTTCTTCACGATTTCTTCCACATCGCCCCAACGGCGGAGGTCGTTCCACCTCACAGCCTCGAAGCAGAGCTCATACCGTCTTTCTTTCTTCAGGTTTTCCAGACTGTAGGCAAGATCGCCCAGCCCCGCTCTTGCGCGGACAGCGTTCATGCCGCTCTTGCCGTTGTAGATCACTTTGCCGTCCGTAAGCTCTGAATGCATAAGGAGCACATCCGCGAACCTGAGCCATACCAGAGACTGGGTAAGTCCCGTCTGCTTGTTGTTGAGACCACCATACATATAGGCATAGGACTCATATAGAACTCCGTTCTCATAGCAGCCTACGCCCAGATATTTCTTTGCGAGCAGGTCCGTATTCTCTACCTCCTTTGCCGGGTCGCCCGTGTATTCCGGGAGTTCATCGGCTCTCTTGCAGATGGACCCCACCCTTCTGTAATCTCCCGCATAGTCCGGATCGCTGCCCCAGTCATTCCAGATCCCCTCGCTGACAGGGCCGTTGGAGTAGCCGGTAGGGTTGAACGGGAAAGCTTTCGCATTGCCCTTGCGGACATTGAAGAACTCCACTATACGGTTATGGCGCTGCTCTCCGGTAGTGAAAGACCCGGCATTCGACATCTTCACTGCAAACATACTTTCCTTATTCTCATCCGTCTCCCAGTTCAGTGAGTTGTCGCGGGCATAAGCGTAATCCTTTGCGGTATAAGGGTTTGTATAAGGCCATAGATTCCTCTGGTCACTTACCAGGTCGTGGCCGGAATTCTTTGTGCAGTCCTCGAGCCAGGAAACGACCTCGCTTTTGCTTATGCTGCCGCCCTCGGCAAGAGGAAGTTCAGTCTTTTTGTAGAAACCCGTGTAAAAAAGCCATACCCGGGCCATCATACCCTCCGCAGCCCATCTGGAAGCGTGTCCCTCACCGAAATCGGGATACCTCGTGGAAGGGGAAACGGTGATGGCCTGTTTCAGGTCTGAAGCGATCTGTGCATAAATCTCGTCAGCGCTTGCCTTGGGGAGATTCACCGCATCGGGAGTGAGCACAAGCGGAACCTGTCCGAAAATCTGCACGAGATTGAAATAATAGAAGGCTCTCAAGAAGTAAATCTCGCCGGTGAGCTGGCCCTTGCGCTCCTCTGAAGACCATCCGGTGACATTGCCGATGGACGCGAGGGCGCTGTTCGCACGGAAGATGCCCTGATATCTCTTGTCCCAGAGTTCCAGAAGCATATCTTTCTTGTTGCACATAAGGCGGTCGGCGGCCTGGGCCGCGATATTGCTCTGGCTTCCGCCGCCGAGGCGGTCGTCACCGGCGAGTTCGAACATAAAGAACGGGTCCTGGTCAGGATTCTCGAGATTGTTGTTCATCACCGTATAGATGCCGGTGACCATCTGCTCCGCATCCGTCTCCGAAAGGGGGAAGTTCGAGGTGTTCTTTTTCGTCAGGCTGTCGGTGTCGAGAAAGTTGTCGCAGCCCCCGAGCAGTATGACGCAGAGTATCGCTGAAGCTATATAAATAATCTTTTTCATATCGTTCGTACTTTAGAATGTGATGTTGATGCCGCCGATCCACGCATTGGAGCCGGGATAGTTGCCGACATCGATGCCGGACGCCCAGTTCTTGCCGTCGCCATAACCGATTTCGGGATCCATACCCGAGTATCCGGTGAACGTGACCATATTCTGTGCGGACACGTACAGGCGGAACTTCTGTACAGGAAGGAACTTGAGCACGCGCTTGAGGTCATATCCGAGGGTGATGTTGGATATCTTGAAGTAGTCTCCGTCCTCGATCCAGATGCTGGACACTTCAGACATATTCACGTTCTTGCCGTCCGAGAAGCGAGGATATCTGTTCGTGGTGCCTTCACCTGTCCAGTATTTCGTATAGACGTCCGTGGTGTAATTCTCGTCCGGTCTGTTCGAGAAATGCCGGTAGCTCTTCGCGATCTGCTGACCGAAAGCACCGTAACCGTTTACTGCGAAATCGAAGCCCTTGTAAGCGATGTTGAAGGAAAGTCCGAGGTTGAAGTCCGGATTAGGGTCGCCGATCATAGTCTTGTCGGAAACCGTGATTTTCCCGTCACCGTCCACGTCCGCGAATTTGGCGTCACCGCTCTGAATGCTGCTGCCCTGCAGAGAATTGGCGGCATCCCCGCCGCAGTTGGCATCGAGATAGGCTTTCATATCGGCCTCGTTCTGGATGATGCCGTCCACCTTATAACCCCAGAAATAACCTATTGGATAGCCGACCTCCACACGGTAGAGCTCATCGGTGTTCTGTGCGAGCACATCGGTGTCCCCGTGGATTATGCCTTCGGAATTGGCCAGTTTGGTGACTTCATTGCTGTTATGGCTGAAAGACAGCGATGCGCCGTAGCTGAGCTCGCCTCCTATGCTGTCGTTCCAGCTTAGCTGAATTTCGTAGCCCCTGTTACGGATGTCGCCTCCGTTTATATATGGGGCCCCTGTACCGTAGCTCAGCAGTGTAGGAGCTACGACGAGCCAGTCCTTGGTGGTCTTGTTGTACCAGTCGAAAGCTATGCTCATACGGCTGCGCAGAAGCCTTGCGTCGAAACCGAAGTCAAGCTGCTCGGAAGTTTCCCATTTCACATCCTGATTGCGGAGGATATCGGGATAGGCACCGGTGGAAGGGTTGTTCTTGTCGTTAAAATAATAAGGCGCATCGAAAGCGATGGTCGCAAGATAGTGGAAATTGTCTATATTGCAGTTGCCGTTCTGCCCCCAGGAGCCGCGGAGCTTGAAGAAATTCAACCAGTTCTTCGACCAGGAGGAGGAGGAGGAGGACATAAAGTCTTCGTTCGTGACCACCCATCCGGCGGATACCGAAGGGAATACTCCCCATCTCTTGCCCCTCATAAAGTTAGAGGAACCGTCGGTGCGGACTACAGCCGAGAGCATATAGGTTTCGGCATAGTTGTAATTGACGCGGCCGAAGAAGGATGCCAGCGCGCCCTGAGACTCCGGAGTTCCGCCGATAGAGGTATTTGCGGCGTCAAGCCCCTGGGTATTGCCTATATAGGCGTGCTTGAACGAATCCGGGAAGAGGGAATTGGAGTTCTTCACTTCGAGAGAGCTGCCGTAGCCCCATTTCTCCACTGACTGTCCGAGGAGAATGTCGAAGTTGTGGGAACCGAGGCTCTTCACGTAATTCGCGGTGTTTTCCCAGCTCCACCTTGTGCTGTGGTTTTTGCGCTGCGTGACATCATCGTTCTCGTTCGAATTGTTCGCACTGAGGACGTACGCGGGAACGTATTGGCGGTAGTCGGAAGTGTATAGCTGCCATCCGGCGCTGGACTTCAGCGTCAGACCTTTCATCGGGGACAGTTCCAGAAAGAAATTGCTCTGCAGGCGGTAGCCACGGGTGCTGTTGTTGCCGTGGTCGTATTTGAGAGCGGCGAGAGGGTTCTTGAAGTCCTGGTTGAAATCCCAGTTGTCGGCTACCATATCGCTGTAGACGTAGAGTTCGCCATCGCTGTTGTACGCCGGGAGCAGAGGACAGCTGGTGAGCAGGTCGCGTATGGAATTGTAGTAGTTGTTGCCTATGGCGATGCCGGATTTGTCGGTGATGGTGAACATCACGTTCTCTCCGAATCTCAGTATATCCCTTCCGCTTTTCTTCCAGAGCGAATAGTCGGAGTTCATCCTGACCGTATATCTGTCATACTTCGGGCTGGCAGGATATCCGATGGTACCGTCCTGCTTGAAGTATGAGAAACCGAGAGCGAAACGTGAGAGGTCCGTACCGCCGGTGATATTCACGGACTGGTTCGTCATCGGAGCGTTGTGGACGGTAGCTTCTTCAAGCCAGTTCGTGCCCTTCCACTGTCCCGACATAATCTTGTCGTAGTGATTGGGGATGAGAGAAGCGAAATCGTAGCCGGAAGTTCCCTGGATTTCATAAGCCTTGTTGATTATCTCCATATACTGCTTCGCATTCAGTGGAGTCACGCCGTTGGTGTTGGGATTCTGGATGCCATAGTAGCCGTCATAAGTTACCTGCACCTTGCCGGCCTGGCCCTGCTTGGTGGTCACGATGATCACGCCGTTCGCGGCGCGTGCACCGTAAATCGCGCTGGATGCTGCATCCTTGAGAACGTCTATCGACTCGATGTCGTTCGGAGAAAGGGCGGTGATGGAACCACCGGGAACTCCGTCGATTACGTAGAGCGGCTCAGTATCGCTTATGGTACCCATACCTCTGATGGTCACCTTGTAGCTCTCGCCCGGCTGGCCGGAATTGGACGTGATGTTTACACCTGCCGCCTGGCTCTGGAGGGCTCCGAAAGCGTCCACGGAATTGGTGGAGACAAGCTTGTCTCCGCCGACCTTGACGGTGGAGCCGGTGATCAGCTTCTTGCGCTGGCTGCCGTAACCCATAACCACGGCCTCATCGAGGAGCTCGACATCATCCGGAAGCACCACGAGAAGCGCCCCGCTGCCGTCGCCCGACTTGATGACCTGGGAGAGATACCCCACACAGGAGACTTCAAGCTGGGCGCCTTTGTGTACCGTGATTGTGAAATTGCCGTCAAGATCGGTGACTGCACCGTTGATCTGTGCGGCTCCTTTCTCTGAAACGCTGGCTCCGATTATCGGAAGCCCCTGCCTGTCCAGAATCCGTCCCTTGACGATTACAGGCTCATACACGGCCTGAGAATTGCGGGAGTCGGATTTGTCGGATGTGACGGCAATCTTGCGGCCGTTGATCACATAGCTGACCTTCTGCCCCTCGAAAATTCTGTCGAGCACGGTCTCGATGGTCGCGTCCGTGACATCGATATCCACTTTGCGGGAGAGGTCCACATCGTTGGAATTCACGATGATGGAATAATTGGTACTACGGTTCAGTTCCGTAATGGCTTCCTGCACGCTCGCTCTGCCGAGTTTCAAGTCTATGCCCTGGGCGAAGACATTGAAGCCTACGGCAATGCCGAGCAGCATCAGAAATGCTTTTTTCTTCATATCGGTTATTATTAATAATGGTTATTGTTTCTGCGGTTCCCCCCCCCCTTATCTCAGCGAGAGATAGACGGTGTCGTCGTAACGTTCGATCATCATATTGCCATCGACATTCAGGCAATCGAGGATTTCATCAACCCCTTCTCCGTTCGTGAAGTAGCCGTAGAAGTGCATTGAGGCGATATCGTTATCCTTTATGATGATCGAGGTTCCGAAAGTTTTTTCGAGATAATTCGCTATGTCCCTCATATTCAGATTGAAGAAATGGATGGACTTCCCGTGGGCGAAAGACTCGTAGGAGTCGTGGGCGAATTTGTCTATATTTATCTGACCTGTCTTGCGGTAGTAATGCAGCGCATCGCCCGGGCTGAGCCGAAGTGAGCGTTCAGAAGAATCCTTTACCGCATTGAATGCCACCGAACCCTCTATCAGAAGCAGTTCTACGCATTCGGACTGCCTGTAGGCCGTGAAGTCGAAGCGGGTCCCGTATACTTTCACCGATGTCTCCCCGCTCCGTATCTCGAACGGAATATCCTCATCGGAGGCGATGTCCGCGAGGACTTCTCCGTCCAGAAATATGGTTCTTGATTCACCTTCGAACTTCTCGGGGAAGGTCACCCGGCTCCCTCCGTTGAGGATCAGAAGGCTGCCGTCCGAAAGACGGAGAGAATCAGTCTGTCCCGGAGCCACGTACAGCTCGTGCCAAGGGTTTTCCTGCCCGGAACCGACGTTCAGCGCGAGCGCGACCGCGAGCGGAATGGTCACCGCCGCCGCAATGAGTTCCACCGTCTTCAAGACCTTGAGGAACCCAAGCCTGCGTGACTTGAAGCCGAGCCTTGATTTGACTTCGTCCAATGCGGCCCCCGTGTCGATGTCCGCATCTGAGGACATCCTCCCGAACTCTTCATCGAGAGCGCGGACTATCTCGGATGCATCGCCTTCGCGGCTCAGCATCATCTGCACCTTCAGTGCCTCCTCCCTGCTGCAGTTTCCGAGCAGATAATCGTGAAGCTCATTCTTTTCCATCTTGCGCTATGAGACTGTCGTGTTGTTTTTCAAACTCTTCAGCGCCAGCTGAATATGCTTTTCCACAGTACGGACGGAAATGTTGAGGCAGTCGGCTATCTCCTGATTCGTCAGATGCATATAGCGGCTCATTCTGAAAACGGTCTGTCTCTGGCCCGGGAGGGCTTCCACTCCGCGGTCGATTCTTTCCGCTGCCTCGCGCAGATTAATCATATCCTCGCAGCTCCCGCTGTCCTGAATCTCGACCCCTGATAGATTGGCGAGAGTGCAGATTTCGGGTCTGCGAAGTCTCAGATAATCCAGACACTTGTTCCTGACCATAGTGTAGAGCAGATTCCTGATGGATTTCTCCGGATCAAGTTTGCTGCGCCATATCCAGCAGCGGATGAAAGTGTCCTGAGTGAAGTCGCGTGCAGCCTGGGCATCCTTGAGCAATCTCCGGGCAAAGGTGCATATGAGCGGATAATAGCGTCTGAACAATTCTTCAAACGCCTGGATATCACCTGCTTTTATGCAGCTGACGAGCTGGCTGTCGCTAAGGTGTGTGCGGTTAGACTTCATTCCTTTTCATCCGTGGCTGTATTATATACGCAAAATGACCCGGGCACACGTAATGAAAATTGAGTTTTTTAAGGTGTCGCGCCGTGACATAAGGAGACATCGCCCCGGGGGGGGGGAGGGGATCACTCATAGTATTCCTCAACTCTCTCTCCTCTTCTCTCCGGGGGGGCCTGATCCGAGTAGAATTCCCGCAGCACTCCGAGGGAGCGCAGGTGGATGGCGGACTCGGTGTGGAATTCCAGATAACGGACTATGGACGATGCTATCTCGTTACGGACACTGCCGGAGAGCGGAAGCAGCATCGCTTCGGGAAGGTCCGAACGCATCAGACGTTCCAGCACTCCCTGATGCTCTCCGGAGAAAGGCAGCATATCCTTCGCCGCAGGCCTGAATCCCAGAGCCGCGCAGAATGAAAGCAGAAAATACAGAGGGAAATTGCTGAAGTCCTCCTTCAGAGCATCCAGAGTCAGAATCTGTCCCTCGCACCACTCGTAAAGGCCTTCCTCGGCGGAGCCGTCTTTCACGGTACGGTATATGAGTTCCGCCATAAACAGGGTCATCGTATTCTTTCTGATGTCGCTACGGACACCCGCAAGGGGGTGTTTCAGTCCTACGGGCTTCGCGGTCCAGAGGTCGGATCGCGGATTCTCGGTGACGGAGATTTCCAGGAGGCTGAAGGGCAGAAGCAGCGACATCCGGGTGCTCTTCCCGACACGCAGCAGGAAACTGCGCCGTCCGGTACTCCGTCCCAGACAATGCAGTACCTCCAGACCGTCTCTGGCCCGGGTGCTGTTCAGCACCACCACTTCTTCGTCAAATGTCATACGCGGGCAAAGGTAGTAATAATGCTTTTATGATGATGCAGCTTAAGCAGCCTTTTGAAATGCCGATTTTTTTCACCATTTTTGGCGCAAATCAGTCAAAATAATATGAAAATCCAGAAATTGATATGCATAGCGGCAGCGCTGTGCACGATGGGCGCAGAAGCGGTATTGGCCGCAGGCCCCGAGGTCTTGATACCCGCTCCGGTGAGCGCGGAGGTCAGGGAAGGAACTCTCACTCCGGCTGCGGACGGGAGCGATGTCAGAGTGCATCTGGCGACCCGCGCGTTCACGAAAGAGCTTGACGCGCTGGCGCTGCCCGCATTTGCCCGCGAAGAGGCTTACAGACTCGAAGTGGGCCGCAAAGGGATTGATATCTATGCACTTACGCAGAAGGGAGTGTTCCGCGCGCGCACATCTTTGCAGCAGATGCTCGCCTGTGACGGGGAGCTCTCGCAATGCTCGATTCTCGACTACCCGCGTTTCCGCCATCGCGGCCTGATGCTCGACATCTCGCGCAACTTCCGCGACAAGACATTCATACTCAAGCAGCTGGATGCGATGGCGCAGCTGAAGATGAGTACGCTTCATCTGCATCTGACGGACGATGCGGGCTGGCGCATACAGATAGATGCGTATCCCGAGCTGACTTCGCGGGCTGCCTGGAGAATCGGCGGGACTTACGAAGAATGGAAGCAGCACGGCCGCCGCTACTCCGTGGAGGGGGATCCGGATGCTCGCGGGGGCTATCTCTCGAAGGATGATGTGCGCGAGATAGTCGCCTACGCCGCTGCACGCTACATAGATATCATTCCGGAAATCGAGCTTCCGGCCCATTCGGGTGAAGTTACGGCGACCTATCCGGAGCTTTCCTGCCTGAATCCCGACGGGACGAGGACTGCACCCGGCGGTGACCTCTGTCCCGGCAGTGCCGCGCTCTATCCTATGTACGAGGCGATTCTGAGCGAGGTCATCGAGCTTTTCCCGTACAAGTACATCCATATCGGAGGAGACGAGGCGAGTAAGGCGAATTGGAAGACCTGTCCTGACTGTCAGAAGCTTATGCGCGAGCAGGGACTGAAGGATGTGGACGAGCTGCAGAGCTGGATGATAGGGCGGTTCGTGAACTTCCTCGCGGAGAAAGGACGCTGTGCGGTCGGCTGGGACGAGATTCTCCAGGGCGGACTGCCGGAGGGTGCGGCGGTGATGTCGTGGCGAGGCACGCAAGGCGGGCGCGCGGCGGCCGAGCAGGGGCACGACGTGATAATGTCTCCGGGCAGCCACTGCTACTTCGACTCTGCCCAGGACGCTCCGTACTCGCAGCCGAAGGCGTTCAGCGGCTACACGAGCCTCGAGCGTGCATACTCGTTCGAGCCTGTGCCCGAGGGTCTGGATGACGGGGCGGCCCGGCATATCCTCGGCCTTCAGGCCAATCTGTGGTCAGAATACATCCCTACGGCCGCCCAGATGGAGTATATGATCTATCCTCGGGCGTTCGCCATAGCCGAGATCGGCTGGAGTCCCGCTCAGAATAAGGATTACGCGGATTTCCGGGGTAGGGCTGTGCGTCTCGCGGACGAGTTTCGGGAGCAGGGCTATAACCCCTTCGAGCTCAGGGGCGAAATCGGACGCAGACCGGAGTCACTCCGGCCTTTGGAGCATCTTGCCGTCGGCGCGAAGCTCACTTTCAACGGCCGCTGCCGCTACAACAGGGGCTATCCGGCGGGCGGAGATGACGCTCTGGTGGACGGGCAGAGGGGCGGATGGTTCTACAAGGACCTGCTCTGGCAGGGCTATCTCTGCGATGTGGACGTCACCCTCGACCTCGGGGCGGTAAAGGACATCCATTATGTGGGGGCTACGTTCCTTTCGCACACTTCCGCAGGCGTGGGTTTCCCTGTCCGCACGGAGGTGTCCTTCTCGGAGGACGGCGAGCATTTCAGCGAGCCTCTGATCTGCCTCTCGGAGCATCCTGACACGGATTCCTGGGCGCTGCTGAATACTCTGGGCACCGTGGTGAACGCCAAGGCGCAATACATCCGCTACCGCGCCGTCCGCGACACGGGCAATCCTGACCACGCATTCATCTTCATCGACGAGATAGTGGTGAACTGACCGGCAGCGAAAGACGCCCGATCAGGTCGGGCGTGACGGCAACCGTCATTGCCGGCTTGCTCTCTACGTCATTGCCGGCCCCGACCGGCAATCTTCCCTGCGGCAGCGAAAGACGCCCGATCACGTCGGGCGTGACGGCAACCGTCATTGCCGGCCCCGACCGGCAATCTGCCCTATCACAGGCTACGCGCACGGAAGGCTCCGACACGGCTGATGTGGGCGGTGCTGCGGGCGCTGAGAATGTGCACGCGCAGGGCTGAGACTTCGGTGTCGGGAATGCGCAGCAGGCGTTTGTGACCGACGGTGGTCCCTTCGCAGAGCGCAGTCCAGACTCCGTCCTTGAGGCCCTCGACAGTGAAGGATTCCACTCTCTGCCCCCTGCTGATATCCTCTTGAAGCATAAGGACGTTTACCGGTGCAGCGGCCTTGAGTCTGTACTCGAGCACATCACCCGATCCGGCGTTCCGGACGGCTTGCCCGTCCTGTACACAATCATCTGCGAATGTTTCATCAAGATACCGGGCGAATTCCTCGAGACGGAGGGAATCGGCCTCGTGGATATGGCCCCGGCGATCAGGAGGGATGTTCAGAAGCAGTACGGAGTTGCAGCCCACTGACTGGTAGTAGATGTCCGCAAGTTCTTTCAGGCTTTTCACCTGACTGTCCTGCTCGGAGTGGTAGAACCAGCCTGGACGGATGGACACGTCGACCTCCGAAGGGTACCAGAACAGCTCTCCGGCTTTCTCCAGCATCGCTCTGGTGCCCAGGTCTTCCGACTGGGAATTGATGCCGAGGGCCTTGTTAATCTCCGCGCCACGCCCCTGTGCATCCGGGGCGAAGACGGTCGCGCTCCACTCCGTCTGCCGTCCCATTCCGCTTTCGTTGCCCACCCAGCGGGCGTCATCGCCCATATTGGCCGCTACAGCGGCCGGCTGGATATTGCGGATGGTCGCGTAGATGGCTTCCCAGTCGTACACCTGCTTGCGGCCGTTCGGGCCCTCGCCGTTCGCGCCGTCGAACCATATTTCATCTATTTTTCCGTAGTTCGTGAGAAGCTCGGTGAGCTGGGCTATGAAATATCTGTTGTACTCGGGGGAGTCTCCGTAGCAGGGTGCGTGACGGTCCCAGGGAGAGAGATAGACTCCGAATTTCATTCCGTACTTTTCGCAGGCGTCGCGCACTTCCTTCACTATGTCTCCCTTTCCGTCTTTCCAGAGCGACGAGGCTACGGAGTGTGTGGTGGTCGCGGTCGGCCAGAGGCAGAATCCGTCGTGATGTTTCGCGGTGAGTATGACCATCTTGAAGCCTGTCCGGCTGAGAGTGCGGATCCACTGCTCGGCATCGAAGTCGGTAGGATTGAAGAGTGCGGGGTCTTCCTGTCCGCTGCCCCATTCCGCTCCGGTGAAGGTGTTCATTCCGAAATGGAGGAAGGCGGTCATTTCGAGCCCCTGCCATTGCAGCTGGCTTTCGGTAGGGACAAGCCTTGAGGCCATCTCCACCTTTTCTTCTATGGTGCTGCCCTCGGGGAACACCAGATGTTTTTCGTAATACTGCTCCTTCGGCGCACAGGCCGCCAGGACAGAGAGAGCGAGAATAAGTGTCTTTTTCATAATGCGGTCGGTTTTTATGGTTTCCAAGCGATGTGTCAAGTCACTCTTCAGAAGGTAGTATTCCGTCCTTACTGAGTCACTCAACCTGCAAAAATAAGAAAAAAACGCTATGTTGGTCGGCCCTGACCGGCAATCTCTTCCCTGCGGCAGCAAAAGACGCCCGATCACGTCGGGCGTGACGAAAAACCGTCATTGCCGGCGTGACGAAAAACCGTCATTGCCGGCTTGACTTCCACGTCATTGCCGGCCTGACCGGCAATCTCTCGCCCCTCTACACATCGAAAAGTGCGGATAACGGTACTCTTTCCTGAATAATTAGTATTTTTGCGCCGCGCTGCGGGGGCAAGTCCCCGGCGGCGCTTGAAATATGAGTAAAAAGCAAATTCCGGTTCTCCTGCTCACGGGTTATCTGGGCAGCGGCAAGACCACATTGGTCAATCGTATCCTCTCGAACCGTAAAGGCATACGCTTCGCGGTGATAGTTAATGACATAGGTGAGGTGAACATCGATGCTGACCTCATACAGAAGGGAGGTGTGGTAGGCACCTCGGACGACAGCCTCGTCGCTCTGCAGAACGGCTGCATCTGCTGCACCCTGAAGATGGACCTCGTACAGCAGCTGAGCGACATAGTCGCTGCGGACAAGTTCGACTACATAGTCATCGAGGCCAGCGGCATATGCGAGCCGGAACCCATCGCGCAGACCATCTGCTCCATCCCCTCGCTCGATCCGCGCTACACGGAGCACGGCATCCCCGTACTTGACTGCATAGTGACGGTCGTGGATGCGCTCAGGATGCAGAGCGAGTTCGGCTGCGGTCTGGACCTCAAGCGCAAGGACATAGATGAGGACGATATAGAGAATCTCGTCATACAGCAGATAGAATTCTGCAACAAGATTCTGCTGAACAAGGCTTCCGAGGTCACGCCCGAGGAACTCGGCCGCGTGCGTGCGATAGTGCGCGAGCTCCAGCCCAAGGCGGAAATCATCGAGTGCGACTGGGGCGATGTGGACCTGGGCAGCCTGCTGAACACCCGCCTTTTCGATTTCGAGAGCGTGGTGACTTCTGCTACCTGGATCCGGGAAGTCGAGGGGCATCACGACGAGGATGATGACCACGAAGATGATCACGACGAGGAACACGACGAGGACCACGAAAACGAGCACGGCCACCACCACCATCATCACCACGAGGGTGGGGAAGTGGAGGAGTACGGCATAGGGACCTATGTGTACTGCGCTCGCAAAGCTCTGGACATCAACCGTTTCGACTGGTTCGTCGCCAAGCGGTGGCCTGAGGGCGTCATCCGTGCGAAGGGCCTCTGCTACTTCCAGGACCAGTTCGACACCTGCTATGTGTTCGAGCAGGCGGGCAAGCAGGTTTCCCTGCGCAATGCCGGCCTGTGGTACGGCGCTATGCCGAAGGAGCAGCTTATGCGGCAGCTCGAGACAGACCCTATGCTCGCCCGGGATTGGGACCCGTACTACGGGGACCGTATGCAGAAAATAGTCTTCATCGGTCAGCACCTCGACAGAGATGCCATCCGCAAGTCCCTGGACGAGTGTCTGGTGGACCCGGACACCGCCACAGCGTAACCCCTCGCGCACAGTTATCCGTCATCAGCGCAAAAAACTTTGCGCGAACGAAAAATATGCCTATATTTGCAGGCTGATTTTATGACCGCTGAGCAAGTGAAGAGCCGCCGCAAGGAGCGGACGCTTACGGTTGAAACTTATCTAAGTTTTGTTTATGTACGCAATCGTTGACATTGCAGGCCAGCAGTTCAAAGTGGAAGCTGGCAATGAAATCTTCGTTAACCGCCTCGCGGCGGCAAACGGTGCTGACGTGGAGTTCGACAAGGTGCTGCTTATCGAGAACGGTAAGGACATCAAGGTCGGCGCTCCTTATGTAGAAGGCGCAGTGGTGAAAGCCACCGTCCTCGATGATGACGCCAAGGCTGACAAGGTTCTCGTATTCAAGAAGATCCGCCGCAAGGGCTTCCAGAAATGCAACGGCCACCGTCAGAAACTCACCAAGATCAGGATTAACGAAATCGCTTAAAGGAATTCATTATGGCACACAAGAAAGGTCAATCAAGTTCTAAGAACGGTCGTGAGTCCCACAGCAAACGTCTGGGCCTCAAGAAATTCGGCGGCGAAGTCGTTAAAGCCGGCAACATCATCGTACGTCAGAGAGGTACCGTGCACAATCCTTCCGTGAACGTGGGTATGGGCAAAGACCACACTCTTTATGCTCTGGTAGACGGTACCGTAAAGTTCACCAAGAAAAAAGCAGATAAATCATACGTGTCGGTAGTTCCGTTTGAGAACTAGCTCGAAGGATTTAATGCGTCAGTTGGGAGAGGGCTTCACTTCGAGTAAGTGCAGGCCCTCTCGTTATATTCAAGCGAAGTTAAAATACAGCATAATATGTTGACACTTAAGATTTTGCGCGATGACCCGGAACTCGTCATCCGCTCCCTTGCGAAAAAGCACTTCGACGCGCGTCCTGTAGTGGAGAAAGTGCTTGAGCTCGACGCCCGCCGCCGTGCCCTCCAGACTGAAAGCGATGCGCTCCTCGCCTCTCAGAAGCAGAAGGCCGCAGAAATAGGTTCTCTGATGAAGCAGGGCCTCAAGGAGGCCGCCGAGAAGGCCAAGGAAGAGGTCGCGGCCCTCAAGGCCCGCAGCAGCGAACTGCTCGCCGCCCGCGACGCGTCCGAAAAGGAGATGAACGAGCAGATAGTCCTTATGCCGAATATGCCTTGCGAAATGGTTCCGGAAGGCGTAAACGCCGCCGACAACCTCATAGTGAAGGAGGGCGGCCCGGATGTGCATCTTCCTCAGGACGCGCTTCCTCACTGGGAACTCTGCAAGAAATACGACATCATCGACTTCGACCTGGGCGTGAAGATCACAGGCGCCGGCTTCCCTGTCTATAAGGGCAAGGGCGCGAAGCTCCAGAGAGCACTCATCAACTTCTTCCTGGACTGCAACACGGCAGCCGGCTACAAGGAAGTGGAGCCTCCTGTGATGGTGAACGCAGCCTCCGGCTTCGGCACCGGCCAGCTCCCTGACAAGGAAGCCCAGATGTACCACGCGAACCTGGACGACTTCTATATGGTCCCTACCGCCGAAGTCCCAGTAACGAACATCTTCCGCGACGTCATTCTGCAGGATAACGAGATCCCTCAGAAACTTACGGCCTACACTCCTTGCTTCCGCCGCGAAGCCGGCTCCTACGGCAAGGACGTGCGCGGTCTGAACCGTCTGCACCAGTTCGACAAGGTCGAAATCGTCCGCGTCGAGAAGCCTGAGAACAGCTATGCCGCTCTGGACGAGATGATCGCGCACGTGGAGGGCATAGTGAACAAACTGGGTCTCAAGTACCATATCCTCCGCCTCTGCGGCGGCGATATGAGCTTCACCTCCGCCATCACCTACGACTTCGAGCTCTGGAGCGCCGCGCAGCAGCGCTGGCTGGAGATTTCCTCTGTCTCGAACTTCGAGTCCTACCAGGCGAACCGTCTCCACCTGCGCTACCGCGACGAAAACGGCAAGACGCAGCTCTGCCACACTCTGAACGGCAGTTCCCTCGCACTCCCGCGCGTCGTGGCGGCCCTTCTCGAGGACAACCAGACCCCGGACGGCATCATCATACCTGAGGTCCTCCGTCCATACACCGGCTTCGACAAGATCGACTGAGACCCGGCTTGACAGAAAACAGAATCATATTGGGAATAGATCCCGGAACCAACATTCTCGGTTACGGGATCATTTCCGTTGATTCCGGCCGGCCGCACTATGTCACGATGGGAGTCTTCGACCTGCGCAGAATAAAGGACCCTTTCGAGAAGCTCGCAAACATAAACGCGGGCGTGGAGGAACTCATCGCGACCTATTCTCCTACCGACCTCGCCGTCGAGTCCCCCTTCTACGGGAAGAACGCCCAGGTCATCCTCAAACTCGGCCGTGCCCAGGGAGCGGCCATCATCGCAGCCATAAGGGCGGGCATCCCCGTCACGGAATACGCTCCGCGCAAGGCCAAGATAGCCATCTGCGGCAACGGCAACGCTTCGAAGGAGCAGGTCGAGGTGATGGTCGGCAAGACTCTGGGCGTCACGCTCGAGCCTCAGCATCTCGATGCCACGGATGCGCTCGCCATCGCGCTCTGCCACCACTATCAGCTCTCGAACCCGCTTTCGCGCGAGCATTCCTCCGGCTCCTGGGCCAAGTTCGTCGAGGCGAACCCCGACAGAGTGAAGTGACTTCTCCCGCGGACTTCGTCCAATCTCCCTTCCTGCGGACTTCGTCCAATTTCGTAATTATTTAAAAACTTTATTAAACCCTGACCACGGGGCTTTGTCTAATGTCCGTGTTTTTTAATGGAGCAATATGAACAAGTCTCTCGTGCGCCTGTCCGCCGTAATCCTGTTGCTGTTCGCCTTCCTGCCTCTGGCAGCCCAGAAGGCACAGAGTGACGTTACCGTAACCCTTATCGATGACGCTTCCGGCGAGCCTGTGGGCTTCGCCACAGTCTCAGTCAGCGTCAAGAATTCGACCACACCTTACAAATACGCCCTCACGAACGAAAAGGGCTCCGCAACCCTTTCCGGCCTCAAGAACGGGACATATACCTTCAAGGCTGAACTGATGGGCCTCATACCCGTGGAGAAGGAAATCGAAATCAAGGGCCGCGACCTGGACCTCGGTCAGCTCAGGATGAAGCCTGACACGAAACTGCTGGATGCCGCCAGCGTCTCCGCCCTCGGCAATCCCGTAGTCATAAAGAAAGACACCATAGAGTATAACGCCACTTCATTCAGGACTACCGAGAATGACGTTCTGGAGGACCTGCTCAAGAAACTTCCGGGAGTGGAGGTGGACTCCGACGGCACCATAACCGCCAACGGAAAGACCATAGAGAAGATATACATCGACGGCAAGACCTATTTTATGGACGACCCGGCCCTCGCCTCGAAGAACCTTCCCGCGAAGATCATCGAGAAGGTGAAGGTCGTGAAGAAAAAGTCAGACCAGGCCGAGTTCACAGGCATCGATGACGGTCAGGAAGAGACGGTTCTGGACCTTTCCATACAGCAGGGTATGATGAACGGGCTTATGGGCAACATCCGCGCCGGCATCGGCCACGATGTCCCGGTTCAGGAGAGCTCTTCCTCGCAGTTCAAGCCTTACAACGACACCCGCTTCACCTCGAACATCTTCCTCGGCAACTTCTCCGAAGGCAAGCAGTTCAGCGTCATCGGCAACGCGAATAACGGAAACCGTCTCGGTTTCGGCGACTTTGCGGGCAATATGATGCGAGGAATGGGCGGCGGAATGCGCGCCGGCAGCGGCGGAGTCACCACTTCCTATCTGCTCGGAGGCCACGCCGGTTTCGACCTTCTGGACGACAGGATGGAGCTGGTCAGCGACCTGGCCTACAGCGGGACCCGCAACGATACTGACAAGCAGTCATACAGGGAGACCTACTATGACGGCTATACCCAGATATCGGATACGAAGAACGTGTCCACGTCCACCTCGGACGGCTACCGTTTCGGTATGCGTCTCGAACACAAATTCAGCGAGAACAATTCCATCATCTTCGAGCCTCAGGTAAACTACGGTATGGGCAGCTACAACACCCTCGAAGAGTTCGACACGGACACTGACGACCGCAGCGGCAACATAACGGACACCAATGACGGTTTCAGCTACAACTCCGGCGACAACCGCAACATCCAGGCCTCCGGCCGCCTCATGTACAGGCAGAGACTCGGCATCCCGGGACGTACCCTCGTCCTCTTCACGAACTTCCGCTTCTCGAACAACGAAACTGACGGACTCACCCAGTCGCTCACGCGAAGCTACATAGGCGGAGCCCCGCAGGACTCGATCATAAACCAGCACACAGACCAGTACAGCCGCAGTTCCAGCATTCAGGGCCGCGCCGTGTTCACCGAGCCTCTCGGGAACGACTTCTACGCCGAGGCCAATTACTCCTATAACTGGAGCCGCTCGAATTCCGAGAAGACCGCTTACGACATCGCCCTAGATGATGACGGTTTCAGCGTCGACACTCACGACAGATATGCGGACGGCGCCCGCACCCTGAATACCGCATACTCGAACTCCATCACGAACACCAGCATCCGTCAGGAGATAGGAGCGAACCTTATGTTCCGCAGAGAGAAGATTCTGGCCCAGATCGGCGTAAGCCTTAACCCTACAAGGGTCAGCAATTACACCGAGCGGGCGGCCTACACCATAGACACCACCTATTCGGTGCTGAACTGGTCTCCTCAGGCTATGTTCTTCTATGAGCCTAACGACTATACGGAGGCCCGCTTTCGCTACCGCGGCTCCACGAGCCAGCCGTCCGTCACCCAGCTTGTACCGGTACTGGACAATTCCAACCCTATAAACCAGTCCCTCGGAAACCCTTATCTCCTTCCGTACTTCTCCCACAATTTCGGAGGAGAGTTCCAGTACGGGAACCCGAAGAACTACACCTCTCTGAGCGTACGTCTGAACGGAGGCTTCGTACAGGACCCTATCGTGAACTCCACCTGGACCGGCAGGGATGACGGTATGACCTTCACTATGCCGGTGAACGGCCCTTCCTCCGGCAATTTCAGCTTCTTTATGTTCGGGAATATGCCGATCTACAAGCAGTGCGTCCTCATCTCTAATATGACCCGCTTCAGCCTGAACAGCTCCTCCTCCTATGTGGGGAACAATATCGAGACGGACAAGTACTATCACGACAATGATTTCGACTATGTCGCCTTCAGAAAGGACTACAGCGACATAGACAACTCGAAAGACTTCCTGAGGAACGATACCAGAAGCCTCAGCGTCACAGAGCGCCTTCATCTCACCTATCGCACGGATGCTCTCGAGATCCGCGCCGGAGGTTCCGTAAGATACACCGACACCGACTACACCATCTATTCCGACCAGAACATCAAAACCTGGCGCAATACCGCTGACGCTTCCATAATCTGGAACTGGAATCTCCCGGGGATGACCTTCCGTTCGGACGTGGATTACAGATGGTATAGGGGATACTCCACAGAAATGCCTTCGGAGACCATCGTGAACGCGGAGATTTCCAAGCTCGTCTTCCGCCGTCAGGCCACCATAGCCCTGAATATCTATGACATTCTGGGGCAGACGCGCAGCCTTAACGTGAGCGACACTGCTAACTACCACTCGGAGTCCCTGAGCAACACTGTGGGACGTTACGTGATGCTCTCCTTCACCTGGCGCTTCGGCACCTTCGGAGGAGGAGGCCGCCGCGGCGGTCCGGGAGGTATTGGCCCCGGTATGGGTCCGGGAGGACGACCTGGCGGAATGGGAGGCCCTCCGATGGGCGGCGGCCGCCGGTTCTGAGGAACGAAAAAAAATGAAATGGTGACTTTACACGTCACCGAAAAAAAAGATAAGGTAATGTAATGATCCGTGAGGGTGGGCGGCGCTCAGGCCGTCCACCCTCATTCTTCATTCTTCATTCTTCATTCTTCATTCTTCATTCCTCATCAGCATCTTCTTCCGGTCGCTTCCCGCTGTCGCAATAGCGGCGCCACTTGTCGAGAAGCGCTGCCATATCGCCGGGGAGCGGGGCCTCGAAGTGCACCGGCTTGCCGGTCCTCGGATGCACGAAGCCGAGCACACCGGCGTGCAGGGCCTGGCGGGGGCAGAGTTTGAAGCAGTTCTCGATGAACTGTCGGTATTTTGCGTAGATGGTTCCCTTGCGGATTTCGCTTCCTCCGTAGCGCTCGTCATTGAAGAGCGGATGCCCGATGGAGGACATATGCACGCGGATCTGATGCGTGCGTCCTGTTTCGAGGCGGCACTCCACGAGAGTCACGAAGCCGAAACGCTCGATGACCCTGTAATGCGTGACCGCACGCTTGCCTTTCTCGGGATCGTTATAGACGCGGAAGCGCAGGCGGTCATTCGGGTCCCTACCGATGTTTGCGTCTATCGTACCCTCGTCTTCCGTTATGTTTCCCCATACGACTGCGGTGTAGAGCCGCTCGATGCTGTGCTCGAAGAACTGTCGTGCGAGATGGAGCTGGGAGTTGTCGTTTTTCGCTACCACCAGCAGCCCGGAGGTGTCCTTGTCTATGCGGTGCACAAGTATGCCCATCCTTTCGTCCTCAGCTTCCGGGCCCTGGGAGATGCCCAGATGGTATGAAAGCGCGTTTATGAGCGTGCCCTCGAAATGCCCGTGTCCCGGATGCACGACCATCCCGGCGGCCTTGTTCACCACCAGAAGGTCCTCGTCCTCATAGACTATGTCCAGCGGGATGTCCTGCGGCAGGATTTCCATACCGCGCCGGCGGTAAGGCATTACGAAGCGGATTACGTCTTCCGGACGGACTATGAGATTGGCCTTGGCCACCTTGCCGTTCACGCGGACGTACTGCTGGCGGATCGCGCATTGGATGCGATGCCTCGAGGTATCCTCGAGGTGAGCAGCCATATACTTGTCTATTCTTATCGGAGTCTGTCCTTTGTCGACGTTCAGGCGGAAATGCTCGAACATCTCCTGCTCCTCGTCTGAGAGAGTCTCGTCCGTGAGCGTCTCGTCCGCTTTCTCCTCGTCCGCTATCCGGCTGTCGGAGATAGGCTCATCGATGAATCTTCCGAACTCGCTGTCTTGTAACTCCATAGCTTATTGCTCTTCGCTCAGGGACAGGCGCAGGGCCACTTCGGAACCCATCAGAATCGGGAATTCGGAGACTCCTGGCGACTGGCTGCTGACCACCGCATTAAGCGAGTCGCTGTAGGTCCGGACGTTCTTGTCGAAGACGAGTCTTCCGATGTTCAGGGAGTTGTCGTGCAGGGCGTCCACGGCTCGCGTGTAACGCAGTCCGACCACGTCAGGTACGAAGGTCTGGTTGTTTTCGGGGTTGAGGCCCACCACGAGGCTGATGTCCGAGCCGCTCTCGATTTCTGTCCCGGCGGGGATCTCGCGGTTGCGGTAGAGCTGCTTCAGGACATTGTTCGTGGCGATGTCGTCCACGTATATGAGGTTGCTGAGGTTGAGGCCCTTCGAGGAGAGCTCGGCGCGGGCCTGACGCATCGACAGGCCGGCGAGATCCGGCATACTGACTTTCTTCGCGTTTACGGCATTGATGGTGAGCATTATTCGGCGGCCTTTCTTTACCTTGGAGCCGGCCTCCGGGTTCTGTCTGTACACTGCGCCCTTCGCCATTCTGCGCACATAGACCGAGTCGGTGACTTCAGTGCGGATCCCGCATCCGGCTGCCATCCCGGCGGCCTGCTCTACCGTAAGATTAGTCATATCAGGTACTTCTATCTCCTTCCCGTGGCGCGTGAACACTCCCAGCACCAGTGATGCCACTATGCTGAGGCCCAAAAAGAACGCCGCCGCTCCGAGAAGGTTCGAGGCGGCCCATCTGAGCACGCTCTTTTCCTTGTCCGTATTCTTTTCCGTCTTTGACATATATCGAGTTCTGAGCAATATGCCACAAAAGTACGAAGATGTTTTGATTTTTCACTACCTTCGCGTCTGCGAAGTGTTACTTATGAGCGTGAAAGTGCGAAATACGTTTCTGGTCCTGGAACTCCTGTTCGGGACCCTTATGGGTCTGCCCTGGCTTGTGCCGCATACGGGTTTTCTCGCTCTCGTCGGCCTGCTCCCCCTGCTGTGGATGGAGAAGCTCGCGCGCGAGAACGGAGTCAGGCACTTCTGGCTGTGGCACTACTCGGCCTTCGTGCTGTGGAACGCGCTCACCACGTTCTGGGTCTGCAACGCCACCGTAGGGGGAGGGGTTTTCGCGGTCCTCGCGAACGCGCTGCAGATGTCGCTGATATTCGGTCTTTTCCGGCTCAGTCGAAAGCATCAGAGGGGAGCGCTGCCCTATATCTTTCTGGCGCTGATGTGGACAGCGTGGGAGAGGGTTTATTTCTCCGCTCAGATTTCCTGGCCGTGGCTGGTGCTGGGCAATGCTTTCGCCCGCTCCACCCGTCTCATACAGTGGTACGAATACACCGGTACGCTCGGTGGCTCGCTCTGGATCTGGGCGTGCAACCTCGCGCTTTTCGCTATGATCTCCGCTCTGCGTGACCGCCGCTGGCAGGGTTTCACCCGCTGGGGCAAGGACGCCCTCGCAGTGTCTCTGGCGGCCGTTTTCGCAGTCCCGGCCATATCCTCGCTCTCGATTTATCATAACTATGAAGAGGTCAGCGAGGGGAAGATGGATGTGCTGATCGCCCAGCCGAACTTCGACCCCTATCAGAAGTTTCAGACACTAAGCCAGAAACAGCAGACCGCGATACTGCTCTCGCTCTTAAGACCCGCGCTCGGAGAGGAGCGCGGCGACTCCTCCCGCCATCTGCTGCTTCTCGCCCCGGAGACCTTCTGCGACGACATTACCTGCGGCGAGTACGAGAGCAGCCCGACCTGGCAGCGCCTGAATTCCTTTTCAGCCTCCGTCCCCGCCTCATCCATAATCTTCGGAGCTTCCACTTATGAATATTTCACCTCTCAGGCCGCTCCGTCGGCCAATGCGAGGCCTCTTCGCGACGGCAAGACCTGGTACGAGTCGCACAATTCCGCTCTCTGCGTGGACGGGTCCGGAAGCACTGAGATATATCACAAAAGCAAGCTTGTGGTCGGAGTGGAGATGACTCCCTATCCCGGGATTATCGGCCCTCTGGCCAGAAAATTGGGTGCTCCGATAGGGCACTGCACGGGGCAGGAGGAGATTTCGCTGCTGCATCCGGGAGGGGTCCCTGTCGGCTGCGCGGTATGTTACGAGTCCATATACGGTGAGTTCTGCACCGGCTATGTGCGCAAGGGGGCCCAGCTTATGACGGTCATAACGAACGATGCCTGGTGGGGGAACACGCCGGGATACCGGCAGCATTTCTCCTATTCGCGTCTTCGGGCCATAGAGCTGCGCAGGGACATAGCCCGCTGCGGCAATACCGGCATCTCAGCTTTCATCGATCAGAGGGGCGAAGTGCTCGAGCGGGGTCCCTGGTGGGAGAGCGCCACTCTCTCCGGGACTGTCAACCTGAATTCGCGGCAGACTTATTTCGTGCGCCACGGGGACATCTGCGGGCGGATTTCCACCTTCGCGTTTCTGCTTCTTCTGCTGAATCTTCTTTCGGACCTGGTGCTGAAGGGCCGCAGGCGCACTATTTGATAGTAAGTATGAGTTTGACAACAAATTTGACAACAAAAAAGAAAAGATATGATTTGGATTATAGTTATACTTGTGATGCTGGTCAGCTACATCGTGCAGGCCACGCTTCAGAGCAGATTCAACAGATACTCGAAAGTCCCGATGAACGGAGGGATGACAGGTGCCGAAGTAGCGCAGAAGATGCTCAGGGACAATGGAATATATGATGTCAAAGTGGCTTCCGTTTCGGGCACCCTCACTGACCATTACAACCCTCAGACGAAGATAGTGAACCTCAGCGAGGAGGTATTCAGCGGGCGGAGCATCGCCGCCGCGGCGGTGGCCGCACACGAGTGCGGCCACGCCCTGCAGCATGCGCAGGGCTATGCTCCGCTCCGCCTGCGTTCCGCCCTCGTGCCGGTGGTGACTTTCGCGAACAACACCGTCCAGTGGGTGCTGCTGCTTGGGGTTCTTCTCATAAATGTGACCCCGTCGCTCCTCTGGCTCGGCATCGCCCTCTTCGCGATGACCACCTTCTTCAGCCTCGTCACACTGCCTGTCGAGATAAACGCAAGCCAGCGCGCAGTGGCCTGGCTCTCCGGAACCCGCATCACTGATGTGACCACCACGCCTATGGCCAGGGACGCGCTCAAATGGGCCGCCTACACCTACATCATCGCAGCCATCGGCTCACTTGCCACTCTGCTGTATTACATAGGGATGGCGAACTCCAGAAGATAAGAAGCAGTCAGGAAAGACTGGAAGACAGGAAAGATAGAAAGTCAGGAAGTCAGGAAAGACAGAAATACAGAAACTCTGAAACTCTGAAACTCCGAAACTCCGAAAAGGCGACAGCTTTCCTCTCTTTCTCCTGCCTACCGGAGCACGACTCTCTCGATTCTGCGGGGGATGGAGGCGAGCACCTCGTAAGGAATGGTGCCGAGAATCTCCGCCAGCTCGTTCACGCTCGGGTCATCTCCGAAGATGGTCACGGTGTCTCCGGCCTTCACCCCCGCACCGGTCACATCCAGCATACACATATCCATACAGATGTTCCCTATCGTGGGCACTCTGTGCCCGTTTACCGAGAAACTGGCCCTTCCGCAGCCCAGATGTCTGTCTATGCCGTCAGCATAGCCGACCGGAATGGTGGCTATCTCGGTCCCCGGCCCGGGTATCACCCCCTTGCGCGAATACCCCACAGTCCCGTCTTCCGGGGACAGGGTCTTCACCTGCAGCACTTTCACCTTAAGTGAGGCTACGGGCAGCAGGGGAGTCTGCGCACTTGCGCCTATGCCGTAGATGCCTATGCCCAGACGCACCATATCGAACTGGTACTGAGGGAAGCGCTCTATACCGGCCGAATTCAGTATATGATACATCGGCTTATAGCCGAGGCCCCCGCTGATGCGGTCCGCCCCTGTCCGGAAGGCCGCGATCTGCCCGAGGGTGAAATCATCCTGTGCAGGATCTTCTGCGGCCGCAAGATGCGAATACAGCGACGCCACTCTCACGCACTCCCTTCCTCTCAGGAACTCAAGCAGCTCTCCGATCTCGCCCGGCATAAAGCCGAGTCTGTGCATCCCGGTATCCAGCTTTATGTGGATGGGGTAGTTTTTGATCCCCCTGCTTTCCAGCATCTCGCAGAACGCACGGAGAGTGTAGAGGTTAGGGATCCCGGGTTCGAGCCGGCAGTCTATCATCTCTCCCGGGAAGTCCACCCCGGCAGTCAGCACGAGTATGGGCAGGGTGATACCGGCCTTGCGCAGCTCGATCCCCTCCACGGGCAGCGCGACCGCCAGATAGTCAGCCCCGCAGGACTGCATCATAGCGGCGAACTCCACAGCGCCGTGGCCGTACGCGTTTGCCTTCACCAGAACCAGAAGTCCGGTGGACGCTTCCAGACGCGAACGGTAGTAGCGGTAGTTTACGCGGCAGTTGCCGAGTCTGAGTTCAAGCCTTGAGAAATCGTCATTTCTGTTCACAACACAAAATTAAGTAATTCCCCCCAAAAAACACCGGAACTTCCGCTCTACTTTACTCCTCACTCAGCAAAAAAGGGAGGCAAGCTATACCAGCTTGCCTCCCTTTTCATCGTAAATTTCGTTCTGCAGAACAGTAAATCCGCTGTCTTCGACAAGCTGGATTTTACACTTGTACTTTCTCTTCCACTTTCTCACGAAGGAGTTGAATCCCCGGCTGAGATATGCCCCCAGAATAGGGCTTACCTTGACGGTGAACACCCTGATGCCCTTATCCTCCACATAGTCGGCGATCTTCCTCTCGATATCCTCGTCGATGACGAGCGAGGAGGAGATCTTTCCCGTGCCGTGGCAGACCGGACAGGTCTCCGTGGTGTTTATGGTGGTCACCGGACGTATCCTCTGGCGTGTGAGCTGCATCAGTCCGAACTTGGTGAGCGGCAGCACGTTGTGCTTGGCCCTGTCGTCTGCCATCAGCTCCTGCATCTTCTTGAAAAGGGCGTTGCGGTGCTCCACCGAATCCATATCGATAAAGTCCACAATCACGATTCCGCCCATATCGCGGAGTCTGAGCTGGCGGGCGATTTCCTCTGCGGCATAACAGTTTACCTCGAAGGTGTTCTCCTCCTGGTCCGTGGTCTTCGCACGGATGCCGCTGTTTACGTCGATGACGTTCAGCGCCTCGGTAGTCTCGATGACGAGATATGCTCCCTGGCGGATCGGCACCACCTTGCCGAAAGAACTCTTTATCTGACGGTTGACCTCGAAATGATCGAATATCGGGTCCTTCCCCGTATAGAGTTTCACTATCTTCTCCTGATCCGGCGAGATCAGCGAGATATACTTCTTTGTCTCCTCAAAGACCTTCTCGTCATTCACATAGACGTTGCTGAACGTCTCGTTCAGCAGGTCGCGGAGGATCACGGTGGTTTTGCTGTATTCCGTGAAGAGCAGCTGGACTCCCTTGCCGGAGGCTATCTTCTTCCAGGAGCTTTCCCATTTCTCGATGGATGAACGGAGTTCTCCGATGAGGACCGCTGCGTTCTTGCCTTCGGCCGCTGTACGGATGATGGCTCCGTAATTCGGCGGGAGTATGCTCTTTACCAGAGTTTCAAGCCTCTTTTTCTCCTCTTTCGAAGAGATTTTCTGGGATATGCTCACTTTCTGTGCGAAAGGAAGCAGTACAATGTTTCGTCCTGCCAATGAAATTTCTGCGGAGAGTCTGGAGCCCTTTGTAGAAATCGGTTCTTTGACTATCTGCACCACTATCATCTGGCCGACCTTCAGGACGTTCTCGATACGTCCGTCCTTGGGGAGAGGCTGTCCGATCTTGATGCCGGAATAGAGGTCCTTCTGGTTTCTGCCCGGGTTGCTGCCTTTCACGAACTCATCGAACGCGTTGAAATACAGACCCAGATCCAGATAATGGACGAAGGCTTCCTTGCTGTCGCCGATGTCGACGAACGCTGCGTTAAGCGCAGGAAGCAGCTTCTTGACTCTTCCCAGATAGACATCACCTACCGAATAACTGTGACCTTTGCAGGACTCCTTGTTAAGTTCTATCAGCCTGTGGTTTTCCATCAGGGCGATGTGAACTTCCGATGCCGAGACATCGACAATGAGATCTTTTTCAGTTGTTTTCTCAGATTCCATCAGTGATTCATTTCGGAACGAGCAGAAAAACAAAAGGGGCCGACTATCTGGTCAGACCCTTTTCTTCAGCAGACTGCTAAAATGGCAGACCAAGAGAAGAATTTTTACTTCTTCTTGTGTCTATTCTTACGCAAGCGCTTCTTACGCTTGTGAGTCGCCATTTTATGCCTTTTATGTTTTTTTCCGTTCGGCATAATATAAAAAGATTAAGATTATTTCTCGTCCTTAACGGATGCTACGAAAACCTTTGCAGGCTTGAATGCAGGGATGTCGTGGGCCGGGATGGTCATAGTGGTCTTCTTGGTGATGTTCCTGGCGGCCTTCTGAGCCCTGTGCTTGATGATGAAGCTGCCGAATCCGCGGAGATAGACAGGCTCGCCCTTCGAAAGGGAACCCTTTACGCTCTCCATGAAACCCTCGACGATAGCCTGTACTGTGGTCTTTTCAACGCCTGTCGCCTTTGCGACTTCGTTAACGATTTCTGCCTTTGTCATAATGTATTGTCTTTATGTATAATGTCTTCGCAAATCCTGATATGTATCGGAAATGGAGTGCAAAAATAGACTTATTTTTCTAATAATCAAAATCATACTTTTATTTTTTTTGCCTTTTTCGCGAAAAAGCCCCTGCACCTTTCCGATGGCACGGAGATTGACTATATTTGCAGACGCACAGAAAACCCTTCTACGGCTGACAAGTTGTCAGTCGCAAAGGTTTCGGCTACTTATATATGTTGAAAGATTTGCTTCACGATGACATTCTCGCCCCCAGAGGCGCAGAAGTCAACATCATACCGGTCCTTCAGGGTGAAGGCCCCATCAAGCTCGACGAGTCCCAGCTCCCGGAGCGCCTGCCCATACTGACACTGCGCAACGCGGTGATTTTTCCGGGCATAGTGTTCCCCGTCACCATCGGCAGGGAGAAGTCCATACGCATAATCCGGGATGCGGAGAAAAACAATCTCTGCATCGGAGCGGTGCCCCAGCTGGATGTGAACGTGGAGGATCCGAAGGCTGAGGACCTGAGCCCTTACGGCACCGTGGTCAGGGTGATAAAGGTCCTCGAAATGCCCGACAGCACCATCACGGCCATCGTCCAGGGCTTCCGCCGTTTCCAACTCGACGCGATAGTCTCCTACGACCCTTATATAATAGGAAATGTCCACTATCTGGAGGACATCTCCTCTTCGCAGGACGGCACGAACACCCGTCTGGTGATGGAGTCCATAAAGGAAAAGGCTTCCACGATACTCCGTCTGTCCTCCTCGACTCCGAAGGAGGCCATATCCGCCCTGCGCGGCATAGACAATCTGGACTTCCTCGTGAATTTCGTCGCCACCACCACGGATGTGGACAGGTTCTCGGACAAGGCGGACCTGCTCCGCTATGACGAGATCGACACCCGCGCGATGAAGCTGCTCGCCGTCCTCGAGACCGAGCTGCAGTTCATCCGTCTCCGTCAGGAGATAAACCAGAAGGTGAAGGGCGAAATCGACCAGCAGCAGCGCGAGTATTTTCTTAATAATCAGCTCCGTACCATCCAGGAAGAGCTGGGTATGGACGAGTCCGGGGACTTCGACCGGCTGCGCAAGGCGGCAGACGCGAAGAAGTGGTCCGCGCAGGTCCGCGCCATCTTCGACAAGGAGCTCGCCAAGCTCGAGAAGTATAACCCGAGCAGCCCCGACTACAGCATCCAGTATAACTATCTCCAGTTTATGGTGGATCTGCCTTGGGGCGAGATGTCAAAGGACAATCTGGACCTCAAGCACGCCCAGAAGGTGCTCGACCACGACCATTACGGTCTCGACACGGTCAAGGAAAGGATCATAGAGTACCTCGCGGTGCTCAAGCTCAAGGGTAATATGAAGTCGCCGATCCTCTGCCTCTACGGCCCTCCGGGAGTGGGCAAAACCAGCCTCGGCAAGTCCATAGCCAAGGCGCTCGGACGCAAGTACGTGCGCATCGCCCTCGGCGGAATGCACGACGAGGCGGAAATCCGCGGCCACCGCAAGACCTACATAGGAGCTCTTCCGGGACGTATCCTGAACGGCATCTGCCGTGCAGGAACGTCCAATCCCGTAATCGTTCTGGACGAGATAGACAAGATAAGCTCCGAATTCAAGGGCGACCCGTCTTCGGCTCTGCTCGAAGCTCTGGACCCGGAGCAGAATGCGGCCTTCCACGACAACTATCTGGATGTGGACTATGACCTGAGCAACGTCCTCTTCATCACCACCGCTAACAGCACTTCTCCGATTCAGTCCGCCCTTCTGGACAGGATGGAGCTCATAAACGTGACCGGATACCTCGCCGAGGAGAAGGTTGAGATAGCGCGCCAGTTCCTCGTCCCCAAGCAGCTCGAGGAGCACGGAATGGGCAAGAAGGACCTGAAGATAGACAAGGCCTGCATCGAAGCCATAATCGACAGATACACACGCGAATCCGGTGTGCGCGGCCTCGAGAAGCAGATAGCGAAGATAGCCCGCGTCACCGCGAAGAAGATAGCCCTCGGCGAGGATTATCCCAAGCTCATAAAGAAGGAGAACCTCAAAGAATATCTCGGTCTTCCGACCAATTATCACGATTCACAGAAGGGCAATGAAGCTCCGGGCGTGGTGACCGGTCTGGCGTGGACGTCTATGGGAGGCGAGATCCTCTTCGTGGAGAGTTCCGTCAGCGGCGGCAAGGGGAACCTCACTATGACGGGAAATCTGGGTGACGTGATGAAGGAGTCCGCTACCATAGCCTTCCAGTACATCAAGGCTCATCCTCAGCTCGCCGGGATGACTTCCGAGGAGTTCAACGCCAAGGACATACACGTTCACGTGCCTGAAGGGGCCGTGCCGAAGGACGGCCCTTCGGCCGGTATAACTATGGTCAGCTCGATGGTCTCCGCCCTGCGCGGCCAGTCCATAAAGAGCGGCATAGCGATGACGGGCGAGATGACTCTGCGCGGCCGGGTGCTCCCTGTGGGAGGCATCAAGGAGAAGATTCTGGCGGCCAAGCGGGCCGGTGTGGACACCATCGTCATCTGCGAGGATAACCGCAAGGACATAGAAGACATAAAGGAAATCTATGTCAAGGGACTCTCTTTCCACTACGTGAAGACCATCGACGACGTGATCTCCTTCATATTCGGGTAGGACGGGGCTATGGACGTGAGGATGGAAGAAAGCTGGAAGGCTGCTCTGGGGGAAGAATTCGACAAGCCGTACTTTCGCTCTCTTGTCGGAAGGCTTCATCAGGAGAAGCGCGAGGGGCAGACTATCTATCCTCCGGGAGGCTTGATATTCAGGGCGTTCGAGCTTACGCCATTGGACGAAGTCCGCGTAGTCATTCTCGGTCAGGACCCGTATCACGGTCCCGGGCAGGCGATGGGGCTGTCCTTTTCCGTCCCTGACGGAGTCGCGCCTCCGCCTTCGCTGAAGAACATTTTCAGGGAGATTGAGAGCGACCTGGGCATCAGGATGAGCGGACGCACGAATCTGGAGCCTTGGGCGCGTCAGGGCGTGCTGCTGCTGAACGCGGTGCTCACGGTGCGCGCCTCTCAGGCCGCTTCGCACAGCTCCTACGGCTGGACTGAGTTCACGGACGCGGTGATACGCTGCATAAATGAACATTGCACGGGAGTGGTATTCCTGCTCTGGGGCAATTTCGCCCGCTCGAAGCGTCCGCTCATCGACACTTCGAAGCACTATGTGCTGGAGGCTGCGCATCCTTCGCCTCTGGCCCGCGGCGCTTTCTTCGGCTGCAGGCATTTCTCGCAGACGAACTCCATCCTCGCCTCTCAAGGCAGAAAGCCTATTGACTGGCAGTTATAGTTTTCGGTAAGGATGAAAAACTGCATAGTTATTTTTCAAGAGTTACTATGAGCAGAAAAGCATTGTTTCCAGGGTCTTTCGACCCTTTCACCGCAGGGCATCTGAACATACTCAGGCGTGCGCTGACTATGTTTGACGAGGTGGTCGTCGCCGTCGGCATAAATCAGGACAAGCGCGGCTTCTTTGATATGGAGCAGCGTCTGGACATCATCCGACAGACCGTCTCGGGACTGGAGGGCGTGAGCGTCATCCACTATGACTGCCTCACCGTGGACATCTGCAGGCAGCTGGGGATCAACCATATAGTCCGCGGTGTGCGCAATATGCTCGATTTCGAGAACGAGCGTGCCATCGCCGATGCGAACCGCCGTCTCGCGCCGCAGATCGAGACCATCATCATCCCGACGGCCCAGGAATTCGCGCATATCTCCTCCTCTGCCGTCCGCGACCTTCTGCAGCATCACGGCGACACTTCGCTCTTTATGTCCGAAGGTGTGAAACTTCCTGAATTATAAGAAGCTGTATGTCGCGCAAGGCTCTTTTCGCCGCCCTCGCAGGCATTCTCGCGACCGCGCTGCTTGCAGCAGCGGCGGAAGGTGGCGTCTCCGGCGGTCAGCTTGCGGCAGGTGCCGGCAGCAGCGCTTCCCCGGCACGCAGACCTGACAGCGCGGCACTTGCGGCATTGGACGCGAAGCTGTCCGAATACCTTCTCTCTCTCGCTCCGCAGGTGGAGCGGGTCAAGGAAGGCGAGTGCGACTTTCTGATATCCTCCTGCGAGGATTCGCTTCTGCGTCAGAGGATTGCGCTGAAAGCATATGATTTCTACATCACTTCGCATCTGATGGGTGACGAGGCGGTGGCGATACATATTTTCGACAAGTGGTTTGCGAGCGGCAGGGTGAAGATGCTCAGCGATGTGGACTTTATGAATGCCGGGGTTTTCGCGGACTTCAACCGCAGTTCGCTTCTGGGCTGCACTGCTCCGCAGCTGACTCTTCAGAATATGGGTGGAGGGCTGGAGCAGGCACCTCGGGACGGAAAGGTCTCGCTGCTCTTTTTCTATGACACCTCCTGCTCGAAGTGCAAGATGGAGACCATCTTGAGCAAGCAGCTCCTCCGCTCGGGTGAGTATGTCTTCGATTTCTTCGCCGTCTATACCGGGGCTTCCCGTACGGAATGGGAGGAGTTCATAAAGAGCAATTACGGCTTCGAAACGCCCGGGGTGAGCGTCCATCATCTCTGGGACCCGGAGCTTTCCAGTGATTTTCAGAGGCTTTACGGGGTGCTGCAGACTCCGCGCATTTTTCTCGTGGCTCCGGACGGAGAGATTATCGGGCGCGGACTGGATACCGAGGCTGCCATCAAGCTTCTGCCCTATGCCACTATGCTTCAGGCTCTTTATGACCGCTGTCCGGTAGGGGGGAGGCTCCCGGATGTGAGTGTCTCGGCACGCCTTCTCAAGGGCCGGAGCCCCGGGAAGGCCCGCGTCTTTTCGCTGCGCAAATTCAGAGGCTCACCCGGCTACGTCTTTTTCTACAGCCGCAGCTGCACACGCTGCCGCGTGCAGATGGGAAAGGTCGATTCCGTACTCTCTTCGGGCCGCAGAACCCGAATATTGATGGTGGATATGGATGCTCTTCAGCGCGATTATCCCCAGATGGCGCGGGAGTGCCTCGACAGCTTCGACCTCACCGTCCTCCCGAAGGTACTCCGCGTCGACCGCCGCGGCCGCGTCCTCTCCCGCTCGGACAGCTTCTGATAGGCCTGCATTTTTTCCGGACAAACTTTCAATTATTCCCGTCATTGCCGGCCCCGACCTCCCCGTCATTGCCGGCCCCGACCGGCAATCTCTTTCCTGCGGCAGCAAAGGACGCCCGATCAGGTCGGGCGTGACGAAACCGTCATTGCCGGCCCCGACCGGCAATCTCTTTCCTGCGGCAGCAAAGGACGCCCGATCAGGTCGGGCGTGACGAAACCGTCATTGCCGGCCCCGACCGGCAA